>JBBDMS010000035.1:0-20227 GCA_040878185.1 Dongiaceae bacterium | reverse complement strand
GGCCGCGGCAGACCGCGGCGTGCGGGAGGGGGTAGGGGGAGGGGGCATCGACGCTGTTTAAAGTATGAGGGACGGCGGGAACGGCTGAGAACCAAAACGCTTCAACCTTTGAATTGTTCATTGTGCCACGCCAATGCATTGGCATCCGGTCGACATGCGGCATTCGCAGGTAGCTCAATCGATTTGCCATGAAGAGCATAGTAGTGCTTACCGTTATCGAACTCTTCCTGGATCGAGCGGCTGACCTCGAAGTGCAGGTCGGGGGTGATGGTGACATATCCAGCATCGAACAGGCTGTGGATGTCTCGTCGCAGTAGTATCCCGTTTGACACCTCGTGTTCTCCACCCTCGCTGTATGGGCGTATGTGCGCCGCATCCAGAGCAGGAAGGACTCTTTCTCGAGTTACGGCACATCTGCGGTTGTATGTGTCTGTAACCAGGATTCGAAATGCACCCTGTCCGAGTCGTGGTCTGAGTAAATAGGGTTCACCGAATCGCGGCCTTTCCTCTGCCAATCTGTGGCTTAGTGCCGGCGTCGAGCGACCAGATACTTTTTCCCACAACATCCGTATGTTCGGTTCATCGGTGTTGTAGGTCTTGAAGGAGACAATGTTTGGTGACCAATCGGTTGGGATATCAATCCACTCAGACTCATCAAGGAAAAAAGGCTGCGTGAGTATGCGACAGCCAATATCAAAATCACTTTTGTCACTCTGCTCGCCCCGTCGGTAACGTGCAATTCGGCTGCGCATTTCCTGTGCGCTCTTCGCTCCATTGGATTCGCCGAACGCTGACCATGCGAGAGAGCAAGGCATTACATTTGCATAAGCGAAGACGCCGCCACCAACGATTACATTATGTGGAGCATGTAGTTTAAAGAGAAACAACTCTCCCGGCTGCAGCGCACGGAATCTTTTGGGAGAGGGAGCCCAAAAGTTGGCCTCGTTAAGGCTGGGTAGTTGCCGGAGATGTGCGAACCAATCCGCATCGGTGACGGCAACAACAAGGTTGATACCCATGACCTATGCAGTATCCCGGTTTGTAAAAATTCGGCAGCTTTTTAATCGTCTGCGTGGAGCCCGGGTGGGGCGCAAACTTTTCTGCCACCACTGAGAGTAGCATATCACGGGGGTTCCGGTGGTGTTGACCCCTCCCCCTACCCCCTCCCGCAAGGGGAGGGGAAATTATCATTGTGACATCATTGCCCATTTGCGGCTTCGGTCTCGGAACAAAGGCCGACAACCGTTTCGATATCGCTCGATGACGCGCTAAACTCTGGTGCCGCATCGCATTTCCTTGCGATTGCGGCGGGGGATGGATGGCCCAGCGCGACACTACCGATCGCGACACGATCTACGCGCCGGCGACGGCATCGGGCCGCGCCGCGGTCGCGGTCGTCCGGCTCTCGGGCCCCCGCGCCGGCGATGCTTTGCTCGCAATCGCCGGCGGCGCCCGCAACATGCTGCCGGCCCCGCGCGAGGCCGCGTTCCGGCGGCTGCGCGATCCCGCGACCAACGATGTGATCGACGAGGCGCTGGTGCTCTGGCTGCCCGGCCCGCGCTCGGAAACCGGCGAGGACATGGCCGAGCTGCAGTTTCATGGCGGCCGCGCGGTGATGGCGGCGATGCTCGGCCTGCTCGCGCGCATCGAGGGGTTGCGCCTCGCCGAGCCGGGCGAGTTCGCGCGCCGTGCCTTCGACAACGGCAAGCTCGATCTGACCGCGCTCGAGGCGATCGGCGATCTGGTCGCGGCCGAGACCGAGGCCCAGCGCAAGCAGGCGCTGCGGCAGATGGATGGCGGGCTCGGCCGGCTCTACGAGATCTGGCGCGAGCGGCTGGTGCGCGCACTGGCCCATCTCGAAGCGGCGATCGATTTCCCCGACGAGGGCCTGCCCGACGATGTTGCATCCGGCGTTGCGCACGAGATCGCGGCACTCGCGCGCGAGATCCGCGCCCATCTCGATGACGGTCATCGCGGCGAGCGTTTGCGCGAGGGCCTGCGCGTCGTGCTGACCGGCGCGCCCAATGTCGGCAAGTCCAGCATCTTCAATCTGCTGGTGCGGCGCGAGGCGGCGATCGTCGCACCGGAAGCGGGCACCACGCGCGACGTGATCGAAGCCGCGTTCGATCTCGGCGGCTATCCCGTTTTGCTCGCCGACACGGCGGGGATCAGGGAGGAGGGCATCAGGGAGGCGGGGATACACGACGCGCGCGCGCAGGACTTCGCATCCGGCGGCGCGCACGATCCGAATAATGGCATGAATCGTGCGGCGCGTTTCGCGGGCGATTCCTCGGACGATGCAACCATCGGTGATGTCGAGCAGGAAGGCATAAGACGCGCGCGACAGCGCGCCGACGAGGCCGACCTGCGCATTCGTGTGCTCGATGCGACCGAGGACCAGGCCGGCCTGCTCGAACTGCGCGAGGCCGGCGACCCCGACACGCTGCTGGTCCTCAACAAGATCGATCTCGCGCCCGACGCGGTCGCCCGACTGCCGGCCGATCTGCCGGTCGTCGCGCTCTCGGCCGCGACCGGGCAGGGCGTCGCCGAACTCGAACAGCGGCTCGCCTCGATGGTCGCGGCACGGCTCGAATCGGGGAGCACGGGCAGCGGAGCGAGACCGGTCCTCACGCGCGCGCGCCACCGCGAGGCCCTCGAGGATTGCCTGGCCGCGATCGGAAGGATGGCAGCGGCCCCCGGGCCGGAACTCGCGGCGGAGGATTTGCGCCTCGCCGTCCGCGCGCTCGGCCGCGTTACCGGCCGGGTCGATGTCGAGGATCTGCTCGACGTGATCTTTCGCGATTTCTGCATCGGGAAGTAGGGGCGCCACCGCCCCAGACTGCGCTGCAACGCCTCATCCTGAGCCTGTCGAAGGATGAGGGCCTTATGGTTCGCCCTTCGTCGGGCTCAGGGGGCTCACCATGAGGTTCAAACGTTGCGGCGGCCTATCCGATGCGAGGCGAGGGGCCGTAACCCCCTGCACGGGCACATCAATCGTCATCCGTTTCCCGTGGAACATCGGGGCCGGCTCCCGGTCCGGCGCTTCGCTTTGACCCTGGCGCCGGCCGTCCTTACATTCCGCGACCATGAGCGACGCGAACCTGTTTGACGACGCAGCGCGATATCCGGGCGAAGCGACCCGCTACGACGTGATCGTCATCGGCGGCGGCCATGCCGGCGCCGAAGCGGCCGCTGCCTCGGCGCGGATGGGCGCAGCAACGCTGCTTTTGACCCACGCGGCCGCGACGATCGGCGAAATGTCGTGCAATCCCGCGATCGGCGGGCTCGCCAAGGGGCATCTGGTCCGTGAGATCGACGCGCTCGATGGCCTCATGGCGCGCGCGATCGACGAAGGCGGCATCCAGTTCCGCATGCTGAACCGGTCCAAGGGCCCGGCCGTTCGCGGCCCGCGCGCCCAGGCCGACCGCAAGCTCTATCGCCTGGCGATCCGGCGCCTGCTCGCCGAAACGCCGGGTCTCGATATCCGGGAGGACGGGGCCGAAGATCTGATTCTCGAGGAAAAGGGCGGTATCCGGCGGGTTTCCGGGGTTCTGACGGGGTCGGGGGCGGCGATCCGGGGGGGCGCCGTGGTCATCACCACCGGGACCTTCCTGCGCGGCGTCATTCATATCGGCGAACAGCAGTTTCCGGCCGGCCGGCACGGCGAAAAGCCCTCGATCGGGCTCGCCGAGACCCTGGCGCGGCTCGAATTCCGCCTCGGGCGGCTCAAGACCGGGACGCCGCCGCGGCTCGACGGGCGGACGATCGACTGGGCCGGGCTCGAGATGCAGAAGGGCGACGATCCGCCGACCCCGATGTCGTTCCTGAGGGACCGGATCGAAACGCCCCAGATCGACTGCGGCATCACCGCGACGACAGAGGCGACCCACGACATCATCCGCGAAAATCTGCGGTTTTCGCCGGTCTATTCCGGCCAGATCGAGGGCACGGGCCCGCGCTATTGCCCCTCGGTCGAGGATAAAATCGTCCGCTTCGCCGACCGGACGCGCCACCAGATCTTCCTCGAGCCCGAGGGGCTGGATGATCCCACGGTCTATCCGAACGGGATTTCGACCGCGTTGCCCGAGGCGGTGCAGCGGGCGCTGCTCGCGACGATCCCCGGGCTCGAGCGCGCCGCCATGATCCGGCCGGGCTATGCCATCGAATACGACCATGTCGACCCGCGCGAGCTGACCGACAGCCTGGAAACGCGGCGGATTTCCGGGCTTTTTCTGGCCGGCCAGATCAACGGCACGACGGGGTACGAGGAGGCGGCGGCGCAGGGGCTGCTCGCCGGGATCAACGCGGCTCTGGCGGCTGGTTCGCTCGGGGGTTCGGCCGGCGCCGGGGTGAATCAAGGCGAATCCTTCCGAATTGATCGGGCCGCCGATCCGGCCTTCCGGATCGATCGGGCCGAGGCCTATATCGGCGTCATGGTCGACGATCTGACGACCCGCGGCACGGCCGAGCCCTATCGCATGTTCACCTCGCGCGCCGAGTACCGCTTGTCGCTGCGGGCCGACAATGCCGACCAGCGGCTGACCGAAAAGGGCGCGGCCATCGGCGTCGTGGGGCCGGCACGCGCGCGGGCGTTTGCGGCCAAGAAGGCGGCGCTCGCGGCGGCGCGAAACCTGGCCGAATCGCTCTCGGAAACCCCGGATTTCCTGCGGAATCAGGGGATTCCGGTCAATCGCGACGGGATCCGCCGCTCGGCGGCGGACCTGCTCGGCTATCCCGAAATCACCCTCGCCCGCCTCGCCGCGATCTGGCCGGAACTAAGCGGGCTTGCCCCGGATATCGCCGAACAGCTCGAGATCGACGGCCTCTATCGCGGCTATCTGGAGCGCCAGGAGGCCGATATCCGGGCGTTCCGCAAGGACGAGGCGCTGCGCCTGCCCGATCATCTCGATTACGGCACGATCGGCGGGCTCTCGAACGAGGTCCGCCAGAAGCTCGGTGCGGCGCGGCCGGCTACGCTGGGCCAGGCGGCCCGGATCGCCGGCGTGACCCCGGCCGCTTTGGTCGCCCTCCTCCGCTTCGTGAAAAGCGGTGCGAAAAGCGCCACCGGCGCCGCACAGTCCGCCGCATGAGAAGCAGGCCGGCGGATGACGCCGATCCCGGCATCGATCCCGGCCGGGCCGCGTTCGCCGCCTTCCTCAGGGGGCTTCCGGCGAATGTTTCCCGTGAAACGGACGGCGATTTCCTAACGATTTTAGATAGTTACGCTACCCTCTTGGCGAAATGGCAGGCCCGGATCAACCTCGTCGGCCCGGCCACGTTGCCGGATCTCTGGCGCCGCCATTTTCTCGATTCGGCGCAGCTTCTGCCCCTGATCCCGGCCCCGCTTCCCGATGGAGGCGCCACGACCCTGGTCGATCTCGGCTCGGGCGCCGGCTTTCCCGGCCTCGTGCTCGCGATCCTGCGGCCCGATCTTGTCGTCACCCTGATCGAATCGGACGGGCGCAAGGCGACCTTTCTCGCCGAGGCCGCCCGGGCGACCTTGGGGCCGGCTGCGAAGGACCGCGTCACGGTCCTGCGGGCCCGGGCCGAGAGCCTCGATCCGATCCCCGCCGACCTGGTGACGGCCCGCGCGCTCGCCCCCCTCGCCCGGCTGCTCGCGCTCGCTGAACCCTGGCTAAGTGCCGAAACTCTTTGCCTCTTTCCGAAGGGCGCCGATGCCGCCGCCGAATTGACCGAGGCGCACAAAGGCTGGACAATGACCCTCGCCGAACATCCGAGCCTGACCGATCCGCGCGCCACGATTCTGGAAATCCGCCATGCAAGCCGCCGACAGAACGGACGATAGCGCCGCCGGATCGACCGCCAACGAACCCGAGCCGGCGGTGCTCGAAGAGGCCGCCTCCGGTGCGCGCAAAGAGGCCGCCTCCGGCGCGCTCAAAGAGGCCGCCTCCGGCGGCCGCCGGAGCCGCATCCTCGCGATCGCCAACCAGAAAGGCGGTGTCGGCAAGACGACGACCACGGTCAATCTGGCGACCGCTCTGGCCGCTTGCGGCAAGAAAGTTTTAATTCTGGACCTCGATGCGCAAGGAAATGCCTCAACGGGTCTCGGGATCGACCCGCCCTCGCGCCAGGTGACCTCCTATCAGGTAATCATGGGCGAGGCGCCGGGCGAGACCGCGATAAAGCCGACCGGCGTGCCCGGCATGGACATCATCCCCGCCTCGCTCGACCTGACCGGTGCCGAGCTCGAGCTGGTCGGCGAGGAACGGCGCGAGCGGCGGCTCAAGGAGGCGCTCGATCCGCTGCGCAGCCTCTATGAATATATTCTTATCGACTGCCCGCCCTCGCTCGGCCTCCTCACGCTCAATGCGCTGGTCGCGGCCGACGCGGTTCTGGTGCCGCTGCAATGCGAGTTCTATGCGCTCGAGGGGCTCTCGCATCTGATGGGCACGATCGACCGCGTGAAGCGCCATCTCAATCCGGCGCTCGAGATCCAGGGCGTCGTGCTCACGATGTACGACAAGCGCAACTCGCTCTCCGACCAGGTCGCGGCCGACGTGCGCGGGCATTTCGGCGACAAGGTTTACGAGACGGTCATTCCGCGCAATGTGCGCGTCTCCGAAGCGCCGAGCTACGGCAAGCCGGTGCTGCTCTACGACGTGCGCTGCGCCGGATCGCAGGCCTATATCCATCTCGCGAGCGAATTGTTGCGGCGCGAGGGCGGAATCAACCCGGCCGCGAATGCCACGATCGCCGGTGCGGCATGAGTGCGTCGCTCTCCATTTTGTCATCGCCGGACGCGATTGACGCCGTCTGCCGTCCGATCTTCCAGTTGTCATTGCCGGGCTTGACCCGGCAATCCATGGCGCCGCCCCGCGATGGATCGTGCCTGGCACCGTCATCGATGCTGCGTTCCGTGATCACGCCCGGCCCCAGAATGGATGGCCGGGTCACGCCCGGCCATGACGATGGAGGGGTGTGCGCGGCATGAGTGCGAAGGAAACGAAACCCCCCGCCCCGTTGCCGAAGCGGCATCTCGGCCGCGGGCTTTCGGCGCTGCTCGGCAGCGACGATGCCGCCGAGGCCGCCTCGCCCGCCGCGCAGGCGGCGCGCGCCGCTGCACGCGCCGGGGCACGATCGGTACCGATCGAGCATCTGCATCCCGGCCGCTTCCAGCCGCGCCGGCGTTTCGATCAGAAGGAACTCTCCGCGCTCGCGCAGTCGATCCGGATCAACGGCGTGCTGCAGCCGATCCTGGTGCGGCCGCATCCGTCGAAGCCGGGCGAATACGAGATCGTCGCCGGCGAACGGCGCTGGCGTGCCGCGCAGGAAGCGACCCTGCATGAGGTGCCCATTGTCGAGCGCGCGCTCGACGATCGCGGCGCGCTTGAACTCGCGATCCTCGAGAACGTGCAGCGCGCCGATCTGACGCCGGTCGAAGAGGCCGAAGGCTACCGCCGGCTGATCGAGGAGTTCGGCCATACGCAGGAGCTGCTGGCGACCGAGCTCGGCAAGAGCCGCTCGCACGTGACGAACCTGCTGCGCCTTCTGTCGCTGCCCGAGCCGGTACGCGCGATGATCGACAATGGCGAGCTGCGTTTCGCGCATGCGCGCGCGCTGGTCGGACGCGGCGATGCGCATGCGCTGGCAAAACAGATCGTCGCCGAAGGCTTGAGTGCGCGCCAGGTCGAGGCGCTGGTCTCGCCGGCCGATCCGGCGCGCGGACGGCGCAAGGCGCGCGGTGCCGGTTCCGGCAAAAAGGCGCCGGGCAAGGATGCCGACACGCGCGCGCTCGAACGCGATCTCACGTCGCGGCTCGGGCTTCGCGTCTCGATCGAGCATAAGGGCGCGAAGGGCGGCACGATTTCGATCCGCTATGCCGATCTCGACCAGCTCGACGGGCTGATCGAGAAGCTGCGGTAGGGGGTCTAATTTAAGGCTGCATTACTTGCGGTATTTTGTTCTTTATTTGTTCTAGATACTACGATATTGTCTCGCTATACGCGCCGAAATGGGCCGGCGTAGGCAAGATCGGGGAAACCATGCCGAGGGCTCAGCTCGCCACCCCCTTCGAATCGATCGCGAATCCATCGTCACCTGACGAACTCCTGAGCAGTGGGCGGATCGCTACCCGTACCTTCGCTGACCGCAGCGATGCGGCAACACGCCTTCCGCTCGCGCGATCCTTCTGCGAGCACGTTGTTGCAGAATGGTGGCGGTGCCTCGCAGGGACCGGCCATGCCGCTGTTCCGCTGCGCGAGCACTTTCAGACATTCGAGCCTATGCGCCTGCCAGAGACAGCCAGAACGCTGGCCCAGACTCTCGGAAAGGCGGCGGCGGAACTCGACGCCGAAACCGCCGCCTATCATATCGGGCTGATCTACACCGGGATGTTGCCAGCGGAACATCGGTCGGAATATGGCGTCTACTATACGCCCCCCGCCCTTACCGCGCGTCTGATCGAGAAAGCGACTGACGCCGGTGTCGACTGGACGCGCTGTCGTGTTCTCGACCCAGCTTGTGGCGGCGGCGCATTTCTCGCGCCCGTAGCGCAGCGAATTCTGACTGAGTTACCGGGATGCAGTCCTCGAATCCTGATCGAGAATATTTCGAACCGGCTGCAAGGTTACGAAATCGATCCATTCGCGGCCTGGCTCTCGCAAGTTGCGCTCGATGCCGTTCTCCTGCCGGTCACACAAAAGACCAGGCGCCGACTCCCGGTTCTCGTAACCGTGTGTGATAGTCTGGCCCAAGATTCGCCGAGTGACCGGTTTGATCTCGTGATCGGCAATCCGCCCTATGGCCGAGTACGGCTCGCACCGGCCGACAGGTCGCGTTACAAGCGGAGCCTGTTCGGGCATGCGAACCTCTACGGACTTTTTACCGATATGGCGCTGCATCACACCAAGGACGACGGCGTGATTGCCTATCTGACGCCAACAAGCTTTCTCGCTGGAGAGTATTTCAAGAACCTGCGCGCGTTGCTGCGATGCGAAGCACCGCCGGTTAACATAGATTTCGTATCGGTTCGCAAAGGTGTCTTCGACGACGTCCTGCAGGAAACATTGTTGGCAACGTACAAACGCGGCGCGTCGAGCGTTACTGTCACTGTTTCTGAAATCAGGCCCGAACGTGCAGACCGCATCAAGACATCGGATGCAGGTACTTTCGCGCTTCCGACCGACATTTCCCAGCCTTGGATCCTTCCGCGGAACGTACCGCAGGCACCGATTGTCAAAACACTTACCGCCACGGAGCATCGGCTTCGCGATTGGGGATACAGCGTCAGCACCGGGCCACTAGTATGGAATCGCCACAAGGATCAGCTTGCGAACGGTCCCGGACGCAACCGTCTACCCCTTATCTGGGCCGAGGCCATCACGGCGGAAGGGAGGTTTATCTGGCGCGCCGAGAAGAGAAATCACATGCCATATTTCGAGCTTCGGCAAGGAGATAATTGGTTGATTACTAGTGACCCGTGCGTTCTGTTGCAACGCACGACCGCCAAAGAACAGAGCAGGCGACTAATTGCTACGGCCTTGCCGAAGAGTCTATTGAGCCGACATGGCGCCGTTGTCATCGAGAATCACCTTAACATGCTGCGGCCGATTACGGGTCGATCAAAAGTTCCAGCGGATGTGCTTGCTGCTTTCCTGAACAGCACAGTTGCAGACCGGGCTTTTCGTTGCGTAAGTGGGAGCGTTGCGGTTTCGGCATACGAGCTTGAGTCGTTACCCATGCCAAGCCCTGACAACCTTGAAGATGTGGCGCGATTGGTCCGCAAGAAATGCGACAGAGGTGCAATTAACGCTGCTTTTGAACGACTCTATCGCAACATTCTTTGAGCGATGAAGGATCTTCTGCCCTATGTGACGCGCCAGTTGGTGGCCGAAAGGCTGCCAAAAATTTTCCCCAAGGGCATATCAAATCGCAACTACTGTGTTCGTGAGCTCGCTGCCAGCACTGTATTCGCAATGCTGTACATTGGGGCGGTGGAAGACACGGGCCGTTACCTAGCGCCAATCCATGTCTATCGTATGACCGACAAACAAGCGCTTAAGTTCGAACCCACAGCGCGCATGAAATATGCCAAGGGCGTTTACGATCGAAAGCTCCGGATTCCTGGTATCCGATGGTATGCAGACAACACGCGGGAGCCAATTCGCGACGAGTCGTTGCGAGACGGTCTAGTAAGTATCGGGGCAGTGATTGCGCGCGACGATCTGCCGACGACATCGAGTAAACCTCGTTATGCACTGAAAGCGGACTTTGCAGCCTTGTTTGATCCTAGTATCACCGGTCGCAATCTTGATCTACGGCTCCAGGAATTTCAAAAGGCGCATTTTTCTCCAAGCGCTTTGGCCCGCGTTACGCTGGTGCAATCGGGCGCGGCCGCCGGGCGTAGCGGCTTACGTGTCACTTTCCCGAATGGAGATACCCGGCTGCTGGCGCCGGGTCCGAGCTCCAAGATTGCGCAGGCCGTTATCGAACAGTTTGCGCCGCGGTTTCTTCATACGCCTGGCGTCTTGTGGCTGAGCGAAAGCGGAAAGAAAGTCGTAGCCAGTGATGACAAACTTGCCGCGAAGATCAAGCTAAACATCAAACCAGACAGGAATCTACCGGATTTGATCCTCGTTGATCTCGGAATAGACGAGATACTGCTAGTGTTTGTCGAGATTGTTGCAACCGACGGCGCCATCACTCCGCGCCGGCAACAGGCACTCCGAATGCTCACTGACGAGGCCGGATTCAAACGCACGCAAGTCGCGTTCCTGACCGCATATTTGGATCGTGAATCCACCGGATTCCGGAAGACTGTTTCAGGTTTAGCGTGGGGATCCTTCGCTTGGTTCGCTTCGGAACCGAATCAGATCATCATGCTTCACGGCAATGGGGCGAGTCCCTTCCACCTTGCCGATCTCGTTCGCTGATAGGAATTACCTGCGCACTCGGATCAAAAGGAAAACCGAAAAATGCGCGACAATGAGATAAGGGGTATGGTGCTCAAGACACTATACGATCTTCGACACACGAGCGACCTGATCAATGTAGATCAGAGTTTCAATATGCCGGAAGCAAACGAAAATGTGCTCCACAATATCTTTGAGCAATTGAACGAAAGCAGACTTGTTATGTGGCGCCCAGTCGTTGGAGGGTTGGGCGTGGCAAGGATCACGAGCTTCGGCGTTGATGTGGTCGAAGGCGAAGCGAAACCTCCCATTTCCGTTGTTATCGATCACAGTATCAACGTGCATAGTTCGTCAAACGTTCAAATCGGCAAAGGCAATGTTCAGAATATTGATGATATGGAAAAACTTAACATTGCAATTGACCAATCAACGGCCAACCATGCAGAAAAGGCAGAAGCTCGATCACTTCTTGCGAGCCTTTCGTAGAATCCATTGTTAGTGGCAATCCTTAAAAGATTTGGTTGGCTATCAAATAATTCTCAGTAATGAACCATCGTGCGATCGCCCCGCTCAAGAACGCGCGGAAGGTTGCTGGGGCTGATCGAGAAGTTGCGGTAGGAAGGGCCGTCCGCACGGCGTCGATCGGTGAACGATCGCGTTTGATTGGCAACGCCCGCCTGCCGATTCCGATCGGCGCGTTTCCTCCGGCGCTCGGTGAGCGGAGCATCGGTCGAATTGTCGGCCGTGTCCTCCCAAGCCATCCCCCGCTTGCGCAGGAATCCCGTTCCCCGATCGTGCAGGTTCTGGTGAGGAACAACGCGAGGTCCTGCCGTCATGCCGGTTATTTTTGCGCGCACTGTCATTGCCATCGTCTTTCTCGGTTTTGGATTGCTCGCGCCGGCCGACGCCGAGGATCTGGTTGCCAGGGATCGCGCGGGTCAGACGATCGGAACGCTCAGGCCCGATCCTTACGGGAGCGGGTATGTGCTGCGCGATCGCGCGGGACAGACGATCGGAATCCTGAAGCCGGACGCCTACGGAAGCGGATTCGTCCTGAGGGACCGCGCGGGCCGCACCGTCGGCACCCTGGAACGGGAATAGCCGCGCTGGATGAATGGCCCTGAGATGCTGGGATCGCCGGCCGGTACCAGCCGACGCCCCCAAGCCAAACGTCCGAAACCGGCCCCAGGCACCAAGGCCGAATGTAAACGTGGGATCACCCGCCTGCCAGCGCTGTCGCCACCGGATCGCGCGGTACGGATTGTTCACCGGCAGCCCCGAGTCGCCGAAAACGCACCTGCCAGATCGGGCGGGGTTCGGGGGCAGTGACCGTCAATAATGGGTGATGTGTGGGCCGGGCGGATCGCCGGAAACCATCGGCGGCTCAGGGATTGCGCCCAAGCCTTGCCGCTCTCGGCGAGCCCGCGGCGGCCGGTCTCCCGGGCGGCATCCCGTTCAGATGCCATACCCCACAAAAGGGCGGGGCGCGGAACCCGGCCCCGGATCCCGCGCCCCTGAACGCTGGCCAGCCTGTTCCGGGTCTCGGCGCGATCCGTCTGCATTGACCGTCGCCGAAGCACGACCCCGAACCGGACGGCAGCGCATCCGCTGTCTCGTGCCGCCTTCCGGGACAGGGTCCGGCCGGGCGACACGCCAGTGCGACGCCTATAGTTGGTCGCCTGCCGGCCGAAAGCATCCCTGCATCGGTACATATACGTCCGTTGCGACACATAGCTGTGTGCGCTCGTTCACATCGCACAAATACGGCAGATTTCTGCGGATTCTCGGAAACGCGCGAGGCCGGGTGACGGCCGTTGCCGCGGCAAACCACATTCATCCGACGATCGGCAGGCCGGCCCGGTTTTCGGCCGGCGGGGGTCTTGAAGCCCCGTCGCCTGGCAGATCGCGGGTTGCGCGGGCCGTTTCGGCGCGCCCGCGGGGGTCTGGAAGTGTGCGTCGCCAAGACGGATCGGAGGGGTGCGGCCCACGGTTGCGGCCGGTGCCGCGGCGAAGCCGCCCCGGGGCTCGGGCGCGAGTGTCGTTTGTGCCCCTCGCGAATCGATCGGCGCGCTAGACGGTCTCGCCCAGATAATGGATCGCGAGATGTACCAGCTCGGCGACAATCACAAACACCAGCAGCCGGAAGATCCACTTGCGCGCATTCGCCGAGGTCGCGAGCTGCGCACCGAGAATGCCGCCGGCGATCGAACCGAGCGCCATCGCCGCACCGAACTCCCAGTCGATGTGACCCTTCCAGATGAAGATCGCGATCGCGACGATCGAGGTCGGCACCAGGACCGCGCTCTTGATCGCATTCGCCGGCACCAGCGCCGCACCGACCATCAACACGAGGACCAGCAGCATGTAGGTCGCGCCGTCGAGCACGATGAAGCCGAGCCACGCGCCGATCCCGAGAAACACCAGGATCTCGCGCATGCCGAAGCGGATCGTGTCGGACGTCGCCGTCTCGAGGATCTTCTTCACCTTGGTGAACAGCAGCAGCAGCGCGAGCAGCACCGCACCGGTAATGACGAGCCCGAGCTCGCGGCTCGGCAGCCACTCCGCGAGCAACGCGCCGCCGATGGCACCGATCGTCACCGGCGCGCTCACCTTGAGCGCGAGGCCCCAGGGCATCACCTTGCGGCGATGGAAACTGGCGGTGGCGGAGACGCCGCCGATCAACACGGGAATGCGATTGGTTGCGTTCGCGGTGATCGGATCGAGTCCGATCATCATCAGGATCGGCAGCGACACGGCCGAACCGGACGATGCGACGGTATTGAGAAAACCGCAGGCGAGACCGGCGATCGCGGCAATCGCGAGCGCGCCTACTCCCTCTCCGATCAGGCTTTCGAGCATGGCGCGTCTCCCCCGATTCGCGGTGTCGTTCCCTCATGCGACGATAACATAATCGATGCTTCAGCGCGCGACGTGCCTAGGGATGAGGCAAACTTTATCTCGTCATCGCCGGGCGAAGACCCGGCGATTCACCGCGCCGATACACGGTTCATAGCGAACATTCTTGTTCCGAGTCTGGAACTGCGATGGATTGCCGGGTCAAGCTCGGCAATGACAATCAATATTGGCAATGCCGAGCCAAACAAGGAATGCGCAGGGATCTCACCTTCGGCGGTGAAGGATGGTGCGTCGCGTCATTCCGGATCGCGTGCGTGCCAGCGCCCGATCAGTTGCGCGGTGATGCGCTTGAACAGACGCGGCGGCAGCACGCCGTAGACAAACGCGCTCGCGCTGCGCGTCGCGACCGGACGCAGATCGGGGCCGGGCCAGACGAAGCGATTGACCTCGCTGACGATGACGAAGTTCCGCACATCGCTTGCGTCGTTGTTGTCCTTGGGGCTGTCCCCGGGGCCGCCCCCGGTCCCGCCTCCGGTCTTGGCATCGAGACCGAGACGCCGACAGGTCGCGCGCGGCAGCTCGACCGCATCGCGCGGATCGGCCGGCGGAAAAGTTGCAATCGGCGCCGCGGTGACGAGCCGTTCGCCCGCCTGGTCGGCGACAGCCAGCACCACGGCGCCCGGCGGCCGTTCGGTCAATGCGGCGTCGCGCCCGGCAAGGCTGCGGTCGTGCCACTGATAGTCATAGGCGATGACCAGACCCGGATGCGGCTTGGGCAGTGCCATGACGGGTGCGGTCCCCTCGTGCCCGGTCCGGATCGCTCAGACTTGGTCGAGTTCGCGATCGAGCAGGGCGTGGCTCGCCGGCGCCTCGGCCCGGGCGATCGCGGCGAGGTCGGAAGGCGACAGCGCGTCGATCGGCAATGCCTGGCGGTCCCGGCGGCGCAGCCGGCGATATTCGTCGGCCGAGAGGATGACCAGCCGCGGCCTTCCATGATGGGTCACCGTGACCGGCTCGCGCAGCGCCCGATCCTGAATTTCGCCTAGCTTTCTCTGGAGTTCGGCCGAGGTGACGGTCGCCATGGGCTTATTCCTGCCAAATTCATATTCTATGTATTTTATGCCAATAGCAGGGAAAAGGGAAGCCCGATACCCGGCAAGGCGGTAGAAGATCGAACCACAGAGACACAGAGAAAGCAGAGAGCCCGGCGCGAAACAGGGTTTGCAGCAGTTTCGCGCGCGATAGCGAACGGGTCGGATGATTGAACAGGCGAACCGGCTCGCGCGACGAAGCGAGCGCATCCCAGACGCACGCCGCGCGCTCGGCCGTTTTGGGCGCGAGCCGTTCGATATCGGCGAAGATGTAGGTTGCGAGCGGCAGCCAGATCCGCTTCTGGAGGTCGCCATAGGTCGTGAGCCTGAAGCTTCGGCGCAGATCGCGGGGCAGATGCGGCAGCGACTCCGCGATCGCGCGCCAGCCCAGTCTTGTCGTCACGTAAACGATCATGCGGGTGTCACCTGTCCTGAAACGAACCCCGATCCGATTCCCGGCGTAACCATTCGCCTGTCGCGCCGCACAAGAGCGATACGGCCTAGGGTGCCGCGACGCCGGGAGATACAAGCGCGGCGACCCCGGGGCGCATCGGAATCCGGATCTTCGGATCGCCATCGCAATCGAGCGACCGCAGCATCGCGAAAACCGACTCGAGGATCCCGGGCAGAACCTGCTGCCCGTAGTCGCTCGCACGGTGGGCGGGTTCGTACAGATCGGGCAGCACCAGATCGGGGTTGGTGTTGATCTCCCAGATCTGGATGCGGTCGCCGAGCCAGGAGAAATCGATCCGCCCGTAATCGATCGCGGCGCGCCGCGCGATCGCGCGCAATTGGTCGGCATGGGCGAAATCGCGTGGGAATGCGATTTCCTCGCCGAGCATTGCCGCCGGCGACATCGGCGCGCCATCGAACTGGCGGCTGTTGTTCCATTTCAGCATCCAGCGCGACGACATATAAATGTCGGTCGGCAGGATGCGATCGCCGGCGATATAGGCATCGTACTTCCGATAGATGCCCTGCGCGTCGGCGGTGTCGCAAAACTCGACGATCAGGCAATGCCGGCGCCGCAGGCCCGATGCCTCGACGCGGAGCAATTCGCTTTCGAGCATCGCGCCGTCGTGGATCAGCTCGCTGCGCGCGCCGTTATGATCCTCGGCGCCGCGCAGAAATACCGGATAGCGGATGGACGGCGGCGGCGGCGCATCCGCCGGATGCACGGTGAAATCGTTGATGCCGTCGCGGAACAAAGTCGGCAGCAGGCGCGTGCGCGTCAACGAGCGCGTCGGATGGTTGAGCAGGCGCACCGGCTCGCCCGACGCGGCGAGGCGTTCCCAGATCGCGGCGGCGCGTTCGGTGGTCGGCGGCAGCAACCGCTCGATATCGGCGAAAATATAGGTCGCGAGCGGCAGCGAGTGCTGGCGCTCCAGCTCGACGTAGGTCACATACCGGATACGGTCGCGCAGATCGCGCGGCAATAGCGGGTAGGATTCGGTGATCGCACGCCGGCCCATGCGCGTGGTCACATAGACGATCACGTCGCGCCTATCCCGCCTTGCGGGTCGCGACGCGGATCAGGGACGCGATATCGATCAGCGCGCGATGGCAGATCGTCTGCACGGGAAAGCCGGTGCGCTTGCAGTCGCGTTCGGCGGCGACGATGCGCGCGAGCGCGTCCGCCAGCAGCGGTTCGCGCCAGCGCCCGAGCTGGGCTTTGAAGCGGTCGGCGGTCTTGAAGAACAGTGGCGGGCGCAGGCTGCGCAGCCCCGTTTCGACATTGCTCTCTTTTGCGATCCCCTGCACGAGCTGGAGGCGCAGGAAATGCCGGCCGCAGGCGCGCAGGATGGTGACCGGATTGGCGCCTTCGGCGAAGCTGCGCGAGATCGCGCGTTCGAGGCCGGGCAAATCGCCGTCGCCGAGCGCGAGCACCAGATCGTCGAGCGCGAGATCGGCCGAATCGCCGACGACCGCAAGCACGTCGGCGAGTTCGACCCGCGTGCCGGTACCCTGTTCTCCCCTTTGGCCGCCGAGTTTGTAGAGCGAGAGCTTTTCCAGCTCGGCCATCGTGACCGCGCGATCCGAACCGAGATGGGTTACGAGCCATTGCAGCGCGTCGGCCGCGATATCGAGACCGTCGGCTTTCAGCTTGTCGCGCGCGAGTTTCTGCAGCCCGGCGATCTCGTCGCGATAGCAGGGCAGCGCTGCGGCGCGCGGATGGCCCTCGGCGATCTTGCGCAGGCCCGAACGGGCGTTAAGTTCGCCGGCCTCGATCACGACGAAGCCGCCGCTCTCGGTCTTTCCCTTGCCGGCCGGGGCGCCTTCATCGAGCCAGGCGAGCAGCGCCTTCGCGACGCCGTCGCCGGCCTCGCGCAGTTTCACGACACGCCGGCCGCCGGTCATCGAAAGCTGGTCGGCCTCGTCGGCAAGCCGCGCCGGATCGGTTTCGATGGCGCTCCCCGGCAGTTCGGCGACGCGGAAGGGATCCTTCGGATCGCCGGCGATCAGGGTGACCAGGCGATCGGCCCGTTCGCGCACCAGCCCTTCATCCGGGCCGTAAACCACGACGGCGACCACCGCGGGATCGGGCGATGCGAGAAACCGGTCGATCGCGCGGCCGGAAAGTTTCATCGGGCGATGCGCCGAGAAAATGCGATCGCGCCGGTGCGCGTCACGGCACCGATCGTCACGGGGCTGGGGCCGGCTGCTGATCCGACATATAGACCGCGAGCCGCGTTGCGATATCGTTGCCGATCTGGGTCACGCCGCGCGCGCGCGCGTCCTGTTCCGAGGTGATCGTGGCGAACTGGTTGTCGAGGATGTTGTAGCCGACGCTCACCTGCGAGGCACCGTTCAGGACGACCGCGTTGTCGACCAGGCGCGTCAGGGTGAACTCGGCGCGCAGCAGCACGTTGGTACGTGTCGCCGTCTCGTCGCGCGCGATCAGCAGGTTTTCCTGCCGTTCGATCAGGTCGATATCGAGCACCCAGCGCGGATCGTCCGGCACGCCGAGCGGATTGATCCGCTCGCGCAGATCGATATAGAGAAGCTGGCCGGAACGCTCGGCGATCGGAACGATCTTGACCTCGGCAAGGCGCGCGGGGGCGCCGCCGGTCGGATCGTCCTGATAGCCGTAAAGCGGCTTGAAGCCGCAGCCGGCGAGCGGCAGCAAAATGGCGAGCGCGGCGAACGACGCGGCGCTGGCGAGAAATTTCCGTCTAGACCACGACATTGACGATCCGGTTCGGCACGACGATGACTTTGCGTGCCGCCTTTCCTTCCATGGCGCGTTGGACCGCGGGATCGGCGAGGGCCGCCGCTTCCGCTTCGTTGCTCGCGGTGTCGCGCGGCAGTTCGATGGTCGCGCGCAATTTGCCGTTGACCTGAACCGCGATCGTCACCGCCTCGTCGATCGTGAGGGCGGCTTCCGCCACCGGCCAGGCGACGTCGGCGGCGAGCAATGTCTGGTGGCCGAGCCGGCTCCAGAGTTCCTCGGCAAGATGCGGCACCATCGGCTGTATCAGCAGCGTGAGCGATTCGAGCGCCTCGCGCCGCGCATGATGAATGCCGGCGTCGCTGGAATTTTCCGCCTGCAGCCGGTTGACCAGCTCGTGGATGCGCGCGACCGCCTTGTTGAAGTGAAAGCGCGCGATGTCTTCGCTGACGCCCTTGATCGTCTTGTGGGTCGCGCGCCGCAGTTCGGTCGCCGCGGCCGACAGATCGGCGGGCATCGCGGCACCGACCCCATCCCTGTTCGCGGGTGGCAGCGCATCGGCCGCGTCGTCGACCATGCGCCAGACGCGCTGCAGGAAACGCCACGCGCCCTCGACGCCCGATTCGGTCCATTCGAGGTCGCGCTCGGGCGGGCTGTCGGAGAGCATGAACCAGCGCGCGGTATCGGCGCCGTAGACCTCGATGATGTTGGCCGGGTCGACCACGTTCTTGCGCGATTTCGACATCTTCTCGGACCGGCCGATCTCGACCGGCCGGTTCCCGTCGATCGTGACCGCCTGCTCGCCCGTTCTTTCTATCTCCTGCGGCAGCAGCCAGTTACCGGCTTCGTCGCGATAGGTCTCGTGGCAGACCATGCCCTGGGTGAACAGACCTTCGAACGGCTCGTCGACGGCGACATGGCCGCCGGCGCGCATCGCGCGGGTATAGAAACGTGCATAGAGCAGATGCAGCACGGCATGTTCGACGCCGCCGACATACTGGTCGACCGGCAGCCAGTAATCGACGTCGGACCGCTCGGTCGGCGTCGGCGCGCGCGGCGAGCAGAAGCGTGCGAAATACCAGGAAGATTCCATGAACGTGTCGAACGTGTCGGTCTCGCGCCGCGCATTCCCGCCGCAGGTCGGGCAGGCGACATGCTTCCAGGTCGGATGATGGTCGAGCGGATTGCCGGGCTTGTCGAAGGTCACATCCTCGGGCAGCTCGACTGGAAGCTGATCCATGGGCACGGGCACGATGCCGCATGCCTCGCAATGGATCACCGGAATCGGGCATCCCCAGTAACGCTGCCGCGAGACGCCCCAGTCGCGCAGCCGGTACTGGATCGTGCCTTCGCCGTGGCCGTTCTTCTCGAGCCATTCGATCGCCTTCTCGATCGCGACGATCGGCGTCACCTCGCGCTCTTTCATGAAGCCGGCGGCGGTGTAGCGGACCTTCTGCGTATCCGATTTGTCGACAAAAGCGGTGCGCGCGATGTGGAACAGGCTCTCGCGCTTCGTGCCGTTGCCGATAGAGACAACCGGGTTCTCGTCGAACTTCGCCTGGTAGCGTTCGATCTCGTCGGGCGTCGGATCGCGCGAATCGAGCGGCCGGTAGGTTTCGATCACCGGCAGCTCGTATTTGCGCGCGAAGTCGAGGTCGCGCTGGTCGCCTGACGGCACGCCGAAAATTGCACCGGTGCCGTAATCCATCAGCACGAAATTCGCGACGAAGACGGGCAGGCCGGTCGGTAGATAGGGATGCTTGCCGGCGAGCGTGGTGCGATAGCCTTTTTTCTCGGCAAGCTCGATCGCCGCTTCCGACGTGCCGACGCGATCGCATTCGGCGATGAAGGCCGTGAGCTTTGGATCGGATGCGGCGAGTTCGGTTGCGAGAGGATGATGCGGCGAGAGCGCGAGGAAGGTTGCGCCGTCGAGCGTATCGGGTCGCGTCGTGAACACGCGTAATTTTTCGGGCGAATTCTTCGAGCGACCCTCGATCGCGAAATCGATGAAGGCGCCGCGCGATTTGCCGATCCAGTTCTCCTGCATCAACCGGACTTTCGCCGGCCAGCGTTCGAGATCGTTTTCGAGCGACTGCAGCAGATCCTCGGCATAGGCGGTGATCCGGAAGAACCATTGCGCGAGCTTGCGCCGCTCGACCGGCGCATCCGAGCGCCAGCCTCTTCCGTCGATCACCTGTTCGTTCGCCAGCACGGTCTGGTCGACCGGATCCCAGTTGACC
>JBBDMS010000034.1:0-21571 GCA_040878185.1 Dongiaceae bacterium | reverse complement strand
GTCCCGCTGGCGGGCGGCATCGATCCCGATGCCATGCGGGCCTGGACGACGCGCCTGGTCGCGACGGCTGCTGCGATCCTGCTGCTGGCACTCGTCCATGAGGGCGCGCTCGGCGACACCGCGGGGATAGCGACTTTCGTTGCGGTGGCAATGGCCATGATCGTGTTCGTCGCGGCCGGCGCGGAAACCAACCGCGTCGCCGGCGTCAGCGGCGCGCAGCTCGTTTGCGTGCTGCTCGGCGTAGCGGCACTTGCCGCCGACCGGCTGCTCTGGGGCGCACAGATCAACCTGCCGACCCTGATCGCCGGCATCGTTCTCGGCATGCTGCTGATGTGCAAACCGTTCGGCAACAAGGCGATGCCGAACGCGGCGCGGGATGCCGTCGCGGTGGTGACCGCCTGGCTGCTCGGCGATCTCGCGCTGCAGGGGCTTTACGTGCCGGCAGCGATCCTTGCAGCACCGGCCGCGCTCGAAGTCGCGATCTGGCTCATGCACGCGGCAGCAGCCGAACGCGGGCCCGAGCGCAAAGACGACGAGCGGGCGCACGGCCTCTATGTCGAAGCCGAACGCCGCGGCCGCGATCGCCGCCGCATGCTGATGGCGACGTTCCTCGCCGGCACGGTGACGATCGTGCTCGCCCTCGGTGCCGCGCGCGGCGAAACGATGGCGGCGCTTGCCGGCATGCTCGCGCTGATGTGGATGCTGCAGCGCTATCTGTGGCGGCTCATGCCGGAGAAGCGGCGGACGTGACATGACGAAGATCGCGCGCGCGCTGGTTTCGGTTTCCGACAAGACTGGCCTTGTCGAGCTTGGCCGCTTCCTCGCGGCAACCGGCGTCGAAATTCTCTCGACCGGCGGCTCCGCGAAAGCGCTCGCCGATGCCGGCATCGCGGTCACCGAAGTCGCCGCCCATACCGGTTTTCCCGAGATCATGGACGGGCGCGTCAAGACGCTGCATCCGGCAATCCATGGCGGCATCCTCGCGCGCCGCGACAATGAAGAGCATCGCACCGCGATGGAGAAGCACGACATCGCACCAATCGATCTGGTGGTGGTCAACCTCTATCCGTTCGAGGCGACCGTCGCGAAAGGGGCCGACCGCGAAACCTGCGTCGAGAATATCGACATCGGCGGCCCGGCCTTGATCCGCGCGGCGGCGAAGAACCATGAATTCGTTGCGATCGTCACCGACCCGGCCGATTACGACGCGGTAATCGCGGCGATGCGCGCGGGCGGCGGCGCGATCGACAATGCGCTCAAGCGCAAACTCGCACAGCAGGCTTATGCGCATACAGCCGCATACGATGCCGCAATCGCAACCTGGATGGCGCAACAGGAAAAAGATTCTTTGCCCGAGCGCGTGACGATCGCCGGACGGCGTGCGGCTGCGCTCCGCTATGGCGAGAACCCGCATCAGCAGGCCGCCTTTTACCGCACGGCGGATGCGCGGCCTGGTGTCGCGACCGCGACGCAGCTTCAGGGCAAGGAACTCAGCTACAACAATCTCAACGATACCGACGCGGCCTTCGAGCTGGTCGCCGAGTTCGAGCGACCCGCGGTCGCGATCGTCAAACATGCCAATCCCTGCGGCGTCGCGGAAGGCGAGGATCTCGCTTCGGCATGGGCGCGGGCGCTGGCCTGCGATCCGGTCAGTGTGTTCGGCGGCATCGTCGCGGTCAACCGAAAGCTTGACGCGGCACTGGCTGCAGAACTCACCAAGCTCTTTCTCGAAGTGGTGATCGCGCCCGAGATCGCCGACGACGCAAAGGTGGTCTTCGCCGCCAAGGGTAATCTCCGGCTGCTGACGGCCGGCGGCATGCCGGATCCGGCAGCACCGGGTCTCGCCTTCAAGTCGCTCGCCGGGGGATTCCTGCTGCAATCGCGCGATGGGGGCCGCATCGCGCGCGGTGACCTCAACTGCGTGACGAAGCGCCAGCCCTCGACACGCGAACTCGACGATCTGCTGTTCGCCTTTCGCGTCGCGAAGCATGTCAAATCGAATGCCATTGTCTATGCGAAGAATGGCGCGACAGTCGGCATCGGCGCCGGGCAAATGAGCCGCGTCGATTCGGCGCGCATCGCTGCGCATAAAGCAGGCGAGGCACAGCGTGCGGCCGGCGAAAGCGCCAGCCGTACCGAAGGGTCCGTCGTCGCATCCGATGCGTTCTTTCCCTTTGCCGACGGGCTTCAGGCGGCGATCGACGCGGGTGCAACCGCCGTCATCCAGCCGGGCGGTTCGATGCGCGACGACGAGGTTATCAGGGCGGCGGACGAAGCCGGGCTCGCGATGGTGATGACCGGCATCCGCCATTTCCGGCACTAGGCGCGCCCCGGCTATCGAAGCGCCGGCCGCAAGGAGGCGACGATGAAATCGATGCTGCTGCACTGGCAGTTCTGGGCTGTTCTCTCGGCGACATTCGCGGCATTGACCGCGATCTTCGCCAAGGCGGGCGTCGATCAGATCGATCCCGATCTCGCGACCTTCATCCGCACCATCATCATCTTGGTCGTGCTGGCCGCGATCCTGCTGGCGACGGGACATTTCCGGCCATGGCCGGCTGTCTCGCATCAGACCTGGCTGATGCTCGCACTCTCGGGCCTCGCGACCGGCGCCTCGTGGCTCTGTTACTTCCGCGCGCTCAAGATGGGCGATGCCGCGCGCGTCGCGCCGATCGACAAGCTCAGCGTCGTGCTGGTGGCGGTGTTCGCCACGATCTTTCTTGGCGAGCATCTTTCAGGATCGAACTGGCTCGGCATCGTCTTGATCGCCGGCGGTGCGATATTGGTCGCCTATCGCGGCTGATGTGGCGCCCGGCTACGGCGCCGGCGCATCCCCGATCTCCCGCTTCTGCATCCTGACCGTCAGCAGCAGCAGGAGCCCGATGCCGAGCAGCAGCGGGATCGTCGCCATGCCGACGCGCTGGCTCGAGAAACCGATCGTCAGCCAGGCGACCATCATCGGTCCGATAAACGCCGTCGCCTTGCCGGCGAGTGCTGCCAGCCCGAAGAACTGCGTCGCGAGCTCGACCGGCGCCAGATGCGCCATCATCGAGCGGCTGGCCGATTGGACGGGCCCCAGGAAAATGCCGATCGCAATCGCAAGCATGTAGAACCAGGTCTTGTCGGTCACCAGCAGGATCGCGATGCCGAGCGCGATGAGCGCGATGAGGCCGATGACGATGGTCGGCTTCGAACCGATATGATCGTCGATCCAGGCGAAGCCGACGGCGCCGATGCCCGAGGCGACATTGAGCAGCACCCCGAAGATCAGGATCTCGTCGAAACTCATGCCGAAACTGCCGGCGGCGTAGATGCCGCCGAACACGAACAAGGTGTGCAGCCCGTCGAGATAAAGCATCTGCGCCAGAAGAAACCGCGCCGCGTTGCCGTACCGGCGCACCTGGCGCAGCGTCGCCCAGAGCGAGAGCACGCCGACGCTCGCCGCATTGGCAAAGCCGCGGCCGGTCGGGCGGCGGTCGGGTACGAAAAAAAACAGCGGCAGTGCGAACAGCGCAAACCAGAGCGCAACCAGGGGGCCGGCGATGCGCACCGGTTCGGCCATCGCCATGTCGAGCCCGAACGGTGCCGGATCGGCCTGCACGAAGACGACCAGCGAGACCGCAAGGCAGAGCAGCCCGCCGGCATAACCCGCGGCCCAGCCCCAGCCGGAGACGCGCCCGATCGAAGCGGGCGGCGCCACCTGCAGCAGCATCGCGTTATAGAAAACCAGCGCGAGTTCGAAGCCGAAGCTCGCGATGCCGACGGCGATCAGCGCGAAGGCGAGCGAGCCGGGATCGGGTTGCACGTACCAGAGCAGCGCCGTTGCGACGACCGCAATCGCGGTCAGGATCGCGATCCACGGTTTGCGCCGTCCGCCGGCATCCGCGATCGCGCCGACGATCGGGCTCATTAGTGCAACGGCAAGGCCCGAGATCGTCATCGCATGGCCCCAGGCCGCCGTACCGGTTTCGATATCGGGCGCGACCGCGCGCGCGACATAGGCGCCGAACAAAAAGGTGACGATCACCGTCGGGAAGGCGGAATTGCCGAAATCGTACAGGCACCAGGCGGCAATCGCGGCGCGGGCCCGGGTGCGCGCTTTTCCGGTTTCCGCGGCGTTCGCGCGGGGCGGGACGGCCGTGTTGTTGACGCTCATCAAGCTGCCATCACGAATCGGTCAGCGCGCGCAGTTCGCGGTTGGCGACCGCCAGCTTCGCAAGATCGAAGCCGCCGGTATGACGCAGCTCGGCAAACAACGTCTCGACACGCCGCACCGCAATCGCACGCTCGCTCATCCAGCGATCAACCGGTTCCGCGTCGGCGGCGGCGCCGTTGGCGAGGACGCCGTGCGTCAGTTCGCGCTGATGCAGATAGAGATCGTCGATCACGGCCGCGACTGCCATCCGGTCCCAATGCGTATCCAGATTGACCTCCCGCGAGGCACGCCGCAGCCAGTCGAGATGGAACCGGTCGCCGACCAGGAAATAGATCTGCGCGACGTCGGCAAGCTTGTGGCCGCCGCGGTTTGCGATCTCGACGATGTCGAGGCCGGAACCCAGCCGGTCGAGTGCGGTCATGCGGCGCGCCAGATCTTCCGGCACGCCGTCGCGCCGATAGGTGACGACACGCTGTTCGATCTCGGCACGATCCTCGTTGGTGCCGACCCGCCCCAGCGTCGCCGCCAGCTCGGCGATGCCGTTGCGATAGACCTCAATCCCGCCGGGCAGATCGGCCGCACCGCGCGCATTGCGCAGGAACCAGATCGTGCCGGCCTCGGCGATATCGACCGTCGTGTCGAGCATCGAGATCTGCACGCTCGCCGGTATCTTGTTGTCGAGCGCCTCGATCTGGCTCCAGTAGCTGCGCAGATCGAACACGGCACGCGTCATCGCGTAGGCGCGCGCGATCGCGGCCGCGTCGCAGCCGGCCTTTTCCTTCATCACATGCAGGAAAGTCGGGCCGACGCGATTGACCAGACTGTTGGTAACGACCGTCGCGATAATCTCGCGCCGCAGCCGGTGCTGGGGGATCGCGTCGCGGTAGCGCTGCTGCAGGGGCGTTGGAAAATAGCGCACCAGATCGTCGACCAGTTGCGGATCGTCGGGCAGGTCCGAGGGCAACAGCTCGTGATAGAGCGAGATTTTCGCATAGGCGAGCAGGATCGCGAGTTCGGGCCGCGTCAGGCCCTGGCGCAGTGCAATTCGCTCCTGGATGGTTTCGTCGTCGGGCAGATATTCGAGGCCGCGGTCGAGCTGGCCCGAGCGTTCGAGGGCGCGCATGAAGCGGCCCTGCTGGTCGAGTCTGAGCCAGTCGTTCTTGCGCCAGATGCTGATCGCCTGGGTCTGCAGGTAATTGTCGCGCAGCACCAGTTCGGCCACTTCATCGGTCATCGCCTCAAGCAGTTTGTCGCGCTGCTTCACGGTGAGATCGCCGGCATCGACCAGCCCGTTCAGCAGAATCTTGATGTTGACCTCGTGATCCGAGCAATCGACGCCGGCCGAATTGTCGATCGCATCGGTGTTGATCATGCCGCCGGCCTGCGCATAGGCGATGCGGGCGCGCTGGGTGAAGCCGAGATTGGCGCCCTCGCCGACCACGCGGCAGCGCAAGCGTTCGGCATTGATCCGGAGCGCATCGTTGCCGCGGTCGCCGACCGAGACCTGGCTTTCGGACGTCGCCTTCACATAGGTGCCGATGCCACCCAGCCAGAGCAGATCGACCTTGGTCTTGAGAATCGCGCGGATCAGATCGATCGGCGAGACGCTGTCGGTATCGAGGCCGAAGGCCGCCCTGACCTGAGGCGAGACCGCGATCGTCTTGGCGCTGCGGTCGAACACGCCGCCGCCCGCCGAGATCAGATTTGGATCGTAGTCGCTCCAGCCCGAGCGCGGCAGATCGAACAGTCGCTTGCGTTCGGCGAAGCTCGCTTTCGGATCCGGATCGGGATCGAGGAAGATGTGCAGATGATTGAAGGCGCCGAGCAGCTTGATATGTTCGGAGAGCAGCATGCCGTTGCCGAACACGTCGCCCGACATGTCGCCGACGCCGACCACGGTGAAATCCTGGTTCTGGATGTCGACGTCGAGTTCACGGAAATGGCGCTTCACCGATTCCCACCCGCCGCGCGCGGTGATGCCCATTTTCTTGTGGTCGTAGCCGGCCGAGCCGCCCGATGCGAACGCATCGCCGAGCCAGTATCGATACTCGCCTGCGACGCCGTTCGCGATATCGGAGAAAGTCGCCGTGCCCTTGTCGGCAGCCACCACGAGATAGGGATCGTCCTCGTCGTGCCGCACCACATCGGGCGGCGGCAGAATCTGGTCGCCGCTGCGATTGTCTGTGATGTCGAGCAGGCCGCGCATCATCGTCTTGTAGCAATAGACGACTTCTTCCATCAGCGCCTCGCGCCCGCCCGTTGACGGCGGACGCTTCACGACGAAGCCGCCTTTCGAGCCGACCGGCACGATGACCGCATTCTTGACCATCTGCGCCTTCAGAAGGCCGAGCACCTCGGCACGGAAATCCTCGCGCCGGTCGGACCAGCGGATGCCGCCGCGCGCGACCTTGCCACCACGCAGATGCACCGCCTCGACCCGCGGCGAATAGACGAAGATCTCGAACATCGGCCGCGGCAGCGGCAGATCCTCGACGATCCGCGAATCGAGCTTGATCGAGAGATAAGGCTTGGGCTGGCCGTTCTCCTGCTTCTGGAAGAAATTGGTGCGCAGCGATGCCTCGATCAGGTTGAGGAAGCGGCGCAGGATGCGGTCCTCGTCGAGGCTCGTGACCGCATCGAACGCGCTCTCGATCCCGGCACGAATCTCGAGTGCGCGCTGGTCGCGGTCCTTCCCCTCCGGATCGAAGCGCACGCGGAAGAGATTGACCAGGGTTGCCGCGATCGCACCGTTCCGCGCCAGCGTCTCTTCCATATAGGCCTGGCTGAACGCGGCACCGGTCTGGCGCAGATATTTCGCATAGGCGCGCAGCATCGCCACGTCTCGCCAGCCGAGCCCGGCCTGCAGGATCAGCCGGTTGAACCCATCCGCTTCCGCTTCGCCGAGCCAGACCCGCGCATAGGCATCCTGGAAGCGTTCCTTGGCACCCGCGAGATCGACCGTGCTGCCATCGGCCGTGCGCATGCCGAAATCATGCAACCAGACAACGCGTCCGAGGCCTGCCGGCTCGATCGTGAACGGCACCTCGCCGATCACCTTGAGGCCCATATGCTCGAGCATCGGCAGGATTTCGGAAAGCGCGAGCTGATCGCCGGCATTGTAGATCTTGAAGCGCAACTCGTCGGGTGCCGCCTCGATCGGGCGATAGAGATTGAGCGCGACCGTGCCGCCGGCGATCGCCTGTTCGATGCGGTCGATATCGAGCACGGCGGCGCGCGCGCTGAACCGGTCGCGATAGGCAACCGGGAAGGCATTGCCGTAGCGCTGCAGCAATTGCAAGCCGAGCGCCTCGCCCTTGGCTTCGATCAGCGCTTCCTGGAGATGGTCGCGCCAGCTTCGCGTCGCCTCGGCGATCTTCGCTTCGAGTTCGGGCACGTCGACATCGGGCACCGCACCCGGCGTCGTCGAGACGACGATATGGAGGCGGCCGAGCGCCGCATCGGTCATCTGCGTATAGAACGCATCGACCTTGCCCTTGTAGGCGGTCGCGAGAATCTCCTGGACTCTCAGTCGCAGATCCGTGGTGAAGCGGTCGCGCGGCAGGTAGACCAGGGCCGAGATAAACCGCTCGAAGGGATCCTTGCGCACGAAGACGGCGGTACGCTGCCGCTCCTGCAGATGCAGGATACCGAGTGCGATCTGGAACAGTTCGTCTTCAGAGATCTGGAACAATTCGTCGCGCGGATAGGTCTCGAGAATATGCGCGAGCGCCTTGCCGTCGTGGCTGCGCGGTGAGAAGCCGGAACGTTCGAGAACATGGGCCGCCTTGAGCCGCAGGATGGGAATGTCGCGCGGGCTGCGGTTATAGGCGATCGAGGTCAGGAGCCCGACGAACAGCCGTTCGCCGAAGATTCGCCCCTTTTCGTCGAAGCGCTTCACCACGATCGAATCCATATGCACCGGCCGGTGCACGGTCGCGCGCCGGTTTGCCTTGGTCACGATCAGCAGCCCCGACTGCTTCAGGAACTGGCGCAGATCGGCGGGCAACGTATCGAGATTGCGCAACCCGTTGAAGACCGAGATGGATTCGTCGCGCAGCACGCCGAGGCCGCTGCCCTCGCGGATCGACAGCGTCTGACTGGCGCCTTCGCCCGCGATGTCGTACTCGCGATAGCCGAGGAAGATGTAATGGTCGTCGCGCAGCCAGTGGAGGAAGGCGCGCGCCTCTTCGGTCTCCACGTCGCGCAGATTGGACTTCTCGGTCGCGATCTCTTCGAGCGTCTCCTCGACCTTGCCCAACATCGGCCGCCAGTCGGCGACGGCATGGCGGACATCGTCGAGCACTCGCCCGATGCCGGCAGCGATCTCGGTATGACGCTTCGGGTCGAGCAGCTCGTCGATCCGGAGCTGCATGAAGGATTCGGGCGCCGCATCCCTGGTATCGATCGCGACGACGCGGCCCTTCGCATCGCGCTCGACCAGGACGATCGGATGGATCACCAGATGGACGGTCAGATCGCGCTGGTTGATCGCGGCGGTCACCGAATCGACCAGGAACGGCATGTCGTCGTTGACGATCTCGACGATGGTATGGCTCGAGCGCCAGCCATGCTCGTCGGGATTGGGATTGAAGATGCGGACCTTGGCGCGGCCGGGCGTTCGTTCGGCGCCGAAGGTCCAGAGCGCGAGCGCGGCCGCGAACAGGGTTTCGGGCTCTTCGCCGAGAATGTCGTCGGGCGGCACGTTCGCGTAGAACGCCCGGACGAAATGCGCCGCCTCGGCGCCGCGCTTCTCGCCGAGCCGTCCGCGGGCGATTTCGCTCGCGCGCTCGATCAGCGCGGCCTTCGCCTGTTCGGCCCGGCTCGGCATGATTTGGGCCCGATCCTCCATGGTCCTGTTGCATCCGTCGTGACGGCGCGGATCGCTACGGGCAGTCGCATCCCGGGCGCGAGGCCAAGGCTAACCGATGCGTCATGGCAAAACAAAGTCGGCCGGCCGCCTCGGGTTCCATCTGTGCCCGCCTTCACTCTGCGGCTCGTGCGATTTAGGATGGGCGCGGCACGAGCGCCGCGTCGGGAACGGATGGCGCCGGGCGCAAGCCGACCGGTCACGTAGCGGCCCGGCATGAAACTGGGAGGTTCGATGCGGCATCGGATGAAGGCGGCCCCGGCAGGATTTCTGCGGCGCTTCGCGGCGCCGTTGGCGATGCGCGCCGGTGCAATCCTGGCGGCTGCGTTCCTGGCCGCTGCGATCCTTGCCGCGACGGTTCCGTCCCATCCGGCGATGGCCGCGACGCCGACCGACTACGATCGCGGCGCCGAAGCCTATCGGCTGCAGGATTACGGCAATGCGCTGCGCTGGTTCGTGATCGCGGCCAATCGCGGCGACGCCGCTGCGCAGAATATGATCGGCGAGATGTACGGGCGCGGCGAAGGTCTCGAACAGAACGACGCCGAGGCGCTGCGCTGGTTCCAGATGGCAGCCGCCCAGCGCAACCGCGCCGCCGAAACCAATCTCGGCATCGCCTATCGCGAGGGCTACGGCGTCGCGGCGGATTATCAGCGCGCCTATGACTGGCTCAAGCAGGCGGCCGATGTCGGCCATGTTCCCGCCTACTACCATCTCGGCATCATGTACGAGCATGGCATGCTGACGACGGACGACGAGGAATACTGGATCGATCTCTATGAAGACGCGGCCGAGGCCGGCTATGGCCCTGCCCAGGCACGGCTTGGCCATATGTACGAAAGCGGCGTCGGCGTCGAACGCGATATCGACGATGCGGTCTACTGGTATCTGAAGGCCGCCGCGCACGGCCAGACCACGGCGCAGATTTCGCTGGCGATGCTCTATCTGTCGGGCGAAGGGGTCAGCGTCGATCCGATCCAGGCCCATGCCTGGCTGTCGGTCGCCTCGTTCCTCGGCAATCGCGGTGCGACCTCGCTCATTCTCGATCTCACCAAACAGCTCACCGTCGAGCAGGTCAATCAGTCGCAGGCGATGGCATCGGACATGCTGGCAAAGATCTTCGCGCCGGCCAGCGAAGACGGCGGCGGACTGCAGCGCTAGCGCGGATTCGGTTGAACCGAGGGAACGGATTCGCGAAAGACGGGGTTCGCGACAGTCCGACGGTCAGTTCGCCATTCCGCGGCGCGGCCGGTAGCTTCCGGTAGCGGGGCTCTCGAACAGCTCTTCGATCATCGGATGGTTGATCGGCTCGCCGGTTTCGTCGACCAGCAGATTCTGTTCCGACACATAAGCGATGTACGTCGTCTTCTCGTTCTCGGCGAGCAGATGATAGAAGGGCTGATCCTTGCGCGGACGAATCTCGGCGGGGATCGATTCGTACCATTCATCGGTATTGCTGAACTCCGGATCGACGTCGAAGATGACGCCCCGGAACTCGAAGAAGCGATGGCGCACGACCTCGCCGATCCTGAATTTCGCCTGCCGCATGTCCCTGCCCGTCTTCTGATCCGCCGTCATATATCCGCCCCGACAGCCCCGATCCTAGCATTTTTGCGCTGACGCAGGCAGCGGGCGAAAGATCGCCGGCTCAGGGCCCCGGTGAATAATCGAAATGGGCGAGCAGCCGCAGGGTTTCGGGCGACATCGGGGGCAAAGCGGATGCCTCCGGCGCGTCGCGCCAGCCCCCGGCACGGCCGGCGCGGTAAAAGGGTGCGGCAGCACCGCTGCGCAGCCGATCGAGATCGGTCGCATCGAACAGCCGGTCGATCACGGGGGAATCGTTCGCCGCACCGAGATGCGCCAGCACGCCCGCCAGGGTTGCCGCGCGCGCGGGGCCGATCAGATCCTCGTAGCGCAGCATGAGCCGGTCGCGCGCGGGATCGTCGAGGGCGAGCGTCGTCCCATAGAGATCGGTCCAGCGGGTCCAGGTTTGCGCGGCCCAACTGGCGAAGTCCGATGCGCGATCACGGAAACCGGGCTCGACGCGATTATTGTGATGCCAGCTCGACAAGGCCGTATCGCGCGGATCGCGCACGATGCAGAGAAGTTTTGCGTGAGGATATAGCTCGCGAAACAACGCGAGATGCGAGACCAGCGTGTTGTCCTTGATCCCGGCGATCGTCGCATTCTTTCGTCGTGCGCCGCTCTCGATCGCGCGATCGATGATCGCGCGCGTGATGGCCAGAAGATCGTCGTTGGCGAGCAACGTCGCACCCTGGTTCGCGGTGCGCCGATCGACTTCGCGCAGCACGATATTGTAATCGTTCACCAGCGTCGGCAGTGCCTCGAGGAAATGCAGAACCTGGTGTTCGCTCGGGCAACTCACCGCCGGATGCGCATCGAGCAGCATCTGCAGCCAGGTGGTGCCGGATTTCGGCAGACCGAACACGAAGAAGCGGGTCCGGAGCTCGGGGGGCGTTACAGGCATCTGGCTATCGGAAATTTGGTCGAACCGGCAACGGCGCAGCGCGAGCCTCTGGTCAGGCAGCGCTGCAGGGCGGTCATTCTCGGCGCCACGCGCGCTCCGGCGCAAGGGCGCCCGGAGAATCCCGATAGGCAGGCTTAAACCAATGCGCATGCCGATCGAGTGCGGGCGAATTGCCGCCCTGCGGTCAGTCGCGCCGGCCGGTCCCCGCCATCAGACCCGCGACCACCGCCGCGATCAGCAGCGAACTCTGATGCTTCTTCAGCATGCCGCCGATGTCCGAAAGGAGCTGTTCCGGCACGATCGGCGCGGCGGCCGGTCGGGACCGTTCCTTCATCCGGCGCGAGATGATGAAGCCGGTCAGAAGGATAATGCCGGCGACCGCGAGCAAGGCGCCGGCGCAGGCAACCGGCGTCCAGATCGGTCCGATCGTCGGCGCGAGCAGCACCCAGAGCGCAACGGTAAGGCAGCCGATTGCGGCAGTCGCAAAGAAGAGCGCGACCATCCCGAACAGGATCGGGATCGACATGCGGCCGGCGGCCTCCGCCGTACGGCTGGCGAGCGTGCCTTGCAGCAACGCCGCCAGCGCCATTTTCACGATGCTGTTCATGGCCCCCTCGTTGATTGGCACCTTAACGGTGCCGGCCGGGTCAACGCGAGAGGAGACGCCCGCCGATGAACCCGACCGCGAACGCGATCGCAAGACTGGTCAACGGCCGTTCCTCGACCTCGTGGCGCACCGCCTCGGCCGACTTGCGGCCGCGCTCGCCCACTTCGTCGTAGATATCGGCTGCCCTTTCGCCGACCCGATTGGCCGCGCCGCGCGCCGCCTCGTTGGCGCCGTTCTTCACATGCGAAAGCAGCGCGGCAAAGTCGCGCTTCAGCGCCGCCATGTCTTCGGCAAGATTTTCGAGATCCGCGGCAGGCTGGCCCTTGATCTTGGCGTCCATCGTCTTGGTCTCCATCGTGAGGTCCTCCGGTATGAAACTGGCGGTATGAAACTGGGCTCGCAGCCTTTGCTGCGGGACGTTCTGACCGCCGTTCACCGTACCGGCGGTCGCCAGCCCCGAAGGATTAGGGGGCCGGCCTCGAAATTCGCGCCCCTCCAGCACCCCGCATCCCGGCGAAGTTCCGGGCGGTCTCGGCGCCGGCTTTGCCGCTGCCTGAGGCCAAAAAAGAGGGTCGGAGAGAACGTGAATCCGATTTTGGGAGCGCCGTGAGGCAATGCAAGAGCGGGTGGGATCACCGACCGCCGGGAAACCGGGGCAATTCTGTGCAGTCCAACCATATTCACATATATGAATTGTTATTTAACTGTTCATAATCGAATTCAGCCTTCGGCTGCATACCGATAGCTTTATTGACAAACAGGGCGTTCAAGCCATGTAGTATTGGGGTAATCGCCTCCGGGGAACCGTGCGGGCGACCCCGGAATTGACCACCGATCGCGAGGGAGGGGCGCATCCGACGCCTGCGGGCATCGTTGCGTCCAGCGACTTCAGGTGTGCGCTGGAAGAGGCTCCGGTTCGATGAAACGCGGACTTCGCAGGCTTTGGTCGTGCGAGCGTGGCGCCGCCTTGGTGGAGTTCACCCTGGTTGCGCCGATGCTCATCCTGTTGACCTCGGGCGTCATACAGTTCGGCTATGTCTTCTTTATCCAGACCACCATGCAGAACGCGGCGCGCGAAGCAGCGCGCGGCATTTCCGTGGGCGAGCTGACCGCAACCGGCAGCAACGTCACCTGTCCGGGTGGCGCGGCCGCCAGTGCCGAGGATCTGGTTTGCGATCGCGTTGCGGATTTCTCCGGCACGTTCACCGTCAATGCGACCAACCCACCGGATGCCGGCGACGATGTCGTGGTGATGGTATCGCTGCCGGCGGCGGATGCCGCGGTCATGGACGTGCTGGGCGTGATGGACGAAGGCACGATCTCCGTCGAAGCAACCATGCGCAAGGAATGACGGCGCGCCTGTCGCGCCGTTTGCGATTTAGCGAGGGGTTCATGTTGGGGAATTCATTGAAGGCGGTTCGCAAGGAGTTGCGGGCATTCGGCGCCGACACCCGTGGCGCCGTCCTGATTTATGTAACCCTCGCGATGGCCGTGTTCACCGGCTTCAGCGCGCTCGCGATCGACGGCAGCTACCTCTATCTGATGAAGAATCGCGCGCAGTCGGCAGCCGATGCAGCGGCGCTTGCCGGCGTCAGCCAACTCCCCGACGAGGGCGCGGCGCGGCTCGAAGCCGTTTCGTTCGCCGAAAAGAATCTCGCGGTTGCGGATTACGGCAATGTTCTCGCCTCGGCCGACGTCACGCCCGGCACCTGGGATACCGAGGCGCGGACATTTACGGCCGGCGGCGCCACGCCGGATTCGGTCGAAGTCGTCATTCACCTGGACGAGGAGAACAGCAATCCGGTGCAGCTTTTCTTCGCGAGCATACTCGGCTCCAACGAGGGCGGCATTGCCGTCTCGGGGGGGGGGCCCCCCGCCGGGGGCCAATCCTTCGGCGAAAGTTGCCTCCAGGCATTGAGCCCGGATGCGGAAGATGCGTTCCGGGTCGTCGGTACGGCGGACATCAGCGGTCAGGGCTGCAATATCCAGGTCGATTCCTGCGACGAGGGCGCGGCGTTCGTGGCGTCGGGCGATCCCACGATCGACTTGACGGTCGAGCTCGACGACGGCGGCACCGGCAGCGGATCGATCAATGTCTGCGGCGGCATGGATATCGGACCCAATGTCAACCTGCCGCCGGAGCCCTATGTCAACGACAATACCGGCGTTGCTGCGGGCGATCCCTTCGACCGCACACCCTTCAACCAGTTGCCGGCACCGGAAGAGATCGACGAGTGCAACGAGACAGACTTCAGTTCCAATCAGGACCTGACCTTGTCGCCAGGCGTCTATTGCGGCGGCATTTCGCTCTCGGGCAATCACGTCGCGAACTTCCTGCCCGGCACCTATTACATCAAGGAAGGCGAGTTCAAGACAACCGGCAACTGGGCGCTTTCCGGCGAGGGCGTCACTTTCGTGATGACCGGCTCTGCGTCCAACCTCGACCTCGGCGGGACCGCCAGCATGGCATTCACCGCCCCGACCACGGGCGACTATGCCGGGTTCGTGTTCTTCGGCGATCCCAACAATCCGGCGACCGACGATCATCGGATGCATGGCACACCGCTCGGCGCGTTCCATGGCATCGCCTATTTCCCCGGCGCCGGTGTCGAACTGCTCGGCACCGTGGGCGGCGATCTGCCCGGCGGCACCGACGATTGCTCGGTGCTGATTGCCGATACGTTGTTCTTCAACGGCACGGTCGAATTGAACCTCGCCTCCGAATGCAGCGATTTCCAGGGAACGCCGCCCTTCCAGCCGGCCGCCCTCGCATTGCGCCTGGTTCGCTAGCGAAAGCGACGATCCCGGCTGGTTCTCGTGGTCATGGCCCTGTACCCGCGTGTGAATGACCCGGCCTGCCTCATCGGCTGGCCGGCCAGAGAGGTCCGCATCGATGAATGTTATCTTCCAGCGGTTTTGGGCTCGAAACGGTCGCCGGTTCCTGCGCGACGAACGCGGCGCCGTCCTGATTTATGTAACCCTCGCGATGGCCGTGTTCACCGGCTTCAGCGCGCTCGCGATCGACGGCAGCTACCTCTATCTGATGAAGAATCGCGCGCAGTCGGCGGCCGACGCCGCGGCACTGGCCGGCGCCAGCCAGCTTCCCGATCAGGACGCGGCCCGGCTCGAAGCCATCTCGTTCGCCGAAAAGAATCTTGCCGTCGCGGATTTCGGCGATGTCCTCGCCTCGGCCGACGTGACGCCCGGCACCTGGGATGCCGACGCGCACACATTTACGGCCGGCGGTGCCTCGCCGGATTCGATCGAAGTCGTCATTCACATGGATGAGGACAACAGCAATTCGCTGAAGCTTTTCTTCGCGAGCCTGCTCGGTTCCAACCAGGGCGGCGTTTCCGTATCGGCCATCGCGACGACCACCGGCGGCGGCTTCGGCGCGCCGGCCTGTGTGCATGTTCTCAACGAGAGCGCATCGGGCGCGCTCACCAAGAGCGGCACGTCCGGCGTCAACGGGCTCGGCTGCAACATCCAGGTCGATTCCTGCCACGCGCGCGCGTTCACGGCTTCGGGCTCGGGCGCCATTTCGCTGGGTGCGCCGGGCGTCGAGAGTGGCACCTTCTCGATCTGCGGCGGGATCCAGATGAGCGGCACCGCGAGCGTGCCCAACGCACCCTATACGCAGGCCAATACCGGCGAGCGGCTCGGCGATCCGTTCGATCGGGCGCCGTACGATGCGATGCCGGCGGCGAGCGAATATGCGGGTTGCGATTTCAACAATTTCAGCGGCAGCGGCAGCGGCAGCACCGCCATGTCGCCGGGCGTCTATTGCGGCGGCATCTCGTTCAGCGGCAGCCGAACCATATCGTTCCAGCCCGGCACCTATTACATCAAGGACGGCGCATTCAACGTCTCGGGAACGTCCATTCTGTCCGGCCGCGACGTGACGTTCGTGATGACCGGCTCGAGCGCGCGGGTCAATTTCTCGGGCTCCGGCAGCTATGCCTTCTCGGCGCCGGACGATGGCGACTATGCCGGCTTCGTTTTCTACGGCGATCCGAACCGACCGGCGAGCAGCGCGCATAATGTCAGCGGCTCGACCGTCGAGGGCTATCACGGCATCCTCTATTTCCCGGAGGGTGGCCTGACACTGAGTGGCAGCACGACGGCAAGTTCCCTGTCCGGCGTCGCCAATGATTGCGCCGTATTCATCGCCGATACGGTTACCATGAGCGGTTCCACCGCCATCACCGCATCGTCGCAATGCTCGGAATACACCGAGACGCCGCCCTTCCAGGGTGGCGAGCTCGCCTTGCGGCTGGTTCGCTAGCTATAGCCCAACGGCGGCGGCCGCATAACCGCCGGCGCTGAGCGTTCCATACAAGTAATTGATTTTAGACGATAATAACGCTCACCCCGGCGCGACGGCCCTGGGCCAAATGAATAACCGGCTAATGCCCCCGTATAGTTGACCGTATAGGCGGTCCGAGTGTGATGCTCCGCACGCTTCTTGGCCCTGCGGCTGAAAGCGCGCCGCATCGTCGGCCCGGCCACAGACCGGCGATGCGGCGCCAACGCAGGGATAAGGAAGCAGGGCGAAATCCAGCGTTGAGCAAACGAAAGAAACAAGGCAGGGGCACAGGGCATGGCCATCATTAATCTTCTGGTCGACGCGCTGAGCGGTAAGGAAAGCGCGGGCCACAGTCGGAAATTCTTCCGCGACAATGCGGGCGCCGTTCTGATCGGCGGCACCGTCCTGCTCAGCCTGTTCGGCGGCATGGGCGGCCTCGCTATCGACGGCAGCCACTTCTACATGACCAATCATCGCGCCGAGCTCGCCGCGGAAGCAGCCGCGGAAGCGGCGGTCTCGTCGCTGCAGGATCGCGACCACGCGGTTGCAAGCGCGATCGCCGCGGCCGAACAGCAGCTCCCGGTCGCCGAGTACGGCAACGTGCTCGACGCATCGGACATCGTCGCCGGCCATTGGGACGCGGTCGAGCAGCGCTTCGACGCGGGCAGCGAGCCGGCGAATGCGGTGCGCGTCACGATCCGCATGGACGCCAATAACGGCAACGCGGTGCTGCTCGAATTCGCGAGCATGTTCGGCGATTTCGACGCCAGCATCATCGCCTCGTCGGTGGCGGTCGCCGAGTAACGATATCGAACAGGTTTGGGCCCTCGCGGCGCCGATACGGCGCCTCGACGGGGAGCGCCCGACAAAATACGACGCCGGTCCTGAATGCCTCCTACCCCTGACCCGCTGCCCAGCCCGCAGCGGGTCAATTTTTTCCCGCGACAGATCGTCGATCGCAACACCGCGGCGGATGCCCGCGCGACATCGGCATCAATGCTGTAGCATTCGCCTCCTCGCAATTCGCGTTGGAAAAGAGGCGCGCCATGCCGAAGCCCGTCCATGTCGCAACCGAGCTCGCCCGGCTGCCGATGCTGCGCGACCGCCGCCCCGATACGCCCGAGGACGAGGCGGAGAGGGCGTTTGCAACGCTGGCCGATTTCGGCAACGGCGCGATCTTCGCCGGCAGTTTCGCCGGCTCGAGCGCCTGGGAGCGGCACGATCACGGCGACGAGCTGGTGCAGATTCTGGCTGGCGAAACCAGGCTCACGATCCTCGCGCACGATGGCGATCAGGAATTGCATCTGAGCGCCGGCATGCTGACCGTCGTGCCGCAGGGCTGCTGGCATCGCTTCCATGCGCCCGACGGCGTAACCGTGCTGACCGCGACGCCGCAGCCGACCGTGCATTCCACGACCGATCCGCGCGACCGGCGCTAGCCACCGGGCCAAGGCTCCAACATGACTTCCCCTGCGCGCTGCGCTGTGTGAAATCGTCGATCAGCAGATCGACCCGCAGCATCCACGGACCCGGGGCCCAGAGCGGCAAGTGTTCGACCCGATACCGGCCCGGGCCGTGCGCACGTCGGTCGCGAGCGCCGCGCGAGGGCGCGTCGAGAGGACCCCAAGCAGGCCAATATTTCAAATATTATCGAAATATCACTTGCGGACCGGGATAAACGGCGGCATGATATTTCTATGAAACTCGAAATAGCAGCCCGCCAGCTCGAATCTTTGGGCAGTCCCGTGCGGTTGAAGATCTATCGCGCGCTGGTGCGCGCGGGCGAAGACGGTCTGGCTTGCGGGGTGCTCCAGCAGAAGGTCGGGCTCGCCGCATCGACGCTGTCGCATCACATCCGGCATCTGCGCGAAGCCGGTCTGGTGTCGCAGGAACGCCAGGCCACAACATTGCTATGTCGGGCAATTTATCCGGCGATGGATCGTCTCATCGGCTATCTCGTCGACGAATGCTGTGCCGATGCGGCCTGTCAAAGCGACGAGAAAGCGGCCTGAAAATTTTTTGGCCTGATATTTCGATAATTATTGAAATAGCCGCGGAGGGGTGGCGATGCAGATGGACAAGATGACCAGCCAAGCCGATCTGCCGGTTGCAGTGATCGGTGCCGGTCCGATCGGCCTGGCAGCAGCCGCGCATCTTGTCGAGCGCGGGATCCCCGTTACGGTTTACGAGGCGGGAACCACGGTCGGCGCCAGTATCCGCGACTGGGCACATGTTCGCGTCTTCACGACCTGGGCACAGAATGTCGATACCGCATCGCGACGGCTGCTGGAAACATCGGGCTGGTCATTACAGAATCCGAACGCCCTGCCGACGGGCGGCGATTTGTACCGGCACTATCTGGCACCTCTCGCCGCATTGCCGATGCTTGCGCCGCATATTCACACGCAGGCTCGTGTCGCACGCATCACGCGACGCGGCCTCGATAAAATATCGAGCAAAGACCGGTCATCCCGCCCCTTCGAGATTCATGTCGATCTCGGCGATGGGCGCCGGCGGATCGATCTCGCTCTGGCCGTCGTCGATGCGTCCGGCACCTGGCAAAACCCGAATCCGCTCGGCGCGTCGGGTCTCGAGGCGGAGGGCGAAATCGCGCACGGCAATCGTATCGCTTATGGCATGCCGGATGTTCTGGACCGGCAGCGCGCGGACTATGCGAACAGGCGGATCGCAGTGCTCGGTGCCGGCTACTCGGCCATCAACGTGCTGCTGGATCTTGTTGAGCTTTCCGCGCATGCGACCGATACGCGCATCGCATGGATCGTTCGCGGCAAAAGCATGAACCGCATCTATGGCGGCGGTGAAGCGGATCAGCTTCCCGCGCGCGGCGCGCTCGGTCAGGTGCTTCGATCCAAGGTCGAGGAGGGGCGCATCATGCTCGTCAGAGACTTTCACGCACAGGCGGTTCTCGAAGAACCCGACGGGATCGCCTTGCGGAGCATGACAGAGAACGGGTCGGTCCACGCCGGCGCATTCGACCGGATTATCGCGTGCACGGGCCAGCGCCCCGATCTCGACATGACACGGGAGTTGCGGCTTGAACTCGATCCCTGGCTGGAAGGCGTCAAGGCGCTCGGGCCGCTGATCGATCCCAATCTGCATTCCTGCGGCTCCGTTCCCCCGCACGGCCATCGTGAGGTTTCCCATCCGGAGCCCGGTTTCTACACGATCGGCGTCAAGAGCTATGGACGTGCACCGACCTTCCTGCTTCTCACCGGCTATGAACAGGCCCGGTCGGTTGCCGCCGCGATCGCCGGCGATATCGAGGCAGCCGACGATGTGCAACTCGTCCTACCCGAAACCGGCATCTGCGAAGACGATTGCGTGGACGATCGTGTGGATTGTTGCGGCAAAGCGACAGCGGACGCGCCTGCGGGAAGCGGGCCTGTCGTGCCCGTCGATTCCGGGGACGACAAGCGCATCGCAGTGCCGGCCTGATGCATCGCCCGCCGTACAAACCCTAGCGAATGCCTTCGGCAGCGCCGCGCCTGATCGTTCCTGCGCTGGGCGTCACTCAGATCTTTGCTTGGGGCTCGTCCTATTATCTTCCCGCCGTTCTGGCGCAGCCGATCGCCAGCGATACCGGATGGTCTCTGACATGGATCGTCGGCGGCCTGTCGCTCGGCCTGCTGATTGCCGGGCTGACCGCTCCGTTCGTCGGCCGACAAATTCACCGGCGCGGCGGGCGGCCCGTTCTTGCGGCGAGTGCCGTCCTGCTTGGGCTCGGCTGTCTGGGCCTCGCGATTGCACCGACATTGCCGATGTTCGTCGGCGCCTGGGTGTTGATGGGACTCGGCATGAGCGCCGGCCTCTACGACGCGGCTTTCTCGACATTGGGACGGCTCTACGGACAGGATGCCCGGCAGTCCATTACGACCGTCACCTTGTTCGGCGGATTGGCGAGCACGATCTGCTGGCCGCTTTCCGCATTCTTTCTGCAGTCACTCGGCTGGCGCGGCACCTGCCTTGCCTATGCGGCAATCCAGCTCTTCATCTGTCTTGGAATCTATCTCGCGGCATTGCCGCGGGAGCCCCGGCACGACCCGGTCGATCCGCCGCGGGACGGCGTGACGGTGCCATCGCCGCGCCATGCGCGGGCGATTCTGCTGCTCCTGACTCTGGTCATCACTGTTGCATCGGCAATCTCAACCATCATCTCCGTTCACCTGCTGGCCATTCTGCAGGCGCGCGAGATCAGCCTTGGCGATGCCGTTGCATTGGGCGCCATGATCGGCCCGGCGCAGGTTGCGGCAAGATTTATCGAGATGCTGATCGGAAAATATCACCATCCGATCTGGACGAAGCTGGCATCTGCCGTGTTCGTAGCGCTCGGCGTTGCTCTGCTGGGCGGCGATCTCCCGCTCATTTCGCTCGGAGTGATCGTCTATGGAGCGGGGATCGGTCTTGAATCGATCGCGCGCGCGACGCTGCCGCTAACCCTGTTTGGCGCGCAAGACTACGCCCCGATCATGGGACGGCTCGCGCGGCCGAGCCTGATCGCGCAGGCCGCGACACCCTCGATCGGCGCCTTTCTCATCCTGTGGGTGGGGCCGGATCGAACGCTCGGAATCGTCGGTGCGCTGGCTGCCGTCAACATGCTGCTGGCAGCGTCGCTGTTCCTCGTGCATCGCCGCAGCCGGCGACGTTGACGCCACGGAACGCGCCGGCGACCGGGGCAAAAGCCCGGCCCGGGGAATGCATCGACTGATCCTGGAAGATCGATTGAGAAACTGGAGCGGGCGAAGGGATTCGAACCCTCGACCCCAACCTTGGCAAGGTTGTGCTCTACCCCTGAGCTACGCCCGCATCCGGCGCATCGGGGCCCTCGAACGAGGCAGCCGGCGCGCGGGCGGGATATTAGCCGGCAATGACCGGATTGCAAGTGTTGCCGGCGGGGCCCCGCCACCGAATCCAACCGTGCCAAGGAGCGGAGCAGAGGGAATGTCGATCCGCTTGGTCCGGCCCGCGCGCCGCCCCCGCACGCCGGTCGAGACCGGCGGTTGAGAGGGCGGCCGGCCGGCGGCTAGATTGCGCCGCCATGAATGCCAACCCCACGCCCGATTCCCCCACCCCCGATTCGAACCCCGATTCGAACCCCGATTCCCCGCCCAACCCCAATTCACAGGCCG
>JBBDMS010000033.1:0-97074 GCA_040878185.1 Dongiaceae bacterium | reverse complement strand
TCGAGATGCCGCTTCGGCACCGGCACGTCGACCGGCTCGCAGATGACGCCGCCCGAATGGTGCAAATCCGGCGTCATATAGGTGAGCTTCACAAAGTTCTGCAGATCCTCGAGCGTGCCGTAGCGCCGTTCGTTCTCGAAACCGCGCACGAAGGGCGAACCGTAAGTCGGCGCGAACACCGTATTCCGCCCGCCGACCACGACATTGCGTTCGGGATTGCGTGCATGCTGGGTGTATTGCGGCGGCACGGTCGAGAGTTTTTCCATCAGCAGCTCGCGCGGGATGCGCACCCGCTCGCCGTCGATGTCGGCGCCGGTCTCGCGCCAGAGCTCGAGCGCCGGCTCGTCGCGAAATTCGATGCCGATCTCCTCGATGATGGTCATCGACTGTTCGTGGATGATCTCGAGCCCGGCCGCGTCGAGCAGTTCGTAGAGCGGGATCTCGCGGGTGATGTAGGGATGCTGCACCAGCGGCGCTTCGGCGCGCGCCGCCCGCCTTGCCTCGCGTCCGCCCCGCCGTGCCGTCGCTTCCGCCATGCCCCTCTCCCGGATCAGCCGCCCGGGCGAGGGTAGGGGCCGCAACCGCACAGGGTCAATCGGGAGGCCCGCGATGGGCCGGTCAGCGCGCGGCGCGCCGCATCTGGAAAATCTGCATCCAGACGACGCCGGCCAGAACGGTGAGGCCGCCGATCACTTGGTAGGGCGTGGGCAGGAAGCCGAAGGCCATGGCGATCAGCACCGAAAAGACCGGCACCAGGTTGATGGTCAGCGTCGCGACGACAACGCCGACGCGGGAATTGGCGAAGTTCCAGAGCGTAATCGCGGCCGCGGTCGGACCGAGCGTGAGCCAGATCATGCTGGCGGTCGCTTTCGGGGTGGGCCACGAGGCCGGCAGCGAAATGATTCCGCAGGCGAGTGCAATCGCGTAGGCAACCCAGAGCAGAATTGCGCCCCCCGCGAGAGACAGCGCACTGATCTGAAGCTGCGTGAGGCCGATCGGCGCCAGCCAGTCCTGCGTCCGGAGCGAATACCAGGTCCAGACCGCCATCGAGAGGATGACCAGCGTTTCGCCGCCGGTCAGGCGCAGCGGGCCGGGCTGGCCGATCGCGACCAGCACGCCGCCAGTAACGGCGGCAACGATTCCGACCACAACCGGCTTGCCGATCTGGGCGCCGGAATCGAAGCGCGCCATGATCGCCGCCACGAGCGGTGCCGCCGCCATCAGCGCCGAAATGGTGATCGGATCGCTGAACAGCAGCGAGACGGTGATCATCAGGACGAACGTGCCCGCCGCCATGCCGCAGAGCGCGATGCGCAACCATGGCAGCCGCATTGGCCGGCGGATCGGATTGGTGATGACAACGACTACCAGCAGAATGATGGCGCCGCTGGAGTACCGGATCGCAGAAAGCAGGAACGCGTCGTAGCCTTCGAGCGCCAGCGCCGTCATCGGCACCATGCTGCCCCAGAGGCAGGAGACGAGAATGAGTGCGCCCATCGCGATGAGCTGCGTGCGCGGATCGGGCGCCGCCGAAGACGACGTATGAGTGGTCATGGCAGCTTTCGTACGGGTTCGAGCTGGATGGCGTCGCGAGACGGCGCCGATCAGCGCATCGTCGGCATGACGAATTCGGCGCCGGAACGGATGCCGGTCGGCCAACGTGCCGTCACTGTCTTCAGCCGCGTATAAAAGCGCACGCCTTCGGGACCGTGCATGTTGTGATCGCCGAACAGCGAACGCTTCCAGCCGCCGAAAGAATGGAAGGCCATCGGCACCGGGATCGGCACGTTGATGCCGACCATGCCGATCCGGACCTTCGAAGCGAACTCGCGTGCGGCATCGCCGTCGCGGGTGAAGATCGCCGTGCCGTTGCCGAACTCATGGTCGTTCACGAGCTTGACCGCGCTGTCGTAATCCTTGGCGCGCACGACCGAAAGCACCGGGCCGAAGATCTCTTCCTTGTAGATGCGCATGTCCGGCGTGACATTGTCGAACAGGCAGCCGCCCATGTAATAGCCGTTCTCGAAACCCTGCAGCTTGAGGCCGCGGCCGTCGACGACCAGCTTGGCGCCTTCCTTGACGCCGAGATCGACATAGCCTTTGACCTTTTCATAATGCTGCTTCGAGACCAGCGGTCCCATCTCGGCATCGGGATCGGTGCCGGGTCCGACCTTGAGCGATCGGATGCGCGGTTCGAGCCGCTCGATCAGCTTGTCGGCCACATCGCCGACGGCGACCGCGACCGAGATCGCCATGCAGCGCTCGCCGGCCGAGCCGTAGCCGGCACCCATCAGCGCGTCGGTCGTCTGGTCGAGATCGGCATCGGGCATGACGATCATGTGGTTCTTGGCGCCACCGAGCGCCTGCACGCGCTTATTGGCGGCGGTGCCGGTGTGATAAATATACTCGGCGATCGGTGTCGAACCGACGAAGCTGATGGCCTGGATGTCGGGATGCGCGAGCAGCGCATCGACCGCTTCCTTGTCGCCGTTCACGACGTTGAACACGCCGTCGGGCAGGCCGGCCTCTTTCAGAAGATCGGCCATCATCAGGCTGGCCGACGGCACCTTCTCGGAAACCTTCAGCACGAACGTGTTGCCGCAGGTGATCGCGATCGGGAACATCCACATCGGCACCATGGCCGGAAAATTGAACGGCGTGATGCCGGCGCAGACGCCGAGCGGCTGCCGGATCGCCCAGCTGTCGACATTGGTGCCGACATTCTCGCTGAATTCCCCCTTGAGCATCTGCGGAATGCCGCAGGCAAATTCGACGACCTCGACGCCGCGGGTGATCGAACCCTTGGCGTCGTTGAGAACCTTGCCGTGCTCGGCGGTGACCAGCGCCGCCATCTTGTCGACATTCGCTTCGAGCAATGTCTTGAAGCGGAACATGACGCGCGAGCGCTGCAGCGGCGTGATGGCCGACCAGCCGGGGAACGCCTTGGCGGCGGCCGCAACGGCGTCGCCGACTTCGGTGCTGCTGGCGAGGGGAACCCGCGCCCCGACCTCGCCGGTGGCCGGATTATAAATGTCGCCGAACCGGCCGCTTTTACCCTCGACATGCCGTCCGGCAATGAAATGCGTCAACGTCCTGGTCATCGGACCTGTCTCCTTAAGCCGCAGAATTCCGCGCGTTTTATCGCAGGCGCGGCGCGCCAAGACAAGGCGGGCGCGGATGCCCGGGAGTTCACACAGGGCGGTGCGGCACGATGGCCGTATCTTCCGATCATCCGGAGTTCGGAAAAGGGGAAGCAAGATGGCGAAAGCCATTTATGGTCTGGCACTGACCCTCGCGCTCCTTGCTCTGCCGGCGCAGGCTGAGGAGGATGTACCGTCTTCATCGGGAGAACTGGCCGTCGAGGGCGTCGGCAAGCTGATGCAGGCGCTGGAAATCTTCATCCAGGCGATCCCGCAATATGGCGCGCCCTATATCGACGACAGCGGCAACATTGTAATTCCGCGGATCGAATCGCCGGCAACGCCCGACGATCCTGCGATGGAGACCGGCGGCACGATCGACGCCGCGACGTAAACGCGGCGCCGATTGCCGGGCTCTTACTCGATGACGGTCAGTTCCGGTGGAATCTCCGAAAGAATGCGCGCGTCCTTCTGAAAGAAGGCGAGCGTGTCGATCTGGAACAGCATGCCCTCGTGTCGCGGCATGAAGAACTGGTTCTCGTAGTTGACGGCCGTGTTCGCGTCGAACAGGCGATCGGCATTGATCTCCGACAGCGGATCGTAAACGAACGGGCCGACCCAGTCGGGCGGAAAGGCGATGCCCATCTCGTAACCGCCGATCCAGCCGCGCTCCTTCCAGATGTCCTTTTCCTCGTAATAGCGCTTCATCGTTTCGTTGAGTTCGCGCACCGGCAACCCCGGCCGCAGCATCTTGCGCATGATCTTCAGCGAATCCGTCGCCGTGTCGGACAGCGCCTTCACGTCCTTCTTCGGTTCGCCCATCGAAAAGGTGCGGGCGAGATTGGCGTGATAGCGTTTGACGACACCGGAAAGATCGACCAGCACGAGCTCGCCCGCCGCGATCTTCTTGCGCGTCGACAGCGAATGCGGCGCGTTGGTCTTCTGGCCCGAAAGGACCGGCTGGTAGATCGCCGGGAACTCGCCGCCTGCCTTGGTCATCGCATAGGTCATAGCGCCGACGACCTCGATCTCCATCACGCCGGGTCGCAATTCGGCGATGGCCGCTTTCATGCCGATATCGGCGATCCGCGCCGCTTCCTCGATGCACTGCATCTCGAGCGGCGATTTGAGCCAGCGGACGTCGCGCATGATGTCGGTGCCGTCGACGACGTCGTACGCGCCGGCGGACCGGAGCGCATCTTCGAAGCGATGGCTGATCAGCCGGTTCGGCCGGTAGGAATGCATCTCGATCCCGACCTTGCCGTCGAGCCAGCCCTCCGACTTCAGTTCCGAAGCGATGAAACCGACGCCGTCGCGCATTGTGGTCGGCGGAAAGATCCGGATGTCGTCGGCGACCGAGCAATAGCGCGTCAGCACGGCTTCGCGTTCGGTGTCGAAATGGATGTAGCGGTCGCTGTCGACATGGAGGGCGATCGCCGAGGAAGCCGGCCACTGGCGCGGGCTCTGCCCCTGATACCATTCGCACTGATAGCCGCCGATATAGTTCATGCCCTCCGGCGCTGTCACCAGCAACGTGTCGATCTTGTTCTTGGCCATCCGCGCGCGCACGCGCTCGAGGCGGCTGCGATACTCCTCGCGTGGAAACGGCGCCTCGGAGGGCGGCCGGCAATTTTGCAGCACATCGTCGCGGTTGGTCATGGCAGCCATCGATGGTTCTCCCTATTGCGGCGGTCTTGCGGGTAACGCCCTATCACGTCGGTGCGACTTCATGTCGGCGCGGCGAGTTTGTCACGAACTACCTCGGCGATGGCAAGTGCGCTGGTGAGCCCCGGCGATTCGATACCGAAGAGATTGACCAGCCCGGCAACGCCATGCGCCTCTGGTCCGTCGATGCGGAAATCGGCAGCCGGCTCGCCTGGCCCGTGCAGTTTGGTCCGGATGCCGGAATAGCCGGGCAGCAACGCGCCGTCGGCGAGGTCCGGCCAGTAGCGGCGGATCGCCCCGTAGAAGCTCTCGCCGCGGGCCGGGTTCACTTCATAGTCGAGGGTCTCGACCCATTCGACATCGGGGCCGAAGCGGGCCCGGCCGTCGAGGTCGAGCGTGAGATGGACGCCAAGCCCGGCCGCCTCGGGGACCGGATAGATCAGCCGCGAGAAGGGCGCCTTGCCTTGCAGCAGGAAGTAATTGCCTTTGGCGATGCGGCGAAGCGGAACCGCGGCGGGGGCCAGCCCTTCGATCGCGCCCGCCACTGCCTGAGCGCCGAGACCGGCCGCGTTGACGAGGTTGCGTGCCTGAAGCCGCATCGGCTCGGCGCCGCCGCAATCGACGGTGAAGCCCTCGGGCGTTACCGTCGCCCGCTCGAACGGCGTATTGAAGGCGATGGTCGCGCCGTCCGCTTCGGCGTCGCCCTGCAATGCGAGCATGAACCCGTGACTGTCGACGATACCGGTCGACGGCGAATGGATCGCCGCTGCCCCGTGCAGGGCCGGTTCCAGCCTGCGCATCGCCGGCCCGTCGAGAATGGCGAGATCCTCGACGCCGTTGGCCTTGGCCCTTGCGGCGATCGCCTCGAGCGCCGGCATCTGTGCCGCATCGGCTGCAACGATCAGCTTGCCGCAATTGCGATACGCGATGCCATGCGCGCGACAGTATTCATAAAGACGGGCTTTGCCGTCGACACACAGCCGCGCCTTCAGGCTGCCGGTCTCGTAATAGATCCCGGCATGGATCACCTCGCTGTTGCGGGCGCTGGTTTCGGTCCCGATCGCATCGTGCCGTTCGACGACGATCACATCCCGGCCGGCGAGCGCGAGGACGCGGGCGATGGCGAGGCCGATTACGCCGGCCCCGATCACCAGGCAATCGATCGCCGCCGTATCGCCGCTCATGGCCGCTCCGGCCCCGGTCTGGTGCGTCCGAGCCGCGCCTCGCGCCAGAGAATGAACAGGTTGGCGCCGAGAATAAGCGCGCCGCCGGCGAAGGTCGACCAGGCCGGAATCGTCGCCCAGATCACCCAGTCGAACATCATCGCCCAGAGCAGATGCGTGTAGTCGAGCGGTATGATCACCGTCGCTTCGCCGAAGCGATAGGCTTCGGCCATCAGATACCAGGCGAGCGTGCCCATGATTGCTATCAGCGCGAACAGCCAGATTGCATCGCCGGTCGGCGTGATCCAGAACCAGGGCAGCGCCAGCGCGGGAACGAAAGAAACGATCACCCCGAAATAAAACAACATCGTCGCGCTGTGTTCGGTCAGAGCAAGCCGCCGGGTGGTGATGACCGTGGCGCCGTAAAAGACCGCCGATGCGACGGCGACCAGCGCCGCTGTATCGATCTGGCCGTCATCCGGCCGGACGATCACGATGACCCCGACGAAACCGACGATGATCGCCGCCCAGCGGCGCGGTCCGACTTTCTCGCCGAGAAAAAAGATTGCCAGGACGGCAACGAACAGCGGTGCGGCGAAGTTGAGCGTGATCGCCTTCGAGACGGTCATGTGACCGAGCGCATAGACGAAGGTCGACATGGATATGAGCGCGACCGTACCGCGCAGGATATGTGCCGCGGGCCGTTTGGTACGAAGGATATCGAGCCCGCCCATGCGCAGCGCCATCCACACGGCGAGCATCGGCATCAGAAAGCGCGCAAAGACGATGATCTGGACGATCGAGTACTCTTCCTCGAGCCCCTTCACGGCGGCGTTCAATATGGAAAAGCAGAAGACCGCAAGGATCATCAGCACCGCCGCCTTGATCGGCCGCGACATGGCGGAGCCGCCGGGCGCAGCGGGCGCGATCATACGTCGGTCGGCGTCTTGGCGATGGGCGCCTGGCGTTTGCCGAGGCGGTGCTCGCGATGCACGAGATAGACGCCCGACGCGATCATGATGCCGGCACCGACGAATACCCAGATATCTGGGAGGTCGCCCCAGATCAGCCAGCCATAGAGGACGCCCCAGACCAGCGCCGTGTATTCGAGCGGCGCCAGCAGCGACACTTCGCCATAGCGGAAAGCCTGTGTGATGCAGAACTGCGCGAGCGTCGTCATCACGGCAACGACGGCAAACGGCAGCACGTCTTTCCAGTCCGGCGTGATCCATTCGAACGGCAGCACCATGGTCGTCGCGACAAGGCCGATCGAGCTGAACCAGAACATCAGGCTCGGCAGACCCTCGGTCGCGCTCATGCGGCGCGCCAGGATGAACGACAGCGCATAGAGAATGCCCGAGGCCAGTGCCGAGATGGCGCCGATGCTGATCGGCAACATGCCGGGGCGCAGGATGACCACGACGCCGACCAGTCCGACCAGGATCGCAGCCCAGCGGCGCGGCCCGACTTTTTCCCCGAGCATCGGGATCGACAGGATCGCCATGAACAAAGGCGCCGAAAATCCGATCGAGATCGTCTCGGCGAGTGACAGGGTTTTCAGCGCATAGAAATAGGTACCGATCGCGGCCAGCGCGAGCAGGGTTCGGATCGCATGCATGAAGGGGCGGCGCGTCCTGATCGCGGACAGGCCCGCGCCCTGCCGGTAGGCGAGAAAGATCGCGAAGAGCGGGCCGAGCATGCGGCCGAAGAACAGGATCTGTACGATCGAATAGCTCGCGGTCAGCCATTTGGCCGAGGTATCGACCAGCACGAAGCTCGATACCGCGATGAACATGTAGGTCATCGCCTTGACCGGCGAATATTGCAGCGAGCCGCTGGCCGACTGAGCGTTCATTTGGATGCCGCGCGCCGGATCGCGGCTTCGCGCCGCACCACATACATGTTGGCGAGCACGACGATCGCCGCGCCGGCCAGGACCGGCCAGGTCGGGATGTCGCCCCAGAACATGATGCCGAACAGGCCGGCCCAGATCAGCGATGTGTATTCGAGCGGCGCGATGAACGAGACCTCGCCATAGCGGAACGCCTGGTTGAGGCAATATTGGCCGACGCTGCCCGAAATGCCGACCAGCACGATGACCCAGACATCCTCCCATTCCGGCGTGACCCAGTTGAACGGGAGGGTCGCACCCATCACCACGATGACGCCGATCGAATAGTAGAACAGGATCGTGTGACTCATTTCGGTGCGGCTGAGCTGGCGCGAGGTGATCAGCGTCAGCGCATAGGTGAAGGCGGAGAGAAGGGCGAGCCCCGCGCCCCAGCCGATCGCGATGCCGTCGGGCCCGCTGCCCGGTCCCGCGATCAGCAGCACGCCGAAAAATCCGACGACGATCGCAGCCCAGCGCCGCGGCCCGACGCGCTCGCGCAGCAGCGGCACCGACAGGACGGTCATGAACAATGGGGCGGCGAAGCCGACGGCCACCGCATCCGCCAGCGGCATCAGTCGCAGCGCGTAATAGAAGGTGATCATCGTGATGAGGTTGAGGATCGAGCGCAGCGCATGGCCGCCGAGGCGCCGGGTCCGCAATGTCGTCACGCCGCCGAAGCGCAACGCCAGCGCGATCGCGAAGCAAAGCCCGATGCAGTAACGCAGGAACCCAATCTGCGGGATCGGATAGTCGGCGGTCAGCCATTTGACGCCGGCATCGAGAACGGCAAGACAGAATACCGCGGCCAGCATGAAAATGACGGCACGGCCCGGCGCGAATCTGAGCCCGTCCTTGACCTCCATCGCCCCCATACGCGCGGTCCGCCGCTTTCTGTGCCAGCCGATCCTGCCTAGCCGGTTCCCTGCGAGCGCGCCAGCCCGATTCGGGCAGGTCAGGCCTGCGTTGAGGCCAAGGCGATGGCGCGGTACAGTCGGCGGACAGCAACAGCCGTGGCGAATCCATGCCGCTCGACATCGCCCATTCGGTATGCCCGCATGATTGCCCCAGCACCTGCGCGCTGGAGGTCGAACGTCTCGCGCCCGATCGCATCGGACGGGTGCGCGGCGCGTCGGACAACAGCTACACGGCCGGGGTCATCTGCGCGAAGGTCGCGCGCTATGCCGACCGCCAGCATCATCCCGATCGGCTCGGCATGCCGTTGCAGCGCATCGGTGCCAAGGGCGAGGGGCGGTCCGCCTATCGCGAGATTAGCTGGGACCAGGCGCTGGATACGGTAGCCGAGGCGTTCATCAGGGCCGAAGCCAAACTCGGATCCGAAACGGTCTGGCCGTATTTTTATGCCGGCACGATGGGCTATGTGCAGCGCGATGGCATCGAGCGTCTGCGCCATGCCAAGCGTTACTCGCGCTACAAGCAAACGATCTGCACCACGCTGGCCGATTCCGGCTGGATCGCCGCGACCGGTTCGCGGCGCGGGCTCGATCCGCGCGAGATGGTCGAATCCGATTTGATCGTGGTGTGGGGCGGCAACCCGGTCGCGACCCAGGTCAATGTGATGACCCATATCAGCCGGGCACGGAAGGCGCGCGGCACGAAGCTGGTCGTCGTCGATCCCTATCGCACCGGCACGGCCGAGGCCGCCGACATTCACATCATGCCGAAACCCGGCACCGATGCCGCGGTCGCCTGCGCGATGATGAACGTGCTGTTTGCCGAAGGCATGGCCGACCTCGAATACATGGCGAAATATACCGACGCGCCGGCCGACCTTCGCCAGCATGTGAGCGCGCGCACGCCGGAATGGGCGGAAGTAATCTCCGGTGTGCCGGCGCAGCAGATCCGCGAGTTCGCACGGCTCTACGGTTCGACCAAGCGCAGCTTCATCCGCGTCGGATACGGCTTCAGCCGTTCGCGCAATGGCGCAGCACAGATGCATGCGGTTGCGTGCCTCCCCGCCGTGACCGGGGCGTGGCAGGTCAAGGGCGGCGGCGCGCTCTATGCCAATACGGCGATCTATCATTTGAATCGCAGCGTAATCGAAGGCCATGCGCTGATCGATCCCTCCATCCGTATCATGGATCAGTCGCGCATCGGTCCGGTCCTGACCGGCGACAGGCAGGATTTGGGCGACGGGCCGCCGGTCACGGCGATGCTGATCCAGAACACCAACCCGGCCGTCGTCTGTCCGGAAAGCAACAAGGTGCGGCAGGGCTTTCTGCGCGACGATCTGTTCGTCTGCGTGCACGAACAGTTCATGACCGACACCGCGAAAATGGCCGACATCGTACTGCCCGCGACCACCTTCCTCGAGCATGACGATATCTATACGTCGAGCGGTCACACCCATCTGCAGCTTGCGCGCAAGATCGTCGAACCCTTCGCGGAGGCGCGACCGAACCATTACGTGATCTGCGAGCTCGCGAAACGGCTCGGCGTCGATCATCCGAGCTTCTCGATGACGGAATGGGAGCTGATCGAGGAAACGCTCAAGGTCTCGGACCTGCCACCCACATCCGAGTTTTATCAGGGGCGCTGGATCGACTGCGCGTTGCCCTTCGAGCAGGCGCATTATCTCGACGGGTTCGGCCATGAGGACGGCAAGTTCCGCTTCAGGGCGGACTGGAAGGCGATGGGCCTCGACCATGAGCGCATGTCGCCCCTGCCCGACCAGGTCGACCTGATCGAGCTTGCGAACGACGAGCATCCGTTCCGGCTGGTGACGGCGCCGGCGCGGCAATTCCTCAATACGAGCTTCACCGAGACTCCGGGCTCGCGCGCTCGCGAGGGTCGGCCGACGGCGATGATCCATCCCGACGATTGCGCCCGGCTCGGCATCGCCGCCGATGCGCGGGTCCGCGTCGGCAACCAGCGCGGCGACATCGTCGTGCATGCCCGTCTGTTCGATGGGCTGCAACCCGGCGTCGTCATCATCGAAAGCGTCTGGCCGAACGATGCATTCGAAGGCGGCATCGGCGTCAACGCATTGACCAGTGCCGATGCGGGCCCGCCGCGTGGCGGCGCCGTTTTCCATGACACGGCGGTCTGGATCCGCCCGGCGTGACACCCGCGCCTTCGGCCTTGCGTCAGAAGCCTCTGCGCCGCCGGCCGCACGTCGTCGTACTCGGGAACGAGAAGGGCGGATCGGGCAAGTCGACTACGACGATGCATGTGATCGTCGCGTTGCTGCGCGACGGCTGGCGGGTCGGCAGCCTCGACCTGGATGCACGGCAGGGCACGCTCTCGCGCTATGTCGAAAACCGCAGCGCGGCGGCCGCCGAGCTCGATCTGCCGCTGGCAACGCATCGCAGGCTCCAGCGCAGCACGCTCGATTCGGTGCTTGCCGCGCGCAGGGAAGAGGCCGAGCGGTTTGCCGCGACCATGGCCGAGCTCGCCGACAATGATTTCGTGGTGATCGATACGCCCGGCAGCGACAGTCACCTCTCGCGGCTCGGCCATGCGCGCGCCGACACGCTGGTGACGCCGCTCAATGACAGCCTGCTCGACCTCGATCTGCTCGCGCGGTTCGACGCCGAAGGCAAAAAGATCCTCGGTCCCTCGATCTATGCCGAAATGGTCTGGGAACAGAAAAAGGCGCGCGCGCTTGCCGATGGCGGTTCGATCGACTGGATCGTGATGCGCAACCGGCTCTCCCATCTGGACGCGCGGAACAAGCGGCGCATGGGCAAGCTGCTCGACGAGTTGTCGAAGCGGATCGGGTTCCGCCTGGCGCCCGGCTTCTCCGAGCGGGTGATCTTCCGCGAGCTGTTCGCTCGCGGGCTGACCCTGTTCGACCTGCGGCAGAAGGGGGCCGGCGTTTCACTGACCCTCTCGCATCTGGCGGCCCGGCAGGAGGTGCGCGGCCTGCTTGACGCGATCGGGCTTCCCGATTCAGGAACGAAGCCGGCCGGCGGGGTGGAACCCGCCCGCCGAAGCGCCCAGATTAGAGGCTGATCCCGGCTGTCCCCCGGGGCGGAGTGTCGATGGCCAAGACGGGCGGCAAAGTCCCGACCAAAAGCGGCGACAAGAATGTCGCGACGTTCCTCGAGCAGCTCGCAGCGACCCCGGCACCGGTCACCGGCGGCCGGCGCGGCCGGCTGATATTTGCCATGGACGCAACCGCCAGCCGCCAGCCGCGCTGGGACACAGCGAGCCATATCCAGAGCCAGATGTTCGTCGAGACCGCGCAGCTTGGCGGGCTCGATATCCAGCTCGTCTTCTATCGCAGCTTCGGCGAGTTCCACGCAGCATCCTGGCATCACACGGCCGACGCGCTGCTGGCCGAGATGCGGCAGGTGTTCTGCGTCGGCGGCCGCACGCAGATCGGCAAGGTGCTGCGCCACGCGCGCGACCAGGCGAAGAAGGGCAAGGTCGACGCGCTGGTGTTCGTCGGCGACTGCATGGAAGAGGATATCGATGCGCTCTGCCACACCGCCGGCGAACTCGGCCTGCTCGGCGTCCCCTGTTTCATCTTCCACGAAGGCGGCGAGCCGAACGCCGCGATGGCATTCAAACAGATCTCGCATCTGACGCGCGGCGCCTATTGCCCTTTCGATGCCGCGAGCGCGCAGCAATTGCGCGACCTGCTGGCGGCGGTCGCGGTCTTTGCCGCGGGCGGGCGCAAGGCGCTGGTCGACTATTCGCGCAAATCCGGCCGGCCGGCGCGCCTGCTGCTCGAGCAGCTCGCGTCCAAGGGCTGATCGGACTCGCAATGGCGATCGCCTATTTCTTCATCGGTGTCCTGCTGCTGGTGCTCGTCCTGTTCGGATTGCGCGCGTTCGTGCGCGCGGACCCGGCGAAGCTCGTCGTCGGCGTCAAGATCCTGGCGATTGCGCTCGGGATCGTCGGCGTGATCGCGCTGGCGGTCGGCGGACGCCTCGGGATCGTAATGATGCTGGCGGCGATGGCGCTGCCGATCTTCGCCCGGATGCGCGCGCGGCGACGGGCCGCGAGCGCCGGCACGTTCGGCGGTACGCCGCGGGAAGGCCAGACCTCGTCGCTCGACACGCGGTTTTTCAGCGTGACGCTCGATCACGACAGCGGCGCGCTGGACGGTTCCGTGCGCGAGGGCGCCTATCGCGGCCGCATGCTGTCGGATCTCGATCTCCCGGCATTGTTGTCATTGTTTGCTGAATGTCGCGACGACCCGGCTTCGGCCCAGGTGCTCGCCGCCTATCTCGACCGCGAGCACGGGCCCGAATGGCGGGACCAGGCCGGTGCCGATGGCGATACCGGCGCCGATGGCACGGGCGGCGGGTCTTCCATGACGCGGGAAGAGGCCTATCGCATCCTCGGTCTCGAACCGGGCGCGGACGAGGCGGAAATCAAGGCGGCCCACCATCGCCTGATGTTGAAATTTCACCCCGACCAGGGCGGTTCGGCCTGGTTTGCAGCCAGAATCAACGAAGCCCGCGATCTTTTGACGGGCCGCTGACATGGAACCGTCGACCCCTGGTGTCGGTTGCACCTTAACTCGACACCGTGGCACAAGACGCCTGCCGATCGGCGGCGCCCGGCCGCACGACATCTGAACTGACTTTCGGTGGGTTTCCATGAAACAGCGCGTGCGCAAGGCGATCTTCCCCGTCGGCGGGCTCGGCGTGCGTTTTCTTCCGGCGACCAAGGCGGTACCCAAAGAAATGCTGCCGGTCGTCGACAAGCCGCTGATCCAATATGCGGTCGAGGAGGCGCGCGCGGCCGGCATCGAGGATTTCATTTTCGTGACGGGACGCGGCAAGAGCGCGATCGAGGACCATTTCGATCGCGCGCCCGAACTCGAGCGCGAGCTTGCCGATCGCGGCAAGGAAAAGCAGCGCGCAGAACTTGCGGCGCTCGATTATGAACCGGGCCGCATCACCTATGTCCGCCAGCGGGAGCCGCTCGGCCTCGGTCACGCGGTCTGGTGCGCGCATGCGCTGGCGGGCGACGAGCCGGTCGCGGTGCTGCTGCCCGACGATTTAATCCTGGCCGAGCCCGGATGTCTCAAACAGATGATCGATGCGCATGAGCGCGTCGGCGGCAACATGATTGCGGTCATGGAAGTCGCGCAGGAACATACCAACCGCTACGGCGTGCTCTCGCCTGGCAAGGAAGACGGGCGCCTGGTCGAGGTGAGGGGGCTGATCGAAAAACCTGATCCGGCGCGCGCACCCTCGCGGCTGGCGGTGATCGGCCGCTACATCCTGCAGCCGCGCGTCTTCGCGCTGCTGGCGCGCCATCAGCGCGGCGCCGGCAACGAAATCCAGCTTACCGATGCGCTTGCCGGCATGATCGGCGAGGCGCCGTTCCACGGCTACCGCTTCGAAGGCACGCGCTACGATTGCGGCGACAAGGCCGGATTCGTCGAGGCGAACATCGCCTACGCCCTGCGTCATCCCGAGATCGGCGCCCGTATCGGCGCGGTTATCGGCCGCCTCTCGATCGACTGAAAGGACGCCTGCGATGCGCATCGCGATGATCGGCGCGGGCTATGTCGGCCTCGTCTCCGGCGCCTGCTTCTCCGAATTCGGTGTCGATGTCGAATGCATCGACAAGGATGCGAGTCGAATCGCCGCGCTGCGCGACGGCCTCATGCCGATCTTCGAACCCGGCCTCGATCAGATGGTCGCGAACAATGTAAAGGCGGGACGGATCAGCTTTTCGGCAGACCTCCCGACGGCGGTTGCGAAGGCCGATGCGGTCTTCATCGCGGTCGGCACGCCGAGCCGGCGGGGCGACGGCCATGCCGATCTTTCCTTTGTCTACGACGCGGCGCGCGAGATCGCGGCCGCGCTCGACGGTTATACGGTCATCGTGACGAAATCGACGGTGCCGGTCGGCACCGGCCGCGAGGTTGCGCGCATCGTGCGCGAAACGAGACCCGATGCGGAATTCGACGTCGTCTCCAACCCCGAATTCCTGCGCGAAGGGTCGGCGATCAACGACTTCATGCGGCCCGACCGGATCGTGATCGGGGCCGAGACAGATCGTGCGCGAGAGACGATGCGCGCGCTCTATCGTCCGCTCTATCTGATCGAGACGCCGATCGTCTTCACCGGCCTCGAGACGGCCGAGCTGATCAAATATGCGGCCAACAGCTTCCTTGCGACCAAGATTACCTTCATCAACGAGATTGCCGATCTCTGCGAGCAGGTCGGCGCCGACGTACACGACGTGGCGCGCGGCATGGGTCTCGACGGGCGGATCGGGCGCAAGTTCCTGCATCCGGGACCGGGCTATGGCGGCTCCTGTTTCCCGAAGGACACGCTGGCTCTCGTACGCACGGCGCAGAAATCCGGCGCGCCCTTGCGCATCATCGAAACCGTGGTCGCCGTCAACGACGCGCGGAAGGAAACCATGGCCGGTCGCATCGCCGCGGCCTGCGGCGGTACGGTCGACGGCAAGACGATCGGGGTGCTCGGCCTCACCTTCAAGCCGAACACCGACGACATGCGCGATGCGCCGAGCCTCGCGATCCTGCCGACATTGATTGCCCAGGGCGCGCGCATCCGCGCGTTCGATCCCGAGGGCATGGACGAGGCGCGCAAGTTGTTGCCCGATCTCGAATATTGCGCGGACGCCTATGCCGCGATGGACGGCGCCGACGCGCTGGTCGTGCTCACCGAATGGAACGAGTTTCGCGCCCTCAATCTCGGCCGGATGAAATCGCAGATGCGCAGGCCGGTCGTCGTCGATCTGCGCAACATCTACGATCCGGCCGGCATGGCGGCGGCGGGCTTCATCTACAGCAGCCTCGGCCGTCCCATGCAGCCGGCAGCGCAGACATCGCCGCGGACGACGGGCGCATGAGCGAGGCGCATCGCTTCGATCCGACGATCCTGCGCGAATACGATATCCGCGGCACGGTCGACGACAATCTTGTACAGCGCGACGCCTGGGCGATCGGCCGCGCCTTTGGCACGATCCTGCGCGAGGCGGGTGCGACGACGGCCTGCGTCGCGCGCGACGGCCGCGCCTCGAGCCCGCTGCTCGAGGCGGCGCTGGTCAAGGGCCTGATGGCGTGCGGTATCGAAGTGTGGCGCCTCGGACTGGGGCCAACGCCGATGCTCTATTTCGCGACCGCCACGCTCGGTGCCGGCGGCGGCATCATGGTGACCGGATCGCACAACCCGCCCGACATGAACGGCTTCAAGTTCATGCTCGGAAAAAAGCCGTTCTTCGGCGAAGACATCCGGCGGCTGGGGACCATCGCAGGCGACGGCGCCTGGTGCGAGGAGGCGCGCGGCAAGGTCGAGATGCGCGATCTCCTCACCGACTATGTGAACCGGATGGTGCAGGATTTCCGGCCCGGCCGCGATCTGACGATCGCCTGGGATGCCGGCAATGGTGCTGCGGGCGAGGCGATGGCGCGCGTGACGAAACGCCTGCCGGGGCGCCACATCCTGCTGTACGAGGATATTGACGCGACCTTCCCGAACCATCATCCCGATCCGACCGTGCCGGAGAATCTCGCCGACCTGATCGAGACCGTGCGGCGCGAGAAATGCGATGCCGGCATCGCCTTCGACGGCGACGGCGATCGTATCGGCGTCGTCGACGGCGAGGGCCGCATCCTGTGGGGCGATCAGCTCATGGTCATTCTCGCGCGCGAGCTGCTCGCGCGGCGCCCGGGCGAAACCGTCATCGCCGACGTGAAGGCAAGCCAGGTGTTGTTCGACGAGATCGCGCGGCTCGGCGGCAAGCCGCTGATGTGGAAGACCGGCCATTCGCTGATCAAGGCGAAGATGGCCGAGACCGGCGCGCCGCTCGCCGGCGAGATGAGCGGCCACATCTTCTATGGCGACGGCTATCTCGGCTTCGACGATGCGCTTTACGCGGCGATCCGGCTGCTGTCGATCCTCGCGTCCGGTTCGACCAGTCTTGCCGCGATGCGCGATGCGTTGCCGTCGGTCGTCAACACGCCCGAACTGCGCATCCCCTGCGACGAGGCACGCAAGGTTCCGGTCGTCGCCGAAGTCGCAGCCCGGCTCGCCGCATCGGGCGCCGATGTTTCCGATGTCGATGGCGTGCGCGTGCGTACGGCGGATGGCTGGTGGCTGCTGCGTGCATCGAACACGCAGGCGGTTCTGGTTGCCCGCTGCGAGGCGCGCGATGCGGACGGGCTGAAGCGGCTGCAGGAAGCGCTTGTCGCGCAACTGACGGAGAGCGGCGTCACGTTCGCACCCGGCGCCGGGCACTGAGCCCGAGGCCGCCGCTCAGGGGCGCCGCTCAGGGGCGCGACAGTCGCCAGGCGGCGGCGATGCCGCCGAGCCCGAGCGGTATGAACGCGAGGAAAACCCAGACGGCCACATTCTCCGTGATGATCCGGTCGGCGTCGCCGCCACGGCCGGTCGAGGCAAAGCCCAGGCCGTTGGCAACGATGCCGGCCGCTGCGGCGCCCACCGCGTAGCCCAGCATCTGCACCGTCGGCAGCGCGCCCGCCGCCCGCTCGCGATCGACCGGAAGCGCCGCCGCCACCACGCGCCGCGTCACATAGGCCCAGCACAGGCCAAACCCGCCGCCCTGCATGAGCGCCGCCACCACAACGAGGCCGGTCGATCCGCGCGGCATCGCATAGGCGAACAGTCCGATCGCGGCGACGACGATGAAACCGCCGACCCGGATGCATCGTTGTTCGTCGACGAGCGGCCATCGTGCGATGAACAGCGCCGTGAGCGACCAGGCGACCGACTCCAGGGCCGCGAGATAGCCGAATTGCAACGGCGACAGCCCGTGCAGGCGCTGCAGCAGCAGCGGCCCGTAGGTCGAGAACGAGATCGCCGACAGTGGCAGCAGGAACGCCATCAGCAATCCCGCGGACACCCGGGGAACGCCCAGCGATTCGCGCGGCAGCAGCGAAACGGGTCCGCGCCGATCGGCGATCAGGCAGGCGGCCAGCAATGCGATTCCCAGAAGGACGGCGAGCAGCGACACCCACCAGATCTCGACCACGCCGCCGAGGCCGATGACCAGAACGGCGGGCACCAGGAACAGCAGCGAGCGCACCGGGACGCCGCTTGCGTTGCGATCGACATGCGCCGTCGCGCGGCGGAGCAACGCCGGTGCCGCAATGACGATGAGGAGGGCCTGCGCCGCGAACGCCCAGAAGGCGCCCCGCCAGAATCCGATCTCGGCGAAGAACCCGCCGACCAGCGGTCCGATCAGCGCCGAGGTACCCCACACAATGGCGACCATCGCATAGGCCCGTATCCACAGCCGCTCGGGGAAACAGGCAGCGACCCCGATATGGCAGAGCGCCACCATCGCGCCGCCGCCGATGCCTTGCAGCAGCCGGCCGGCGAGAAACCCGCCCATGTCCCAGGAGAGGGCCGTCACCATGCAGCCGATCGCAAAACCGCCGGCTGCGAGCCCGGTCATGCGGCCGGTGCCGTAACGGGCTGCGAGAAATCCGCACGCCGCGGCGGCGACGATGGCACCGACCAGCTCCAGCATCCACGCCCATGCGACCCAGGCAAGCCCGCCCAGCTCGGTGACGGCATCGGGCATGATGGTCGCGACCACGGTGGTGTCCGCCGCATGGAGCCAGATGCCGCCGCAGATCAGCAGCAGGACCGGCCAGCGGCCCTTCGCAAGGAGGCCGTGGTGAGGCGGTGCCTCGATTTCGGATGCGTCCATGCCGGGCCGTGATCTTTCTCGGTCGCTTGCCCGGTCGAACCGGGCGCGGCAACACATGCGGGTCGCGGTCGTCGCCGAGCGCGTGCCCGGCAGAGCCGCGCCGGTCTGAGCGTCGTTCGTTCGAGAGGATGAACTGCCGCGCGATGCGGCCGTCGCGTTGTACCCGGTTAGTAGATCGGGTTCATCGCCACGATCGCGCCGGACTTCAGCACGATGCAGGGCTGGTCGACCGCGCGAAGCTGCGTGCAGGCGGTATGGGCGGTCTGCTCGTCGAGGCCGATCAGACGTGCGCGATAGATCGTGCCGAGCTCGTTCTTGATCTCTTCGATCTGGACCCGTGCGTTCTGCAGTTCGTTCGGCGCGCGCTGGCTCGCGTAGAGCGCGGCGTTATGCGCGGCGGCGAACTTGCTGAAGGCACCCACCTGGACACCCCAGACGCCGGAGAGCGGTTCGGCCGGTTCCGGGATGGGCAGTGCCGCGGCAACCGCCTCGCTGCCGAAATCGCCCTGGCCCAGCGCGCCTGCGGGAATAGCGGCGGCCGGAATCGTGCCGGCGGCGAGATCGGCAATGGTGAGATCCGTCGGATCGCCGGAAGGCAGCGGCACCGTCGGCAAAGTGTAGCCGGCCGTTGCGAGGGCGAAGCCGACCATATCGCTGCCCGGCTTGGGCGGCGGGGGCGGGGCGGCGGCCATCAGCACGGGGCCGGCGCGGGCGAAGGCCTCGTCCATCAGGTTCGCCATCTGGTCGTCGCGCGAGGCGGCGCTCTGGCCGCCGATCACGATGCCGATCAGGCGGCGGCCGTCGCGGACGGCGGAGAAGGCAAGGTTGAAACCCGATGCGCGGATATAGCCGGTCTTGAGACCGTCGGCGCCGGCGTAACGCTGCATCAGCCGGTTATGGCTTTTGTAGGTGACGCCGTTATAGGTGAAGCTGGTTGTCGAAAAATAATGATAGAAGCCCGGGAAATCGAACATCAGCGCCCGGGCCAGCGTCGCCATATCCTGCGCCGTGGTGACCTGGGCCTTGTTCGGCAGCCCGTGCGGATTGCGGAAAACCGTGTTGTTCATGCCGAGCTGGCGGGCCCGCTCGGTCATCAGCCGCGCGAAATCAGCCTCGTTGCCGCCGAGCTCTTCGGCGACGACCATCGCCACATCGTTGGCCGACCGAATCACCAGCGCGTAGATCGCCTGCTCGACCGTCAGGGTCGCGCCCTTCTGCAGCGCCAGGTTGGTCGCCGGCTGGCTGGCGGCATGGCTGCTGGCGGTCAGCGTCGAATCGATCGCGATCTGCCCATTCTGCAGGGCCTCGAAAAGCAAATAGAGCGTCATCATCTTGGTGAGGGACGCCGGATAGATCTGGGCGTCCGGGCTGCGGCTGCGCAGCACTTCGCCGGTCACGGCGTCGACGATGATATCGGCATAGGTCCGGGCCTGGGCGGCAGGCGCGGTCAACGGCCCGGCAATCAGGAGCGCCAGAACCGCGATGGTCAGAAATCGGAAAATCACGCCCGGCCCGAAAAACGGCCGGACGGCCAATCGGCAAGACCGCATAGACTGGAACTCCCCCTCCCGATTCCCCTGATGATGTGCCGATTCGGTTAGAGTATGAAAAATAACGATTCTTGTCCAGTTTCTGGTTGCTTCTTGAGGGATCGGATTAGCCCGTGCAAGGATCGTCCTACCACCCAGGCCCATGATATGACTCTCCATCCCATGCCCAACCACCGCATCTTGTGGCGCCCTACCCTCGGCAGGCTCGCCATAATTTTTTCGGCTGGCCGCCGTCTCGGCGCCATTTTTGCCGCGGCCGGCCTGCTCGCGGCCTGCACCTACGGCGGCGACATCGACAATCCGCTGGCCCGGCGCGCCCAGTGGTTCTCCTACGCACAGGGCGATGACATCGTCGCCGCCTGCAGCGCGGGCGCGCCCGACCGGCTGCGCTTCGTCTACAACGCCGACTTCCTGCGGCAGGTGCGGACCTACGAACTGACCGGCAATGCCGCGGGCGGTGCAGCCGTCGAGGTGCGCGCGGCCGCCGGCGGCGCCAGCTTCTCGAACATCCGCTTCAACGATCTGCAGAGCGCCTGGGGCTGGCACAAATCCGAGACGGTGATGGATCCGACCGGCTACCGCGCGCTGCTCGCCGCGCTCGAGGCGGACGGTTTCTTCGAGCACCGCGACGATAATCTGCGGCTCAACTCGCGCGACTATTACTGGCTGGTGACTGGCTGCATCGACGGCGTGGTCGAGACCGGCGGCTGGCTGAACGGCAAGCAGGATATTTCGGCGCTCGCCTTCGGGCAGATGCTCTGGGCGCTCGACGAAGCGGAACTGCCGATCGACCGGCCGCGCTGGGTCGATCCCGCGGATCGCCGCGACCGTCCCGGGGAAGCGGGCGACGATGTCACCATCAAGCCGTTCTGGATCACGGTGCGCGATCGTCCTGCCGGCGAATGAGGCGTCGCGTGCGACGCCGGCAACCGGCGACAACCGCGTGGTCCGTACGGATTTTGCGGGGTGGGGGTCTTTGCGGCGCCGCGAGCGATCCCATATCATGGCGGCTTGGCGACTCAATCCTTCCGGTTCCAAAGACTTGGGAGCACATGACAGAGCGGAACACGAGGGACGACGACGCGCCCGAAACCGGCGTGGTGGTCAAGAGCAAGCCCAAGACGAAGAAGCCCTCGATGTACAAGGTGCTGATGCTGAACGACGACTACACGCCCATGGAATTCGTCGTTCACGTCCTCGAGCGCTTCTTCAACAAGACACGGGATGAAGCAACGCAGATCATGTTGCACGTTCATCGTCGCGGAGTGGGGATCTGCGGCGTCTATACCTACGAAGTAGCGGAGACTAAGGTGACCCAGGTGATCGATTTCGCCCGGCGCCACCAGCATCCGCTGCAATGCACGCTGGAAAAGGATTAGACTTGGATGCTGTCCCCGAATCTCGAACAGACGCTCCATCGCGCACTCGAACTCGCCGGCGGCCGGCGACACGAATATGCGACGCTCGAGCATCTGCTGCTGGCGCTTACCGAAGACCAGGATGCGGTCGCGGTTCTGCGCGCATGCAATGTCGACATCGATCGCCTGCGGCGCGAGCTGACGGAGTATGTCGACGAGGGTCTCGAAGGTCTGGTGACGCCGGACGATCGCGAGCCGAAACCGACCGCCGGTTTCCAGCGCGTGCTCCAGCGCGCCGCGATCCATGTGCAGTCGTCGGGCCGCGAGGAAGTGACCGGCGCGAATATTCTCGTCGCGATCTTCTCCGAACGCGAAAGCCATGCGGTCTATTTCCTGCAGGAGCAGGACATGTCGCGGCTGGATGCGGTCAATTATCTCAGCCACGGCATCGCGAAGACCAAGGCGCGCGGCGAAGCGCGGCGCATCAGCGGCGCCGATCCCGAAGCGCAATCCGAGAAAGTCGTGAAGACCGGTTCGGAAGCGCTCGATGCCTATTGCGTCAATCTCAATGAGAAGGCGAAAGCGGGCAAGATCGATCCGCTGATCGGACGCGATTCCGAAGTCGAGCGCACGATCCAGGTGCTCTGCCGCCGTACCAAGAACAACCCGCTCTATGTGGGCGATCCCGGCGTCGGCAAGACGGCGATCGCCGAAGGTCTCGCGCGCCGCATCGTCCAGGAGGAAGTGCCGGAAGTACTCAAGGACGCGACGATCTTCGCGCTCGATCTCGGCGCGCTGCTCGCCGGCACGCGCTATCGAGGCGATTTCGAGGAGCGGCTCAAGGCCGTGATGAACGAGCTCGAAGCCTATGACGGCTCGATCCTGTTCATCGACGAGATCCACACGGTGATCGGCGCCGGCGCGACGTCAGGCGGCGCGATGGATGCCTCGAACATCCTGAAGCCCGCCTTGCAGAGCGGCCTGCTGCGCTGCATCGGCTCGACCACCTACAAGGAATACCGGAACTATTTCGAGAAGGACCGCGCGCTGGTGCGTCGCTTCCAGAAGATCGACGTGAACGAACCGTCGATCGAGGATGCGGTCAAGATCCTGCGCGGCCTCAAGCCTTATTACGAAAAGCATCATCGCGTGCGCTATACGGCCGAGGCGATCCGCACCGCGGTCGAGCTTGCCGCGCGCTATATCAACGACCGCAAGCTGCCCGACAAGGCGATCGACGTGATCGACGAAGTCGGCGCCTCGCAGAATCTCGTGCCGGAGAGCAAGCGCAAGAAGACGATCGGCGCCAAGGATGTCGAGGCGGTCGTCGCCAAGATTGCGCGCATCCCGCCCAAATCGGTGTCGCGCGACGACAAGACCGTGCTGATGAACCTCGAGCGCGATTTGAAGACGCTGGTCTACGGCCAGGACAAGGCGATCGACCAGCTCGCCAGCGCGATCAAGTTGGCGCGCGCCGGCCTGCGCGAGGCGGAAAAGCCGATCGGCGCCTATCTCTTCTCCGGCCCGACGGGTGTCGGCAAGACCGAGGTCGCGCGCCAGCTCGCCCTCACGCTCGGCATCGAGCTGACGCGCTTCGACATGTCGGAATATATGGAGCGCCACACCGTCTCGCGGCTGATCGGCGCGCCGCCGGGCTATGTCGGTTTCGACCAGGGCGGGCTTCTGACCGATGCGATCGACCAGCATCCGCATTGTGTGCTGCTGCTCGACGAGATCGAGAAGGCGCATCCGGACCTGTTCAACCTGCTGCTGCAGGTGATGGACCACGGCAAGCTGACCGACCATAACGGCAAGAATGTCGATTTCCGCAACGTGATCCTGATCATGACGACGAATGCCGGCGCGCAGGCGATGGCGAAGTCCGCGATCGGTTTCATGCGCGAGGGCCGCGAGGGCGAGGATCTCGAGGCGATCAACCGCATGTTCTCGCCCGAATTCCGCAACCGGCTCGATGCGATCATCGGCTTCGAAAATCTGCCGCCCGAGATCGTCGCGAAGGTGGTGGACAAGTTCATCCACCAGCTCGAGGCGCAGCTTGCCGACCGCCAGGTGATAATCGAGCTGACGCAGAAGGCGCGCGACTGGCTCGCCAAGATCGGGTTCGATCCGCTCTACGGCGCGCGGCCGCTCGCCCGCATGATCCAGGAATATGTAAAGAAGCCGCTCGCCGAAGAGCTGCTGTTCGGCCGCCTCCAGGCCGGCGGGCTGGTGCAGGTCGATCTCGCCGAGAGCGGCGACAAGCTCGCCTTCCTCTATCCCGGCAACATCCTGCCGCCGGCGAAGAAGCCCAAGCTGCCGGCGCTGGTGGAGTAGGGGTGGACGTCTAAGTGGGGCAGGAAGACTGAATGATTTTAAGCGGGGTTGCTCTGCTCAATATAGTCACAATGTAGCTCGCTTCTGCTACCAATTATGGCTAACACTCCGGTCCCGCCTAAGTTAATTTACAGTTGCATATCTCAATCCCATCGGCATACCCTCCGTTCCACTGGGAGGAGAAGTGATGCCCACGCGCCTACGAGAGTTCGAGGTGACTGGACTATTTAATCAGTTCAATCATCGAATTCCTCTCAACATCGAGCATCATATTACGGCTATTCTCGCCCCTAATGGGTTGGGGAAGACGGTTTGTCTTAAGCTCATAGAGGCGTTTTTCAACAAACGATTCTCCCTTTTCAGGGACACAATTTTCAGAACGCTAACCTTCAGTTTCACCAGTGGCGAAGTGGTTGTCGTTAAGAGAAATGAAACTACCCGCACAATAAAACTTCGGCGCTCAAATGAAATTCAGAAAATTGCCGACATTGAAATTAGTTATCGGGCCCCGAATGGGACGACCGAAAAATGGACGCCGAAACAACCTGCTATTCCTGCTCATCGATACGATTTGATTGACCGTTTCGTTCCGAACCTCTCCCGGAGCGGCCCTCATACTTGGACGGATGACTACACAGGCGAAGAGCTCTCGATCGACGATGTCTTAGAGCAGTACGGGGCACATCTGCCAGAGGCCTTCTCGAAGTCTGGCGCGGCGAATGAGCCCCCGCAGTTTCAAGCTCTTGTTTCTTCGACTGAATGCCACCTCATTGAAACACAGAGATTGTTGAATCTCGCTAGTCAAGCAAGCGAGTCGACAGAGTTTTATGAGCACAGAGTTAGAAGTCGAGATCGTTCACGCCTTGCAGTTACCCAAAAAGCTGAAAAGCTCGTTGAGATCATCCGTGGCACCCTTACAGAGAGCGCCAACTTGTCTCAAACATTGGACCGTACGTTTCCTCGTCGCGTCGTCGAGAACAGAGGGCAAGGTAAGCTTTCACAAAATGAAATCCAACTGCAGCTAAATAATCTTGATGACAAGCGTAAGAACCTTATGCAGCTTGGAATACTTGATACGAGCTTTGAATCAGTCGCTATACATGTGGGCAATATTGAAAAGGATGTTGCAAAAGTCTTAGAGATATACATCGAGGATACATCAAAAAAGCTGCGTGTTTTTGATTTGCTTCTGAATCGAGTTAGCTTGTTTCAAGAACTCGTCAATGAACGCTTCCTCAATAAACGCATTAATATCGAACGAAAGACGGGATACCGGTTGATCTCAGACAGAGACGACGACATCCCGTTGGATAAGCTGTCGTCAGGGGAGCAGCATCGGTTAATCTTGCTATTTGAGCTCTTATTTGAGGTGCAGAGAAACTCTCTCATTCTAATAGACGAGCCTGAGCTATCCCTCCACGTTAGCTGGCAGAAGAGCTTTTTGGACGATATTGATCGAATTATTCGTTTGAATGATTTTGATGTGATTTTAGCTACACATTCCCCTCAGTTGATAGGACGACGTTATAATAATTTGTCTGTTGAGCTGGCTCCGGTCGAGTAGCGCGAGCCTTGCTATGGAACAGTACATTGATGGTTGGGACATAGCCGCCCAAGTCCGAATGGAACGCCAGAACCACAAAGGCAGCTTTTTTCTATTGGAAGGGTCAAACGATAGCGAAACTTTGGGGAAATTTATCGATGAGAGTGCCTGTAGCGTCGTAATTTGCTATGGAAAGGGTAACGCAATTGAGGCATTGAAATTTCTGGAAGGCGACGCTTTCCCTGGCGTTCTAGCCTTGGTAGATCTCGATTATGATTCAGTAGACGGAGTTTCGCACGATTGCGATTCCCTAATACATACGGACCATCATGATCTCGACATGACAATGTTCATGTCTAGAGCTTTTGTTAAAGTTTTGGAATCGAAGGGCGATCCTGCTCGATATTCGGAGTCATTTGGTGAGCCCAACCGGATTCGAGATTTGGTTTTAGAAAACTGCTTGCCAATTGCCACATTGAGATGGTTGTCAGGGCGCAACGGCTGGGCGCTGAAGTTTGTGGATTTGGATTTTGAGTTTATTTCCGTGAAAGATTTTAAATGTAATGATGGGCTTTTAATTGAAGCAGTGCTTAGGAATTCCTCTCCGAAAGCACGAGCCGCTTCCGAGGCCTTTCTTCGGAGTAGTTTCCGCCCTACCCGCGACCATCTCTTGTCAGTATTCTGCAATGGGCATGATGCAATTCAAATTCTAGGAATAGGATTATTGCATTGCTTTGGTAAGCTAAAAGAGCACCAAGTTTGGCGATCGAAGATTGAATTGGAGTTTCGAGCTATATTCGGTATTGAGGAATTTGTCTCAACAGGTATTTATGATTCAATTAGAGATTGGGAGTCCGAAAATGTTCCCTATCAAGTGTTAAGGGCGCATTAGGAGTATCGACGATTAAGTCTTCTGCCGCCGGCGAAGAAGCCCAAGCTGCCGGCGCTGGTGGAGTAGAACTACCCCACCAACTCGATCACGATCGGGCGGTGGTCGGAGCCGAACGTCTCGTCGCGCACGCGGGCATGGGCGCCGGCGAGATCGCCGGTGACCGCGACCTGGTCGAGATAGAGCCGCGCTTTCGGAAATGTCGGCTGATGCAAGGCGAGTGGCGTCAACCCGTAATCGCGCAAGACCGCGCCGATCAGGTTGCGCTCGTCGAGTACGTAGTCTTTGGCGCGGAACGCGCAGAGCGGTCCGACGATTTTTCCAATCCCGTAACCGAAGCAGTTGAAATCGCCGCAGACGATGGTGCGGCGCGCCGGCGATATGCGTCGCAGCAGATCGCGAAGCTGGTTCGCGCGGGCGATCGGGCCGACGCCGGTCGTCAGATGCAGATTGACGATTTCGAGATCGAGCGCCTCGATCCGCACCAGCTGCGTTTCGATACATTCGGCCCAGCGGCAGATGCGGCCGACGATCGAACGCGTAATGTCACCGCTGCCGTTGACCTCGTACAAGGTGCCGCTCACGTCGGTCTCGGCGCCGACGATCAGATAAGCCGGCGTTTCCGCCCAGCGCCGGTCTTTCGCGACATGGGTGCGATAGCGCCCGGTTGCCTGCAGGTCGATCAGCATCGCCTCGCTGACTTCCTGGAACGCGATCGCCTGCGGCTGTTCCTGCTCGAGCAACGCCTGCAGCCCGTCGAGCGGCGCCCGCCTGAGATGCGCGTTCCAGCAGAGAACCCGGATCATCCTCGCGACCTCGAAGAACAAATAAGGGAAGTGGGGATATAGGCGCTCGCGACCCGCTCCGCCATGCGCCCGCGCAAAAGGCGGGGCGACGCTTTAGAAAAAACCGCGCGGCGTCCGGGAATTGGGTCGGGATTCGGCGCCCGCGTTGTTGCGCCCGCTTACCCTTCGCGGACGACGATCGGCTTGATCGCGGCGTTTCGTGCGTCGGCTTCCGGGCTCGTGCGCGCCATGTCGGCTTGCGTGCTCGCGCGCAACAGCGTCAGCGGGTGGCCCGCCTCGACAAAGCCGAGATAGGGCGCACCGAAATCGTAGCCGACCAGGCGCTGCAATGGCTCCGGCAGATTGCGCGCAATCTCGGGCGGCAGCGAGAGAAACTGGTTCTCTTCCTGCCGCAGCCAGCCGAGATTGTAATGCAGCGCCATGCCGCGCCGCGGACCGTTCGAACGGTTGTCGCCGCTGCCGTGAATGAGATTGCTCGTATAAAGCAGGACCGAGCCGCGCGGCATCACCGTCGGCACGATCTCCTCGGCGCGCGGTTCGCGATCGTGCGCCCAGCGATGGCTGCCCGGCACGACGCTGGTCCCGCCATTCTCGGCGGTGAAGTCCGTGCAGGCCCAGAAGCTGGCGAGCGTCATCGGGATCGACGGGAATTGGACCGGATAGATCGCGCCGTCGCGATGCAGCCCCTGTGCGCGCTCGCCGGGCTGCAGCTCGATCAGCGACGTGACGTGCAGATGAAAGCGCACGCAGTAAGGCAGTAGCACGCGCTCGCAGATCCCGAGCACGAGGGGATGCATCGCGAGCTCGCCGCAGGCCGCCGACTTCGCCAGCAGATTGTTGATCCGTCGCGTGCGATAGCCGGCGAAGTCGGTTTTGCCGAGCGGGACCGCCGCCAAATAGGGATCGAAATCGGCATGGAGCCGGTCCATCGTGGCCGTGTCGGCGGCGCGTTCGATGACGGCGAAACCGAATTCGTCGAGTGCCGCCCCGATCGAATCGAGGCTCGCAGAACGGTCGAGAATGGCACTCGAGGGGGTCGTGTCGCGGGGCAAGGGGATTCTCCATCGGCTGGAATCAATATCGCGATGCTGGCCCCTGTCGCGCCGCGCGGCAAGGGCGGCGGGGGTTAACTCGCGCTCCTGTCGTCCGCCCGATACGGCCCGAAGCCTTTGAGGGTCTCGATGTCGCGCCGGACGCTGGCGGTTTCGCGCTCGAGGAAATCGGCGACCGCGTGCCGGAATCCCGGATCGGCGATCCAGTGCGCGCTCGCGGTCTCGATCGGCAGATAGCCGCGCTGGATCTTGTGTTCGCCCTGTGCGCCGGCCTCGACGCGCGCGATGCCGCGCTCGATCGCGAACTCGATCGCCTGGTAATAGCAGGCTTCGAAATGCACGAAGGGTATGCTCTCGTCGCCGCCCCAGTTGCGGCCATAGAGTGCATCCGCGCCGATCAGGTTGAGCGCGCCGCCGACTGGCGTGCCGTCGCGAAACGCCAGCACCAGCATCACCCGATCGGCCATCGCAGCGCCGAGCCGGTGAAAGAAATCGCGCGTCAGATAGGGCCAGCCCCATTTGCGGTCGCTGGTGCCGGTATAGAGCCGGTAGAAAATATCCCAATGCGTCGGCTTGATATCGTCGCCCGTGAGACGCTCGATCGCGATGCCCTGATCGGCGACGGCGCGGCGCTCCTTGCGGATCGCCTTGCGCTTGCGCGAGGCGAGCGTGCCGAGAAAATCCTCGAAGCTGCGATAGCCGCGATTGTCCCAGTGGAACTGATAGCCGCGCCGTATCAGATAGCCCGCCGCCTCGAGCGCCGCGATATCGGGCGCATCGACGAAATTGACATGCAGCGAGGAAACGCCGAGTTGCCGCGCCGCCGCGATCAACGTCTCGGCGACACCGAGCCGCCGCTGCTCCGCGCCTTCTCCGGTTGCGACCAGAAGGCGCGGCCCCGGCACCGGCGTGAACGGCACGGCGGCCAGCAGCTTCGGATAATAATCGTGGCCGGTGCGCTGCCAGGCTTCGGCCCAGCCATGATCGAACACGTATTCGCCGTAAGAATGGCCCTTGATATAGAGCGGGACGGCGCCGAGCAGGGCGCCTTCCTCGTCCTCGATCGCCAGATGCTGGGGGATCCAGCCGGTCTCGCCGCCGACCGAGCCGGATTCCTCGAGCGCATGCAGGAACTCGTAACGCAGAAACGGATTGGCGCTGCCGGCGAGCGCATTCCAGCGGCTCGCCCCGATTTCGCCCAGATCGCCGACCAGTCTGGCCTTCGGCGTTTCGCGTCCGTCCGGCATCGTTATGCTCTCGAAGCTGCGAGCTTGCAGTAATGGGACGCGACGCCGGAAATGTCGCGTGCGGCTTTGTGAACCGGGGGGACCGGTCGAACGACAGACGAGGGAACGGCGGCAACGATGCGCATCATGCGTCCAGTCTATCCGATCCGGCGGCCAATTCTGTGGATTCTGTTGGCGATGGTTTTGCCGGCGCTGCTCGCTCTCGGTTTCGCCTCGGGCGAGCTTCGGGCGCAGACGGACGAGAATGCAGCTGGCGATGCGTCCGGTTCGGAGACCCTGAGTGCGCCGACCAGCGAGGATGGCTGGGCCGCCTACGATCGCGGTGACTATCTGCGCGCGCGCGAGATCTTCGAGGACCTCGCGGCCGATGGCGATCCGGATGCGGCCTACGGGCTCGGGATCATGTCGGCCAACGGGTTGGGTGGGCCGACGGATCACAAGGCGGCGGCCGAGTTCTACGGTATGGCGGCATCGGCCGGGAATGCCGAGGCGGCGAGCGCGCTCGGCTATCACTATGATTTCGGCCTCGGGGTGCCGATCAACAAGGATCTGGCCGAATACTGGTATCGCAAGGCGGCCGATGGCGGCAGCCTGCTCGGCATGAACAATCTCGCCTATAGCTGGGTCGAACAGCGGCGCAATCTGCGCGCGGCGCTCGACATGATCCGCGAGGTCGTCGCCGTCGGCATGATCGATTCCGCGACGCTCGATACGCTCGGCTGGGCACTCTACGAAATGGGCGCCTATCGCGAGGCGCTGCCGCCGCTGTGCCAGGCGGTGCTGCTCGAGCCGACCCATCCGGAACTGCGCAGCCATCTCGGCGATGCGTACTGGCGCGCCGGGCGCGAGTCCGATGCGCGCAAGCAATGGCAGGAAGCATTGAGGCTCGAGGCCAATCCGGAACTGCTGAGCCTGAGCGGCGCCGATTTCATCCAGGCCCAGCCGCGCGGCGAATGGCGCAACCAGATCGCCGAGCGGATCGCACAGGGACCGCCCGGCGCCAACCGGCCGCGCGGCGATATCGGCAATCAGGGCATCGAATCCGATTTCACCGACGATTGCGCGATCCCGATGAGCTGAGCGCGGTGGGCGGCTTGTTGCGCCCGGTTTCGTGGCGCCCTATTCCGAGGGCCGGTTCAGCTGCGCGTTTTCAGGCGGCGGGTTTCTCTCCGAACAGTACGCAGAGCTGGCCGGTTTCGGCATCGTTGAGGGAAACCCGCGCGCGATCGCATCGATGCGGTCCGCCGGTCTCGCTTTTGGCGTCGCGGCGGAAATGCCGACATGTGCCGCAGCGCCCGATCGCCGATCCCCGACGGCCGGGCCGCATCCCCGCCAGCGTTGCCCTCAATGCGGCTTCGGTGGTCGCGATCGCGGGCGCGGGTAGGGCGGACAAGGCGCGGGCGATCGCCAGCAGCGGATCGCTTTGCGCCATCCGCCTTCCGGCATTGGTGAGATCGAGGGCAAGCCCGCGTCCGTCGCGCGGATCGGGCAGACGGAGGATGAGCCCGAGCTTGGCCAGCGATGCGACGGTCTGCGAGGCCGCGCCCTTGGTCATTCCGAGCCAGGCCGCGAGGCCGCCCGGATTGCGGGAGAGCCGGTTGGCCAGACCGAGAAATCGCAACGCTTCCCACTGCACCGGGTTGAGGTCGCTCTCCTGCCGTGCCGCCCGGACCGACTGACCGATCTGGCCGACCAGATCTGCGATCCGGATCGTATCGGGTGAAAGGTCGGCAGCGGCAAAGGGGGAGAGTGTCATCAATATAGTTTAACTATTAAACTATATCTAATCAAGCAGACTTGGCGGAGATTTATATAGTTTAATAGTTAAACTATTTTAATATTTATAGTCAAACTCTTACAAAGATCCCAAGCAAAAGGCGCTTAGAGTTCGTCGCCTCTTGTGCGTGCCGGCTCCCGCGACCTGTTCCAACAGTGGAGAGGGGCCCGCCCGATGGTCGGTCGGTCCGGCCCGGTCAGGCGATTTCGACGACCGCGTCGACCTCGACCGCGAGGTCCAGCGGCAGGACGTTGGTGCCGACGGCGAAGCGGGCATGTTTCCCGGCATCCCCGAAGATCTCGACCATCAGGTCCGAAACGCCATTGGCGACCTTGGGCTGGTCGGTGAAATCGGCGGTCGAGTTCACGAACACGCCAAGCTTGAGGACGCGCTTCACCCGGTCGAGATCGCCGCCGAGCGCCGCCCGGAGCTGCGCCACGATATTGAGCCCGCAGAGCCGCGCCGCCTGCTGGCCTTCCTCGACCGAGAAATCCTTGCCGAGCTTGCCCTTGAAGCGGAACTCGCCGTTCCAGACCGTGACCTGGCCGGACACGAAGGCGAGATTGCCCGCGATCGCAACCGGTACGTAGTTGGCGACGGGAGCGGCCGCCTTGGGTAGCTCGATGCCCTTCTCGGCGAGGCGCTTGTCGATCGTTCCGGCCATGACGGTCTCCCTGTCCGATGTCTCATGAAGGCCGCGGAGAATAGCGCCCCGGACGGTCGCATGAAACCCGAAGTGGCGAGCGCCGTCGGACGGCTCCGATTGCGGGGCGCGATCCCGTGGCCCAAGATTCCAGGGTGAAAGGATCCCAAACGGAATCTCGGCGCCGGTAAGGGCCGGCGCCGAGAAGAATCTGTCCTGCGCTTGTTCGTTTTGGACGACGACGAGCCTGCGCAGACCCACCGTCGCCGACGCCGGATTACTCCTGCGCATCTTCCGCCGCGTCGTCGATCGCATCGCCGGCCGATTCGATATCCTCGCCGACGCCCTCGGTCGTATTGCACGCGCTCAACGCAACGCCGCCCGAGAGAAGCATAAGAGCGATCAACGCGGTCGCAAATTTTTCCTTAACCATGGTGCCGCCTCCTGAATGTGATTTGTCTGGATTCGGGCGGTTCACACACTTTGCCCCATCCTGCATCCGATATGGGCGCGCGCCACCCACACGCAATGCGGTGCCCTCGCGGTCGCACAGGGAAGCGCGCACTCAACGCGGGGCAAATTTGTGTCCGGCGCTCATGAATTGGCGCATTTCCGCGTTATCTGAAAAAGTTTGCGCCGGATCAAAACCAGGACACACCTTCAATCGTGCTGACAGCCCTGCGTGGCCGCGCCGCTTTGAACAGCGCGATGGAACGGTGGCGCATAGGGTGGGAAGGAAGAACCCGGGCGCCGCCGCTGCCGACGCCCGGAAGTTTTCACAGGGAGAACTCAGACCATAGTCGCAGTCGTGGCTGCTCCTTGTAGCGAACCACTCGTCACGAGCAGCCGGAAGTCGATCCGCAGGTCGTGCACTTCATGCACGTACCGTTACGGACCAGCGTGAAATTGCCGCATTCGCCACAGGCGTCCCCCTCATAGCCGCGGAGCTTCGCTTCGCGAATCTTCTCCATACGGCCATCGACGCTGTGCACGATGGCGGCCCCGACGGCGACGGCTTCAGCGGTGCCGCTGCCGACGAGTCCGGTTGCGGCCACAACGGCCGCCGATGAGGTTGCGGTCGCGGCGCCGATCGCGGCGCTCGTGGCCGCCGATGCCATTGCGCTCGCCGCATGTGCGAGCTGCAGGCCATCGCCGTTCCGTCCGCCCTGGTAGACGACCAGGTTGGAACTCCGCACATAGCCAGAGCTGGCATAGCGCTTGACCGCATCGAGCGAAATTTCGTTCGCGACCCGTTCGGGCAGTTCGCCCTCGGTCGCACCCGTGCCCGTCGCATCGGGCAGCAGGTCGGCCGGTTGCACATGCGCCAGGTCGTTGCGGCCGAGATAGGAAATCGCCAGTTCGCGGAAGATATAATCGAGAACCGAGGTCGACATCTTGATCGCATCGTTGCCCTCGACCATGCCGGAGGGTTCGAAGCGGGTGAACGTGAAAGCCTCGACGAACTCCTCGAGCGGCACGCCATATTGCAGGCCGATCGAGATCGAGATCGCGAAATTGTTCATCAGGCTGCGGAAGGCGGCGCCTTCCTTGTGCATGTCGATGAAGATCTCGCCGAGATTGCCGTCCTCGTATTCGCCGGTTCGCAGATAGACCTTGTGGCCGCCGACGATCGCCTTCTGGGTGTAGCCCTTGCGGCGGCTCGGAAGACGCGAGCGGTCGGTGCGCTGTACGATCCGCTCGACCACGCGCTCGACGATCCGTTCGACCGTGCGTTCGGCAACCGCCGTCGCGCGGACCGCGGCCGGGGCCTCCATCAGCGCCTCGATCTCCTCGTCGGCCTCGTCGTCGCCGAAGAAGTTGGAGGCGAGCGGCTGCGAGAGCTTCGAGCCGTCGCGATAGAGCGCGTTCGCCTTGATCCCGAGGCGCCACGACATCAGGTACGCCTCCTTGCAATCGTCGACGGTGGCGACGTTCGGCATATTGATCGTCTTCGAGATCGCACCCGAGATGAACGGCTGCGCCGCCGCCATCATCTTGATATGGCTGACGACCGAAAGCGAACGCTTGCCGATGCGCCCGCAGGGATTGGCGCAGTCGAAGACCGGCAGATGCTCGGCCTTGAGATGCGGTGCGCTTTCGAGGGTCATCGCGCCGCAGCAATAGGTGTTCGCCGCCTCGACCTGCTTGCGCGAGAAACCGAGCGCGCCAAGCATGTCGAAACCGGGCGCGTCGAGATCGGCGAGCGTGAAGCCGAGCGTCTCGGTGCAGAACGCCTCACCGAGGGTCCATTTGTTGAAGGCGAAGCGGATATCGAAAGCGCTGGCGAGCGCATTCTCGATCGCCTCGATCGAGGCGTCCGGGAAACCCTTGTCGCGCAGCGCGTCGTGATCGATGCCCGGCGCATCCGCGAGCGTGCCGTGGCCGACCGCATAGCGGATCATCGCCTCGATCTGGTCTTCGGGATAGCCGAGCGTCTTCAGCGCCTGCGGCACCATGCGGTTGATGATCTTGAAATAGCCGCCGCCGGCGAGCTTCTTGAACTTCACCAGCGCGAAATCCGGTTCGATTCCGGTGGTGTCGCAATCCATCACGAGACCGATCGTGCCGGTCGGCGCGATCACGGTCGCCTGGGCATTGCGATAGCCGTGCTTTTCGCCGAGTTCGAGGGCGCTGTCCCAGGCATCGGCCGCGGCCTGCACCAGCGCCTTGTCCGGGCAGTTGGCGCGGTCGAGCGGCACCGGCTTGATCGAGAGCTCTTCATAGCCGTTCTCGTCGCCATGCGCGGCGCGGGTGTGGTTGCGGATCACCCGCAGCATCGAATCGCGATTCTTCTCGTAGCCCGGGAAGGTGCCGAGTGCGGCGGCCATTTCGGCCGAGGTCGCATAGGAAACGCCGGTCATGACCGCGGTGATCGCCCCGGTGATGGCGCGGCCCTGGTCGCTGTCGTAGGAGAGGCCCACCGACATCAGAAGACCGCCGATATTGGCGTAGCCGAGGCCGAGCGTGCGGTACTCGTAGGAGAGCTGCGCGATTTCTTTCGACGGGAACTGCGCCATCAGGACCGAGATCTCGAGGACGATCGTCCACAGCCGCACCGAATGTTCGAATCCGCCGACATCGAACGAGCCGTCGTCGCGCCGGAACGTCATCAGGTTCAGCGAGGCGAGATTGCAGGCCGTGTCGTCGAGGAACATATATTCCGAGCACGGATTGGACGCGTTGATTCGGCCGCTCTCGGGGCAGGTGTGCCAGTCGTTGACGGTGGTATCGAACTGGATTCCCGGATCGGCGCAGGCCCAGGCGGCATGGCCGATCTTCTCCCACAGATCGCGCGCCTTGACGGTCTTCGAGATCTTGCCGTCGGTGCGGCGGATCAGACTCCAGTCGCCATTGTCGAGTACGCGCTGGATGAATTCGTTGGTGACGCGCACCGAATTGTTCGAGTTCTGACCCGACACGGTGAGATACGCATCCGAATCCCAGTCGGTGTCGTAGGTGCGGAACTGGATCTCGCTGTAGCCCTGTTCGGCGAACTGGATCACCCGGCGGATATAATTGTCGGGAATGAGAACCGCGCGGGCGGCTTTGATCGCCTTCTTCAGCGCGGGATTGGCCTTCGGATCGAATCGATCCTTGGCATCGGAATCGTTCGCCGCCTGCATGATGGCGTTGAGATGCTTGCTGGCGAGACGCGAGCCGGTGACGAGTGCCGCGACCTTCTGCTCCTCGACCACCTTCCAGTCGATATATTCCTCGATATCCGGGTGATCGACGTCGACCACGACCATCTTGGCGGCGCGGCGCGTCGTGCCGCCCGACTTGATCGCGCCCGCCGCGCGGTCGCCGATCTTGAGGAAGCTCATCAGGCCCGAGGAACGGCCGCCGCCCGAGAGCGATTCGCCGCCGCCGCGCAGCTTCGAGAAATTCGAGCCGGTGCCCGAGCCGTATTTGAACAGCCGTGCTTCGCGGACCCACAGGTCCATGATGCCGCCCTCGTTGACGAGGTCGTCCGAGACCGACTGGATGAAGCAGGCATGCGGCTGCGGATGCTCGTAGGCCGAGCGCGAAACCGTCAGCTCGCCGGATTTGAAATCGACATAGAAATGGCCCTGGCTGGGCCCGTCGATACCGTAGGCCCAGTGCATGCCGGTGTTGAACCATTGCGGGCTGTTCGGCGCGCCCATCTGGGTCGCCAGCATCCAGCGCATCTCGTCATAAAAGCAGCGCGCGTCTTCCTCGGCGTCGAAATAGCCGCCCTTCCAGCCCCAATAAGTCCAGGTGCCGGCAAGGCGGTCGAAGACCTGCTTCGCGCTCTTCTCGCCGCCATTGCGTTCTTCCGCCGGAAGCTGCGCCATCGCCTCGCGATCGGGCTCGCGCCGCCACAGGAATTCCGGCACGTCGCCTTCGACGACGGGCAGAAGGCGCGCGGGCACACCGGCCTTGCGGAAATATTTCTGGGCCAGGACGTCGCAGGCGACCTGCGACCAGTTGGCCGGAACGTCGATGTCTTTGGCCTGGAACACTAGGGAACCGTCGGGATTCCGGATCTCGCTGCTCGTCCTGCGGAACTCGATTCCCTCGTAAGGGCTCTTACCGGTTTCCGTGAATCGACGAGCAATACGCATGATCCGTCCCCTATTTTTATCGTGTTCCGGCCCTCGGGGACGCAAAACCCCCAGATGCGTTCGAAAATGCTCGAAGAACGCACGCTAGGGGCTTGACGGGTCTACAGTATCTTGTGGTCCCCCGACCCGCTGATACCCCATATGTTGCTGCCTCGCGTTACGGTTTGCAACAACATTCTGTGACGCATTTGTGGCGACCCCCTAGATGTTGTGTGCGGCGCAAAATCCAGGGTTTCCGCGGGGTCGCAGCGGGGCCGGTTATCCACAGGGGCCCATTTTGCTGCCTGTTACGGACGATCCGAGTCGACGAAATTTTTGCAGCGCAGCAAAGAAAATGTGATCGGCTGTGGAGCCCTGCCGCAGCTTCGGGCAGCCCGCTCAGGCAGAGCGCGGACCGAACAGGATGATGCCGGCGCCGGCGAGACAGACCACGGCTCCGATCGCATCCCAACGGTCGGGTCTGATGCCTTCGACCGCCCACAGCCAGGCAAGCGACGCCGCGATGTAGATCCCGCCATAGGCGGCATAGGCGCGGCCGGCCGCATCGCTCTCGGCCAAGGTCAGCAGCCAGGCGAAGAGGGCGAGCGCCGCGATGCCGGGCAGCAGCCAGAGGGGCGATTTGTCGAGCCGGGCCCAGGCCCAGAAGGCGAAGCAGCCGGCGATCTCGGCGATGGCCGCGGCGACGAAGGCGGGAATCGAGATCATGCGGTCTCCACTCGGCCGCCGCCGCCGGGGCGAGGCAGCGACTCGCAAGGACATCGCCGCGGCGCCGATAGCCGAACGCGCTTGCGCCGGATCGTCCTCGTGGCCGAGTCTGAAGAATAGACCGGGAGGGGGCTGACGCAACGATGCCGCGACGTTTTTCCATTGTCGTGACCTGCAAAGGACGACTGACGTATCTGCTCGAGTCCCTGCCCCGTTTCCTCGCCCAGCCCGAAACCGAAGTCGTGGTGGTCGACTACAACTGTCCCGAGGACACCGCGGGCGTGGTCGCGAAGCAGCACCCGGACGCGGTCGTCGTCAAAGTGCCCGACGTCGCGGATTTTCATCTGGCCGATGCCCGCAATATCGGGGCCGCCGCCGCGACCGGCGATATCCTGATCTTCCTCGATGCCGACATCATCATCCCGCGCGATTTCGTCGCGCGGATCGATGCCCGAACCCGTGACGACGTGTTCTTCCGCTTTCCGCTCAGCGACGAAATCAAGGGACGCTCGGGCAGCTGTGTCGTCTGGAAAAAGCATTTCGACCAGGTCGAGGGTTACGACGACGTCATCCGCGGCTATGGCGGCGACGATCTCGATCTGTATTTCCGGCTGTCGCGGATTCCGCTCGAGGCGCTGACGCTCGATGAAACCTACATCGAAAGTATCGTGCCGCACGACACCGACAGCCGCACGGCGTTCTACAAGGCGAAGTCGGTGGGCGACAATGTGGCGATCAATTTTGCCTATCTGCAACTGAAGTTCGCGGCGATGCGAATATATGGCCGCCTGACGCTGCGGCGCACGGTTCGCCAGAACATCTACGCGGTGGTCAGCGGACGCATCCCCGATGTGCCGGAAGAAGACGGCAGTAAGGCCGAGTTCGTAATTAATCTGAACGACGAAGAGGGGCTGCCGTTGCTGAAACACTGGAAGGTGACGCGACGGATCACCGTGACGCTGGAGCGCGCGAAGAAGCTCTGAGCGGCTTTGGGGACGCCTCAGGCGCCCTGCGGGCGTACTTTAGGGCCCCGCCGCTGCAGGATCAGGTACATCAGGATCGTCGCGAAGGTCAGCAGGATCAGCGTGGTCGCGCAGGCGGCGATGGTCGGATCGGCCTGATCGCGAATCCCGTCCCACATGCGGCGCGGCAGGGTGAAAACTGTGAGGCGCGAGACGAACAGCGTCACCACGATTTCGTCCCAGGACAGGATAAAGGCGAAGATCGCGCCGGAGAGCACGCCGGGCATGATGTTCGGCAGGATGACAAAGCGGATCGTCTGGTGCATCGAGGCGCCGAGATTGCGCGCCGCCTGTTCGAGCTTGAGATCGAAGCCGGCGAGCGAGGTCGAGACCGTGATGACGACATAGGGCACCGCCAGGATGCTATGGGCGAGAATGACGCCCGGCATCGTATCGAGCAGGCCGAGATCGGCGAAAACCCGGAAGAAAGCCAGCGCCGAAACGATCGACGGCACGATCATCGGCAGCAGGATGAATGCGCGGACCGCCTCGCCGAAGCGCGACGCGAGCCGCCAGATCCCAACGGCGGCCAGCGTGCCGGTGACGACGGCAATGGTGGTGGCGCAGACCGCGATCACCAGGCTCTGCCAGATCGAGTTGAGCCATTTCGGGTTGGTGAACAAATTCTCGTAATGTCGGAGCGAGTACTCGCCGCGTGGCATCAGCAGATAGCGTTCGGGCGAGAGCGAGATCGGCGCGGCGACGAAAATCGGCAGGAAGAGATAGAGCAGCACTGTCCAGGCCACGATCAGGATCAGGACGAAACGCCAGGTGTAGCGATCGCTGCGCATCTCACTTCGCTCCGAACAGGCTGCGCAGATCGATTACGCGGCTCATCACCGCGAGCAGGCCCAGAACGATGAACAACAACGTTACCGCCAGCATCGAACCGATGCCCCAGCGGATCGTCTGCAGAATCTGTACGCTGATATACTCGGCCACCATGATCGTCTTGCCGCCGCCGAGAATGGCCGGCGTGACGAAGAACCCGAGCGTCAGGATGAACACCAGCACGCCGGCGCCGATCAGGCCCGGCAGGCTGAGCGGCAGGAAAACACGCCAGAACGCCTCGAACGGTCCGGCGCCGAGGCCGCGCGCCGCCGCAATGCAACGCTGATCGATCGCGCGCATGCCGGCGTAGAGCGGCAGAACCGCGTAGGGGATCATGTAATGGACCATCCCGATATAGACGCCGAGCTGGTTGCGAACCAGCTGGACCGGCTCGTCGGTGATGCCCCAGGCGCGCAGCAGATCGTTCACCATGCCGTTGTCGTGCAGCAGCATCAGCCAGGAAAAGGCACGCGCCAGCACCGAGACCCAGAACGGCACCAGGATGAACAGCAGCATCCAGGTGCGATGGCGATCGCCGACATGGGCCATCGCGTAGGCGACGATGTAGCCGAAGAACATCGCCAGTGCCGTCGTGATGAGGCAGACCTCGAAGGTCGTGTGGAGCATCTTGAGAATGCCCCGGTTCGAAAGCAGCTTTTCATAATTCTGCAGGCCGAATTCCGGATCGCTGATGCTGATCCAGAACACCTGTGCCATCGGCCAGACATAAAGAAACATCAGCAGCACCAGCAACGGGGCGATCAGAACGACATACGGATTGATCCGCAGCCGCGTCCGATCGCCGCCGATACTGGCGTCTGCTAATGCCACGTTCTAACGGTCCCCCTAGGCGGAGATATTATCGAGGAACGCGTTCAGGATATCGTCGTAGTTCGCCGCCCAGTATTCCTGGTCCGCGATGAGCTGGACTTCGTAATTCTCGGGCGCCGCCGGATGCAGCCGGCGCTGTTCCGGTGTCATCATGTCGGTCGCCGCTGGATTGGATGGACCCTGGCCGTAGCAGTCCAGAACCGCGATCTGGAGGGCCGGATCCTGCATCGTGGCGATCCAGCGATTGGCAAATTCGGCGCCTGCCGGATTGTTGCCGGGAATGACCCAGCCCGCCGGATAAGCGATCGCCTGGTCCCAGGACCAGGTGACGCGCCCGCCGGTGTCGCGCTCGATCACTGTGGCGCGGGTCTGCCAGATATTGCCCATGACGACTTCCTCGTCGAGGAACATGGTCTGGCTTTCGGCACCCGAGCCCCAATAGATGACGTGGTCCTCGATGCTCAGGATCTTTTCCATCGCCCGGTCCATGTCGAGCGGATAGACCTCGTCCATCGGCACGCCGTCGGCGAGTAATGCCCCTTCGACCGCACCATTCATCCATTTGTACATCGTGCGCTTGCCGGGAATCTTCTCGACATCGAAGAAATCGACCCAGGTCGGCACGCCGTCGACCTTCGTCGTATCGTAGGTCAGCGCATAGCTGTACCAGTAGCCGAGCACGACATAGTCGTAGGTGAAGGGCGCCAGGATCGCGTCCCTGTTGACGATCGAATAATCGATCGGCTCGAGCAGCTTCGCGCGGCCGAGACGCAGGCCGGTGAAGATGTCCGAATCGCAGCAATCCCAGATCGTCGAGTTGGTCTCGACCATCTGCTTGATCGTGCCTTCGAACGGACCCGAGCCATCGACCGTCACCGGCACGCCGGTCTCGGTCTGAAATGCACTGCCGTAGATGTCGCTGGTGCAGACGGCGCCGTCGCCGCCCCAGTTCGCATGCACGAGCTGGCTGGGCGTTGCGGCGTAAGCCTTGCCGGCCTTGAGGGCCGGGATCATCCCGAGCGCAGCGCAGGCCTTCAGAAGCTGGCGGCGATCGATCCGACCCTTGTTGTATTTTTCTGCAGCGATTTGCGCGCAGTCCTCGAGAAACATCTTGTTGGGATTCATTCGGGTTGTCCTCCCCTGATTGGCGTGAAGCCTTTTGGTCCGTGGACGGGCCTGCTATGACGCAAACCCGCCGGCGCGGATGCTAACATTCGGCCGTGAAAGCGCAATGGCCCTACCGGGCAGGGGGAGAAGAGATGGGTGAAACGATGCCGCGCAAGCATGTCTGGCCGGAAGGCCATTGGGATTGGCCGATTCATGTCTCGCATAAACACGGCCTCAGGGCCGGGAACATGATTTTCGTTGGCGGGCAGGTCGATCTGGACAGCAGCGGAACGGTCCTGCATCCGGGCGATCTCGACCGGCAGACCGCCGCGGTCATGGAGAATATTCGGCGAGTTCTGGCCGAATTCGGCGCCGAGCCAGCCGATCTCGTGAAGCTGGTCGCATTTTATGCGACCGACGGGCGCGCCGACGAGACCAGGCTGCTGGCCGCCATGGCGAAGGCCCTGCCGGGCGCCGGGCCAGGACCGGTGGTTTCGGCGGTGCCGCTGCCGGCGCTCGCCTATGACGGGATGGTGGTCGAGATCGAGGCGATCGCCATGCGCGGGGCGGACGACCGGACACTCGCGCGGCGTGCGGCCGATCCGGCCGAGCTTGCGCCTTTGCCTAAACCGTTTAGCCACGGGCTGCAATGCGGCGAAATGATTTTCGTCGGCGGACAGGATCCGACCGATGCGGCCGGCAAGCTGCTCGACGAGGGCGACATCGTCGCGCAGATGGGCGGCGTGATGGACCGGATCGGACTGGTACTCGGCCGGCTCGGCGCCGATTTCGACGACGTCGTGAAGATCAAGAACTGGTACCAGGGCGAAGGCCGATTCGAGGACTGGGAAGCGGCGGCGCGTGCGCGGGCGACCTATTTCCGCGAACCCGGCCCGGCCGCGACCGGCATTCCGCTGCCGCGCCACGGGCGCAAGGGCCACATGATCCGCAGCGACGTGATCGCCATGCGCGACGAAAGCGGCGCGAGGCTGGCGAAGAGCCATAGCTGGCCCGAAGGCCATTGGGACTGGCCGATCCATCTGCCGTACAAGCACGGCGTGCGCTGCGGGAACATGGTGTTTCTCGGCGGGCAGGTTGCGCTCACGCCAAAGGGCGTGGTGATGGAGCCGGACGCTCTCGTCGCGCAGACGAAGATCAGCATGGAAATGATCCGTCGCGTCCTCGAAGCGCACGGGCTCGGCTTCGACGATGTCGTCAAGGTGACGGCCTATTATCGCGGCGGCGCCTCGGCCGAACAGCTTCACGACAATCTGAAGATCCGTTCGGGATGTTTTACCGAACCGGGCCCGACCACGACCGGCATTCCACTGCCGACCCTCGCCTATGTCGGGATGATGATCGAGATCGAGATCATCGCGATGGCGGGTTAGCCACCCGGCCGGCTCCGGAACCGCGGCCCCCGGGCGGGTTGATCGCTCAGGCACGGGCGGTCCGTCACGGGCGGTCCGTCATAAGGGAGAAGGCGATGGCGATCGAACAGGAACTGGCGTCGCTGGAGCGGCAATTCTGGACCAAGGGTGCCGAGTTCTATCGCGCCCATCTCGACGACGAATGCCTCGTCGCTTTCACCGAGATGGTCGGCGTCATGAGCCGCGACCAGATCGCAGCGACGGTCGGCGACGGCCAGCGCTGGAAGGATGTCGCGTTCGATGTGAAGGGGGTCCTTCGGCTCGATGACGCCGCCGCGATCCTGACCTACGAGGCGAGTGCGAAGCGGGAGGATGGCGACCGCTATCGCGCGCTGGTCAGCAGCCTCTACGTCAATCGCGACGGCGAATGGAAGATGGCCTTCCACCAGCAGACGCCGATGAAAACGGGCTGAGCGAGCCGCCGCTTCGGTCCGTCGTTCGGAGAGGTTGCGCGCGCGAAGCGCCGCGACGCGATCCGATCAGGCCGCCATCGCCGCACGATACCAGCGCTGGAAGGCGATCGTGCCGGGTTCGCGCTCGCTCGACAGCACGCCGCGATCGTAGATGCCGGCCGCAAGATTGCGCTGGATGAGGTTGCTGATCGCCATGTCCTCGCGCAACACGCTGTCGGCGAAACCGAGCGCCGCTTCGCCGTCGTTGCGCTCGGGCGAGAGCCAGAGCCAGCGGAAGATGCGCATGCGCCCGGCGTCCAGCGGCGTCACCTGATCGATCGTCGCACTCCGCGTCGACAACACCATCAGGGTCGCCGGAAATTTATAGATCCACGTACCCGGCGCGGGCGGCGCGCCATCGCCGAGATCGTAGGTGACATCGAAGCGGACGAACTGCCCGTTCTCGACCGGCTGGATGCGGGTCATCTCCTTGACCAGCATCGCGCTCAGATCGCGATGCACATGGTTGAGGTGATAGCCCTCGCAGCTATTGTCGCCATAGGCCTTCCAGTCGGTCGGTGCGTCGTGCAGCGTCTCGCCGAAATAGCGCAGTGTCTCGATCGGCGGATACTGCTCGGCGATCGGCACGATATCGCCGAGCCATTCGATCAGCGTCGGTGCCTTGTCGTCGAGACAGGCGAAGACCAGCCCGTTCCAGCTCCCGACGCGCACCGGCCAGAGGCCCCAGCGATCGGCATCGAGCGCCGCATCCTCGAAACCCGGCGCCTTCTTGAGCGCGCCGGTCTGGTCGTAGAGCCAGCCATGATAGGGACAGCGGAGCACACTGCATTGACCCGACGCCGCCAGCAGCAGCGGCGACGCACGATGGCGGCAGACATTGTGGAAGCCGCGCAGCTGGCCGTCGCGGCCGCGCAGCACGAAGATCGGCTGACCCGCGATCTCGGCGGTGACGAAGCGGCCGGGCTCCGCAAGCTGGCCGGCATGGGCGGCCAGGACCCATTGCCGCGCGAAGATGCGCCGTTGTTCCTCGGCGAAGACCGATGGATCGCAGTAGACGCGGGCGGGAAGGGTTTCGACCGCCGACATGGCAGCGTCAGTCGTCGACGACCACGACGCCGGCGTCCGCGTCCCAGCCCACCCACAGCCGGGCGCCGTTCTCGGGCGTGATCTTGGTGCGCCAGGCGGGACAGGAAACCACGATGTCGCCGACGCCGGGATGGGCGAGCGTCATGTGGAAGCTGCTGCCGAAATAATTCCAGTTACGCACCGTGCCTTCGATCGCATTGACGCTTTCGGCCGGCCGCATTGCGTCGATGCGTACTTTCTCCGGCCGCATCGCGATCAGGATTTCGTCGCCCGATGCCGGAACCCAGCCGTTCGCCTTCTGGCGATAGGTCGCACCGCCGATATCGTAGCTGATGTCGCCGTTGGCCGTTGCGTTGACGCGGCCCTTGAGGAAATTGCTCTCGCCGAGGAAGCCGGCGACGAACCGCGTCTTCGGCCGTTCATAGAGTTCATCCGGCGTGCCGACCTGCACGAACTTGCCGTCGCGGACGATCGCGATGCGATCGGACATCGACAGGGCTTCTTCCTGATCGTGCGTCACGTAGATGAAGGTCGTGCCCACGCGTCGGTGCAGTTCCTTGAGCTCGATCTGTACTTCCTGGCGCAGCTTGCGATCGAGCGCGCCGAGCGGCTCGTCGAGCAGCAGGATTTCGGGACTGAAGACGAGCGCGCGGGCGAGGGCCACGCGCTGCTGTTGCCCGCCCGAAAGCTGGCGCGGATTGCGGTCAGCCAGATGGCGGAGCTGCACCAGATCGAGGGCGCGGTGCACCTTCTCTTTCATCTCGGCGCCGGACTGGCGGCGCACCTTCAGCGGAAAGGCGATATTGTCGAAGACCGAGAGATGCGGAAACAGCGCGTAGCCCTGAAACACCATGCCGAAATTGCGCTTCTCGGGCGGCAGATCGGTGATGTCGCGGCCATCGAGGAGGATGCGGCCTTCGGTCGGTCCGGTGAAGCCGGCGATCATCATCAGCATCGTGGTCTTGCCCGACCCCGAAGGCCCGAGCAGGGTCAGGAACTCACCGCGCGGCACGTCGAGATCGACGCCGTCGACCGCGCGAACCGTGCCGTAATGCTTGGCGACGCCCCGGAACTGCAGTCCGATGCCGCGCTCGGTGTTTGTCATGGCGAGGTCCGGCGGCCGGTCATCGTCAGACGAAATCACGGCGCAGCGCCTGCGCCATGCAATGCACGCCGCCGCCGCCCTTGGTGAACATCGTCACTTCCGGATCGTAGACGGTGAAACCACTCGCCTTAAGCTGGGCGTTGAGATCCTTGCTGCGCGAGGTCGAGATTACCTTGTCGTCGCCGAGTGCCATCACGTTGCAGCCGAGCTCCATCGTGTCGCGGTAATTGACGTCGATGATCTCGATCTTTTTGGCCTTGAGCCAGTCGAGCGTCTTCTGATCGGTGGTATCGACGCAAACAGCCGCCAGTTTGTCGGCCAGCATGCAGACCATCAGGTCGATATGGACGTAATGCTCGGCGATCGGCGCGAGGCGAACCTCCCAGCCTTCCTTCTCGAGCCAGCCCTGAACCTGCTTTGCGGCCGGTTCCTGCGTGCGCTCGCCGCAATAGCCGATCAGCACGCAACCCGGTTCGATGATGTCGAAATCGCCGCCCTCGAAGGCCGAGGCGGTGACCTTGTTCCAGATCGGGATGCCCTTCGACAGATAGAAATCGATGACCGGGCCGTACTCACCGCGCCGCCACCATTGCGCCATCTGCGTGATGACGGCGCCCCACGGCGTCATGAATGAGCTGTCGCGCGCATAGACCTGATAGGGCAGCGCCTGGTCGGTGACGATATGGTGGACCGTGACGCCGGCGTCTTCATAGGCCGACGTCATCTCGCGATGCTGACGCATCGCGGTCTGCAGATCGTACTTGCTGTCGGGATCGCGCAGGGTCGCCTTCGAGATGGAGCTGGTCGGCAGCCATTTGAAATTTTCCGGCACGCAGAGCAGCACGTCATGCAGCTTGCCGTACTCGGAATTGACGCCCCACTGACCGGCGCCGCCATTGCCGTTCCCGCTCTTGCCGACCATTGCATTTTCTCCCGGATTTCCTTGATTTTGCGGCACGCTACCACAGAGGCGGGCGGTGTCAATGTGGACGCCGGCAGCCCTCGGCGCCGATCAGGAAAGCGGGCAAACGGGCGGACCTTCGCGCTGGATCATCCATTTGTTGCTGGATTTCCGGTTGACCTGAAGATTGCCGCCGATCGCCGCGGCGAACTCGTCGACCGCGCGAATCACACCCGGAAACGAGTCGACGTAATCGTCGCCGAACATGACGCCGCCCGGTCGCACCAGCGGCCAGAACAGGCCGACGTCGAGTTGGACCTCGTCATACTGATGGGCGGCATCGATGTAGATCAGATCGAACAGGATGCCGTGCGCGGCGAGAAAGCGCGCGGCCGCCGTCGAGGCGACAGGAAAGGGAACGATGCGATCGACCGCGCCGGCCTCGATCACGTTCGCCAAAAACGTCATATACAGCGTTGGATAACCGTGTTTGAGCTTGAGCGACGGAAAATAGTCCGGTCGTTCGCGGAAGAACCAGTGCTCGACCGAACCGAGCCAGGTGTCGATGCAGACGATTTCGCAATCCTGAATGCCATATTCGTTCGCGAGTTGGGCCATATGCAGCGCCGAGGCGCCTTTCCACGTACCGATCTCGGCGACGCGCCGGGGTCGCAGCTTGTCGAACAGGGCGCTGAAGATGGGATCGGTCGACCCCCATCCCTGCAGATCGGTCGGGTACGCCGCTTTATCGAACCCTTGGTAGGGGTTCTCGACATGGATGAGGTCGAGGAGACGGGTCACGGCTGCGTCAGGGGCGGGGCCGCACGACGAGCGCGGTCGAGCGGCTGGTCCCGCGATGGCGCGCGACGATCATAAGTGCGAGAAACACCAGCGCGCAGCCGGCGAGCTGCACCGGCCCGAGCCGCTCGCCGAGAATAAGCGCAGCCGCGCCGACGCTGACAATCGGCTCGAGATTCATCATGCCGGCGGTGCGCACCGGCCCGATCCAGCGGATCGCGACCGACCAGAGCGTATAGGCAAGAATGTAGAACAGCACGACCGCCATCACGATGAACTGGCCTTCGGTGCTGCGCGGCAGCGCAAAGTCGTGCATGGCGATGCCGTAGATCGCAAATCCGATCACCATCCAGAGATGGGCGAGGAAGTTGATCGCGATGATGTCGTGGTCGCGAAAGACCGGTGCGATGAAAACATGCGCGATGGCGCAGGTGACCGATCCCATCATCACCAGAGCAACGCCGCGCCAGTCGAGCCCGTCCCAGGCCGGACCGAGCGCGAGGGCAAGGCCGGCAAACGCGATCAGCAGCGCCAGCGCCCGGATGAGTGTCATCCGTTCCTGTCCGGTCACCGCGGCGATGACGCCGACCAGCAGCGGAAAAGTAAAATACAGCAAGGCGGCGAGACTGACGGGAATATAGGCGACCGACGACATATAGCCGTAGCCCCAGAGCGCCATCAGAAGGCCGAGCAGCAGGCTTGCATACCAGGCGCGGCGCGGCAGCACGAGCCCGCCGCGCGTCGCGATTAGCCACGCGCCGAAGCCAAGAACGAAAAACGCGTTTCGGATGGCGACGATGGTGATCGGCGTGGTGCCGTCGTCATAGGCGAGGCGCGAGAGCGTCGTGATGCTGCCATAGGACAGGGTCGCGATGACGACCGCGAGCACGCCGGTCGCCGGCCGGCGATCCGAAGAAGGCGCAAGCGCATCGGTATGCAGGAGAGCCTCCGGAAAAGATCTGTCAGCGGGTCGGCCGGCTCTCTTACGGGATCGGCCGGGAGCCTGTCCAGCAACGGGCCGGGCGGGTCTGGACGCTTATAGCCCCGGATGCCATATTGCCGGCCGCAAGCAGGGACGGCCTCGTCGAACGGGGGCGGCGAGCGTCCGGGACAGCATGGAAGCGGGATGAGCATCGGCACGCGCCTCTACACATGGCTCCATGGCGAGCCGGTGGGGACGGATCAATTCGGCAATCGGTATTACCGCGGTCGCAGTCGCATCATGGGGCGGCCGGAACGTCGCTGGGTCTTGTACGGTGCAGCCGGTCATCCCGAAGCCAGCAGTGTCCCTGCCGAGTGGCATCGCTGGTTGCACGGCACGCAAAAGGAGCCGCCGCGAAGCGAACAGCCGCGGCGGGGGTGGCAGAAACCCCATCTGCCGAATCTCACCGGTACCGAGGCGGCGTATCGGCCGCCCGGGCACACGCTGCAAGGCGGTCGCCGCGCAGCGGCGACCGGCGATTATGAACCCTGGCAACCGACGTCCTGATCGTCGGACGCCGGGCCGGAAGGGCGGAAGATGCGGGGCAAGCTTCTCGAAACGATCATCGGCGGAATCGTCCTGCTGTCGGCATTGGGATTCGTCCTCTATGCCTTCAATGAATCGTCTGTAACCCCGGTCGAGGGCTACGAGCTTCGCGCCGAATTCAATCGAGTCGACGGGCTGGTGCCGGGCAGCGATGTGCGTATGAGCGGCATCAAGATCGGTACGATCCTTCACACCAAACTCGATTCGGATACCTACCTCGCGGTGGTGCGGATCAACATCCGTGAATCCGTGCATGTTCCGGCCGACAGTTCTGCGCGCATCCAGGCCGACGGATTGCTCGGCGATTCCTATCTCAGCATCGAACCGGGCGGCTCTGACAAGATGCTGGAACCCGGTGCCCGCATCACACGGACGCAGGATCCGCTTAATCTCGCCGATCTGATTGGCCGTTTCGTGTTCAGCGAACCGCAGGATGAACCCGCGCCGGACAGCGCGCCGGAAGACGAGCTGCAACCCGCGCCGCAGACCGAACCGGAAAGCGAGCCCCTGGAAGAAGGCGGCACGCTGGAGTAACCGGCCGCCGCCGATCCGATCGATGCCCGAGAAAACCAAGCAGCCATCCGATGCGGCCCAGCACTGGGATCCGAACCGCTATCAGCGGAATGCCGGTTTCGTTCCCGCGCTCGGCGAGGCGGTGCTCGAATGGCTCGATCCGAAACCCGGCGAGCGCATCCTCGATCTCGGTTGCGGCGATGGCGTGCTGACCGAAAAGCTGGTCGCACGCGGCGCGATCGTCGTCGGCGTCGATGCCAGTGCGGAACAGATTGCGGCAGCGCAAGGGCGTGGCCTCGATGCGCGGGTCATGGATGGCGCGCGGCTCGCCTTCGACCGGCCGTTCGATGCTGTCTTTTCCAATGCCGCGCTGCACTGGATGCGCGATCCGGATGCGATCATCCAGGGCGTTGCGCGGGCACTTAAACCGTCGGGCCGCTTCGTCGGCGAATTCGGCGGCAAGGACAATGTCTCGGCCATCGTGAACGCGCTCGCCGCGGTACTGGGGCGTCGCGGTATCGATGCCGCCGCGCTCAATCCCTGGTATTTTCCCGACAAAGGCGAGTATCGGATGCGTCTCCAGCGACACGGCTTCGTCGTCGAGCGGATCGAGCGTTTCGCCCGGCCGACGCCGTTGCCCGGCGAAATCGAGGGCTGGCTGGAAACCTTCGCGGAAAGCTTTCTCGCGGCGGTGCCGCCAAGGGACCGGCCGGCCTTGCTGGCCGAAGTCGCGGGGGAAGCAGCGCCGCTATTGAGAGACGCGGCCGGTGGCTGGCACGCCGATTATGTCCGGCTGCGCTTTGCAGCCCGGCTCGCATCGCCCCATCTCGCATCGCCCCATCTCGCATAGAAGGGGGCCCGCTGATAGGATTGGCAACCTTTCAAATTCGCCGACGGACAGATGACAGATTCCCCCAGCAAGACGCAGTGGCAGCCCCCGGTATGGCGAACGGCGGATGGCCAGCCCGTCTCGTGCATCGAGAAGATCAAGGTGTTGAACGACAATCTCGAAGAGATCCGACAGATGGCGCAGGATGCGCTGGAAGATGCTGTCCTGATGGGCGCCGACGAGGCCCAGGTGCGCGAGACGCTGACGAAACTGGTCGCGTCGCTCGAAAACCCCTATCGCGGTCGCAAGACATGAGCGCCATTTCCTTGCGTTGCGTGCGCGTCGCCCCGCCTTTGCTGGCGATGCCGCTGCTGGCGATGCTGCTGGCGGCGCCGGTTCCGGCCGCGGCCGATTTTATGGATACCGCCGTGCTCCAGGGGATCGACAAGGTGACCGCGCGCGTTTCGCGCATCGAAGTTCCGGTCGGCCGCACCGTCACGTTCGGCCCGCTCGAAATCACCGCGGAGGCCTGCCACAAGCGGCCGCCGGAAGAGACGCCGGAAAGCGCCGCCTTCCTGGTGATCGCCGAACAACAGCTCGACGAGGAGCCGACGATCCTGTTCTCCGGCTGGATGTTCGCCTCGAGCCCGGCGCTCTCGGCACTCGAGCATGCGGTCTACGACGTCTGGGTCATCGACTGCATCGCAGCGGCGACGGCGGAGAGCGAAAGCTCGACCGGAAACTGAGCGGCGGTGCCGAGCGCAACGGCGAGGTGCTCGCGATAAGCCTCGCGCGAAATTTCGTGCGCGCCGAATTGTGCAAGATGATCGGTCACGAACTGCGCATCGAGCAGCGAGAAACGACCGATTCTTAACCGCGCCACCAGGTGGACCAGCGCCACCTTGCTGGCATCGCGCGCGCGGCTGAACATACTTTCACCGAAGAATGCCCCGCCGAGCGCAATTCCATAGAGACCGCCGACCAGATCGTCGCCCTGCCAGGCTTCGATCGAATGCGCGAAGCCCATTTCGTGCAGCCGCGTGTGCAGGCTTTCGATCGAGCGGTTGATCCAGGTATCGCGCCGGCCCGGCGTGCTGTCGGCGCAGCCGCGGATCGTCGTGACGAAAGCGGTGTTGCAGCGGACATCGTAGACGCCGTTCCGGACCGTGCGTGCAAGCCGGCGCGGTACATGGAAGCTGTCGAGGGGAATGATCCCGCGATGCTCGGGTTCGATCCAGTGAATCTGCGGGTCAAGCCGGCCCTCGGCCATCGGGAATACCCCGTAGGCATAAGCGCGCAGCAGCATGTCCGGCGTCAGGCGGTTCATCGGGTGCGACAGGCTACTCCCGGATCGAAACGAACTTCTCCAGCCAGCGTATATCGTAATCGCCGTTGATGAAATCGGGCGCAGCGATGAGGCGCTGATGCAGCGGGATCGTGGTCGAGACCCCGCCGATAACGAACTCTTCCAGCGCGCGCCGCAGGCGCATCAGGCATTCATTGCGCGTGGCGCCGTGCACGATCAGCTTGGCGATCAGGCTGTCGTAGTGCGGCGGCACCGAGTATCCCGTGTAGAGCGCCGAATCGACGCGCACGCCGAGACCGCCGGGTGCGTGATAATCGCTGATCCGGCCGGGCGACGGGCGGAACGTATCGGGGTCTTCGGCATTGATGCGGCATTCGATCGAATGGCCGTTGAACTTGATGTCTTCCTGGCGGATCGGCAGCGGCGCGCCGGCGGCGATGCGGATCTGCTCGCGCACCAGATCGATGCCGGTGATCATTTCCGTGACCGGATGTTCGATCTGCAGGCGGGTGTTCATTTCGATGAAATAGAACTGGCCGTCCTGATACAGGAACTCGATCGTTCCGGCGCTGCGATAGCCGAACTTCTTCATCGCGTCGATGGCGACGGTGCCGATAAATTCGCGCTCGCGGCTGTTGAGGGCCGGCGAGGGCGCCTCTTCCAGCACCTTCTGATGGCGGCGCTGCAGCGAACAGTCGCGCTCGCCCAGGTGAATGACGTTGCCGTGCGAATCGCCGAGGATCTGTATCTCGATATGGCGGGGATGCGAGAGATACTTCTCCATATAGAGAGTGTCGTTGCCGAAATGCGCCTTGGCCTCGCTGCGCGCAAGCGACAAGGCCTGGTCGATATCGCTCGGACCGGTCGCGACTTTCATGCCCTTGCCGCCGCCGCCGGCCGCAGCCTTGACCAGAACCGGGTAGCCGATCTGCGCTGCGATGCGCGCCGATTCCTCGTCGCTGCCGAGCTGGCCGTCCGAGCCGGGAACCACCGGCAGACCGAGCTTTTTTGCCGCTTCCTTGGCGGCGACCTTGTCGCCCATCAGCGCAATCTGTTCCGGAGTGGGGCCGATGAAGGTGAATCCATGTTCCTCGACCATCGCGGCAAAGCGCGCGTTCTCCGAAAGGAACCCGATACCCGGATGGATCGCATCGGCGCCCGCGATGGTCGCCGCCGAAATGATCGCCGGAATGTTGAGATAGCTTTCGCGCGAGGGCGCCGGCCCGATGCACACCGCCTCGTCGGCGAGCCGCACATGCATCGCATCGGCATCGGCCGTCGAATGCACCGCGACCGTGCGGATCCCCATCTCGCGACAGGCGCGATGCACACGAAGCGCAATCTCGCCCCGGTTCGCGATCAGAATCTTCTCGAACATCGCTTGCGGCGCCTCGGGTTCTCGGACGCGATTACTCGACGACCATCAGGATTTCGCCGTACTCGACCGGCCGTCCGTCGGCGACGATGATCTGCCGGACGATGCCGGCATGCGCCGCGGTGATCGGGTTCATCACCTTCATCGCTTCGATGATGAGCAATGTCTGGCCCTGCGAAACGCGGTCGCCGGCGGCGACGTACGGCTTGGTACCGGGCTCCGCCGAGAGATAGGCGGTGCCGACCATCGGCGACAGCACGGCGCCGGCCGGCGGGCCGTCCGGTGCCGACGGCGCGGGTGCGGTCGCGACGGGTGCCGGTGCCGCAGCGGGTGCCGCTGCATTCGCGACCGTGCCGCGATTGAGGCGGATACGCTCACCGGCCTTTTCGTACTCGACCTCATTCAGACCGGTTTCGTCGAGCAGCCGCGCGAGCTTGCGGATCAATTCCTCGTCGATGTCGAAATTGCTCATCAGGTTTCCGTCTGCGTTTGCAGGATTTCTGACATGGCGGTAAGGGCCAGGCGATAGCCCTGCGAGCCAAGGCCGCAGATGACGCCGCGCGCCGCCCGACTCACATAAGAATGATGGCGGAACGATTCACGGGCGAAAATATTCGAAAGATGCACTTCGATCGTCGGCAGGCCGACGGCGAGCAGCGCATCGAGCAGCGCGATCGACGTGTGGCTGTAGCCGGCCGGGTTGATCACAATGCCGGCGGCGCTGCCGCGCGCCTGCTGTACCCAGCCGATCAGCTCGTCCTCGCGGTTGGTCTGGCGGAATTCGACGGCAAGGCCGAGTGTCTCGCCATGCCTGCGGCATGCGGCCGCGACATCGTCGAGCGTTTCGCGGCCATAAATGGCCGGTTCGCGCGTGCCGAGCAGGTTGAGATTGGGTCCGTTGAGGACGAGGATTGTCGGGCGTTTGGCCAAGGCGGGCGCCTGCTCATCTCCGGACGAGGGGATTTGCGTTATAGCATGGCAGGTCACCGGCGCAACGCCAGCCGGCGGAAATCCGGGCGAATCAGTGGTGCCGGCGGTCCTGGAAGTCGTACCAGGCGGCAACCAGCGGCATGAACCAGCCACCGCCGCGATAGAGCGGCATGGTCGGGAAGGCGCGATCGGCGAACACGGTCTCGGCCTCCGGCCGCCCCAGAATGCGCAGCGCCGCCTTGCAGCCGAGATAGCTGCCCATCGGCACGCCGGCGAAACAATAGCCGAGCGCATAGTGAACGCCGTCCTGCGTGCCGAGATGCGGCCACAGATCGAACGTGGCGGCGCAATAGCCGCTCCAGCAATGGCTGATCCGGATTTGCTCGAGATCGGGGAAGACGGCGCGATAATGCCGATGCAGCCGGCGTGCCATGCGCGCGTGATCGCGCTCGCTCGATCCGGTCAATCCGCCCAGCAGGATGCGCGTGCCGTCCGGCGAACGCCGGATGTAATTGAGATTGTGATTCCAGTCGTGGATCGTACGGTCCTGCGGCAGCAGGCGCTTGAGCTGCTCGGCCTGCAGCGGCTCGCTCGCCATCATGTAGCCGCGGAACGGGATGATGCGCCGCCGCAGCCACGGATCGACGCCATCGGTGTAACCGTTGGTCGCGACGAACACGTCGCGTGCGAAGATCGGCCCGCGCGATGTCGCAACACCGAATCCGCGCGTCTCGCGCCGGATCGCCGTGACGCGCGTGCCGGTCACGATCTGCGCGCCGGCGCGCCGCGCGCGATCGAGGAGGCCGGCATGGTAGAGGCCGGGATGCAGCGAGGCGAGATCGGTAATGACCGCCCCGCCGTGATAGATGTCGGAACCGATCTCGCGATGCTGTCCCTCGCGCGGTACCATCTCGAACGGCTCGCCGAGATACTTCTGCTTGAGGGCGACGGCCTTTGCGATCGATTCGTAATGGCCGGGCGAAAGCGCCGCGATGAAGCGGCCGCAGCGGCGCCAGCCGCATTCGATGTTCTCGAGCTCGATCAGTCCGGCGACGGTATCGAACGCCGCCTGCAACTCGCGATACACGGCGATCGCATAGTTGGCGCCATGCTGGTCGAGCAGCGTCGAAAAACTGGTCTTGAAGGTACGGCCGATGAAGCCGGCATTGCGCGAGCTTGCGCCATGGCCCGCCGTCTCGGCCTCGATGACGACGACGCGCCGCCCGGCCCGCGCCAGCAGCAGGGCTGCGGCAAGGCCGGTATAACCGGCGCCCACGATCGCCACGTCGCACGAAGCCGGCATCGCCTGCACGACGATCGGTTCGCGCGGTGCCGCTTCCCACCAATAGGGCGTCTGCTTGAAATCGTCGGTCAGAACCGCATCGTTCGCTGCCATGCCGTGCGCCTCAGCCGCCCATCGACATGCCGCCATTGACGCGCAGGATCTGCCCGGTCACGTAGGCGGCATCGTCCGATGCGAGGAACGTCATGGCGGCTGCGATCTCCTCCGGCTTTCCGTAGCGCCGCATCGGCACCAGCGTCAGCACGGCTTCGAGACCCGTCTGATCGATGCCGCTGAGCATCTCGGTTGCGATGTAGCCCGGCGACACGCCGTTGACCGTGATACCGAGTTTCGCCACTTCGGCGGCGATCGGCCGCATCATCGCGGTGATGCCGCCCTTCGATGCGGTGCAGACCGAATATTTGTTGCCGCCGAAATCGGCGATCTCGGTGATGCAGGAGCCGGTCACCAGAATGCGTCCATATTTCTGCCCGATCATGTGCGGCAGAACCGCCTGCGCCATGTTGAAGAAGCCGCGCAGATTGGTGTCGATCGCGGCATCCCAGTCTTCGTCGGTGCTGTCGATAAACGACTTGTCGGTGATCACGCCGGCATTGCTGACCATGATATCGACGCTGCCGAAGGCCTGGATCGTCTCGGCGACCATGCGCTTCGCATCGGCGCGCTTGCCGACATCGGCCTGAACAGCGACAGCCTGACCGCCGGCGCGACGGATCCCGGCCGCGACGTCCTCGGCCTTCTCGCGATTGGCCCGGTAATTCACAACGACCTTCGCGCCCTCGCGCGCGAAGCGTTCTGCGATCGCCTTGCCGATGCCACGGGCGCTGCCGGTGACGATGGCGGAACGGTCGGCGAGCATCATGGCTGGCTCCCTTCGTTGACGCTGGAGTCGGCAGGCTACGGGGATCGCGGCCGGAACTGCAAGAACGCCCGAAAAAGGCTACAGCTCAGCCCTCGCGCGCGGCCGCGACGAGGCGCTTCATCTCTTCGATATCGATCGCGCCGGGCACGATCTGCTCGCCGATCAGGAAGGCGGGCGTGCCGTCGATGCCGATCTGATCGGCGAGGCGGCGCACATGTTCGATCTCGGCGGTCACCTGATCGCCTTCCATGTCGTCCTCGAGCCGCTCCATGTTCAGCCCCTGCGTCGCGGCGAGCGCCATGATCGTGTCGCCATCGAGTTTGCCGCGATGCGCCATCATCGCGTCGTGCAGGCGGATATAGGCATCCTCGCTCTGCTGGTGGGCGGCGAGCGCGGCGCGGGCCGCGATTTCCGACTCCTCGCTCAGGATCGGCCACTCCTTGTAGACGAACCGAATATTCCCGTCGGATTCGAGCAGGGTGGCGATATCGGGCGTGACGCGCTTGCAATAGGGGCAGTTGTAATCGAAGAACTCGACGATCGTCACATCGCCGCCCGGATTGCCGGCGACGGGCGAGAGCGGGTTGTTGAAGAGCTGGTCGGCGAGGGTGACGACGACTTCCTGCTGCTGCGCCTGCTGGGCCGCCATCCGCTGCGTCTCATAGGCCTGCAACGCTTCGACGACGACTTCGGGATGGGCAAGCAGATACTCGCGGACGATTTCCTCGATCCGAGCCTGTTCCGGATCGACGGCTTCGTCCGCCTCCTGTGCAAAGCCCGAGCTCGCGCTCAACAGCAGCGCTGCCGCCGGCAGCATAAGTCGCCAATTCATCAATCGAGTTCCCTTCGGTTCGGTCGGACGATCGGGGCGCATCATCGGGATAATTTTCAGTACGGGCAAGCTGCGTCGGCCGGCAAGACGGGCGGTACGCTCGGGGTCGAGGCGGATCAGCCTTCGTTGCGGTCGATATCGAGCAGGATATCCTGAGCGCGCAGCCAGCTTGGCGTGCCGTTCTGCAGCAGAGACTGCGCGGCGGACGCCTTCTGCTTCGCCTCCTCGCGATCGCCGCGTGCGGCGGCCGCTTCCGCGAGCGCCAGTGCCGCCATGCCCGGTTCGCCGTTGCGGCCATAGGCGATCGACAGCAACCGCCAGGCGACCGTATTGCGCGGCTCGTCGACGACAACCGCGCCGAGCTGTTCGACCGCCTCGCGATCCATTTCCGGCTTGTCGAGCGCGATCAGCGTCTGTGCGAGCCCGAGATGCAGCAAGATCTGCTCGGGCGCCTGGGCGACCGAGGCCTCGTAGAACGCGCGCGATTCCTCGGTGCGGCCATGCTCGTACAGGATCTGGCCCTTGAGTTCGAGAAAGTACGGATCGTCGGGAAACTCGGCGATCAGAGAATCGAGTTCGACGAACGCCCTGTCGAGCTGGTTCGCGCGGTAGTAACCGATCGCGCGCGCATACCGCGCCGCGACCGTTTCGAGGCCTTCGGGATAGTCGCGCAGAACGTCCGGCAGCTCGCGCAGGAACCCGATCAGCTTCGCGCGCATGCGCGCATGTTCCTCGAGCCGCTCCGGCGGATCGACCACGGCGCCGTAGGGCGACGACGCAGCGTGACGCTCCGCGACATCGACACGTTCGAGCGTCAGCGGATGCGAGCGCAGATAGGGATCGTAATTGGCGCCGAAGAGCTGTTCCTTCTGGCGCAGGATGTTCATGAAATCGGCAAGACCCTGGGACGATTGACCGGTCGCATCGAGATAGCTGAGCGCCGCCTGGTCGGCCGCCGCTTCCTGGGTTCGCGTATAGCTGAGCAGGTTCCGCACGATCATGCTCTGCCCCGCCGCCATGACGGCGGTGCCGGCGGTACCGTCGCCGGTGGCGAGCGCCGCGCCGATGCCGAGAATATAAGCGAGAATCATTTCGGCCGATGCGGTTTCGAGTTTGTCCTGGCTCCGCGCGATATGCCCGCCGGCCATATGGCCGGTTTCGTGCGCGATGACACCGATAAGCTGATTCGGCACGTCGGCCCGCATCAGGAGGCCGGTAAAGAGGAACAGGTTCTGCCCGCCGGCGACCGCGGCGTTCAGCGAATTGTCGTTGACGATGTAGATGTTGACCGCTTCGGGATCGATTCCGGCCGCGGCGAAGATTGGCCCGGCATAGCCGTGAATGATAGATTCGATTTCGGCATCGCGGATCAGCGAAGGCGCCGACGAACTCTGCGCATGCGTGGCCCCGCCCGGTACCGCAAGCAATAGCAGGACCATAAACGAGGCGAAGAGGCGACGGTACGACATGGGGATCATGCTAGCACGATCGGGAATATCTGGGGTGTCGGGGAGGCTGCGTCAATGTGGATGGGCAGTGGCCCTGCTCGCGCTGGGCGCCTGCGAATCCGACGCCCCGCCGGGCCTGAGCGGCAGCGTCGAAGGCTTCGCCGGCGCGGTTGTCGCCGACGAGCCGAAGGCGGCCACGATCGGCCGGGACGTGCTGAGCGCCGGCGGCAGTGCCGCCGATGCCGCCATCGCGACCTATTTCGCGCTCGCCGTAACCATGCCTTCGACGGCGGGGCTCGGCGGGGGTGGGGTCTGTCTCGCCCATGACCAAGAGGCGCGTACGGTCGAGGCGATCGAATTCCTGCCGCGCAATGCACCCGCCGGTCAGGTCGCGGTGCCGGCGAATGCCCGCGGCATGGCCGCGTTGCATGCGCGCTACGGTGTCCTGCCATGGGCGCAACTGCTCGGATCGGCGGAAACGCTGGCCCGGTTCGGCACGCCGACCAGCCGGGCGCTCGCGCGCGAACTGGCAAATGTCGGTGCCCCGCTCATGCGCGATCCGGAGATGGCGCGGGTCTTCGCCAATCCCGACGGGACACCTTTGGTCGAAGGCCAGAATCTGCTTCAGCCGGAACTCGCCGGCACCCTGGCGCGATTGCGCCAAAACGGTGCCGGCGATCTTTATGTCGGCGCCTTCGCGCGCAGTTTCGCCGAAGCCGCGCAATCGATCGGCGCGCCGCTCACGCTCGAGGCGCTGCAGGCGACGGTGCCGAATTTCAGCCCGGCCGCCGAACTTGCCTACGGCAATCATATTCTCTACGCGCCGCCGCCGCCCGCCGGCGGCGGTATCGCAACCGCGCAGATTATCGGCGTGATCGACGCCGAAGGCAGCTTCGACGACGATTCCGAACCCACGCGCGCACATCTCCTTGCCGAGGCAAGTAAACAGGTATTCGCGACGCGCGAGCGCTGGGCGGCCGACGGCAGCGACGCTCTGTCGAGCGAGCAGATCGCGGCGATGGAAGCGCAGTTCAATCCCGACCAGGCGACGCCCGCGACGTCGTTCGGCAGTTCATTCGGCGGGACGCTCGACAATCCCTGGTCGACAGGTTTCGTCACGGCCGACCAGAACGGCAACATGGTGGCCTGCGCGGTCACCATGAACACGCTGTTCGGGGCCAAACGCATGGCGCCGGGCACCGGCGTCATCCTCGTGCCGGCATCGGATGCGGCAGGCGCCGGCTATCGCTCGCTGGGTCCGATCATTCTGGCCAACCCGCATAGCGGCATGTCCTATTTCGCCGGGGCTGCTTCGGGTGGTGAAACCGGCATCACGGCGCTTGCCAACATGTTCCTCCGCGTCGCCGACGCCGAACAGGATCTAGACGCCGCAATGATGCAGCCGCGCGTGCATCACAATGCGACGCCGGACATGCTGTTTTACGAGGCGAACATGGATCCGGCTCTGCTGAGCGCTCTGCAGCAGCGTAGCCATGCGCTCGAAGAAGGTTCGATTCTCGGTCGCGTCAATGTGATCTGGTGTCCGGATACATTGAAGAATGGCGCCGAAACCTGCCGCGCCGCGGCCGATCCGCGGACCTTCGGTCTCGCCATCATTCTCGACGAGTAGCGTTCAGGTTCGATGCCGAAAGTCGCGGCGCGCGGGCGCATCCCACCCTTCATCGCGATGGAAATGCTGCGCGCGGCCAACGAGCGCGCGGCGATCGGTCATGACGTGCTCCATCTGGAGATCGGGCAGCCCGCGGCGCGCGCACCCGAGCGCGTAATCGAGGCGGCACGCGCGGCGCTGGATCGCGAACGGCTCGGCTATACCGAAGCCCTTGGACTGCCGATGCTGCGCGAACGGATCGCCGGTCATTATCGCGAGCGCTACGGCATCGACGTGCCGCCGCGGCGCATCGCGGTCACGACCGGCTCGTCGGGTGCGTTCCTGCTCGGCTTTCTGTCGGCGTTCGATTCGGGCGACCGTATTGCGCTAGCAAGCCCGGCCTATCCGGCCTATCGCAATATCCTGCTGGCGCTCGATCTCGTGCCCGTCGATATCCCGACCGGGCCGGAAACACGCTTCCAGCCGACGCCCGCCTTGCTCGAAGCGGCGGGCGGCAATCTCGCCGGACTGATCGTCGCGAGCCCGTCCAATCCGGCGGGCACCATGATCGACCCGCCGCATTTCGAGGCGCTGGTTTCCTATTGCCGGCAGCGGGACATCCGTCTCGTCTCCGACGAGATTTACCACGGCATCACCTACGGCATGGAAACCGTGACCGCGGCCGCGCTCGACAACGACGCGATCGTGGTCAATAGCTTCTCGAAATATTTCGCGATGACCGGCTGGCGGCTCGGCTGGATGATCGTGCCGGAGGATCTGCTGCGCAGCGTCGAAAGTCTGGCGCAGAACCTGTTCATCTCGCCGCCGGCCCTCTCGCAGCATGCCGGCATCGCGGCCTTCGACTGCCGCCCGGAACTGGACACGCTGGTCGGACAGTACGCAGAGAACCGGGCGCGCCTGTTGCGCGATCTTCCGGCCGCGGGGTTCGAGCGCTTCGCGCCGGTCGACGGTGCGTTTTACCTCTATGTCGATGTCGGCAATCTGACCAACGACAGCACGGCGTTCTGCCACCGTATGCTCGAGGAGACCAATGTTGCCGCGACGCCGGGTGTCGATTTCGACCCGGTGCGCGGCCATCGCTTTCTAAGATTCTCGTTTGCGGGCGCGCCCGCCGATATCGCCCGCGCGGCGGAGCGGCTCACCGCCTGGCGGCGGTAAGCGCGCTCCGACCCGTCGCGCTCAGGAAGCCAGATCGCGCCGCTGCCACCAGCCGCCGCGCCGCGGTCCTGCGGGTTTCTTCTCCGCCGGCTCTTCCGCAGCGGGGGCCGCCTCGGGCGTTACGACCGTATCGCCATTGTCTCCGACACTGGCCTGATCGTCGCGCGGCTCTGCGGCCACGTCGTCGCTGCGATCGTCATTGTCCTCGCCGGTTTCTTCCGGTTCGGCCGCATCGCCATCGTCGTCCTCGCCGTCGTCATCGTCATCGTACGAATTGGCGTCGCTTGCGCCGGCATTGGCCGCAAGCGCGGCGACCCGATCGTTGTCGTCGTCGTCCTCGTCGCCATCGGCAACGTCGCCGCTGAGATCGACATCGCCGATGAAACGGAAATCGGCTGGCGAGGGCAGGACCGGACGTGCTGGCGCCTGGGATGGGTGAGGTGCATCCGGCTCCGCTTCGCCCTCCGCCTGATTCTCTTCGCCCGGACCGCGACGCCGCCGGCGACCGCCGCGGCGCCCGCGCCGACGACGGCGGCGGGGCTTGCCGTCGGGACCAACACCCTCGCCCGCATCGGCCGCCAACGGCGGCGCGCTCTGCGCGGTGCCCGGTTCGACCTCGTCGTCATCCTGTGCGGCCGCCACCGGCTGGGGTTCGGATTCCGGTCGTTCGCTGCGCTCGGGCCGCTCGCTCCGTTCGGGCCGATCGTTGCGGTCGGTCCGTTCGCCGCGCTCGCCATCGGCACGGCGGCCGCGGCGTCCGCGTCGGCGTCGGCCGCGCTCGCGATCGCCGCGTTCGGTGACCGGCGCCGTGGTCGGGCTCTCGGTTTCCTCGGCTCCCTCGTCCTCGATCTCGTCGACATCGACATCCGCATCGATGTCCGGTTCGGCCGCGATCGCGAGGTCGAGAGCGGCGGGCACCGGCAAGGGTTGCTCGCCGGCCGGCAATTCCTTCATCCGCTCGAGTTCGAAATCGGGCGGGATCAGCGCATCATCGCCGTTGACGTAGACGCGCACGCCGTGCCGCATCTCGAGTTCGGCGAGTGCGCGGCGCTTCTGGTTGAGGATGTAAAGGGCAACCGCGGTCGGCGTCCGCACCGAAAAGCCCGGTGCTGGTTTGCGGATCGCCTCGTCCTCGAGCGAGCGCAGGATGTGCAGCGCGGTCGACTCGGTCGAGCGGACATGGCCGATGCCGCGGCAATGGCGGCAGATCTCCGTGCTCGCTTCGACCAGGCTCGGCCGCAGTCGCTGGCGCGACAGCTCGAGCAGTCCGAACGGGCTGATGCGACCGATCTGGATGCGCGCGCGATCCTGGCGCATCGCTTCCTTCATCTTGCGCTCGACCGCATTGTTGTGGCGCTGCTCTTCCATGTCGATGAAATCGATCACGATCAGGCCGGCGAGGTCGCGCAGCCGGAGCTGGCGGGCAATTTCGGCCGCCGCTTCCAGATTGGTCTTGAGCGCCGTCTCCTCGATGTGACGCTCGCGCGTGGCGCGGCCCGAGTTCACGTCGATCGCCACCAGCGCTTCGGTCTGGTTCAGAACCACATAGCCGCCCGATTTGAGCTGCACGACCGGGCTGTGGATGGCGTAGAGCTGGCTTTCGATGTGGAAGCGCTGGAACAGCGGGATCTTCGGATCCTTGTACTGCTGTACCCGCTTCGCATGGCTCGGCATCAGCATCCGCATGAACGATTTCGCGGCCTTGTAGCCTTCGTCGCCTTCCACGATGACGTCTTCGATGTCGCGCGAGTAAAGGTCGCGGATCGAGCGTTTGATCAGATTCGCTTCTTCGTGGATCAGCGCCGGCGCCGTCGATTTCAGCGTCTGTTCGCGGATCCCGTCCCACAGCCGCAGCAGATAATCGCAGTCGCGGCGAATCTCGGCCTTGGTCCGTTCGCTGCCGGCGGTGCGGACGATTACCGACATGCCGTCGGGAATGCCCAGTTCTTCCAGGACCGATTTCAGGCGCTTGCGGTCGGCGGGGCTGCTGATCTTGCGCGAGATGCCGCCGCCGCGACCGGTGTTCGGCATCAGGACGCAGTAGCGGCCGGCCAGCGAGAGATAGGTGGTCAGTGCCGCGCCCTTGGTGCCGCGCTCTTCCTTGGTGACCTGGACCAGCATGATCTGCCGGCGCTTGATCACTTCCTGGATCTTGTAGCGGCGGTGCAGCACGCGTCGATGCTGCTTTGCCTCGTCGATCTCGTCGCCGCCGACCGTTTCGATCCGCGTCGGCGGACGCTTGTCAGAGCCCGTATCGCCGCCGGCGTTGCCTTCCATCGGCCGGGCATCGTCGGACACATCGTCGGACAGGCTGTCGATCGACTTCGCCAGGATCGGATCGTCGCTGTCCCGGCGCAGCAATGCCGGTTCGCCGCTCAGCGATTCGGCCAGGTCGCTGTCGCCCGATCCTTCGCCGTCCTGCATGACCGGCTCGACTTCGGAATCGTTCTCCGAGGAATCGGTATCGGGCTGCAGGCCGGACGGGCCGGCGTCGTCATCGTCGAACGGCGCGCCCGTTACATCCGCGTCGCCGTCGCCGGATGCCGATTCAGACTCCTCATCGCGATTGCCATCGTCATCGCGGTCTTCGTCGTCGTCGTGATCGTCGGCTTCGCGGTCATGGTCTTCGTCTTCGTGATCGTCATGCGCATGATCGTCGTGGCCCTGATCGTCGTGCCGGCCATCGTCCTGACGGTGATCGCTGTGATGCTGGTTTCGGTTCCCGCCGGATCTGTTGCTCGATTCGTCGTCCTCGTCCTCGGCGTCGGCCTGTTCGCGCAGCACTTCGGCCTCTTCGGCGATCAGCGCTTCGCGATCGGCGACCGGGATCCGGTAATAGTCGGGATGGATTTCGTTGAAGGCGAGGAAGCCGTGGCGGTTTCCGCCGTAGTCGACGAAGGCGGCCTGGAGCGATGGCTCCACCCGCACGACCTTCGCGAGATAGATGTTACCCTTGAGCGGCTTCTTCTGGGCGGTCTCGACGTCGAACTCTTCGAGACGCTGCCCGTCCACGACCACCACCCGGGTTTCTTCCTGGTGGGTGGCGTCGATCAGCATGTGTTTCGTCATGGCAATAGAACTCCCGTGCGCGCCGAATGCGTCCGTCGCTCGCAGCGACGAGCGGCGCGCTCTTGCATGTGAAAGCAGTCGTGGTGCCGATGTGCATCGCGGGCTGCCGTTCTCCGCGCCAACGCTCGTAAAGCGGGCGCAGTGTTGCGGGCCTGGCCATCAACTGTCTTGGACCGCCCCTCGTGGTCGTCTCCCGGGGTGGCCAGGCTGCCGTGTCGTTCCAGGCGGTTTCGAACGCGCCAACCGCGCTGCCGGCGTTCCCGGCGATGCGCAAGGCGCGCGCGCTCGGAAACCTTCGGTGCCGGCGCCAAGCTTTTGGAATTCCTATGGAAAACCGAAGGTTGGACGGCGGGCTGCGGATCGAACCGGAATTGAGAATACCGGCCGCCTCAGTTTTCCACAACGGAAACTTGGTTCTCTCCCGGCCGCCTATCACACCGGTTTCCCGTTGCTGGGTACCCGGCGCCGACCGTATATCTCGTGGCATGCGCGGTGCGGGCCACTATATGCGCCGGTTCCTGCGGCTCTTTGTCTGGCTTCTGCTGACCCTGGGTGCGGCCGGCCCTGCGCTGGCAGAGCCGGCGGTCACCGATATCCGGCTGGGTCTGCATCCGGACAAGACCCGGGTGGTGCTCGATCTGAGCGCCCCGGTCCCTTACCGCGTCTATCTGCTGTCCGATCCCTACCGGGTCGTGATCGACCTCGCCGAGGTCCACTGGCAGCTTGCCGCCCCGCCACCGGGCCGCGGCATCGTGACGGCCTTGCGCTACGGCCTGTTCGCACCCGGCACCTCGCGGATGGTGCTCGACCTCGCGCGCCCCGCTCTGGCCGGACAGGTGATCCTGCTGCCCGCAGCGGTCGACAAGCCCACCCGGCTGGTGATCGACCTGGTGGAGGCCACGGCGCAGGAATTCGAAGCAGCGCGGGGTGGCCCGCCGGACATTTCCGGCCCTGACATGGCTGCCGTCGCGGTCAGTTTCCCGATTCCGCCGCCAAAGCCGCGCGCGGCGGAGCCCGACGAGCCGCCGATGATCGTGATCGATGCCGGCCATGGCGGTATCGATCCCGGGGCGCTGGGTGTCAGCGGCGTTTATGAGAAACAGATCACGCTCGAGGTCGCCAGGGCGTTGCGCGACATGCTGGAAGCGACCGGTCGCTACCAGGTTCGCCTCACCCGCGACGGCGACAGTTTCGTGCAATTGCGCGACCGGATCGCCATCGCGCGGGCGGCGGATGCCGACCTCTTTCTGTCGCTCCATGCGGACGCGCACCAGACCACCGATCTGCGCGGCGCCTCGGTCTACACCCTTTCCGAAAACGCCTCCGACGAGGAGGCGGCCGCCTTGGCGGCCAAGGAAAACAAGGCCGACCTGATCGCCGGGGTCGATCTGTCGAGCGAGAGCCAGGTGGTTACCGGGATATTGATCGACCTCGCGCAGCGCGAAACCAAGAACCATTCGGTGCAGTTCGCCCGGCTCCTCATTGACGCCATCGGGGGCGAGGCCCATCTCCTGCGAAATACACACCGGTTTGCGGGATTTGCCGTGCTGAAAGCGCCCGACGTTCCCTCGGTTCTGATCGAGCTCGGTTATCTTTCGAATGTAGAGGACGAGGCGTTGTTGCGCTCGTCCGAATATCAGGCGAAGCTTGGCCGGGCGATTGTCGAGGCGATCGACGCCTATTTCGAATCAAACCAGACCTTGCTCCAGCCCTGAGCGGAGCGGCCCCGGCGGATCGACCGCCGGGCATTCGGGGACAGACCGACGTGCGACGCATCCTTGCTTTCTTGTTCGCCTTTGTGGCGATCGCGACTATGGCGGGCATGGTCGGCGCGTACTTTCTCTATCAGCATCTCGCGTCCGGTCTGCCGGAAGTCAATGAGCTGGCGGATTACGATCCGCCGCGCGTGACGCGCGTTCATGCCGGCGACGGACGGCTGCTGGCCGAGTTCTCCATCGAGAACCGTGTCTATGTCCCAGTCGAGGTCATTCCCGATCGCGTGCGCGAGGCGTTCCTCTCGGCGGAGGACAAGACCTTCTACGAACATTGGGGCATCGATCTGCCCGGCATCCTGCGCGCCGCGATCACCAACCTGAAGGCGATGGGCTCCGACCGGCGGCCGGTTGGCGCATCGACCATCACGCAGCAGGTGGCGAAAAACTTCCTTCTGACCAACGAGGTGTCGATCGAGCGCAAGCTCAAGGAAATGATCCTTGCCACGCGCATCGAGCAGGCCTTCGACAAGGACCGCATTCTCGAGCTTTATCTGAACGAGATTTATCTGGGTTTCGGCTCGTACGGCGTTGCGTCTGCCTCGCTCAACTACTTCAACAAATCGCTCGACGAGTTGACGATCAGCGAGGCGGCGTTCCTGGCCGCACTGCCCAAGGCGCCGAACAACTACGATCCGGTGCGCAAGCCCGAGGCGGCGCACGATCGGCGCGACTGGGTGCTCACGCGCATGCTCGAGGACGGCCATATCACGCGCGAAGAGTTCGATACCGCGCGGGCCGAAGTGCTGACGCCGGTGCGTCGCGGCACGCTGGAAGCGGTGACCGCCGACTATTTTGCCGAAGAAGTTCGCCGCGAACTGGCGCAGCGCTTCGGCGAGGACGCGCTTTATAAGGGCGGGCTCTCGGTGCGCACGTCGCTCGATCCGGAACTGCAGGCGATCGCCACGCGCGTGCTGCATGAAGGGCTGGTCGAGTATGACCGCCGTCACGGCTGGCGCGGGCCGCTCGGTCATGTCGACATCGAAGAGGATTGGGCGGCGCAGCTCGCAGCGCTGCCGCCCGACACCGATATCTGGCGCTGGGAGCGCGCCGTGGTCCTCGGCTTCGAAGAGAAAGAGACGCTGATCGGATTTGCCGACGGCCACGAGGCACGAATTCCGTTCGCCGAAATCGAATGGGCGCGTCCCAATCTCGAGGAACAGACGGTCGGGGCTGCGCCCTCGAAGCCCGAAGACGTGCTGGCGATCGGCGATCTGATCGCGGTCGAGGCGTTGCCGGGCGAGGACGAGGCTGCGAGCGACGAGGCGGCCACGGAAGAGGCGACCGAAACGGTCGTGGTCGAAGTGCCCGCCGACGGCGAGCCCGTGACCGAGGACGATGCCGGCGACGAGGTGAGCGAGGAAGCGCCGGCGCCACGCCCGGCTCTCTATGGGTTGCGCCAGGTGCCGGAAGTGTCGGGCGCCATCGTTGCGATGGATCCCCATACCGGCCGCGTGCTCGCGCTCTCCGGCGGCTGGAGCTATCAGACATCGGAATTCAATCGCGCGACACAGGCACTGCGCCAGCCCGGTTCGGCCTTCAAGCCGTTCGTCTATCTGACGGCGCTCGAAAACGGGTACACGCCCTCGACCATCATCCTTGATGCGCCGATCGTGATCGATCAGGGCCCGGGTCTGCCCTTGTGGAAGCCGGAGAATTATTCGCAGCAGTTCTATGGGCCGAGCACGATGCGGCTCGGCATCGAGAAGTCGCGCAACCTGATGACGGTGCGGCTCGCCCAGGCGGTCGGCATGGAAAAGATCAAGGAGCTCTCGGCGCGCTTCGACGTCGTCTCCAATCTGATGCCGGTCCTGTCGATGGCGCTCGGTGCGGGTGAAACCACGCCGCTGCGGCTGACCACCGGCTACGCGATGTTCGTCAATGGCGGCAAGCGCATCGAGGCGAGTTTCATCGACCGCGTGCAGGATCGCCGCGGCGTGACAATCTTCGAACAGGATGAGCGGCCCTGCGAAGGCTGTCAGGCTGAGAACTGGGACGGCAGTCCGCCGCCGGAACTGCCCGACACGCGCGAAACGGTGACCGACCCCGGAAGCGCCTATCAGATGGTCTCGTTGCTCGAAGGCGTGGTGCAGCGCGGCACCGGCGCGCGCGTCGCCGCGGTCGGCAAGCCGCTCGCCGGCAAGACCGGCACCACGAACGAATCCTTCGATGCCTGGTTCATCGGTTTCACGCCCGATCTCGCGGTCGGCGTCTATGTCGGGTTCGACCAGCCGCAGACATTGGGCGGCAAGGAACAGGGTGCGAGCGCGGCCGCACCGATCTTCACGGCCTTCATGATGGATGCGCTGGCCGATGCGCCGGCGATCCCCTTCCGCATTCCGCCCGGCATCAAACTGGTGCGCGTGAATGCCGAGACCGGCCAGCGCGCGACCGCCGGCGACACGAAGGTGATCTTCGAAGCCTTCAAGGAAGGTACCGAACCGACCGGCGACATGGTCTTCATCGAGGGCGTCGGCGTTCCGATGGGGGGCAGCGGCGATATCGGTCTCGGGATCGGCACGCCGACCGGCACCACGAACTCGGGTTCGGGCGGCACCGGCGGCCTTTACTAGTATCGGGATGCACGGGCGGCCCATTGTGGACGACCCATCGACGGGCGGCCCATTGGAGGGCGCCCATTGACGGGCGGGCCTGGGACTTTCTAAGAAACGCGCCGCGTCATCCGATCGGAAGGAACGAATCATGCGGGCGGAAATCCAGGCAGTCGCGGAGGAGATCAAATCCTCGTCGGCGCTGCTGAGGAGGCATCTTTGACTGGGATCGCGCGCTCGACCGCCTCGAGGTTCTGAACCGCGACTCCGAAGATCCCGAGCTCTGGAACGATTCCGCGAAGGCGCAAAGCGTCATGCGCGAGCGCCAGCATCTCACCGCCGCGATCGATCAGGTGCGCAGCCTCGAACGCGGGCTCGAAGACGCACTCACGCTGATCGAGCTCGGCGAGGCGGAAGGCGACACGGCCAGCGTTACCGAGGCCGAGGCCCAGCTCAAGGCGCTGAAGGCGCAGGCCGCCAAGGCCGAGCTCGAAACGCTGCTGTCGGGCGAAGCCGACGCGAACGACGCCTATCTCGAAGTGAATGCCGGCGCCGGCGGCACCGAGGCGCAGGACTGGGCCGAGATGCTGCTGCGCATGTACGAGCGCTGGGCGGAAGCGCACGGCTACAAGGTGGAATGGCTCGAAGAAAGCCGCGGCGAAGAGGCCGGCATGAAATCGGCGAGCCTCAAGATTGTCGGCCATAATGCCTATGGCTGGCTGAAGACCGAAAGCGGCGTGCATCGACTGGTGCGCATTTCGCCCTACGATTCCAATGCGCGGCGGCACACGAGTTTCGCCTCGGTCTGGGTCTATCCGGTGGTCGACGACAATATCGAGATCGAGATCCGCGACGCGGACCTGCATATAGACACGCTGCGCTCGAGCGGTGCCGGCGGCCAGCATGTCAACAAGACGGAAAGCGCGATCCGGATCACGCATCTTCCGACCGGCATCGTGGTCAAATGCCAGGCCGATCGCTCGCAGCATCGCAACCGGGCGACCGCCATGGCGATGCTCAAGGCGCGCATGTACGAGCGTGAACTGCAGATCCGGGAGCAGGCAGCGGCGGTGACCGAAGCGGGCAAGAGCGATATCGGCTGGGGCCACCAGATCCGCTCCTATGTGCTGCAGCCCTATCAGATGGTGAAGGATTTGCGCACCAGCGTCGAAACCTCCGACACCCAGGGCGTGCTCGACGGCGATCTCGACGAGTTCATGGCCGCAGCACTTGCGCAGCGCGTCGGCGGTGCTGGCGAGGCGGCGAAGGTCTAACGAGAGCACAAAGGCTTACCATGTCGATGTCGGGTTCGGATCCGAGCCGCGTCGCAAGCATCGCGGCAGCGATCGCCACTCTGCCGCGTGTCGGCGACTATCTCGTTCACCATGCGACGCATAGGCCGGATAGCGAGGCGGTCGTCTTTCATGACCGGCGTTTCCGATATGGAGAATTCTCGCGACTCGTCGATACCGCGGCACGCGCCATGCTGGCGCAGGGCGTCGGACGCGGCGATGCGATAGCCGTACTGAGCACACCGCGGCCGGAGTATCTGATTCTCCATCTCGCCGCCGCGCGGATCGGCGCCATTTTCGTGGGATTGAACCCGCGCCATACACGATCGGAACTCGAGTATGTCGTCGGGGATGCAAAACCGGTTCTGCTCTATGGCCTCGCACAGTTCGAGGGGCGAGATTTTCGCGCCGATCTTGCCGCGATGGCGCAAGCCTGTCCGTCCATCCGGAACATCGTGATTTTCGGAGAACAGGGTTGCGACCCGACGCCGCTTACTGCGGGGGCCGATGCGATTGCCGACAATGCGTTCGAGACGGCGCAGGATGCGGTGTCGCCCGACGATGCGTTGGCAATCATCTATACGTCGGGCTCGACCGGACGTCGCAAGGGTGTCGTCCTCACGCACTGCAACTTCGTTTCCGTCTATCGACACGCTGCTTCGATCTGGTCGGCGGATCCGGTCCGACAGATCAACAACTATCCCATCGACCATATCGGCTGTCTGGGCGATGTCGCGACCTGCAATCTCATCGCCGGAGGCACGCAGATTTTCATGGAGCGGTTCGATCCGCCCGCGAGCCTTGCATTGATCGAACGTGAAGGGATAACCGTCTGGGGGCAGGAGGTCGCGATGTTTTGCCGCCTCGTTGACGATCCAAGTTTCCTCCGCACGGATTTCTCCAGCCTTCAGCTGATCTGGTGGGCGGGTGCTGCGGCACCCGTGTCCTTGGTGACGCAGCTTCTGACGACCGGTGCGCCCCTCTCGACCTGTTGGGGCATGAGCGAGACTTGCGGTGCGGTGACCTTCGTCCCACCGACGCGCAATCCAGCGGCGCTCGAGGCGACAATCGGGGTGCCGGCACCCGGCGTCGAGATCCGCATTGCGGCGGAAAACGATGAACTGCAGGTTCGCGGCGATTGCGTCATGAAAGAGTATTTCCGCCAGCCCGAAGTGACGGTGGCGGCCTTTGGTAACGATGGGTGGTTGCGAACCGGCGATCGGGCGATCCGGTTGACCGACGGCAGCCTTCGCCTCGTGGGGCGACTCACTGACATGTACAAATCCGGTGGTTACAACGTCTCGCCGCGCGAGATCGAGACGGTCATCGAAACGCATCCGGATGTCGCGCAGGTCAGCGTGGTGCGGGCACCCGATGCGCAATGGCAGGAAGTCGGCCACGCCTTCCTGGTACCGCATCCGGGACATGCGCTCGACCTCGCCGCCATCGAGCGATGGTGTCGCGAGCGGCTGGCGAACTATAAGATGCCCAAGAAATTCTGGTCGCGAGCGACTCTACCGTTGTTGCCGGTTGGCAAGGTCGATCGCAAGACGCTGGAAGCGCAGGCTGCGGCCTGGGTTGCAGGGCAGCAGGATGACGGGGGTCCGTCGTGACGAACTGGCGGCAATTCTTCGACGATCTCAGGGCGCGCGTCGGTGAAACCGTCGCCGTTACAAATTGGCGCTCTTACGATCAGGACAGCGAGAACCAGTTCGCCCGGCTGACGGACGAATGGGATCCCATGCATAACGATCCCGCATGGGCGGCGAAAAGCCCGTGGGGTGGAACGATCGTGCACGGGTTCCATGTTCTCTGCCATGTGCATAGCGATCTGCGCGAATATGTGGGATTGCCGCTGATGACCAACGACGAGGTCTGGGCACTCAATTATGGGCTCGACCGGGTGCGCTTCATCAGTCCGTTGCGAGTCGGCCAGCGGGCGCGAACACAGATCGTCCTCGAGCGCATCGACGAACGACGGCCGGGGGAGTTCCTGGTCCGAACCGTCCATACGGTCGAGGCCGAAGGCACAGAGAAGCCGTTCATGGTGGCCGAAGTGCTGACGCTGTTTCAGTTCCGCGATACCCTCGCATCCGGAACCGGCTGAGGCACGAAGGCACGACATGGCGGGCGCGATTCTTCTCTACGGTCTCACCGACAGCGTCTATGTGCGCATCGCCCGCATCGCCCTGATCGAGAAGGGTGTCGCCCATACGCTGTGCGAGACCAACGTCTTCGATCCGGCGACGCTCGATCCCGCCTACGAACAGCTTCACGCTTTCAGGCGCATTCCCGCGCTCGATCATGACGGGTTCCGGCTTTACGAGACGAGCGCGATCGCGCGCTATGTCGACGAGAATTTCTCTGGGCCCGCCTTGCAACCGGCCGATCCCCGCGAACGCGCGCGGATGAACCAGATCATCTCGATCGTCGATTCTTATGGCTATCCGCCGCTGCTGCGGGGCCTCGTCATCGAGCGGTTGTTCGCGGCCGAGGAGGGACGGGCGGCCGACGAGGCGCGGGTGGCGGCCAGTGTTCCAGCGGCCCGGCATGTCTTCGCTGCGATCATGGCGCTTGCCCCGACGCCCTTTCTGACGGGCGCGCACTTCACGCTGGCGGATGCGTGGCTGGCGGCATTCGTCGCCTATATCCTGCCGACGCCGGAGGGTGCTGCACTCGTTGCCGAAAACGGGGCTCTGTCGCGCTGGTGGGCGGGTGTCGTCACGCGCCCGAGTCTCATTGCGACGCGCTATCCGAAGGAAGCGTAGCGAACCCCGATCATCCGACGCCCTGCAGTTCGAGCGGTATCGTCGAGAGGAACGGCGCGCCGGTCTTGCGGTAGACGCAGGTATCGACCAGCCAGGTGTTGAACATGCTCTCGTAGTTCGTGACCATGTTCTCCTCGATCACGCGATCGAGCAGCAGCGGATCCTCATCGCGGATGTTGAAATAGAATTCGCCGACCCAGTCGGGCGGCAGCGAGAGCCCGAGCTCATAACCGAGACCCCAGCCCGGCTCGCCCCATAACCCGACCTGTTCGTAATAGCGGCGCATGATGGCGGCGATCTGGCGCACCGTCATGCCGGCCTTCACCTCGGATGCGAACACATCGAACGCGCCGGCCGCGCGATGCACCTGGTCGATCATCGATTTCGGCGGGTCGCCGACGAAATAGCCGCGCTGCACATTGCCGTGATAGCGGTAATGCACGCCGGCGATGTCGATCTTGAGAAATTCGCCGGCACGAATTTTCTTGCGGCCCATCATCGCGTGACCGGCCGCCACCGCGCGTCCGTCGCGCACCGGCGCGGACGTAAAGGAATGAACCAGCGCAGGCGACTCGCTGCCGGCTTTCATCATCGCGCGCAGCGTTTCGCCATAGAGCTCGAGCTCGCTCATGCCGGGCTTCGCGAGCTCGATCACCGTGCGATGACCGATATCGGCATACTCGACGGCTTTCTCGATGCAGGCGATCTCGGCCGGCGATTTGATGCGGCGTGCGCGGCGCACCAGCGCGCTCGCATCGACCACGCGGCAGCGCTCGGCGAGGAATGCGCCTTCGAACATGGTCGAAATCGCGCGGTTCGGGATATAGCCCCAATATTCGAGGCCGACCGTGCCGCCGAGCCAGCCTTTGGCCTTTAGCTCGGCCATGATGAAAGCGAGATTGGGCACGCCGTCGCGCGAAGGGAAATAGCGGTTGTCGGTCGAGACCGAGGTCTTTTCGAGCACCGGCCGTTCGGTCGGGTTGTCGAAATGAATGAACTCGTCGTGATCGACATGGATGGCGGTGCCGTAGAGCTGCGGATAGCGCATCGGGCTGTTCGCCTTGTACCAGCTCGCGATGAAGCCATGCGCCCAGGCGACATTGTCTGGCACGGTGATGTAGAGCAGATCGATCTTCGCCTCGGCCATCATCGAGCGCAGCTTCTTCAGCCGTGCCTCGTATTCGGCACGCGGGAAGGCAACGTCGCGGAAGTCTTCCGGCCAGGGCTCGATGGCGCCGGGCGTAAGGCCGATCGGACTGGAACTCATCGTCGCTTCCCCCTCAGACAGTCTTTCAGGCGTTGGAAAAATGACCCCAAATGGTCCAGGCGCCGATAATCACGAAACCGATTCCGGCGATCAGCTTGATCGGCAGCATGTCGACATATTTGGCGGCCGCCGCACCGGCGAGCACGCCAATACCGGCGGCGACGATCAGTGCGCCGGCGGACGCGAGGAACACCAGCCAGGGATCGCGATCCTTGTCGGCGGCGAACAGCAATGTCGCAAGCTGCGTCTTGTCGCCGAGTTCGGCAAGGAACACGGTGAGGAAAACCGGAATCATCTGTTGCATGGGTCTCTCGCAAAGACGGGCAGGGCTCGGCCGGACAATGGCGGCGCAAGATAGCGAATGTCGGCAGGCGGTGTCTCGCGGCGAATTGCCCGATGCGGGCCCGCCGATGAAATCGCCAAAGGGAGACCGGCGATGAAGCCCGGCGTAGGCTTTGCTCAGGCGAGATCCGCATAGAGCGGTTCGGCGAAGCCGGCCGCTTCACGCGCGGGCTCGTTGAACGGCGGCTTGAGCCGGCCGCGAAAATGCCGTCGCACCAGATCGGGCCACGCGGCGTCGGGGTCGAGACCGCGCGCCGCTGCGACATGGCGGAACCAGCGCCAGCCAATCGCGACATGGCCGATCTCTTCTTCATAAATGCTCTGCAGCACCGCGGCGCTGGCATCGTCGCCGGCCCGGGTCAGGCTCGCGATCATCGTCGGCGTGACATCGAGCCCGCGCGCTTCGAGCACCAGCGGCACCACGGCAAGTCGCGCCAGCAGATCGCCGCGGGTCGTCTCGGCCGCCTCCCAGAGCCCGTCATGCGCCGGCAGATCGCCATACCGCGCGTCCAGTTCCGCCAGCCGCGCGGCGAGCAGGCCGAAATGTCGGGCTTCCTCGGCGGCAACGGACAGCCAGTCGGTCGCGAAATCGCGCGGCAGCGCGGGATCGGCGAAGCGCGCAATCATATCCCAGGCGAGATCGACGGCATTGAGCTCGATATGGGCGAGCGCATGCAGCAGCGCGACGCGATTGCCGGGGCTGCCGGCGGCGCGGCGCTTCGGCATGTCGCCGGGCCGGCGCAATTCGGGTCGCGCCGGGCGTGCCGGCCGATCGGGTGCGCCGGCCTTGCCGATCGTCGCGATTGTGCCGGCCTGCCATGCGGCGGCGGCTTCCTGTGTCAGCCGCAGTTTCTCGAACGGATCGGCCGCCGCCAGCGCCGCGCGCGCCGCGTCGGTGAGGGATTGCGGAACGGGCGACAGCGTTGTGGTCCTTGTCAAAGCGCTTTGATCGCCCCGAGAACCTCGTCGACATGGCCGGGCACTTTCACCTTGCGCCAGACATTGCGCACGACGCCCTTGCCGTCGATCAGGAAGGTGGCCCGCTCGATACCCATATATTTGCGACCGTACATGCTCTTCTCGACCCAAGTGCCATAGGCTTCGGTCACGCTGCCGTCTTCGTCGGCGGCGAGCGCGAAGGGCAGCTTGTATTTCTTCTTGAACTTGTCGTGGCTCTCGACGCTGTCGCGCGAGACGCCGATCACGACCGCATCGACCTTGCCGAACTTCGGCAGATTGTCGCGGAAGTCGCAGGCCTCGGCCGTGCAGCCCGAAGTGTCATCCTTCGGATAGAAATAGAGCACGACGTTCTTGCCCTTGAGCTTCGCCAGCGAGACCGAATCATTGCCGTCGGTCTTCATGTTGAAGGCGGGCGCCTTGTCGCCGGGTTTCACGCTCATGCTTTGCTCTCCCTGCTGTCGAGACGGGCGCGGGCCGCATCGGCTGGCTCGTCGATCAATGTTCGATAATGGCCGAGTGCGATCCCGGCAAGGTCGATCATGTGCTGTTTCAATCCCTCGAAGTCAACTTCGTCGCCAGCCGCCGCGAGGGCCGTTGCAATGCCCGCGGGCAGGGCCGCCTCGTCGAGCTTGTGTCCGACCGTCAGCCGCAGCAGGCCCTGAATGTTGTGCCAGAGATGGATAGCCTCGATCAGATCGTCGGCGGTGTCGCGATCGAGCAGGTCGGCCTTGGCAAGTTTGTCGAGGGCCGCCCTCGTGTTGGGCGAAAGCACCGCCGGGTTCGTCTCGGCGTGGCGCAGTTGCAGATATTGCGCGATGAAATCGACATCGACCATGCCGCCGCGCCAATGTTTCACGTCCCAGAGATTGTCGGTCGGATAAGTCTCGGCCATGCGTCGCCGCATGTCGGCGATGTCGACGACAAGCTGGTCGCCGTCGCACGGCCGGCACAGCAGTTCGCGGAGCCCGGCTTCGATCTCCGTTGCAAAGGTCGCATCGCCGGCGACGACGCGTCCGCGCGTGAGCGACATATGTTCCCAGGTCCACGCCCCTTCGCGCTGATAGCGGCTGAAGGCGGCAAGGCCCGATGCGATCGGGCCCGAATTGCCGGACGGTCGCAGGCGCATGTCCACTTCGAAGAGGCGGCCTTCGGCGGTCGCGGCATCGAGCGCGCCGATCATGCGCTGCGCAAGGCGTGCATAGTAATGCATCGGCGCCAGCGGGCGCTGGCCATCCGACTGCATCAGTGTCCATTCGTCGCCAAGTTCGGCCGGCACGTCATAGATGAAGACGAGATCGAGATCCGATCCGACGTTCATCTCGCGCCCGCCGAGTTTGCCGAGACCGATCACCGCGAGACCGCAACCGGGGAGCCTGCCATGCTGTTTCTCGAACTCCGCGGTCACGGCGGGAAGCAGTGCGCGGATGGCGGTCTCGGCGATGTCCGCAAGCGGCCCGCCCATGGAATGCGCGTCGGCCACGTTGCGCAGGATATGGACGCCGGCCTGGAACTGGCGGTCCTTCGCCCAGCGTCGTGTGATGTCGAGCCGGTCTTCGAGATCGCGCGCCTGCTGCAAATGGCGGTCGAGTTCGGCGCGCAGTGCAGCGATGCCGGGCAGCGGTGCGAAGAAATCCTGGGTGAGCACGCCTTCGAGCAGACCCGGCCGTGCCGCGAGGCGATCGGCGAGACGCGGCGCATCGCCCATGATCTCGGCGATCAACCCGAGCAGGCCGGGATTCGCGTAGATCAGCGAGAAGAGCTGAATGCCGGCAGGCAAGGCCTGGAGAAACGCATCGAAGCGCTGGAACGCGGCATCGGGATCGCTGGTGCGTGCCAGCATCTTGAGCAGGTCCGGCACCAGCTCGGTCAGAAGTTCGCGCGCGCGCGTGCTGCGTGTTGCACGATAGCGGCCGGCATGCCAGCTCCGTATCACTGCTGCGATCGAGGGTGCGCCGCGAAAGCCGAGCATCGCGAGCGTGATCAGCGTGTCGGGATCGTCCTTGCCGCCGGTGAAAACGAGACTGCCCGCGGGGCTCAGGCTCGGCGCTTCCTCGAACAGATCGGCATAGTGATCTTCGACGCGACCGAGCTGCTCAAGAAGCGCCGCCGCGAACGCATCGGTCGACGCGAAGCCGGCAAAGGCGGCGAAGCGATCGAGTGCCTCGCCTTCGGCCGGCAAGGTCTGGGTCTGGCGGTCGTCCATCATCTGCAGGCGATGTTCGATGCCGCGCAGGAACCGGTAGGCAGCCATCAGTTCGTCGGCAATATCTGCTTCGACGCGACCGCTCGCGACCAGCGCGCGGATCGCGCCATTGGTCGAGGGCACGCGCAGCGCTGGGTCGCGACCGCCCCAGATGAGTTGCTGGGTCTGCGCAAAGAATTCGATCTCGCGAATGCCACCGCGGCCGAGCTTGATATTGTGGCCGGCGACCGCAATATCTCTGAAGCCCTTGACTGCGTGAATCTGCCGCTTGATCGAATGAATGTCCTGAATCGCCGCGAAATCGAGATGCTTGCGCCAGATGAACGGCCGCAGCCGTTCGAGAAACTGTCGACCGGATTCGATATCGGCAGCGACCGGGCGGGCCTTGATCATGGCCGCGCGTTCCCAGTTCTGCCCCATCCCCTCGTAATAGTTTTCCGCGGCGAGCGCCGACAGAGCGAGCGGCGTCGATCCCGGGTCGGGCCGCAGCCGGAGGTCGACGCGCAACACGAAGCCGCCTTCGGTGCGTTCCTGCAACATGCGCACGAGTTCACGCGCGATGCGCACGAAGAAATCCTGCAGGCTGCGGCTGCCGGTGTAGCGAACCTTTTCGCGATCGAACAGGATGATCAGATCGACGTCGCTCGAATAGTTGAGTTCGCGTGCGCCAAGCTTGCCGAGCCCGAGCACGATGAGGCCGCCATTGCGATGCGGCAGGTCGGGGTTGTCGACCTCGAGTTCACCGCGGTCGACGGCACGCCGCAGCAGATGGCCGGCGGTGGCATCGATCGCCCGGTCGGCAAGATCGCTGAGTGCGGCCGTTACCTGTTCCAGCGACCAGGCGCCGACGATATCGGCCGTGGCCACGGCAAGGGCGACGCGGCGGCGCGCTGCACGCAGCGCCTGCATGACGCGCGCCGGATCGGATTCGGCGATCGCGGCTTCGACCAGCCCGTCCAACGCGGCTGCGACAGCCGCCTCCGGTCCCTCCTCGAAAACGAGACGGAAATCGGCGGGCGCCGTCAGCAGGCATTGGCCGAGAAAGCTGCTATGCGCAAAGAGGAGCGCAAGGAGCCGGGCGGCGCCGGGATCGGCATCCAGCCGGTCCGCGAACCCGATCAACGCGGGATCGCCGATCGCGGCAAGCCGTTCTCGCCATCGTTCGAGCCCGGCGCGAGCAAGCGAGGGATCGGGCGCCGGTGGCAAATCCGCCGGGTCGAGCTTGAGCGCGAAGTCGGTCATGGCCGGGAGGGGTTATTTCCCGCACACTGGAAAATCACAGTCCAGCCGTCAAGCGGCACGGTATAACAACACCGATGCTTCGCAGTTCAGCCCGAATCACTCTCGAAATCCTTGCCAGCCTGCTCGCCGGCATCCTGCTGCTGGTCGGCATCGGCTTATGGCGCCTGTCCTGGGAGGAGCCGCTCCGGCTCAGCTTCTTGACGCCCTACATCGAACAGGCGCTGCAGGCGCCGGACAGTCGATTCAAGGTCGAGGTCGGCGACACGGTGATGATCTGGGAAGGGTGGGGCCACAGCATCGACGTCGCCGCCGCCGATGTCACGGCATTCGACGAGAACGGCCAGGAACTGGCCCATGTGCCGCGCGTGTCGTTCCGGCTCAGCGTGCGCGCGCTCCTGCACGGGATGGTCGCGCCGACATCCATCGCGGTGCATCAGCCGACCATCGCATTTCGCCGCCACGCCGACGGGCACTGGTCGATCGGCGAATCCCCGGAACGGGCATCCGACACGGCGATCGAGGAATCGGTCGTATTCCCGACTCTGCTCGAGGAGCTGCTCGACGATCCCGATCCGGACCGGGCGACCGGATATCTGACCGAGGCGGCCATCGTCGATGCCAGCATCGTGGTGATCGACGACCGGACCGGTCTCACCTGGCGCCCGGAACGGGCGACGGTGGTCTTGAGCAGGGATGCACAGGGGCTGGCCGGCATCGCCACGATCGATGTTCCCGAGCTCGGTCGCCCGGCGCGGCTGGAAGCGCGGCTGGTCTACGATCGTGCGACGGAGCGGGTGGTCATCGACGGACAGTTCCATCATGTCGAGCTTGCGGCGCTCGGCCTCGTTGAATCGAGACTGATGACGCTTGCCAACGCGGATCTGCTTATTTCAGGCACGGTGCGCACCGATATTTCGCTTGCCGGCGAACTGGGCGAGATCGAACTGAATGCATCCGCCGGGCCCGGGCGCATCGAGTTGCGAAATCTCTACGATGCGCCGCTCGCGATCGAGAGCGCGACGATTGCCGCGAAAGTCGGTGCGGGCTTCGATACGCTCACCGTCGAATCGTTCCGGCTCGATCTCGGTGGCCCGCGCCTTGCGTTGGTCGGCGATGCGACGGGACTCGCGAGCGGGCCGATGTCGCTCGCCCTCGACGTCACGATCGAGAACGTCGATTTCGCGACCGTGCCGACATTCTGGCCCAACGGCTATGGCACCGATGCTCGGCGCTGGATCACGGAAAACATGCCCGAAGGGCGCGCCGAGAAAGTAGAGGCGATCCTCCGGCTGAACTGGCCGCAGGGACGCTCGGGCGACATGGTCGTTGAGCAGTTCACCGGGACGGTCGACGGGGAAGGCCTGACAATCCAATACCTGAAACCGTTGCCGCCGATCGTCAATGCGGCCGGTCGGGGCATCTTCGACAAGGGGCGGCTCGACGTCTCGTTCGAGCGCGGCAATGTCGGCGAGATCCAGATTTCCGGCGGTCGCCTTCAGATCACCGGCATCGGCGAAGACGTGCAATGGATCAAGGTCGAGGGAACCGCCACCGCGCCGCTGGCTGCGACTCTCGAACTGCTGGATCATCCGCGCCTCGACTATGTCTCGCGCGTCGGGATCGTGCCCGAGGGCGCAACCGGCGAGACCAGCACCGAGCTGCATTTCTCGTTCCCGGCAAAGAAGAACATGTCCTTTGCCGACGTCGAGATGACGGCAAACGCCACGATTACCGATGCCAATCTCGTTGAGGCGGCGATGGGTCAGCCGCTGAACGATGGCAATTTCACGCTCGCGCTCGACAATGACGGACTCGAAATGAAAGGCACGGGCCTGTTCGCCGGCGTCCCGCTCGATATCCGCTGGCTCGAATGGTTCAACCACGAAACGCTGAACAACAGTTTCGAGGTTGCCGGATGGACGACCGCCGAGGAGGTCGCGAAAATCGGGCTCGCTCTCGAGCCATTTGTCACGGGGCCGGTCGGGTTCGGCGTCACCTATACGAACTACGACAGCGGCGTCAGCGAAGTCGCGACCAATCTCGATCTGGTCGACGCCATTATCGCGTTGCCGGTGATCGACTACACGAAACTCGCCGGCGATGCCGGCACGGCCAGTTTTGTTGTCGAGATGGTAGGCGGTAACCCGGCGGCGCTGCGCGAACTCGTGATCGACGCGACCGGCCTGGCCGCAACGGGCGGGGTGCAATTCGATCCGGCGACCGGCGCGCTGGCGCGCGTCGATTTCGGTCAGCTCGATGTGTCGGGCAGCGCGCTCACGGATGTGGCGATTGTCATCGCAGGACCGCGCACCGATGTTGTGCTGGGCGGCGGCGTCCTGAATGCCGAACCCTTCATCGGCGAGGACACGGAAGAGGTGGTCGAGGAAACGCCGGCGGAAGATGAACCCGAACCGGAGATCGTCGAGGAGATCGAGGAAACCGAAAAGCAGTTGCCGCCGTTCACGTTGCAGGCGGAACATCTCGACCGGATCATCCTCGGCGACGGTCGTGCGCTCGAGAACGCACGCGTCAAGCTGCACAACCAGGGCGACTATTGGGAGTGGCTGGAGCTCGACGGCACGCTCGGCGCCGACAACGCGATCATGGTGCGCTATGTGCCGACGACGGAAGGGACGCACGAGCTTGCGATCGAAGCGGCGGATGCCGGTGCGACGCTGAGTACGTTCAATTTCAGCGATTCGTTCTTCGGCGGCCGGCTCACCATAACCGGCGTAAGCGTCGACACCGAACCGGATCGCCCGATCCGCGGGAGCCTGAACATCACGCAATTCCGCCTCGTCAACGCGCCGGGCCTCGCGCGATTGCTGTCCGTCGCGACACTGACCGGACTGGTCGATGCTTTGACCGGAGAAGGCTTCCTCTTTACCGGCCTGCGGGCCGATTTCGAAAAGGCGGGCGGTCGGATCGCGATCGACGATTTCCGCGCGCACGGTCCATCGGTCGGGGTCACCGCCGATGGCTGGATCGATACCGAAGAGGACCGCATCGCGCTCAAAGGCACGCTGGTGCCCGCTTATGCGTTCAACAGCATTCTCGGCAACATCCCGTTGATCGGGCCGATCCTGCAGGGCGGTGAGGGCGAAGGACTTTTCGCTGCAACCTTTTCCGCGTCGGGCAAACTGAGCGAGCCGCAGTTTTCGTACAACCCGCTGGCCGCGCTGGCGCCGGGCTTCCTGCGCGAACTGTTCGAGGTCGGCGAGCCGACCGATACGCCACGGGAGCCGGCCGAGCCGGTCGAACCGACCGAACGCTGAGTAGTGGCTAGCCGGCGCGCACCAGCGCGTGGCGCTTCTTGCCGGCCGAGAGTTTGATGTGGCCCTCCGCGGTGAGATCCGCCAGCGTCACCTTGCGGTTTTCATCGTCGAGCGGGCTGTCGTTCAGGCGCGCCCCGCCGCCCCGCACCAGGCGGCGCGCTTCGCCGTTGCTCGTCGCGAGCCCGGCTTCGCGAAACAGCTCATAGACCGGCACGCCGTCTGACAAGCGGTTGCGCGCGACATCGATGCTCGGCAGCTCGCCGCCGGTGCCGCCCTGTTCGAAAACGCGTTGCGCCGTGTCGGCCACCGCGATCGCGGCATCCCTGCCATGCGCAAGCGCCGTCACTTCGGTCGCAAGCCGGATCTTCGCCTCGTTGATACCCGCGCCCTCGAGACGTTCAAGTGCTGCGATCTCATCGGGCGGCAGATCGGTGAAGAGGCGCAGGAAGCGGCCAACATCGGAATCTTCCGTGTTTCGCCAGTACTGCCAGAAATCGTACGGGCTCAGCCGGTCGGCATTGAGCCAGACGGCGCCGGTTGCGGTCTTGCCCATTTTCTGGCCCGCGCTCGTGGTCAGAAGCGGGCAGGTGAGGCCATGCAGCGCGCGATCGTCGATACGGCGTCCGAGTTCGACGCCGTTCACGATGTTACCCCACTGGTCCGAGCCGCCCATCTGCAGACTGCAATCGTAGCGCCGGGCGAGTTCGAGAAAATCGTACGCCTGGAGGATCATGTAATTGAATTCGAGGAACGACAGCGGCTGTTCGCGCTCGAGCCGCAGCTTCACGCTGTCGAAGCTCAGCATCCGGTTGACCGAGAAATGCCGTCCGACATCGCGCAGGAAGTCGATATAGCCGAGCCGGTCGAGCCATTCCGCGTTGTTCACCATTACGGCGTCGGTCGGGCCGTCGCCGAAGGTGAGATAGTTGGTGAAGCAGCGGCGGATGCTGGCGAGATTGGCGTCGATATCCGCCTCCGAGAGCATGCGGCGCGCTTCGTCCTTCCCGGACGGATCGCCGACTTTGGTCGTCCCGCCGCCCATCAGCACGAGCGGCTTGTGTCCGTGCTGCTGCAGCCGGCGCAGCATCATGATCGAGAGCAGATGACCGACATGCAGGCTGTCGCCCGTGGCGTCATACCCGACATAGGCGACGACGCGGCCGCCGGTGGCCTGCGCATCCAGTCCCGCAAGGTCCGTGCATTGATGCAGGTAACCCCTTGCAACGATCTCGCGCAGAAATGACGATTTCGGGTCGGTCATCGTTCGGTCCGTGGCGGAAGGCGATTGGCGGCCCGCAAGGCCGGCTTCCCGGTTCGCGGCGGCTTGGCCGGGCGGGCCGCGTCATGTAACACATCGGTCGATCCGCGCTCAATCCGAGGCCCGTATGCAGCGTTCCGATTCCCCGGTTTCGGCCCCGATCCGCGCCATCGGCCTGATGAGCGGCACCTCCTGCGACGGCATCGACGCGGCGCTCATCGAGACCGACGGCGAACGGGTGCTTCGCACCGGCCCGGGCCTGACGAAACCTTACGATCGCCCGTTTGCGGCGAAGCTGACCGGGCTGATGGCGGGCGAGGGCGATGCGGCGGCGATCGAGGCCGAACTCACAAGGCGCCATGCCGAACTCGTCCGGTCGCTGCTCGACACGGCACGGCTACAGGCGGGCGATGTCGCCCTCGTCGGATTTCACGGCCAGACGATCCGCCATGAACCGGGGCGGCGGCGCACCTGGCAGATCGGCGATGGGCCATTGCTGGCCGCACTGACCGGCATCGACGTGATCAACGATTTCCGGACGGCCGATGTTGCCGCCGGCGGGCAGGGGGCGCCGCTGGCGCCGCTCTATCACGCGGCGCTGGCCGGCGGCCTCGAACGCCCGCTCGCCGTCCTCAATCTCGGCGGCGTCGGCAATGTCACCTGGATCGGAACCGGTTCGGGCGGCGACGACGCGCTGCTGGCGTTCGATACCGGTCCGGGCAACGCGCTGATCGACGACTGGTGCCGCGCCCGTATCGGCGAGAGCTGCGATCGCGACGGGCGGCTTGCCGCTTCCGGTCACGTCGACGAGCGCGTGCTCGCGCGGCTGATGGATCATTCCTATTTCAGTGCGCCCGCGCCGAAATCGCTCGACCGCAACGATTTCACCCTCGATCCGGCGCGCGCGCTGTCGACCGCCGATGGCGCGGCGACCTTGACCGCGTTCACCGTGGCTGCCGTTGCGGCCGCCCTCGCGCAGATGCCGGCGGCACCCAGGCGATGGCTGGTAACCGGTGGCGGGCGGCACAATCCGACGATCATGGCCGCGCTCGCGCGCCGGCTCGGCGTGCCGGTCGATCCGGTCGAATCCGTCGGCTGGGATGGCGATCTGATCGAGGCGCAGGCGTTCGGCTTTCTCGCGGTCCGCAGCCTGCGCGGGCTGCCGCTCAGCGTGCCCGGAACGACCGGCGTCCCCGCCCCGATGCCGGGCGGGCGATTGCATCCAGGACCGGTTGCCTGATCGGAAACGCGGGACGCGGTCAGCGCGCCTTCGCTTTTTCCTTCTCGCGCTCCGGCGGAGCCGGCTGCGCCTCGGGATCGAAGTTGACCAGATATTCCTTCACCTCGCGTCCGACCCGTTCGAGATGGTCGGTGAAGAAATGGTCGGCGCCGCGGATGGTGCGGTAGTCGATCGCGATCCCGCGCTGCGATTTGAGCTTGTTCACCAGTTTGTCGACGCCTTCCGCCGCCGCGACCTCGTCCTTGTCGCCGCGCAGGATCAGGCCCGAAGCCGGGCAGGGTGCGAGGAAGTCGAACGAGAAGGTCGAATTGGCGGGCGGGGCGACAGACACGAAGGCCGTAATCTCCGGCCGGCGCATCAGAAGCTGCATGCCGATCCATGCACCGAACGAAAAGCCGGCGATCCAGCAATAGGGCGCATCGGGGTTATGGGCCTGCAGCCAGTCGAGTGCCGAGGCCGCATCCGACAATTCGCCTTCGCCGCGGTCGAATTTGCCTTCGCTGCGGCCGACGCCGCGGAAGTTGAAGCGCAGCGCCGAGAAGCCCTGCTGCGCGAAGGTATGGAACAGCGTGTAGACGACCTTGTTGTTCATCGTCCCGCCATAGAGCGGGTGGGGATGAAGAACGAGGGCAATCGGCGCGTTCGGCTTCTTGGCCGGGAGGTATCGGCCTTCAAGCCGCCCGGCGGGTCCTATCATGATCACGTCTGGCATCGATCAACCGTTCTGCTGGCGCTCGCGGGCGGGCTTAAATACCCACTTGATTAGTAGGATAAAGGGAACCTGTTCCGGCCGTTTGGGGCATTATACTTGACCAAATTGCTCGGGATACCTATACCTAAGGTACAGGCCATTCCCATGGCCGGCGAAGCGCCCGTCACATTTACGGAATGAGAAATGTTTTTCAAGAACTTGCGCGAGGAGCTCGACTCCATGATGGGACGCGACCCCGCGGCCCGTTCGCGCCTCGAAGTCGCACTATTATACCCGGGATTTCACGCGGTGGTCATCTATCGTGGCAGCCACGCGATGTGGCGGCGCGGCTGGCGCCTGCCGGCCCGGTGGCTCTCCCAGGTCGGCCGCCTGCTGACCGGGATCGAGATCCATCCGGGGGCGACGATCGGCCGGCGCCTGTTCATCGATCACGGCATGGGCCTGGTGATCGGCGAAACCGCGGAAATCGGCGACGATGTGGTGCTTTATCAAGGCGTGACGCTGGGCGGTATCGCGCCCTCGATCAATTCCGCGGCCCAGATCGACCATAAGCGCCACCCGACCATCGGCAACGGCGCGATCATCGGCTCCGGCGCGCAGGTGCTGGGCCCGATCACGGTCGGCGAAAACGCCCGCGTCGGCGCGAATGCCGTGGTCGTCAAGGACGTGCGCGGCGGCTGTGCGGTCGTCGGCATTCCGGCGAGGGTCGTGATCTCCAAGGATTGCGGGCCGGAGTTTCTGGCCTATGGCACGCCGACCGACGATCTGCCGGACCCGGTCGCCCGCGCGATCGCCGAACTGCGCGATCAGGTCGCGTCGGCCAATGCGCGGATCGCCGAACTCGAACAGCAGGCCGCCTCGCGCGGCGCGGCGGCGGATGCCGAAACGATGTCCGATCGGGCGCCGCTGCGGCGTGTCGAAGGTTAAGGCCAAGGAAGGAGAGGGACCGTGAAGCTCAGTACCAAGGGTCGATATGCCGTGATGGCGCTGGTCGATCTCGCCTTTCACAGCAATGACGGAAAGCCGGTTGCGCTCGCCGATATCGCCGGGCGTCAGGAAATTTCGCTCTCCTATCTCGAGCAGCTTTTCGCGAAGCTGCGGCGCGGCGGCCTTGTGCGCAGCGTGCGCGGCCCCGGCGGCGGCTATCTGCTCGCGCGCGCCGCGACCGATCTGCGCATCTCGGATGCGATCCTCGCGGTCGACGAACCGATCCATGCAACCCGCTGTTCACCCGGTTCGCCGGTCGGCTGCCAGAGCAACAAGAGCCGTTGCCTGACCCACGATCTGTGGGAAGAGCTTGGCAACCAGATTCACCTGTTCCTCAGTTCGGTATCGCTCGCCGATGTGTGCGAGCGCCGTGTGCTCGGTTCGAGCGGCGTCAATCATCGCGACGCGCGCCCTGAGGCGCGTGCCGAAACCCAGCCCGGCGGCAATGCCGTCGCGGCCGAGTGAGCGACGGGACTGAACCGGTACGTGACGATGCGCCAGGCCGCCTATCTCGATTACAACGCGACGGTTCCGCTGCGCCCGCAGGCGCGCGCGGCCCTGATCGCGTCGCTCGATAGCGTCGGCAACGCGTCGTCGATTCATCGTTTCGGCCGGCTGGCGCGGCGCACGATCGAGGATGCGCGCGAACAGCTTGCAGCACTGCTCAATGTGATGCCGCGGCAGATCGTTTTCACGGCGGGCGCGACGGAAGCGAACAACGGTGCGCTGCGCGCGAGCGGCCGGCGACGGATTCTGGCCGGCGCGACCGAACATCCTTCAGTACTGGCGGCGGCGCAGGTCTTGGCGCCGGCGATCGAAACCGTTCCGGTCGACGAAGCGGGCATCGTCGATCGCGCGCATCTGACCGCGATGCTGGCAGCAAACGACGAGCCGGCTCTGGTCTCGATCATGGCTGCGAACAACGAAACCGGCACGATCCAGCCGGTCGCTGACGCAGCCGCGATCGCGCATCGCGCGGGCGCGCTGCTGCATTGCGACGCGGTGCAGGCGGCGGGCCGGATTCCGCTTGATTTTCAGGCTCTGAATGCCGATCTGATGAGCGTGTCCTCGCACAAATTGGGCGGTCCGACCGGCATCGGTGCGCTGGTGGTTCGCGATGGTCTGGCACTGGAGCCGCTGCTGCGTGGCGGCGGGCAGGAGCTGGGCCGGCGTGCTGGCACGGAGAATGTCGCGGCGATTGCCGGGTTCGGTGCGGCCGCTGCCGCAGCGGATGCCGAACGGGCAAGCGAACAGCGCCGGGTTGGCGATTTGCGCAACCGGCTCGAGCACGAGATACGATCGATCGCGCCGGCGGTCAGGATTTTCGGCACCAATGCCGAGCGGCTGGCGAACACGAGTTGTTTTGCTTTGCCGGGTCTTGCCAGCGACGTTCAGGTGATCGCGCTCGACCTGGCCGGTATCGCGGTCAGCGCGGGTGCCGCCTGCAGTTCCGGCAAGATCGCCCGCTCGCATGTGCTCGGCGCCATGGGTGTCGAGCCGGACGTGGCGAATGCCGCGATCCGCGTCAGCCTCGGCTGGCAGAGCACGGATGCGGATGTAGACAGGTTTCTCGACGCGTGGCGCGCCTTGGCGACGCGCGACGTTGGTAAAACGGCCGTGGCACCGGCCGCCTGATGAGTTCGTTAAAGGGAGAACCGACGCTATGATGATCGATGCGATGACGAGTGGGGCGGCGATGAGCGGCGCAAAGGCCGGCAATAACAAGCCGCATCTGCCGATCTATCTCGACTATCAGGCGACGACCCCGACCGACCCGCGGGTGGTCGAGAAGATGTTGCCGTACTTCACGGAGAAGTTCGGCAATCCGCATTCGCGCAACCATCATCATGGGTGGGAAGCCGAAGAGGCGATCGAGATCGCGCGCACGCAGGTCGCATCGATCATCGGTGCCGATCCGCGCGAAGTGATCTTCACGTCGGGCGCGACCGAATCGAACAATATCGCGTTGAAGGGCGTGCTGCGGTTCCACAAGGATCGCCGCAATCATCTGATTACCGTCGTGACCGAGCATAAATGCGTGCTCGAAAGCGCGCGCCATATGGAGATGGAAGGCTGCGAGGTCACCTATCTGCCGGTGGAGCAGAACGGCCTGGTCGATCTCGACCGGCTGCGCGCGGCGATCACCGACAAGACGGCGCTGGTCTCGATCATGGCGGTCAACAACGAGATCGGCGTGATCCAGCCGCTCAGGGAGATCGGCGCGCTGTGCCGCGAGAAAGGCGTCTATTTCCACACCGACGCCGCGCAGGCGGTCGGCAAGATCGCGCTCGACGTCAATGCGATGAACATCGATCTGATGAGCATCTCCGGCCACAAGCTCTACGGGCCCAAGGGTGTCGGCGCGCTCTATGTGCGACGCAAGCCGCGGGTTCGGCTCGAGGCGCTGATCCATGGCGGCGGCCAGGAACGGGGCTTGCGTGCCGGTACGCTGCCGACGCCGCTCTGTGTCGGCCTCGGCGAAGCCTGTGCGATCGCCGAGCGCGAGATGCCGGCGGAAGCCGAGCGGCTGCGCTATCTGCGCGACAGGATGCTCAACGGCATCACGAAGGCGCTGCCGGAAGTCTATGTGAACGGCGATCTGGAAAACCGGATCCCCGGCAATCTCAATATCTCCTTCGCCTATGTCGAGGGCGAAGGGCTGATGATGGGTATCAAGAACCTGTCGGTATCGTCCGGCTCGGCCTGCACCTCGGCCTCGCTGGAACCGTCCTATGTGTTGCGCGCGCTCGGCGTCGAGGAAGAACTGGCACACACCTCGATCCGTTTCGGGCTCGGACGCTTTACGACCGAACAGGATGTGGACTATGCGATCGAGCATGTCGTCGCGGCCGTGCGGCGTCTGCGCGAGTTGAGCCCGCTCTGGGAAATGGCACAGGCGGGCGTCGATATTAAATCCATTCGGTGGGCCGAACACTGATCACGACGTAATGGGAGACTGACAGATGGCATACAGCAAGGAACTGCTCGAGCATTACGACAACCCGCGCAATGTCGGGTCGCTCGACAAGGAAGACAAAGCGGTCGGCACCGGCCTGGTCGGCGCGCCGGCCTGCGGCGACGTGATGAAGCTGCAGATCAAGGTCGGTGCGGATGGGCGGATCGAAGACGCCAAGTTCAAGACCTTCGGCTGCGGCTCGGCGATCGCCTCGAGCTCGCTCGCGACCGAATGGATCAAGGGCAAATCGATCGACGATGCCGAGCAGATCAAGAACACCGAGATCGCGCAGCATCTCTCGCTGCCGCCGGTGAAGATCCATTGCTCGGTTCTGGCCGAAGACGCGATCAAGGCGGCGATCCGCGATTACCGCGAGAAGAACGGCCAGGCGGCCGGCGCGGTGCAGACCGCCGACGCTGCCGAGTAATCGGCTTCGGGTGAGCGACGGCGATTACGATGGCAGAAGGCAGTGTGATGGCGACGGCAACCAGCAGCGAAACGGCGGCAGCGCCGCCGCGCGCTCCGCGCGTGAAGAAGGCGATCCAGGCGATGCTCGTGACCGAGAGCGCGGCCGCACGCGTGCGCGCGCTGATCGAAGGGCGCGGCAAGCCGACGTCGGGGGTTCGCATTGGGGTGCGCAGCAAGGGCTGTTCGGGCCTCTCCTACACGCTGGAGTTCGCCGACGAGAAATCGCCGTTCGACGAAGTGGTCGAAGCGCATGGCGTCACGCTGCTGATCGATCCGAAGGCGATGATGTTCATTCTCGGCACCGAGATGGACTATGTCGAAGAGCAGCTTCAGTCGGGCTTCGTCTTCCGCAATCCCAACGAAAAAGGCCGTTGCGGCTGCGGCGAGTCTTTCCACGTATAGAGCGGTTGCGGACAGGCCCGCGCGCCGGCCCGACGGGCCGGGGCGGCATGAGCCGCGTTTTCGCAACCGGCACTGCGGCGTAACGGACGGGACGATGAACGACACGGCAGCCGACAGAACATCCGCCAGGTCGGGCGCCGGTTCCGGTGCTTCGATCGGAAGCTGCTGGTCCTGCCACGGGCCGGTCGATCCGGTCGCCTTGTTCTGCCATGTCTGCGGTGCGATCCAGCCGCCGGGTCCCGCCGATCATTTCAAACGGCTTGGCCTCACGCCGCGCTTCGATCTCGATCCGGCGGAGATCGGCCGGCGCTATGTCGCCTTCCAGCAGCGGCTCCATCCCGACCGTTTCGCCGGCAAGTCGGCGCGCGAACGCGCGCTCGCCGAACAGCATGCGGTCAGCCTCAACGAGGCGCATGAAACGCTGAAGGATCCGCTGCGTCGCGGCAGCTATCTGCTTCAGCTCGCGGGCCGCACATCGCCGACCGCGGAAAACCGCACGATCGACGATCCGGCCCTGCTGATGGAAACGATGGAGCGGCGCGAGGCGCTGTCGGAAGCGGCGAGCATCGACGCGGTCGCGGTGCTGGCCGCGGCGGCGGCGTCCGACGAAAGCGCGCTGCTCGATGCCCTTAAGGCCGCATTCGTGGCCGACGATCTCGACGAAGCGAGCGACCTGCTGACGCGGCTGCGTTATTTGCGCAAGTTCGCGGAAGAAGCGCGGGCGCGCCGCGCCGTGCTGGCAGAGGCTGCGCCATGAGCACGGCGCTCCTGCAAATTCACGAGCCGGGCGAGACGCCGACCCCGCATGAAGGCGATCGCGGCATGGCGATCGGCATCGATCTCGGCACCACGAACTCGGTCGTCGCGATCGCCCAGAACGAAACGCCGGAAGTGCTGCGCGACATGCACGGCACCGGCATGGTGCCCTCGGTCGTGCATTACGGCGCCGATGGTACGGTCAAGGTCGGCAGCGCCGCCGTTGCGCTGATGCCCGAGGATCCCGCCAACACGGTCGCGTCCGTCAAGCGGCTGATGGGTCGCGGCCTTGCCGATATCAAATCGCTCGCCGGCACGTTGCCCTATGTCGTGGCGCCCGCCGACGGCAGGGATGGCGGCAAGGGTGGCATGGTGCGGCTCGACGTGGCCGGCCGCCGGCTGACGCCGGTCGAGATCTCCGCCGACATCCTGCGCGCGTTGAAGGCGCGCGCCGAAGAGCGCACCGGCCTCACAGTCGATCGCGCAGTTATTACCGTGCCGGCCTATTTCGACGATGCGGCGCGCACCGCGACGCGCGATGCGGCACGGCTTGCCGGGCTCGACGTGCTGCGGCTGGTCAACGAACCGACCGCGGCTGCTTTGGCCTACGGGCTCGATAGCGGCGCCGAAGGGCTCTATGCCATTTATGATCTCGGCGGCGGGACGTTCGATCTCTCGCTGCTGCGCCTGGAGAAGGGCGTTTTTCAGGTGGTCGCGACCGGCGGCGATGCCGCGCTCGGCGGCGACGATTTCGATCACGCGATCGCCGAGCGTCTTTTGTCGGAACGTGGCATCACCGCGCCGGATATCCGATCGGTCCGCGCGGCGCTTGCCTGCGCGCGGCGCATCAAGGAAGCGCTGAGCGATGCTGACAGCGCGACCGGCATTCTGGATATCGCCGGCGCGCGCAGCGAGCATCGGCTCGATCGCGCGACCTTTGAAACGATGATCGCGCCGCTGGTCGCACGCACCATCCGCATCTGCGAGAACGTCATCGCCGATGCCGGTGTCAAACCCGTCGACATAGCGGGCGTCGTATTGGTCGGCGGATCGACGCGTGTGCCGCTGGTGCGCGCCCGGGTCGAGGTATCGTTCGGCAAGCCGCCGCTTGCCGACATCGATCCCGACGAGGTTGTCGCCGTGGGTGCCGCGCTGCAGGCGCGCGCGCTCACGCTGGGCGAGGGCACGTTGCTCCTCGATGTGACGCCGCTCTCGCTCGGTATCGAGACGATGGGTGGCATCGTCGAGAAGGTCATTCCGCGCAATACGCCGCTCCCGGTCTCGATGGCGCAGGAATTCACGACCTATCAGGACGGGCAGAACGGCATGATGTTCCATGTCGTGCAGGGCGAGCGCGAGACCGTCGACGAATGCCGGTCGCTGGCGCGCTTCGAGCTGACCGGCATTCCCGCGATGCCGGCCGGTGCGGCGCGCATCCGCGTCACCTTCGCGCTCGATGCCGACGGGCTGCTGACCGTCAGCGCATCGGAACGCACGACGGGTACGAGCGCGCGGATCGAGGTGAAACCGTCCTACGGGCTCGGCGAAGACGAGATGATCGAAATGCTGCGCGCGAGCATGATCCATGCGGTCGACGACATGAACCGCCGCCTTCTGATCGAGGCCCGGGTCGAAGCGAACCGGGTTCTGGCGGCGCTCGATTCCGCGCTTCGGGCCGACGGAGCCTTGGCCAGACCCGACGAGCGCGACGCCATGCACGCGGTTGCCGGACGCCTGAAGAACGCCGCCGCGGGCGAGGACCGCGACCTCATCAATGGTCTGGTCGAGGAACTGGAGCGGGTCGGCAAACCCTTCGCCCAGCGCCGCATCGATCGGGCCATCAACGCGGCGCTGTCCGGCCACAGCCTTGACGAGGTCGAGGCCGGTATGGCACCGGAGACCGCCCGCGACGAGACGTCCGATGGTACGTCGGCGCCACATAGCCATTAATCATGCGGACCAGCCGCGGACGGAGACGCCGATTATGCCCAAGATGACCTTCCTTCAGACCGACGGAACCCGCGTCGATGTCGATGCGCCGGTCGGGCTTTCGGTGCTCGAGATCGCGCACCGGAACAATATCGACCTGGAAGGCGCCTGTGAGGGTTCGCTTGCCTGCTCGACCTGCCATGTCGTCGTCGACCAGGAATGGTACGACCTGCTGAAGGAAGCATCCGAGGACGAAGAGGACATGCTCGATCTCGCCTTCGGTCTGACCCATACCTCGCGGCTCGGCTGCCAGATCATCATGACCGAGGAACTCGACGGGCTGACCGTGCGTCTGCCGACCGGCACGCGCAACATGATGCTCGATAGCTGAGGCGAATCGGATGGGCCTGCGCTGGACCGACATCACCCGCATCGCCGAAGAACTCGAAGACCGTCATCCCGATGCCGACGTCGTGAACCTGCGTTTCACGGATCTCTGGAAATGGGTGCAGGAACTGCCCGATTTCGCCGACGATCCGAACCGCTCCAACGAAAAGATTCTCGAGGCGATCCAGGCCGCCTGGCTCGAAGAGCGCGACTGACCCGTCGCGCGGAGGATTTCAGACAATGACCGCAGCGGAACGGCTGATCCGTCCGCAACGCGGCGCCTTTCTCGGCGGCCCGCTCGGCCGCATCGTCGCGCGCCCCTGGTTCGATCCCGTCATGCTCTGGACGCTGCGCCGGCAGGCCTTTCCCGGCTCGCGGCTATGGGCGGCGGCACTCGCGGCCGAGGGCGACAGCGATCGCTTCCTCGCCGAAATCGGTCGCGCGCCGGTGCGCATGCCCTCGCGATCGGCGCTGTTACGCGCGGTACAACCGATCGCGGCTGCGAACGCCACGTTCCGCGCGGCGGATCGGGCCTGGCTCGAAGCCTTCTTCGGTGCCGACACCAAGCCATCGCGGTTGCTCGAACTCGAGCGTGCGTGGCGCCATGCGAGCCAGAACCGGTTTGCCTCGCGCCGCCATGTCGTGCCGTTGGTCCGGTCGATCCGCCCGCCAGCGGTGCGTTTCGCCATTCCGGGCATCGACGACGTGGCGGCGCGCTTCGATCCGGCGCGCCCGCTGCGCATCGAACCGCCGGCCGCGACGATGCAGCCGGAAACATCGCGGCGCATCGCAACGAATCTCGGTACCGAATATTGGCTGCGTGCGCCATCGCCGATTTCGGGCGACACGCTGTGGGCGCATGTCTACGAGCCAGACGATGTCGAGAATCCCCCGACCGCGATTCTTTGTCACGGGCTTGGCGTCGAAACCGAGATGATGAATGGCGTGGTCGATTCGACTCTGTATCTGCTCCGCCGTGGCATCCGCGTCGTGCACCCGAGTGCGCCGGGTCACAATCGGCGTTGCGCGCCGGGCTGGTATGGCGGCGAACAGATGCTCGCGACCCAGCCGATCGGTGCCATCGAAATGCTGCAGGCGACGACGGTCGAACTCGGCATGCTGATTCGCTGGGCGCGCGCGGCGAGCGCCGGTGCGCCAGTTGCGCTCGGCGGCACCAGCCTCGGTGCGCTGACGACGCAGTTCATGGCCGACCGCTCGCGCGACTGGCCCGCCGAATGTCGCCCGGATTTCCTGCTGCTCGCGACCAGCTCGGCTTCGACCGGGATGCTGTCTTATGATTCGAGCCTGGCGGCGGCAGTCGGCCTGCCGGCGGCGCTGACGGCGCAGGGTTGGACCCGTGAGGCGCTGCTGCGGCTCGCCTCGTTCACCGATCCCGCCGGCCCGGCGCCTCTGCCGCCCGAACGGATCTTCATGCTGCTGGGCTCGCGCGACACCGTCACGCCCTACGATGGCGGCATGGCGCTCGCGAGGCTCTGGGATCTGCCGCCGGCGAACGTCTTTCTTGCGGATCGGGGTCATTTTTCGGCCGCCATCGGCCTGCTGTTCGATGCCGGCCCTTACGATGCCCTTGCCGATGCCCTCTGTGGCGGTTGAACGAACCGGGGCCGGGTCTGTAGTTTCTGGCTATGGAAAAGCTCGATCTTGGCCTCGCGCCGGGCGCGCGGGTCGTCGTTGCCATGTCGGGCGGCGTCGATTCCTCGGTGGCTGCGGCGCTGCTCAAGGAAGCCGGCTACGACACGGTCGGGCTGACGTTGCAGCTCTACGATCATGGCGTCGCGGTCGGACGCAAGGGCGCCTGCTGTGCTGGCCAGGACATTCACGATGCGCGGCGGGTCGCAGACCGGCTCGGCATGGCGCATTACGTGCTCGACCACGAGGCGCGCTTTCGCGCCGACGTGATGGAGGATTTCGCCGATTCCTATCTGGCGGGCGAGACGCCGATCCCCTGCGTTCGATGCAACCAGCGCACCAAGTTCCGCGACCTGCTCGGTATCGCGCGCGAGCTGGGTGCCGCGGCGCTTGCGACCGGCCATTATGTACGTCGTGTGATGGGACGCGACGGACCTGAACTGCATCGCGCGGCGGACACCTCGCGCGACCAGAGTTATTTCCTGTTCGCGACCACGCCGGCGCAGCTCGACTTTCTGCGCTTTCCGCTGGGTTCGTTCGACAAGCGCGAGACCCGCGCGCTTGCTGAACGATACGGGCTCGATGTTGCCGCGAAGCCCGACAGCCAGGATATCTGTTTCGTGCCGCAGGGCCGTTATGTCGATGTCGTCGCGCGGCTGCGACCGGGTGCGATTGAACCGGGCGAGATCGTGCATCTCGACGGCCGCGTGCTCGGCCGGCATGAGGGCGTGATCGGATATACGGTCGGGCAGCGCCGCGGGCTCGGTCTCGTCGATCCGTCAATGCCGGGCGATCCGCTCTATGTCGTGCGGCTGGAGCCGGAGCAGGCGCGCGTCGTCGTCGGCCCGCGTGCGGCCCTCGGCGTCGACGAGATCGGCCTGCGCGAAGTGAATTGGCTCAACGCATTGCCGCCACCCGCAAACGGGCTGCCGGTTGCGGCGAAAGTGCGCTCGGCGATGGCGCCGGCCCCCGCGCGCGTCATGCCCGATTTCACCGTGCGGTTCGAGCAGCCGCATGAAGGTATCGCACCGGGACAGGCCTGCGTCTTCTATGGCGGCGAGCGCGTGCTCGGCGGCGGGTTCATCCGGCGCGCCGCGAGAGAGAGCGCGACGCGTGCCGCCATGCGTGTGGGCGAACCGGTCGCCGCGGATCTCGGGCGGGTGTCGCGCCTGAGTGTCGGGTAGGTTGCGGCAGTGACACGAAACGGGCCTCTCGCCTGGCCCGGCCGTTTTCGCGCGGCATTCCGCAACCTGCCTCAGCCGCAGCCCTTTCTGGTCGCCATCGCCTTTGTTCTCTGTGGCGCTGTCGCCGCCGCGACGCAGGCCGCCGAGAACGAACCGGCGAACGAGGAAATCGCACCGCTGCCCGACGCGCTCCGCTATGAGGTCGCGCTGAAGGGCGTCGACAAGAATTCCGGAATCGGCAAGCTGCTGACCGATGTGTCCGAGCTGATCCGTCTCAAGGGTTCGCCGCCGCCGAGCCTCGCGGGTCTCGACCGGCGTGCCTCGACCGATCTCGAGAATTTCGCGCTCGCCCTGCGATCCGACGGCTATTACGGCTACAAACTCACTTACACGATCGACGAGGACGTGGATCCCGTTCTGGTCACGCTCGAGATCGACACCGGCCCGGTCTATCGCCTCGAGCAATACCGCATCGATTATGTCGGCTCCGACCCGCCGCCACCGCCCGAGACCGCCGACCTCGCCGCGATCGGCCTCCGGCTGGACATGCGCGCGCGCGCCGATCTCATCAAGCAGGCCGAGATAAAATTGCTGCGGCAGCTTGCCGATTCGGCGCGGCCTCTCGGCAGGATCACCGACAGCGAAATTCTGGTCGATCATGCGAAGAGCACGATGCGCGTCACCCTGACCGTCGATCCCGGCCCGGTCGCGCAGTTCGGTCCGATGTCCTATGAGGGGTTGACTGACGTCGAAACGGCCTATCTAGAACGTATGGTGCCATGGCAGGTCGGCGCGCCCTACGATCAGCGCAAGGTAGAGGATTACCGCCGCCGTCTCTCGGAGACCGAGCTGTTCGAAAGTGTCACGGTCGAGCCGGCCGCGACCACAGGCGCCGATGGCTCGCTGCCTATGATCGTGAGCGCCGTCGAATCCAAACACCGCACGATCGGCGCCACGCTCAGCTATTCGACCGATATCGGGCCGGGCACGACAATCTTCTGGGAGCATCGCAACGCCTTTTCCGAAGGCGAGAAGCTGCGGCTTCAGCTCGAGCTCTCGCCGGTGCTCCAGCAGTTCGACGCGCTGATGCGTAAGCCCGCCTTCCGCCGCATCGATCAGGCGCTGCTTCTGCAGGCAACCGCGACGCATGAGGACGATGACGCGTTCGAGGAAAAGTCGCTGCGTTTCTTCGGGGGTCTCGAGCGCGAGCAGAATCAGTACTGGACCTTGCTCGGGGGCGCGGAGCTTGAGTTCGCCGAGATCACCGACTTCGCGAACGGATATGAGAAATATATCGTCGTCGGCCTGCCGCTCGGCGCACGCTATGACGGTACCGATAATCTGCTCGATCCGACCGAGGGCAGCCGTCTCTTCCTGACCGGCACGCCGACCGTCGTCACGTTCGACGAGACCCATGCCTATCTGGCGCTCGATGCCATCGGCTCGACCTATATCTCGCCGTTCGAGGGCGATCAGGTGGTGTTCGCGATGCGCGGGCGGCTCGGCTCGATCGTCGGTACCGATCCGAACAACGTGCCGGCCAATCGCCGCTTCTATGCGGGCGGCGGCGGATCGGTGCGCGGCTACGAGGCGCGCTCGGTCGGCCCGCTTGCCTCGAACAACGATCCGCTCGGCGGCAACTCGGTCTGGGAAATCGGCATCGAAGCCCGCATCAAGCTGACCGACGATATCGGGATCGTGCCGTTTCTCGACGCCGGCCAGGTCGGCCGGACCAGCACGCCGCCTTTTTCGGAAACGCCCCTGGTCGCGGCCGGCCTCGGTGCGCGCTATTACACGAGCTTCGGCCCGATCCGGTTCGACGTTGCCTTTCCGCTCAACGGGCGGGATAGCGACAAGGATTTCCAGTTCTATGTCAGCATCGGGCAGGCTTTCTGATGCCCGGCCTTCTGATGCGCCCCCGCGTGCGCGGCTTTCGCATCCTGCGCTACGCGACACTGACGCTCGGCATCCTGCTTGCGCTCGTCGCGGGCGCTGCCGTCGCGCTCGATACCGCCTGGGGCAAGCGCCTGTTGCTGGCGCAGCTCGCATCCTGGCTCGCCGAAGACAGGATCGTGCTCGAAACGCAGGGCGTCGCGGGCAGTATATGGGACCGGTTCACGATCGATAGCATCGTCCTGTCGGACGAGAGCGGCGTATTCGCGACAATGGACGGCCTGGTCTTCG
>JBBDMS010000032.1:0-23624 GCA_040878185.1 Dongiaceae bacterium | reverse complement strand
CGCGCCGGTGCGCCAGCCGCGGCCGTCGATGACCTGTTCGTTGGCGAGCACGGTGTTGTCGACCGGATCCCAGTTCACCCAGCCTTCGCGCCGGTAGATGAGCCCGGCATCCAGCATGTCGAGGAACATCTTCTGCTCGTGCCGGTAATAGTCCGGATGGCAGGTCGCGATCTCGCGGCTCCAGTCGAGCGACAGGCCCATCGACTTCAACTGATCGCGCATCGTTGCGATGTTCTGGTAGGTCCAGGTCGCGGGATGCACCTTCGATGCGATCGCCGCGTTCTCGGCCGGCAGGCCGAACGCGTCCCAGCCCATCGGATGCAGCACGTTGAAACCCTGCGCGCGGCGTGCGCGGGCGATCACGTCGCCGAGCGTGTAGTTGCGCACATGGCCCATGTGGATGCGGCCCGAGGGATAGGGAAACATCTCGAGCACATAGTATTTCGGCCGCGCGGGATCGGTCCCGGCGCGGAAGGCGCCGCGCTCGTCCCAGACGCGCTGCCACTTCGCCTCGGTTTCGCGGAAATTATAGCGGGCTGTCGCCAACGGGCCGGTCCTCGGGCGCAGGAATGAAGTGGAAAAGCGGAGGCTAGCTTTAGCGGAGCCCCCGAGCGCTGCCAAGCCTCGCGGGGGTTGCGATTCGGGGGGCGATTCGGCGCGCGATTCGGGCGCGGTTCGGGCGCGGTTCGGGGGTACGACCAGGCGCGCGCGTTCCGACCCGATTCTAGGTCGCGACGGGCGGGACCATGGGCAAGCGGGGGCGGTCGTCGAGATCCTCGGCGACCATGAGGAGATAGCCGTCCGGGTCCTGGACGAAAAACTCGCGCTGGCCGATGCGATCGACGATCGCGCTGCCGCCGCAATCGCGCCAGACCTCTCGGACATCCGTATGCAAGGGCCAGCCGGCTTGCGCCAGCCGCGCGAGGATCGGGGCGATCGCGGTCACATAGACCTGAAACATGACGCCGCGCCCGAAAGGTTGGTCCAACGGGCCGGTTTCCCAGCCGCCCCAGCGCTCGCAGAGCATGATCTGGGCGCCACGAAGATCGAGATAGGCGAAGCGATCCTCAGGCCGCCGATAGGCGATCTCGAACCCGATCAGGTCCTGCCAGAAAACGAGACTCGCCTCGAAATCGGAGACCAGGATTTCCGGCGCCATGCGCGCGAAACCGCTCTTCGGCGGCCCACCCGATGGTTGATCCCCCGATGGGTGATTCATGCCGCGGCCTCCCTCGTACTCCGCGCGATCTGCCCGCCCGCCCGCGCCCCCGCCCGGGCCGGCCGCTCAGTCGCCGTTGCGGGTCGTTTTCGCGGGACCACCGGGATTGAAGCCGCCCGCCGGATTGACGTCGCGCGCGGGCGGTTGGCCGGTCGCAGCGGAAATCGGCGCGCCCGGTCGGAAACCGCCCACCGGCGCTGGTTGCGCGGGCACCGGTTGCGCAGGCACCGGGCCGCCCGGCGCCCCGGGCGATTTCTGCGACGGTGTCGGTCGGTCCTCGGCCGCCTCTTTCACGCGGAGGAAGGTCAGCAGCGTAAAGCGCCGTCCCTTCGTCACCGGCAGCGCCTCGTGCAGCAGCGAACAGGAGAAGATGACGGCGCCACCCGCCGGCGGCGCATAAAGATGCGGCCCGTATTCGGGAAACACCAGCTCGCCGCCTTCATACTCGCCTTCATTGAGATTGAGCGTCACCGCGAAGCGGCGCTCGGCATTGCTGCCGCTCGTGTTGTCGCGATGCGCGCGAAAATAATCGCCGCGTTCGGAATCGTAGCACGCGATCACGAAGCGATCGAAGCGGAACGAATCGAAATGAAACGCTTTGACCAGTTCCGGCGCGATGCGTCGGCCGACGGTCGCGGTCAGCGCCTTCAGCACGATCGGATCCTGGATCGCATGATCGAGCCGGCGCTTCATCGCCGGATGCACGCGCGTCACTTCCTTGCCGTCGACGATCGAATCGACGCTGCCTTCTTCATGGCCGGCCCGCGTCCAGCGATCGATCAGCGCATCGCAGGTGAAACGCTCGAGCACGTTCGGCAGCAGCAGCACGGGTGCTGCGGTGACGAGCGTCTGCGCGGCAACGGGTGCCGGATCGGCGAGACCGGCTAGCGCCCATTCTTCGAGCGACTGCACGCCGAGCCGGGTTGCTTCCTCGCCGGTCGGCACGACCGCCTCGCTGCGCCGGTTGACGAGACGCTGGTTGGGATCGAGCAGGAAGCAGACCGGGAATTCCGGATTGACCCGCGCACCGGCCGCAAACCCGCGTGCGACCGCCCCTTTCGGGTCGGCAAGAATCGGAAAGATATGCGCGAGACGGGTGGCCGCGTCCGACGCGATCGCGACGTCGCCGACCAGGATCGCCATGATGTCGCAGCCCTGTGCGGCGAAGGAATCATGCGCGCCGGCGAAACGATCGAGCAATGTGCGATCGGTGCCTGTCGGCAGAATCAGAAGCGCGAGCGGCCGGCCGCGGACCCGTTCGTAGAAGGCGCGAAACTCACCCTTCGCATCCGGCAGCACGAAATTCGGTGCGCGGTCGCCGAGCGCGAGCGCTTCGGGCGGCACCTTGAACGGCGGCTCGGATTTGAGGCGAAGTCCGGCTTGTCCCTGATCGGCGTCGCTCACGTCGCCCGCCTCGCTGCGCGGCTATTCGCCGAGCTGGGCGATACGAAGCTGGCGCGCGCGGGTCAGGATGGCGTTCTCGAGGTCGGTCGCGGTATTCGGCGTGACCGGCGCATCGACCCAGCCGCTCGCCGCCTGCTGCTGACGGAACACGGCGGCACGAACGCCGTCGGCCCGCAACGCGCGGCCGAGAATATAGACGTTCACCTTGAACCGTTCGCCGGGCGTCTGCGGCGGCGTGTACCAGTCGGTGATGATGACGCCGCCGAACGGATCCGCCGAAACCAGCGGCATGAACGAGATGGTGTCGAGCGTCGCGCGCCACAGGAAGCTGTTGACGCCGAGACCGGCACCGTCTGCGCCGTCGTCGCGTTCGGTGCCGCCGAGCTGCAGACCGCCTTCGCCGAAGACCGATCCCGGGTCGCCATAAGCGGGCCGGTACTGACCCTTGGGACGAATCCCGGGATATTGCGAATCGGGGTCGCCCCAGGCGCAAGCGCCGAGTGTGAAAGTCGCAATCAGAAGGCTCGCCAGGGAGAGCTTCGTCGCGATGCCGGGACCGCCTCGCATCCGCATCGGATACATACTCCAAGCTTTTGAAGTTTCGCGGAAATCTAGTGCGCCCCCGCAACCCGGGTCAAGGCGCGGGATGGGGCGGACATTGCCTTATTTCAGGCCCGCCGCGCGCTGCGCCGCAAGCCCGTGCCGGGGGCCGATTCGTTTCGTTCCGTCCCGGGATATCGGGGCCGGGGTTTCGTTCGACGACCTTATGCCCTATGTAGCGGCCCGTGTCGCGCGGGCGGTTTGTGGCCAACGCATTCGCGGCCCGGCACGGAAATTGGGCGGCACGGAAATCGGGCGGCACGGGAATCCGGGTTGCCGGTGTCATCTCGCGCAGGGACCGCAAGGCCGATGGGCAAAATTCTCTGGCTCGCTTCTTACCCGAAATCCGGCAACACCTGGCTCCGGGTGTTTCTGCATAATCTGTTCCGTGATCCGAACGAGCCCTACGACATCAACAAGCTGAACGAGTTCTGCTCGGCCGATTATGTCGGCGCCTGGTACGAGACCATCAGCCGCAAGCCCGCGATCGAGATGACGATGGAGGAGGTGGCGACGCTGCGCCCGCAGGTGCACGAGGCGCTGACGCGCGTTCATCCCGACACGGTCTTCGTCAAGACGCACAACGCGCTGGTCAGCGATCGCGGCAGCGAGATGATCACGATGGCGCACACGGCGGGCGCCGTCTATGTGCTGCGCAACCCGCTCGATGTGGTGATCTCATACAGCCATCACTACGGCCTCGATCTCGATACCGCGATCGAGGCACTCAATCTGCCGGGCCAGATGATGCCGAACTCCAACATGCATGTTTACCAGGTCTTCGGTTCCTGGTCGGAGAACGTGAAGAGCTGGACCGCGACACCGCATCCGGCGCTGCATGTCATGCGCTACGAAGACATGATCGAGCATCCGCTCGAGACGTTCGGCGCAGCCGCCGCCTTTCTCGGCCTGCGTCCCTCGCGCGAGCGACTGACGCGCGCCTTGCACAACAGCTCGTTCGGCGAACTGCGCAAGCAGGAAGACAAAGACGGATTTCAGGAGCGCAGCGACAAGTCGGATAAGTTTTTCCGCAAGGGCGAGGTCGGCCAGTGGCACGCGCTTTTGTCGCCGGCGCAAGTCGACCGCGTCGTCGAGGCCCATCGCGAACAGATGCAGCGCTTCGGCTATCTGCCGCTGCCGGCGTAGCACGACTGCCTGAAAACGGCGTCATGCCCGGGCCCGGGTCCGGCCGCAGTCCGGACCGACGACAAGCTCGACCCGGGCATCCATCGCGCCCCAACACCGGCGCTCGAAACATCAATCGAGTCTGGTCCGTCCATGGATCGCCGGGTCAAGCCCGGCGATGACGAATATGGAGTGTAGTTGCGCCGCGGGATCGCGTCGTTGGCTACGCGTAACCGAAGCGCTTCATCGCCGGGGCGAAACGCGCGCGGGCGCGGGCGCGTTCGTCGTCGGTCAGCAGAACAGGTTTGCGCGCGCCGCCGATGAAATGAAAACCGGCCTCGTTCGCAACGGCCGTCCGGTCGGCGGCGAACAGCCCCGGCATGCCGGCGCGCGCCTCGTTCTCCTCGAGGGTCGAGAGCCGCTCGAGCGACGAACGGCGCACCGCGGTTTCGAGCCGAATTGGCCCGGCCTCGATGCCGGCGAAGGATGCGATCGCGCGCAGGGTCGCTGCCGGATCGGCTTGCAGATCCTCGAAGCGGACGACGAGACGCGGAAACGCCAGATCGGTTTCGATCCAGCTCGCGGCGTTTTCCTCCCAGTTGCCGAAACCGGCGCGGGCCCAGTCTGAGAGACCGAACTGGTCGATGAACTGATCGGCGAGGGCGCGCGTATGCGTGTCGAGATCGGGCGCCTTGCCGTCGCCGGCCGTCGCGGTCGCGCTGCGCAGCGCAAATCCGACCGAGGATTCCATGACCGCGAGCGGATCGCGGATCAGATAGACGACGCCGGCCGTGTTCTCGCGCAGCGGGAAATCGTCCTGCCAGCGCCAATGCGTCTTGATGAAGCTCTGCGCGGGCCCGAGCAGATGCTGGCCGGTGACGAAACGGTGGATATCGGGCACGGCGAAACCGAGCTGCGCGCTGTTCTCGATCCGCCGGTGCAGGAGATGCGCGACGAGAAAGCGCATCCAGGTATTGCCCGAGCGCGGGTAGGAAGCGATCCAGACGATCTTGGTCATCTTCGATGCGATCCTTCGATGCGATCTTGGGCGGAGAGGGTTCGGGCGGCGGGAAGAAACGTGCGCGGCGGTAGGGGCGAAGCCCCCGTATGCGTGGCGGTCGGGGCGAAGGCTCCGTTCGCGCGGCGGTCGTTTGACAATAGCCCGACCGCTCGCCCAATTTCGACCCCGATCCGCGCCGCATGGCGAGCCGCATCGGAACCATCGCAACGCCTTTCGAGGCAACGCCTTTCGAGCATGACGCGCAAACCCGACCATCGCGGTTCCCCGAAGCCCGGTTCGCCCGAACCCGGTCCGGGACCCGGCCGGCCGGCCGCAGCCCAGCCCGTCCTCGCGCCGTCCGTGCTGGCGCCGCCCATCATGTCCCCGCCCATCCTCTCGCCAACCGTGCTGCCACCGCCGCCCGAGGGTGCGACCTCAGCCCTGGAGCGGGCGGTCGCCCTGCATCGCACCGGCGCCCTGGAGCCGGCGCTCGCCGCCTATCGCGACATCCTGCGGCGCTGGCCGACTTTGGCCGCAGCGCAGAATATGCTGGGCCTCGCGCTCTATCAGGCGGGCCGTCCCGACGAAGCGCTCGCGACGCTCGATCGCGCGGTCGCGCTCGATGCGAACAATGCCGATATCCGCAATCATCGCGGCATCGTGCTGCTGGCGCTCGGTCGCGCGACGCCGGCTGGCGACGAGTTCCGCCGCGCGCTTTCCTTGCGACCGGACGATGCGCGCACGCTCGCCAATCTCGGGAACGCGCTCAAGGCCGGCGGCGATCTCGGTGCGGCGCTCGATCATTACCGGCGCGCGATCGAAGCCGATCCCGCTTATGCCGAAGCCTATTTCAATCTCGGCAATGCGCAGCGCGAGACCGGGGATCGCGACGGCGCCGTCGCCAGCTATCGCGCGGCGCTGGCGCGCCAGCCGCGCTTCGCCCCGGCAGAGGCCAATCTCGGCGGGCTGCTGCTCGAAGCCGGCGATGCGCCCGGCGCGCGCCGCGCCTATGAAGCGGCGATCGACGCCGCCGGTCCGCGCCCGGGCTATCTCTACGGCCATGCGATGGCCTGCGACCGGCTCGGCGACAGCGACGCCGCCGAAGCGAGCTATCGCCGATTGCTGAACGACGCGCCGAACCATGCCGATGCGCTCAACAATCTGGCCGGGATCATCGACCGGCGCGGCGCGGCGGACGAGGCGCGCGCGCTCTATGAACGGGCGCTGGCGGCGGCGCCTCGGCACGAGCGGGCCGCGTTCAATCTCGGTCAATGGCATGCGAAGCGCGGCGATGCCGATCGGGCGGCGCAGCATATTCTTGCGGCGAAAACAGCGGGTCGCGGCGATGCGGCGGCAATGATGCGGATCGGCCATGCGCTGGCCGGCATCGATCGCATCGAGGACGCGATCGATTGCTTCAACAGCGCAGTCGAACTCGCCCCCGACAATCGCGAGGCGCATTTCCGGCTCGGCGCGCTCCTGATCGAACGGCGCGAGACCGAGCGCGGCATCGCGCATCTCGAATTCGCGCAGGAACAGGGCCTCGACAATGCGGCGCTGCATCATGCGCTCGGGCTCGGCCATCTCCGGCTCTGCCGGCTCGATCGCGCGCTGGAGGGGTTCCGCGTCGCTGTCGGGCGCGATCCGGCGACGCTCGCTTTCCGCTCGACCTGCCTGATGACGCTCAATTACAGCGACGGAATATCGCCCGCCGATCTCTTCGCCGAACATCGCCGCCTGATGGCGCCGGTCAACGCGACATTGCCGCCGCATCCACCGCGGCGGGCCGCCGAAGGGAAGATCCGCATCGGCTATGTGTCGGCCGATTTCCGCGAGCATTCCTGCGCCTATTTCCTGCTGCCGGCGATCGAGGCGCATGATCGCGACCGGTTCGAGATCGTCTGCTACGCAAATCAGAAGCGGCACGACGCCATGACCGATGCGTTCATCGCGCGGGCCGATCGCTGGCGCGATATCGTGCGGATGGACGACGAGGCGGCCGCCGCCCTGGTGCGCGAGGACGGTATCGACCTGCTGGTCGATCTCGGCGGCCATACCGGCGACAACCGGCTCGGCCTGTTTGCGCGGCGGCCGGCGGCGGCGCAGATGAGCTGGCTCGGTTATCCGAACACGACCGCGCTCGATGCGATCGACTGGCGCCTGACCGATGCGATCGCCGATCCAGCCCCGGCGGCGGACGCGCTGCACAGCGAGCGTCTCCATCGGATCGACGGCGGGTTCCTCGCTTTTCGCGCGCCGGGGACAACAGAAGCCGCGCCGGAAGCCCCGCCGGCGGAACCGGATGACGGCCCGATCCGCTTCGGCTGTTTCAACAATGCGAACAAGATCTCGCCGTCGACCGTCGCGCTCTGGGCGCAAATCCTGAACGCGATACCGGGCGCAACCTTGTCGCTCCGGACCGAGCAGTTCCGGCACGAACCGGTGCGCGCCGATTTTCTCGCGCGTTTTGCGGCCGCCGGCTGCGATCCGGCGCGGATCCGGTTTCTTCCGTGGGAGACCGATGTCGCAGCGGCGCTGGCCGGCCATTGCGCGATCGATATCGCGCTCGATCCGACGCCCTATGGCGGCACGACGACGACCTGCGAGGCCTTGTGGATGGGCGTGCCGGTGGTGACGCTGGCCGGCGACCGCCACGCGGCGCGCGTGGGTGCGAGCCTGCTGACGCAGATCGGGCACCGCGATCTGATCGCGACGACGCCGGACGAGTATGTGCGGATCGCGATCGCGCTTGCCGGCGACCGGCCGCGCCGCGCCGCCTGTCGCGCCGGCTTGCGCGCGCGGCTCGAAGCCTCGCCTTTGTTCGATGAGCGCCGCCTGGCCCGCGCAATCGAAGCGGCGGCAACCGATCTGCTGGCAAGCCTGTAACGACGAATGCAGCCCGGCGATCTCAAATCATCGATGGACCGCGCGGTTGCCTTGCACCAGGCGGGCAAGCTCGCCGAGGCCGACGCGGCCTATCGCGCCATCATCGCCGCGCGACCCGATTTCTTTCATGCCCATCATCTGCTCGGTGTCCTGCTGATGCAGCAAAACCAGCATCAGCGCGCCCTTGCTTGTGTCGACGAAGCCATTCGCATCGAGCCGCGCTTTCCCGATGCGTATCAGAGCCGCGGCAAGATCCTCGCCGAGCTTGACCGGCATGATGAAGCGAAAGAGAGCTTCAGCCGCGCGCTGGCGGCGATCGATGCGGCGCTGCGCGCGACACCGCGCCTCGCGCACGGACATTTCGCCCGCGGCAAGATGCTCGAGGCGCTCGGCCGGCCCGAGGAGGCGCTCGCGAGTTTCGAAACCGGTCTTGCTATCGAGCCGCGTCATGTCGCCGGTCTCGCCGATTGCGGCACGGTTCTCGTCGCGCTCGGCCGTGAGGGCGACGCGATCGCCAGCTACGACGCGGCGCTGGCGCTCGATCCAGCCTACATGCCCGCCCTCTTCCCGCGCGCGAAAACGCTGGTCCGGGCCGGACGGCACAGCGCGGCGATGGACGATCTCGATCGCGTCCTCGCGCTCTATCCGAACCATCTCGACGCGACCGTCGAACGCGCGAAGCTGCTGCGCATTTTCGGCGACGACGATACCGCGATCGCCGAATTCGGGCGCGCGCTCGCGCTCAATCCCGGTTTCACGCGGGCGAAGCTCGCGCTTGCCAATCTTTATGTCGTGCAGAACCGCTATGTGGAGGCGGCCGCGATCTATCGTGCCGTGCTCGCGACCTTCCACGACGATGGCCGCGACCAAGAAGGCACGAAGATTGGCAATCTGCTGATCGGCTGGTCGCGTCTGCCGCCCGAGCATATCGACACCGATCTCATGCCCTGGTTCGCCAAGGCGAAACCGCCCGCCGGGGTCGATCCGGGCAATCCCGATTTTCAGGCGCATCTCGCCTTCGCGAAGGCGAAGCTGCTGCACGATCGGGGCGACCATGACGAGGCGTGGCTCACCGTATCGTTGGGCAACGCGCTCAAATATCGCGAGATCGGCGATCCCGCCCGGCGCTATCGCGACATCTGGCGGGACGCGCAGGCACGGCTGGAGGGAGCGGCACCCACGCTCGCGACGACGATGCGCGACGATCCCAAGATGCCGATCTGGCTCTTTCTGTTCGGCGCCTCGCGCAGCGGCAAGACGACGCTCGAGACGCTGGCCGCAAGCCTGCCGGACGTGCAGCCGGGCTACGAGAACCGGCTGATCGAGATCGCGCGCCAGCGCGTGGCCGCCGAATCGGGTCTCGCGCCCGATACGCCGATCGCCGAATTCGCGTCGGCCGAGCGCGCGCGATTCCAGGCGACCTTCGATCCGATGGTACGCGCGCGCGCCGGCGCGGCGCGGGTCATCACCTGCACGCTGCCCGGCTACATCGAGATGATCCCCGAGCTCGCCGGGCTGGTGCCGAATCTGCGCTTCGCTTTCGTCCGGCGCGACCCGGACGACAATGCCTTTCGCATCTACATGAACCTGTACAAGGAAGAGCGCTTCCGATTCGCCTACGACATGCGCGGCATCCGCGACTATCTCGCTTTTTACGATGCGATGATCGACCGGCTCGCGGCGTCGCTGCCCGAGCGCTCGATGGTTCGGCACTACGAAGAGATCGTCGCGGATCCGGCGGCGGCGCGCGCTTCGCTGGCGCTGCTCTGCGGCCTGCCGGCGCCGTCCGATATGCCGCCGGCGCTCGGCGACGATCGCGGCTGCTCGCTGCATTACCGCGCGGCGATGGGGGCGGCACTCACGGCCGCGCCCGATGCGGCGCTGAACTAGGGCCGCACTTGTGCCCCCATCCGATCGAAGCGCCATCTTCGGCCGTGCCGTCGCGCTGCATAAAGAGGGCCGGCTCGACGAGGCGGCGGCGGCCTATCGCGCGATCGCACAGCAATATCCCCGCGATTTCGATGCGCAGCATCTGCTCGGCATCCTCCAGCTGCAACGCGGCGATGCGATAACGGCACTTTCCTCGTTCGAGCGCGCCGTCGCCATCGATCCGCGTTCGGCCCGCGCGCAGCATAATCGCGGCCGGGCGTTCGAGGCACTGAACCGATCCGGCGAAGCGCTCGCCGCCTACGATGCCGCGCTCGCGATCGAGCCCGCGAGTGCCGAAATCCTCAACGATCGCGGTGTTGCCCTGCGCCAGCAGAAACGGCTCGCGGAGGCACTCGCGACCTTCGAGCGCGCGCTCGCAATCCGGCCGGATTTCCTGCCCGCGCTGGGCAATCGCGCGCTCGTCCTGATGCGGCTCCACCGGCCCGCCGCCGCCCTCGATGGCTTCGACCGTCTGATCGCGCTCGCCCCCGATCATGTCGAAGGCCTGGTCAATCGCGCGCGGCTGCTGCAGAGCTTCGGCGATGGCGATGCGGCGATCGCCGCCTATCGCCGTGTGCTCGCACTCAAGCCGGGCCTCGTCGCCGCCGAAGGCGCCCTCGCGGATGCACTGGCCGCAGCGGGCCGCGAAGACGAAGCGATGGCGCTCGCGCGCAGCATCCTCGCGCGCCCTATCCGCGCGCCGGCGATGTCCGATAACGACCGCGACCGTTTCCTCGCCTTGCGCACACTCGCTTTGCTGCCCGAACCGCCGGCCGATCTCGATCTTGCGGCCTCGCTCAGTGCGATGCGCCCGCCGGACGGCATGACGGTCTCGATGTTCGAGACCATGTGGCATTTCGCGCTGGCCGCGCTGCGGCACAAGGAAGGCGCACACGAGGCCGCTTGGCATCATCTTGAAGCGGCGCACCGGCCGTTGCGCGAGACAGCGCGCGCGCAGCGCGATGCGCGCCGCCAGTCTTATGCAGCCGCATGGGCGACGGTCGATGCGGTGCCCGATCTCGACGACGCGATACCGCAGCGCGCCGACCTGCCGGTTTCGCTGTTCATTCTGGGCCCCTCGCGATCGGGCAAGACGATGCTGGAGCGGCTGATAGCGACGATGCCGGGCGTGCATGAAGGCGGCGAGAACGCGCTCGCCCGCATCGCGCGCGAACGCGTCATTGATTCCGGTGGCGATTCCGGTGGCGATTCTGGCGACGGTTCCGATGGTCCGGATTTAACGCGACTCTCGCCGGATCAGCGCGCCCGGTTCGCCGACGAATATGCGAGGTTGCTGGCGCGCGCCGGCGATGCGCGGATCGTGACCGGGACGGCGCCGGGGAATATCCGCGACATGGTCGCGCTCGCGGGCCTGGTTCCCAATCTGCGGCTGGTGTTCCTCAAACGCGCGCGTGCCGATCTCATCCTGCGCATCGCGATGAAACAATATAGCGGCAACGATTATGCCGGCGATCCCGCGTCGATCGCCGCCTATCTCGATTTCTATGACGGCATGACCGACCGGCTCGCCGCGCGCTTCCCGCGCCACGCTCTGCTGTTGCATTACGAGGATGTGGTCGACGATCCGAAGGCCGCGCGCGCCGCAATCGCGCAACTCTGCGGCGTCGAAGCGCCGGACGCGCCGGTGCCCGCGCTGCCCGACGACCGGAACTGCGCCTTGCCCTATGCGGCGCTTATTGCGGCAGCCCTCAGCGCCGGTCAGACATAGCCCCGATCACATATGGCCAAAGCGGCGCATTGCGGGGGCGAAGCGTTCCTGCGCGCGGGCGCGTTCGTCGTCGGTCAGGCGGTAGCTCGCATCGGCGGCCGTGTTCTGGCCGATGAAGCGCACCACATCGTCGAGCCGGTCGCCGACCTGCGGCGTATAGAAAATGCCGGGCTGCCGGCGTTCGACTTCCGCATCCTCCATCGCGCGCAGCCGTTCGACTGAGGAGGCGGCAATCGCGGCTTTGATCGCGTCGTCGCTGCGCTCGAGATTGAGCGTGCGGCCGATCTCGCGCAGCACGCCGGCGGGATCCGATTTCAGCCGTTCGTAGTGCAGCACCAGCCGCGGGTAGGGCAGTTTGCTCTCGGTCCAGCTCGCGACATTCTCCTCCCAGCTGCCGAACCCGTCATGGCGCCAGCGTCGCGAGCCGCCGTTTTCGATGTAATCGTCGATCCATTGCCGCCTTCGCTCGGCCGCGCTCGCCGGGTCGTCGCCGACATGGCGCCGCGCATGGAAGCGCAAATTCGATTCGAGCACCTCGACCGGATCGCGCGACAGATAGATGGCCCCGAACGTGTCCTCGCGCAGCGGCAGCTCGGGATGCCAGGCCCAGTGCGTCTTGATCAGCGTGCTGCGCGGCCCGTGCAGATGCAGCGCCGAGATCCCGCGGTGAATGTCGGGGATGAGGTTGAGCAACTGACCCGACTGCTCGATCGGCCCGCCGATCAGATTGCCCAGCAGGAATCGCAGCCAGGTGTTGCCCGACCGGGGATAGGAGGCGATCCAGATGATCTTCGCCATGACGGCCTGCTGGTCCGGGATCGGGAGGGCGCGCTACCGATGACTTATATGCTTCTCGCGGCACAGTGCCGCCGGGCGAATTTGACAACAGTTCCGTCGCCAAGCAAGTCTGCGGCCTGATCCGAAGCTTTGTATCCCCGCTCGAATCCGAGGCAATGACGCCATGGTGCGCAAGGGCAAATCCGGCGAATCCTGGACGCCGCCGCGGCCCTATGCGGCATCGGGGCCGCTGCAGCAGGCGGCGACCCTGCTGCGTGCCGGGCGCGTGCGCGAGGCGCTCGACGCATGCGCGATCGGCCTCAAGCGCGATCCGCGCAATCATCGCGGTCATGCGACGCATGGTTTGGCGCTGATGCAGGCGGGCCGTCATGACGAAGCCGTCGCGGCCTTCGCGCGTGCTGGCGAACTCGCACCCGCCAATTCCGAATACCGGATGAACGAGGGTGCAGCCCTGCTCAATGCCGGGCGCGCCGCCGAAGCCACCGATCGCTTCCGCCAGGTGCTCGCCCGGGAACCGCGTCATGCGGTTGCCCTCACCAATCTCGGCTACGCCCTTGCTTTACAGAAGGACTTTGCCGCCGCGCTCGATACGCTGCGCCGCGCGATCGAGATCGATCCGGACCGGGTCGAGGCGCATTTCAATCTCGGCAATGCAATGCGCGAAACCGGCGACCGCAGCGGCGCGCTGCGCAGCTTCCGCCGCGCGCTCGAATTGCGACCCGACATGCTCGCCGCCAGCATCAATCTTGCCGGGATGCTGCTGGACAGCGATGCGCCGGCGGCGCGCGACGTGTTCGCCGATGCTCTGATGCGTCATCCCGACCGGCCCGATTTGCGCTTCGGGCTCGCGATCGCGCTGGAACGTATCGGCGACAATGATGCCGCGATCGCCGCCTATCGCGATTTTCTCCGCCGCTTTCCCGACCGGCTCGAGGCGATGAACAATCTCGCCGGCCTGCTCGAAGCGCGCGGCGCCGACGATGAAGCGATCGCCCTCTACGAACGTGCGCTTGCGATCGATGCGCAGCGGCCGGAAATGGCGATCAACCTGATTGCGCTCTATCTGCGCCGGCAGCGCCGCGCCGATGCGCTGCGTCTCCTTGGCCCCACGATTGAACGTGCCGCCGGCCGCGCCGATCTGCTGCTGCGGCTCGGCGACGACGCGCGCGCGTGCCATGCCGCCCAGGCGGCGCTCGACTGCTATCGCCAGGTGCTCGAACGCGATCCCGAGAATCTCGACGCGCATCGGCGGATCGGTTTCATGCTGCTGCATCGCGACCAGCTCGATACCGCGCGCGAGCATCTCGAATTTGCACTCGCCTCCGGCGGCGACCGCGACGATGTTCTGACCGCGCTTGCCGAGATCGAACAGAAGCGCCGCCGCCCGGCCGAGTACGAGGCGCTCGCGCTGCGCGCGATCGCGGCAGCACCAGAGACGCTGAGCCCGCGTTCGAGTTATCTGTTCGCGCTCAACTACGCGGCCGATCTTTCGGCCAAGGAGATCGCTGCGCTTCATCGCGAGCAGATGGCTTCATGGCTTGCGACGCAATCGCCGCCGCGAACGATCGCCGCGCAACCCCGCGCGGGCCGTCGCCTGCGCATCGGCTATGTCTCGCCCGATTTCCGGCAGCATAGCTGCGCCCATTTCTTCGAGCCGCTGCTTGCGGCGCATGACGCATCGGCCGTCGAAATCTGGTGCTATTCGGCGGTGCCGCGGCCCGACGACGTGACCGATCGGCTGCGGCGGCTGGTCGCCGAACGGGGCGATCACTGGGTCGATATCGTGGCGCTGGACGATGCAACGGCGGCGGATCTGGTCGGCGATGACCGGATCGACGTGCTGGTCGATCTCGCCGGCCATACCGCCAACGGTCGGCTCGGAATGTTCGCGCGACGCGCGGCGCCGGTGCAGATGAGCTGGCTCGGCTATCCGAACATGACCGGCCTGCCGACCATGGATTATCGCCTGACCGACGAATTGGCCGATCCACTGGGGGCCGGCGCGGAAGCGCTGGCGAACGAGGAATTGATCCGGATCGAGGGCGGATTTCTCGCCTATCGGCCGTCGCCCGCCATGCCGGCAATCGCCTCGGGGCCCGCCGCGCGCGGCGAACCGCCGCGCTTTGGCTGTTTCAACAACGCCTTCAAGCTGACGGCCCCGACCTTCGCGCTCTGGCGGGCTCTGCTGGACCAAGTACCGGACAGCCGCCTCGTTCTCAGGGCCTCGGCGCTGCGCGACGCCGATTCGCTTTCGGCGTTGCGCCGCGATCTCGCGGCGGCCGGCTGCGATGCCGAACGGGTCGAGTTTCCCGCTTACGCGCCGACCCTGGTCGAAGGGCTGGCCGGCTATGCCGATATAGACGTGGCGCTCGACCCGACGCCCTATAACGGAACGACGACGACCTGCGATGCGCTGTGGATGGGCGTACCGGTGGTAACCCTCACGGGCGATCGTCATGCGGCAAGAGTCGGCGCGAGCCTGCTCCATCATGCGGGTCTGCCGGAGCTGATCGCCGAAACGCCGGCGCGCTATGTCGAGATTGCGGCTGCGCTCGCGACCGACCGCCCGCGTCTCGCCGCCTTGCGCCAGAGCCTGCGCCCGCAGGTCGCAAGTTCGCCGCTCGGCGATGCGCGCCGTCTCGCCGCCGCGTTCGAACGGGCATTCGCCCGCGCGGTGGATGCGCGGCTGGGCGAGGCTGGCGGCCGCGTCGGCCTGACCGTGTAGGACAGCTTCATGACCGGCGACAGGTCGACCATTCGCATCCTGCATCATCTCGCGCGCAGCGGCGGCACGCTGATAAGCCGCTGCCTCGCCAGCATGGCGGGCGTGGCGGTACTGAGCGAAATCCATCCGGCCGGGGCCGCTATTCATTATCCGGTCTACGATCCGATCGAACAGGCGATGCGCTGGTATGGGCTGGTCGATGAAAGCGAACGCGCCCGCCTCGGCCGCACCACGCCCGAACGCTTTGCCGATGCGATCGCGCTGATCTCCGGGCGGGCCGAGGCACGCGGCCTCGCGCTGGTCATTCGCGACTGGACGCAACTCGACTATCTCGGATTGCCGTTCCGCCGCGAGACCAGCGCCCGGCTCGAAACCGTCGCCGCGCTCGAGGACCGCTTCAATATCCGCAGCTTCGCGACGGTGCGCCATCCGATCGGCCAGTGGCTCAGTCTGCGCAAGATTGCCGGCACCGGCGAACTGACGCTCGAGGGTTTCCTTGCCGGGTATCGCCGCTTCGCCGCGGATGCGGTCGCGATGGGTTTCGTGCGCTACGAGGATTTCACCGCGTCGCCCGAGGCGAGCCTGCAGCAGATCGCGACCGGGCTCGCGCTGCCCTACGATCCCTCGTTCGTCGATCGCTGGACGGAATATCGCCACATGACCGGCGATACGCCCCCGGCCGACGAAAGCACGCGGCGCATCGCGCCGGCCAAGGCGCGACCGCTGCCGCCGGGGCTGGTCGAGCGATTTGCGGCGCTGCCGGATTTCAACCAGGCGATCGGAATGCTCGGCTATGGCCAACGCCCCTGACCCCAACACGCCAGGTGGCGACACGCAGAACGGCGCGCGTTTGCCGACGGTGATCTGCACGACCGTGGTGCGCTCGGCGCATGTCGGCGACAGCCATGGTGGCGTCTATATCGTCGATCTCGAGAGCGGCGCGATCCGGCAGGCGCTCGACTGGAACGATGGCTCGATCGACTGGTCGGGCCGCGGCGGCGGACGGGGCCTGCGCGGCATCGCTTTCCATGGCGACGAGATTTACATCGCCGCGTCCGACGAGATCTTCGTCTATGACCGCGACTTCCGGGTCCGCCGTTCGATCCGCAATCGCTATCTCGGCCTCTGTCACGAAATCCAGATCGTCGAAGGCAAGCTCTATTTGACCGCGACTGCGACCGATTCGATTCTGGTCTACGACATCGCGACCGGCCGCTTCACCGCCGGTTATTGCGTGCGCAACTCCGGCGCCGAAAAACCGGAAACCGCGCGGCTCGCGTTCGGCGCATTCGATCCCGAAGGCGATCGCGGCCCTAAACCGGGCGACACGACGCATATCAACAGCGTCTGGGTCGAAGGCGGGGTGATCTATATCGGCGGCGTGCATCTTGCGCGGCTGATCGCGATCGACCGCGACGGGCCGGGTGCCTATGCGCGGATCCCGACCTGGACCCACAATGCCAGGCCATTTCGCGGCGGGGTTCTTGCCAATTCGACGGGAAGCGACTCGATCGGCTGGTTCGATCGCACCGGCAATCCCCTCCGCCACTACCAAATCCCGCAATTTCCCGCCGATTCGCTGGAGCATGCGGACCTTCCCCAGGACTATGCGAGGCAGGCCTTCGGCCGCGGTCTCTGTCTGTACGAGCCGGCCGGGAGTGGCCCAGCGGCCCTTCTGATCGGCGGGTCGTCGCCGGCCACCCTGTCGGTCTATCGGCTCGAAACCGGCGAGCGATTGAAGACCGTGACCCTCACCATGGACGTCCGGAACGCGGTGCACGGGCTGGAAATTTGGCCTTTCGATTGAGTGTGGCCGGCGATCGAAGCTGGCGACCCCGCCTGGCGCGGGCGCTTGGGATGCGAAATGCTCTGTGTCCGGTTAGCCACAGTATGGTGGGAAAGCCACAAGAATCGGGCCGAAATCCTTGACCCTCCAAGGCTCTTGGCTACGATGACCAAGCCAAGTTGTGGCGCCACAAGCCTTTCGTACCACTTGGGCTGTCTTTGGCGGTTCCGAAGGCGGTACTGGGGGGCCCAACGTGGTAATGGGGTGGCCGGGGGACTCCTAGGACCTGCCGGTCGTAACAACAAAGACAGGAACCGACAGTCATGAAAAACACACTTCTCGGTACGACCGCATTGGTCGCAGCCGGTGTGATGGCGGGTCAGGCAGCAGCGGACGGGGTCGAGCTGGGCCTGGGTGGCTATTACCGGGCAGCGGCTGGCGCGAACGTCAGTGAAGATTTCTATTCAGGTTTTGACGATCCGCGTCTCGGCGCGTTCCGTCAGGACGTGGAAATCTACTTCCGCGGCAGCGCGACTCTCGATAACGGCATCACCGTTGGTGCGACGATCCAGCTCGAAGGCAACCAGTCGAGCGACCAGATCGACGAAGTCTGGGCGTACTTCCAGGGTGGCTTCGGCGAGATCCGCTTCGGCGATGACGACGATGCAGTTGAACAGCTCGGCTACGGCATTCCCGGCGCCAGCATGTTCGGTGTCGACTCGCCGTGGTTCTCGTTCTCCAACGCCTGGCACGCTGGCCTCGGCTATGGCACGAATACCACGTATCGTCAGCTCTCGAGCGACGCGACGAAGATCCTTTACTTCTCGCCGAGCTTCGGTGGCTTCACCTTCGCGCTGTCCTATGCTCCGGATCGTCGCGGTGAAGATTGCTACTTCGGCTTCACGTCGGTTTGCGGCTCGCTGCAGCCGGGTGGCACGTCGTTCGCCAACAACGCTGGTCAGGTTTCGGAAGTGTGGTCGGCGGCAATCAACTTCGATCACGACTTCAACGGCTTCGGCATGTACGCCGGTATCGGTGGTGCGATCGGTGAGCTGGAGAAGACGGGTCTCAGCAGCACGGTCAGTGCTGTGGTCGACAGCGAGACGCACTTCACGACGGGCGTCAGCAACGGTCGCGACGACGAAGTCTGGACGGCTCGCGGTCACCTGGGCTTCACGTTCGCCGGCTTCACGATCGGCGGCGCGACGGCCTACACCGACAACCAGGGTGGAACCGCACAAGGCGGCGGCGCTCCGGACGGTACGAGCGACTCGGCTGACACGTTCAATGGCACGCCCGGCTCGCTCGGTGAGCGCGACGTGTGGACCTACGGCGTTGGTGTTACGTACAACTGGGATGCCTGGACCATCGGTTTCGCGTGGTCGGGCGGTCAGTATTACGACATCTACGGCGCTGGCGGCGACGGTTCGCTCAACGTCTTCCGTATCGAGAGCAGCTACGCCCTCGGGCCTGGCGTGAATCTCGATGCCGCGGTCGGTTACGACACGTGGGAAGCCGATGCCTCGGATTGCGAAGAGGGTGGTTGCGGTGGCGCCAACTTCGACGACTCCGACTACGATGCCTGGTCAATCATGACCGGCTTCCATATCGGCTTCTAATTCCAGCCGATTACGACCTGTTACAAAGGGGCGCGGGTAACCGCGCCCCTTTTTCTTTGCCCGTTTTTCTTTGTCCGTTTTCCGGGGTCTCACGCCTGCGGCGTCCGGCGCCATTTCCCCGGCCGGCCGTTCGCGCTAAACCGGCGCTCATGACCGCGAGCAAAACCGATCCGCTGCCGCCCGACGTCGCCGTGGCGCTGGCGCTCGTGCAGACGCGCATAGCCGCCGCCGCGCGCGAAGCCGGCCGCGATCCCGCCACCGTCAATCTGGTTGCCGTCGCCAAGACGCATCCGGCCGCGACCGTCGAAACGGCGATTGCAGCCGGCCATCGTCTCTTCGGCGAGAACCGGGTGCAGGAGGCGGCCGGGAAATGGCCCGATCACAAGACGCGCTATCCCGACATCGCGCTGCATCTGATCGGGCCGCTGCAGACCAACAAACTGCGCGAGGCGATCCGTCTGTTCGACGTGATCGAAACGCTCGACCGCGAAAAACTGGCGCGTGCGCTTGTCGCCGAACGCGAACGCGGGCTGCGCCTGCCGCGCTGCTTCATCCAGATCAATATCGGCGAAGAAGCGCAGAAGGCCGGTATCGCACCGCTCGAGGCCGACGCGTTCATCCGGCTCTGCCGCGACGAACTTGCTTTGCCGATAGACGGCCTCATGTGCATTCCGCCGCAGGGCGAGGCACCCGCGCCTTTCTTTGCCCTGCTCGGCGAGATCGCGCGCCGCAACAACATTGCGACGCTCAGCATGGGCATGAGCGGCGACTACGAGATCGCGGTGAAGCTCGGCGCCACCCATGTGCGCGTCGGCAGCGCGATCTTCGGCGCGCGCGGCGCAGCGTGAGCGCCTGCCGCACCGTGCCTTGAACCTCCAAACCCTGTCGGAACAGAATAGACCATGACCTTATCGACCCGAGCCGAAACGCTGCTGCGCGACCTCGATATCTGGCTGAAACAGGCGATCGGCGACGCGCGCGTCGAACGCGACGACGCGCCCGCGGGCGCCGGCGGCTACGTCATGCGGGTACCGCCCGGCGAACGGCGCGCCTTCTTTCATCCGGTCGACTGGGAAGAATTTTCCGCCGTGCTGGTCGGTATCGGCGTGCTGATTCCGCGCGCGAAACCCGAGGGCGGCATGGTGCCGGAATGGTCCGACCGCAAATCCGAGGAAGTCGGTTTTCGAATCGTGGCCGGGCCCGATGCGCGGTTCCTGCCCGGCGGTCCCGCTTTCGGCGCGCTTGCACTGGTCGGTCTCTGGGGCAATCGCAAGATCCAGATCTCGGCCATCGATCGCGAACAACGTCGCGTGCTGATGGTGGTGAAAAGCACCGGCTATCGCGATGTCGTTCCAGCACTGAAGAACGAGGCGGCGGCGCTGGGCGCAATCGCCGGGCGTTGTCCGGCGCCCTCGATGCTGGGACAGGGCGATCTGCCGCGAACGGGCGGAGAAGCGGGCCCGAGCGAAGCGGCTGATTCGACCGGCGATGCAACCGATTCGACCGAAGGCGGCGCGCTCACCATCGTCTCCGAAAGCTGGCTGCCGGGAACGCCGCTGTCCGGACTGCGCTGGGAGCCGGACCCGGTCATCGGTTCGCTCGAGCAGACGCTCTCCGGCCTGGTGCAGCATGATCGGCCGACGTCGCTCGCCGCGCTCGGCGCCAAGCTCTCGCTCGAGGCGGAGGCGCTCTGGATCGAGCCGCGCGAGCGCGAAAACCTGCTCAAGATCATCGGCACCCTCAGCGACACGACGCCGGTTCCATCTTCCCGCACGCATGGCGATCTCGAACCGCAGAACATCCTGGTCGGGCCGGGCGGCGCGATGAGCCTGCTGAACTGGGAATTTTCGCGCGCCGACGGGCTCGGCGTAACCGACCTGATCCGCTTCGCGGTCAATCCGCGCTTTACGCTCGCAACCAGCTTTGCCGATTTTCTCGATTCACGCGCAACCGAGATGCTGCGGCGAATCCAGAAAGGCAGCCTGCCGGGTGCCGTGCTGCCGCTCGGCCAGCTTCTTGCTTTGCAGTTCTGCACGCATTTCATCGACCGGATTCGGGCCTATCCGCGCAAGGCGGGCGTGCGCATGATTACGCTGGCCCAGCTCATCGAATCGGAATGGACGCTGGCCAACGCGCCGGCGACACATTGAGAGGGATGCCATGATCCATCAGATCCCCGATGTTCTGACACAAGAGCAGCTCACCAAGCTGCGCGCGCTGATCGATGAAAGCCCGTTCGAGAGCGGCGAGCGGACGGCGGGTTACCGCGCGCGGCGGGTCAAGGACAATCTGCAGATGGCGCCGGATGCGGAATATCTCGACGCGATCCAGAAACTGGTGTTCCAGGCGCTGGTATCGAATCTCGCCTTTCGGGCTGCGGCGATGCCGCGCAAATTCGTGCTGCCGATGGTCAGCCGCTACAAGCCCGGGATGGCGTATGGCGCCCATATCGACAACGCGATCATGGGTCAGCGCATGGGCAATCTGGAGCGCAGCGACCTTTCCTACACGTTGTTTCTCACCGACCCGGCCGACTATGACGGCGGCGAGCTGACGCTATCGAGTCCCTATGGCGAGCAGCGCATCAAGCTCCAGCCGGGATCGCTGTTCCTCTATCCGTCGACCATGCTGCATATGGTGAGTCCGGTGACGCGCGGCGAACGTATCGTCGTCGTCGGCTGGATCGAAAGCATCGTGCGCGACGAAAGCAAGCGCGAGATCCTGTTCGATCTCAACCGGGTCAAAACCTATCTCGTCGACAATCATCCCGACGTGCCTGAGGCCGATCTCGCGCTCAAGGCCTATGGGAATCTGATGCGCAAATGGGCGGATACCTGAGCGCGCCGGGCGGCGCGTCGTTCCCGCTCAGAACATGTGGCCGAGCTTCTCCGCCTTGGCCGCCATATAGCGCCGGTTGAACCGGTTCGCCTCGATTACCAGCGGCACGCGCTCGGCGACGCGAATGCCGCAGCGCTCGAGCCCCTTCACCTTGTCGGGATTGTTGGTCATGAGACGAACCGCATCGAACCCGAGCTGGCGCAGCATGGCGGCGGCCGGTTCGTAAATGCGTTCGTCGGCGGCGAAGCCGAGCTGGTGGTTCGCCTCGATCGTGTCTGCACCGCGATCCTGCAGCTCGTACGCGCGCAGTTTGTTGACGAGGCCGATGCCACGGCCCTCCTGCGCGAGATAGAGCAGCACGCCCGCACCCGCCTTGCCGATCGCGGCCAGCGCGCTGTGCAACTGGTCGCCGCAGTCGCAACGCAGGCTGCCGAGCAGATCGCCGGTGAAACATTCCGAGTGAACGCGGGTCAGGACCGGCTCGTTCGCCGGCGGCGTGCCGACCAGGATCGCCAGATGTTCGACCGACCCGTCGCCGGGACGGAACGCGACGATGCGGCAGTTCTCGGCGCCGACCACCGGCACCAGCGCATCGCCGACCCGGGTCAGCGATTCGGCGGCCGCACTGGGATAGCCCGCGATGTCGTCGACCGAGACGGCGAGCAGTTCCTCCGCGGCGGCGAGCGCCTTCAGCGCGGTGGCACCTTTGGGTCGGACCGGCCCCATGACGACCGAGGGCAGGAGGCGCGCGAGCTTTGCGAGTTCGACCGCGGCGGCAACGGTTGCCGAATCGGGCATCGCGCCGCTGCCCGGTTGCCGCTTCTGCGGCAAAGGCGGCATGGTCGGATCGGCCAGGCGGCGGATATCGTCGGCCGAAAGCTGGTCGGCGACGCGCATCAGGGCGAGCGGGCCCTCGCCGACGGTGAGACCGAGATGACGCGCGCGCGCACTCGGAACCGCGAGAACCGGCAACTCGCCGGTGAGGCGGTGCATGCGTTCGATCTCATGGTCGGTCGCCGTCTCGGCCGCCAGCACCAGCCAGCCCGACTCGGCGCCGAGCAGCACCGGCAGGCCGCGCCGCAGGTCGCCGGTGGCGCGATCGACCGCGACCGAAACGCGGCGCACGACATCCGAATCGCGGCCGGCGTCCGGCTCCGAGCCGGCAAGAGGCGCTGATTTCGGCGCGTTCAACCTTCTAGGCTCCTGTTCTGGCGGCCCGGCCGGCATCGGACCGCCGGATCGACCCGGAAAACCGCCAAGAATGCCGCCGCGGACGGGCGAAATCGGGCCGTCGGGCGGTACTGGAAAACGGGCCGGCATTAGGCCTCCCGACCGGCAGCTGGTCAAGGATTTCGCCGTCGCGACGGGCCGCGACGGCCGCTTCATTGGTATGCAAACGACGCGGGTCGGTGGGGCCGATGGCGCCGGCGTCGACGGCATTCCGGCGACGCCCGGATTTGCCCGTCAGGCGTGGTCGCGGCGCTGTGTCTTGCCGGCCGGGCGAAGGCGGTGCTACTCCGAAAGCAGCGCTCTCTCCGGGCGGGCGTCGGCCGCTGCTCGTCCGTCCTGCTGATCGGGGAAACACGGAAAAACATGCCGCGCGCCATCTGGAACAATGTCGTCGTCGCCGAGAGCGAAAACTGCGAAGAGGTCGAGGGCAATCTCTATTTCCCGGCCTCCTCGCTGAAACGGCATTTTTTCGAGCCGAGCGCGCACACGACCGTCTGCGGCTGGAAGGGCATGGCAGGCTATTTCGACCTGGTCGTCGACGGCAAACGCAACGAGGCCGCCGCCTGGGTCTATCGCGATCCGAAACCGGCCGCCGCGAACATCCGTGATATGGTGGCGTTCTGGAATGGCGTGACGGTCGAACGCTGAACGGGATCGACAACGCAGGCGCCGGCCCGGCTGCCCACCGGGGCGATATGTCGGGGCGATATGTCGGGGCGATATGTCGGGGCGGATA
>JBBDMS010000031.1:0-105462 GCA_040878185.1 Dongiaceae bacterium | reverse complement strand
GGATGAGCCTGTCGAAGGATGAGCCTGTCGAAGGATGAGCCTGTCGAAGGATGAGGCGTGAGCGGAGCATCCGCCCGATGATTTCGAACGCTTCCCTACTCCGCCGCGTCCCGCGCCGCGACGGCAACCGGCCCGCCGAACGGCCGATCGTGCTGCAGCGAGGGGATCATCGCCCGTACGGAATCGACCTTCGCGAGATCGATGTCAGCGCTGACGACGCCGACTGTGTCGCCGGCATCGGCGAGCACCTCGCCCCAGGGATCGACGATCAGCGAATGACCGAAGGTCCGCCTGCCTTCCGCATGGGTGCCGCATTGCGTCGCCGAGAACACGAACGCGCCGGTCTCGATCGCGCGGGCCCGCACCAGCACATGCCAGTGCGCTTCGCCGGTCTTGTGCGTGAAGGCGGCCGGAATGCCGATCATCGCGGCACCGCCTTGCGCCAGCGCGCGATAGAGATGCGGGAAACGCAGATCGTAGCAGATCGTAAGCCCCATGCGGCCCCAGGGCAGAGGCGCGATGACAGCGCGCGTGCCGGGCTCGACCGTCGCGCTCTCGCGATAGGACTGCCCGTCCTTGATGGCGACGTCGAACAGATGGATCTTGTCGTAGCGCGCCGTCACTTTGCCGTCGGGATCGAGCATGAACGAGCGGTTCACGACCTTGTCGCGCCCGCTCTCGCGAATGAGCAGCGAACCGACATGGATCCAGCATTTGAGTTCGGACGCGAGCGCGCGGAATTTCGCGAGGCCCGGATCGGTCGCCTCCGGCATCGTCTTCGCCAGGACCGCCGCGTTGTCCGGCTCGATCATGGTCGCGAGTTCGGGAAGCTGGATGAGATCCGCGCCATCTTTTGCGGCGGCGCGGATCAGCCCTTCGAGCTGCACGATCGACGGCGCCATGTCGCGCTCGGCGCAGTTCTGGACCAGGGCAACCCGGAATGTCCCGGCTCCGAATGTTTCAGCCATCGTCGTCTCCCGTCGCGACGCTCGTTCGTGAAGGGGCCGATTATAACGCGCGGTTACGACGCTGTCGGTGCCTCGAACAGGCGATGACGATGGCCGCGCCCCGGCTTGCAGGGGGTCCGGGGGCCGCGGTTCCAGAGCCGCTCGTGGATCGTGTAGGCCACGGTCTGCACCAGGGGCTCGATCAGGCCGATACCGAGCGCGACCCGCCAGTCGCCGGAAATCGCCCAGGCCACCGCGATCGCCACCACCATATGCATGGCGCTGTAAGTGCCTGTTTTGGTTAATGTTCTGACCAAGTCGGTGCTCCCGCTGCCCGATCCGCTATCGGGTCTTCTCTAACTAAGAATGATAATCATTCTTAAATAGAAGGCAGGAGCACGCCCGTCAAGATGCCGGCGGGGGACCTTTCTAGGCGCTGGCGGGGCTTTCACGCCCTCGCGGGGGGGCGGGGATCGATGCCATCGACGGCGATGCCGCCGCGCACGGCGCCCGGGCGAATGTCGCGCCAGAGCTTTTCATGGCCGGGCGGCAAAGGGCGGCTGTTGGGTGCCGCGAGCCACAAACGATACAGCCGGCGAATCTGCCCCACGGTCGGATCGTTCTCGAACGGATCGCGCGCATGATAGACGACGTGATTGTTGAGAAGCTGGATGTCGCCGGGCGCCAATGTCATGCGATAGCAGATTTCTTCGCCGATCTCGGCGATCAGATCGAGCGCCGCCTCCTGCTCTCGCGTCAGCATCGGCACGTCCGGACGTTTCTGCGCCGCCTCGATATAGGTGCGCGAATAATGGCTGGTGAAATGGCCGTCGACGCTGTCGAAGATCGGCAGGAAATAGATCAGGTCGTCGCCGCCGGTTTCCTCGCCGAGCCGCGAGCGCGGATAGGGCCTGAACAGTTCCTCGAGCAGATCGGGCCGGCGCTTCAGCATCTCGTTATGGATCGCGCCGATGCTGGCAATCTTGGAGAGGCCGCCGTGCGCCGCCTGGCCCGCACATAAGAGGCCGACGACATCGGTGCGATCGGTATGGAAGCGCAAGCCCCCGTTCGATACCGCGCGCGCATAGGATGAGAGAAACGACGAGCCGTCGTCGTTGCGCATCTGGCCATAGCGTTCGCCGACGACCGCGCCCTCGTCCTCGATGATCTTCATGCGCACGCCTTGCGCGCTTTGCGAGACGGGCGTGCCGAGCCAGAGACCGAGCCCCATCCAGAGCCGGCGCAGATCGGCATCGTCGTAGCGCGCGACGGGAACGCCGGTGATCTTGGCGAGACCCCGCCCCTCTTCCAGCGCATCGTTGATACGCCCGATCAGGCGCGCGAGATTCGTTCCGCCGAGTGGGAAATCGGCTTTGACCATGCGGTCCCAGGAAATGTCGCGTTGCCGGACGGCATCGAGCGCCCGGTCGAGTTCGGCGAGCATGGGCGCATCCAGCGGATGCACCCAATCGGCGCCGGCGGCGAGTTCCGCGCCGGTCCAGATCCACTCGCCCGCAAGCGCCTGCCGCGCCGATGCCGCCGATGCCATGATGGAACCCTCTCCCGTGTCCCCCGGATTACAGCCGGTGACGCGCCGCAAGGTCAACCGCCGGATCGGGCTCGGTATCGACGCACCACAGCCGATGCGGCGCCGTCAGTTGAACGAGAAATAGACCTGGGCTGCAATGCTGCCGAGCACGAAGAACAGCAGCAGATAAAGCAGATTGCGCAGATAGTCGCGGCTTTCGCCGACCTTTTCCGTGACGCGCTGGGTCGACATCTCGATGTTCTTGTTGGTGTAAAGCGACTGCTCGGACATTTTCTTCCGCAGCGAGTGCTTCATCCAGCGGATTTCCGCCTCGATCTCCTCTTCCGCGTCGCTCACCACGGAGCGGACCGCCTGTTCCACGGTCTCCTGCGTGCGGTCGATCGACGGGCGGACCCGACCGAAGCGTCTTTCGAGCCCGGCGATTTCGGCTTCGAATTCGGCGATGCTGCGCTGGACGATATCGAGATAGGGTTTGGCTTCGCTCGGATCGACCCTGCTCATCCGGTCGACCGCGTCGCGGAACGACGCGAGCGCCGCCTCGATCCGGACGGTCGAATCCCGGGCGCTCTCCGAAAGCTGCGAGACCTCCTTGGTCGCCGCCACCACGTCGGTGCGCATCGCATCGAAGGATTGTTCGATGTCGGCGAGATGGCTGATCTTGCGGATCGCCCGTTCGATATCGGCGTCGTTCGCCGCCGGTTTACTGCCGCTGCCGCCCCGCATGCCCGCTCCCCCGCAGTCACCATGCCGGTATCGCGCTGTATCATATGATATTTTGGGCGGCGAGTAACGTGTCAATCAGAGTCGCGCACACGCACCCCGATGCACAGGCCGTCCCGGCGCGGGCTCTCGGGCGCGGGCTCCCGGCGCTGCGCTGCGCGGGCTCCTGGCGCTGCCCTACGGCACCATCTCGGACAATGGTTTCCCTGTTTCGACGATGTAGGTGGCGAGCTCCGCCGCATTGACGGTGCCGACATTCTTCGCCGAATGGACTACGCCCGCCGGAATGAACAGAACTTCGCCGGCGCCGAGCGTCACCGGCGGCTGGCCCTCGAGCCGATATTCCAGCAGGCCCTCGATGACATAGACGATCTCCTCGCCGGGATGCCGGTGATTGGGGGCGAGCACGCCCGGCGCAATATCGACGCGCACCTGGACGACCTCGCGTCCCGGGATGCTCAGATCGTGCTGCTGGAGATCGGTGCGCGTCACGCCCGCCTGTTGCGCCTGCACCCCGTGCAACGCGAGACTGCTCGCGGCGATCAGCAGTGCGACCGCCATGATTCGTATCCTCTTCATCGAGAGCTCCCCCTTGTCTTCGGACGGAAATCCGGCGCTCGCCATCATGGACCGGCACTGGCTCGCGGCTGGCGCATCCACTCCCCGCCTCCTATCATATGAGTAGCGGAAAGCAGGGAGGATAAGACCATGCCACTGTATCTAACCCGGTTCAGCTACACGCCGGCAACATGGGCTAAGCTCATCAAGAACCCTGAGGACCGCCGAGAGGCGGCGAAGCAGTACATTGAGTCGGTTGGCGGAAAGTTGCACGGCTTCTGGTACGCCTTTGGCGAGCACGACGGCTACAACTTGTGGGAGGCTCCGGATAATGTGTCGATGGCGGCTACGGTGCTCGCGATCGGCGCGGGCGGAGCGCTGAGTTCCGTCCAGACGACTGTCCTCATGACCGTTGAGGAGACGCTTGCAGCACTGCAAAAGGCATCGTCGATCAAATATCAATCTCCTGGAGAACGAGCGTAGAATGCCTGCGGGCCCTGAACGACAGAAGCGTCCCGCCGGCGTGTCCGCTACGCTGTGGTCTATGGACGATCTCTGCGAGATGATGGTCGCGGTTGCGCCTGAACCGGGGCCGCGCGATCCCTACAAAAAGTCAGCCGCTCAGATTTCAAACTGAGACACGACCCACGATCCTTGAGGTATAGATCCCTGCAACCGGAGCATCGCTCGGGCCGGTCTGGCAAAGCCGCTTGCGACGGCCAGGTCGGGTATCGACGTTGGAAATTCGATGGGATCGTCGCATAAATGGCGGAAGCCGGGTTAGCTCAGCGGTAGAGCAACCGCCTTGTAAGCGGTAGGTCGTCAGTTCAATTCTGACACCCGGCACCATCGCCCGGGCGAGCCCGCGAGAGCGCCGATCGCCCGATCCCGCTCGATGGGATCCAGGGGCTTTTAGAGGCGCCCCGACCCGCAGGCCATCGGCTCGAGCCGTGCGATCCGGTCGCGATCCACACCGATGATGTTGCGCGCACCCGGCCCGCAGGTAATGCGACTCTCGTAACCGCCGGCACCCGCATCCGGCTGGGCGCGAAGGCCGGGCCCCTCGGTATCGCTGAGCGGTCCGGAACGGCCGGCATGGCCCGGTCCCGAGAGCGAACCGGCGGGCGCCATGTCGCGACCCGACGAGAGCGAATCGTACTGGAACTGCGCGCCGGGGCGAAGGGTGTCATACCCGAAGGCGTCGTCGGCCATGCTGGAGCCCGCTCCGAACAGGAGCAGCGCCGCCGCCATTGCTGCAAAACCGATGTTTTTCATGGCCCATAAATGGGGTCGTTCCCCGTCCGGCGCAACTACCCTGCAAATACTGAATTATATGGAAAATTCAGCAAGAAACGACACCAGACTGGCACCCAGGTCGGGCGACACATAACCGCCCTCCTGCACCAGCATTGTCGGCAGATCGAGCGCGGCGATGCGCCGTGCGATCCTGCCATACCCTTCGGTGGTCACGCGGAAGGCCGCGAACGGATCGCTCTCATGCGCATCGAATCCGAGCGCGACGACGAGCGCGCCGGGCCGGTACGCCCGCAGCGCCACGAGCGCCACATCCAGCGCATCGAGAAACGCCGCATCGCCGGTGCCCAGCGGCAGCGGTAAATTGCGATTCAACCCCGCGCCCGCGCCGTCGCCGCGTTCATTCGCGTGCCCCCACAACACCGGGTACAACACGGCCGGGTCGGCGTGGATCGACACGGTCATGACATCGCCGCGGCGGTAGAAGATTCCCTGCGTGCCGTTGCCGTGATGCAGATCGACATCGAGGATCGCGACGCGCGCATGCTTCTCGCGCAGGGCCTCGGCGGCGATCGCGCTGTTGTTGAGATAGCAGAAACCGCCGGCCTGATCGGCGAAGGCATGATGGCCCGGTGGCCGGCAGAGCGCGTAGGTGACGTTCGCACCGTCGAGCACCAGTCGTGCGGCATGGGCCGCGCTGTCGGCACTCGCACGGATCGCCGGCCAGCTGTCGCCGGCAAGCGGTGCCGCCGTGTCGGCCATGTGATAGCCGGCCTGTCCCACGATTGCGTCCGGATACGGCGCATCGCGCCGATCGGGATGCACGTTCGGAATGATCTCGGGCGAGGCGTCGGGCAATGATTGCCAGCGCGACCAGCCGGTTTCGAGAAACGCGAGATAGTCGGAAGTGTGAATCCGCTCACGCAACATCCTGCTGTCGGTCGCGGGCTTCACGATGCGATGGCCGGCGCGTTCGGCCGCTTCACGCAGGATGTCGGCGCGCGCCGGCACTTCCGGCACCGGTTTCAGGCGACCGCGAACCAGAAAATTGCCCGGGCGATGGCCGAGCTGCGCTTCGTCGAAAACGACCTGCATGGATGATCCGATCCGGTTCGCGCCCGCTACCAGGGCAACGGCTTGCGGTCGCGGAAGAAACCGGCGCTCGGCCCGTCCTTTGGCAGGGTCGCGAGCCACAGCGCGGTGTCGGCGCCCTGCGCCACGCTGCGCGGTGCATTCGAACCGCCCATGTCGGTCCGGACCCAGCCCGGACACATCGCATTGATGAGAATGTCCTGGCCATTCGTTTCGGCAGCGAAGATGCGCGTCGCCGCATTGAGTGCAGTCTTCGACATGCGATAGGCGGCCTCGTGCCCGCCCATGTCGTCGAGCTGACCCGATCCGCTCGACACATTGACGACGCGCCCGTAGCCGTTCTCGCGCATCAGCGGGATCAGCGCCTGCATCATGAAGAATGGTCCCTCGAGATTGACCTCCAGCGTCGATCGCAGCTTGCGCCGGCTGGTGACCAAAGCGGACTCGGTCGCGCCTTTCGCATCCACATCGAGATAAATCCCGGCATTGTTGACCAGCACGTCGAGACGCCCTTCGGTCTTGCGCAGCCAGCGTGCAAAGGAGGCGATGCTGCCCGCATCCGCCACATCGAGTTTATGGAAGGTCACATCGAGACCGTCATCCTGGAGCGCTTTTGCCGCGGCGCGACCCTGTTTCGGATCCCGCGCCGTCAGGATGACGTGCATGTCGTTCTGCGCGAGCTGGCGCGCGATTTCGTGACCGATGCCACGATTGGCGCCGGTCACGACCGCAAGGCGTTTGTCACCGGATCGTTTGGGCGCTGTTCGTTGTGCGGCGGGGCGTTTGCCTATGAAGCGTTTCGGGGCGGGGCGTTTGCCTATGAAGCGTTTCGGGGCGGGGCGCTTGCGCGCGTCCTTCATGGCGGATCTCCTCACTTCGACATCATTCGTTCGATCCGACGCTACCCGATGCGCCCCCCTGATCCAATCGGCCGATCCAATCCGTCCACTTTGTCGCCATCACGGGCGGGCGCTTGTCCCGACCGGCCAATCCGCTTATTGAGATCGCCGATACGACACAAACTTGCGGATGGATCGACATGAAACTCGCCCGTTATGGAGCACCCGGCGCCGAACGCCCGGCTCTGGTCGATTCGGATGGCAATCTTCGCGATCTCGCCGGCCATTGCGACGACCTCGACGATGCCGCGCTCGCACCCGACCGGCTCGCCAGGCTGGCGACGCTCGATCCCGCGTCGCTGCCGAAGGTCACGGGAAATCCGCGCCTTGGTCCGCCGGTCGCGCATATCGGCAAGATCGTTGCGATCGGGCTCAATTATGCCGACCATGCCGCCGAGACCGGCGCCAAGATTCCGGAAGAGCCGATCCTCTTCATGAAGGCCTGCGCCGCGACCGGTCCGAACGATGTCGTGCCGATTCCGCGCGGCTGCAGCAAGCTCGACTGGGAAGTCGAACTCGCGATCGTAATGGGCACGCGCGCGCGATATGTCGACGAGAAGAACGCGCTGGCACACGTTGCCGGCTACACGATCTGCAACGACGTGTCGGCGCGCGACTGGCAGATCGAACGCGGCGGCCAGTGGGTCAAGGGCAAGAGCAGCGACGGCTTCGCGCCGCTCGGTCCGTGGCTGGTCACGCGAGACGAGGTGAAGGATCCGCAGGCGCTCGATCTCTGGCTCGACGTCAACGGCGAGAAGATGCAGCGCGGCTCGACCAAGACGATGGTCTTCGGCGTCGTGCATCTGGTGCATTATGTGAGCCAGTTCCTGACGCTCAACCCGGGCGACATCATCACGACCGGCACGCCGCCCGGCGTCGGCCTCGGCATGAAGCCGCCGCGTTATCTCAACAAGGGCGATGAAATCCGGCTCGGGATTGCCGGCTTCGGCGAGCAGCGGCAGCGGGTGACGGCGGATTGAAATAGCACGATCCGTTCTAGTCGTCGTTCCACTCTTTACCGTCATTGCCGGGCGTGACCCACGGCTGTCCATCGCGGCAACCGACTCGATCGCGGAAGTACTGAGCAATCTTATTGCCACCACAACGTCGACGGCGTATCGGCACAGTGGATCGCCCGGTGAAGCCCGGCGATGACGACGGTGAGTTGGAGGGGGAGGGAATAAAGGGTGAAGAGATTTCTTTATGACTCTGCCGCCTACCCCTCCGCCATCACCACCAGCGCATCGACGGCGACGACGCCCTGCCCTTCGGGCAGCACCATCAGCGGATTGATGTCGAGTTCGACCAGACGGTCGCGATTGGCGTCGGCATAGGCCGCGATCGCCATCACCGCATCGACCAGAGCCGTAACGTCGCCCTTCGCCTTGCCGCGATAGCCGCCGAGGATCTTCATGATCTTGAGGCCGCTTATCGCCTGTTCGACCGCCGCGCGACGCGTCGGCAGCAGCAAGGTCGCAGCATCGCCGACAAGTTCGACCAGGATGCCGCCGGCGCCGATCACCAGCGCCAAACCGAATTGCGGATCGCGTTTGATGCCGACGATCATCTCGGCGACCGTGCCTGTGATCATGCGTTCGATCAAAAAGGTCTCGGCGACCAGTCCCGGCTTGTAGCGCGCGACGCTCTCACTCATGCGCGCGACGGCGTCGGCCACGTCCGATTCCGATTTGAGATTGAGCGCGACCGCGCCCGCCTCGGTCTTGTGCGCGAGAACGGGCACCGCAATTTTGGCGACGACCGGGAAGCCGAGCGCGGCCGCCGCCTTCGGTGCATCGGCAGCCGAGGCGAGCTTGCTCGGTGGCACCGTGAGCCGGTGCCTGGCGAGCGCCGCCTTGCCGTCCGCTTCGGAGAGCAGTTTCCGTCCCTCGCCGATCGGCGGCAGCGCGGTGAGGAACGTCGACGCACCGCCGCCGGCGGCCGTGATGTCGTTCGCGAGCCGCGCGCGGCGGCTGCCCAGCGCCCAGGCGCGCAGCCCCTGATGGTGACCCTGCAGCGGCACGATTCCGGCTTCGATGATGCGATCGCGCACACGGCGCGGCATCGATTCCGGCAATGACGCGGTCAGCATCGACGGCCGACCGGTCGCGCGCGAGGCAGCCGACAACGACCGAATCGCGATGCCGGCCGAGGTGATCCACTCTTCATCCTGTTCCCAGAAATCGAGCACCAGCATCCCCGCATCGTAGGTTTCGCCGAGCATGGTCGAGAAACAGCGCGTGAGCTGGTCCTCGTGACCCCAGAGCGACGTGTTGTAATCGAGCGGATTGGCGATGGTCGCAAAGTGCGGCAATTGCCGGCGCAGTGAATCGTATTGCGCCTTGCTCGGCGGCGGGAGCTGGATGCCCTGATCCTGCGACACGTCGGCGGTCACGAGACTTTCGCCGCCCGAGCAGGTAAAGACCGCGAGCCTGTCGCCCGGCCAGGGCCGCATGGCGGACACCAGCTTCAGCGTTTCCAGCATCTCGTCGATCGCATAGACGCGGATGATGCCGAGCCGGTCGAACAGCGCATCGTAAAGCTTGTCGTTGCCGGAGAGCGAGCTGGTGTGGCTCATCGCGAGCTGCGCACCGAGCTCCGAACGGCCCGACTTGAGCGCGACGATCGGAATGTTTCGATCGTAGGCTTTGGCGCAGGCCCGCGCGAAAGCCGGAATGTCCTTGAGGCCCTCGATATAGAGGCCGATCGCGGTGACGCGCGTATCCTCGCACAGCGCGTCGACATAGTCGGCGACTTCGAGCACCGCCTGGTTGCCACAGGTGATTACATAGGCGAACGGCACCGAGCGTTCGCTGATCGTGAGGTTGAGCGAGATGTTGCCGCTCTGGCCGACGAAGGCGATGCCGCGTTCCTGACGGCTGCCGCCGAAGCCCGAGGCGAACATATAGATGCCGTCGAGATAGTTGAGCAGCCCGTAGCAGTTCGGCCCGCTGACGGCGATGTCGCCGGCCGCTTCGACCAGCCGGCGCTGCAGTTCGACACCTTCGCCGCCGATCTCGGCATAGCCCGCGGCATAAGCGACGGCACCGCCCGCACCCGCCGCATCGAGTTCGCGCAGCACATCGATCGTGAGTTCGCGGTTGACGCCGATGAAGGACGCGTCGGGCGCTTCCGGCAGATCGGCGATCGAGCGATAGCATTTGACGCCCGCGATCTCGTCGTATTTCGGATTGACGACCCACAATTTGCCGGCGAAGCCGTGTTTCACCGACAGGCTGATCGCCAGCTCGATGTTCTTGCCGCCGATGAACGCGACATGGCGCGGCTTCAGCAGGCGCTGCAGGTTCGCCATGCGCTTCGAACGGTTTCTGGAATCGGGCGTGACGCTGTTCATGCGATCCTCATCAGCGGTCGGCGCCCATCAGATGCTGGCCGCCATCGATAATCAAGGTGGTGCCGGTGATATACGCGCCCGCCGGCGAGCAAAGGTAAGCGGCAGCCCAGGCGATCTCGTCCGCCGCGCCAAGCCGTGCAACCGGCAGCCGCTTGCCCCAGGCGACCATCGCGTCGCGCCCATAGGCATCGAGCGCGTCGGTGTCGATCGTGCCGGGCGCAATCGAATTGAGCGTGATGCCCTTCGGACCCCAGGCAAAGGCCAACGACTTGGTCATGTTGACGACCCCGGCGCGGGCAGCCGCCGAATGCACCATCATCGGCGACCCGTCGAAGGTCGAGAGCACGATATTGACGATCGAGCCCTTGCGGCCGGTCGGGATCAGGCGTTCGGCGAAGGCCCGGGTCATCTGCCAGGTGCCCTGCAAATTGAGGTCGACCACGGCCCGGAACCCGTTGGCCGAAAGCGCCAGCGGATCGGCAACAAACTGGCCGCCTGCGTTGTTGACGAGTATGTCCGGCATTTCATTGGCCGCCGCGAGGGCGTCGAACAGGGCCGTCACGTCCTCGTCCTTGCGGATATTGAGCTTGCGGGCGGTCGCGTCGATGCCGGCCGAACGCAGGTCGCGCGCCGCCGCCTCGAGCCGCTCCTCGCTGCGCGCGGCGAGCGTCACGGCGGCCCCCAGCGTGCCCAGCTCGCGCGCGATCGCAAACCCGATGCCGGTGCCGCCGCCGGTCACCAGCGCGCGGCGGCCGGCCAGCAGGCCCGGCGCAAAGATTTCCGACAGTTTCATCGGCTGGGGTTCCCTCGCAAAGCGGCGGGACAATGCCGATTTTCGGGTCCGGACGCAATCCGCCGCCATGGAATCGCCCGGTTCCTCGACTAGGATGGGCTCAATCCTCGGGCCCATGAACAACGCGACATTAAAAGGAAATCGCCATGATCCGCCGCCTCCTGATCGCCGCCGCCGTCACTCTGTTCCTGGCACCGGCCGCATCCGCCGAACCGATTCCGATCGAGCAGATGAAAAGCGATTACGACCAGTGCATGGTGAGCTGCACGGCCACCGACACGGAAGCCGTGTGCACGAATTTCTGCCGCTGCAACAATTCGGGCGTCCAGGCCCAGTTCAACTACGAGGAGTATCAAAGCCTCGTCGCCGCTTTTGCGACCGATGCGGTCGCCGATCAGGCCCTGATGAGCCGGTTCATGGCCATCGTCGATTCCTGCCGGGCCCAGCTCGGACAGTGACACGCGGCCTCGTTCGGGCTATTGCCCCTCTGGCCAACCGCACCATGGTAAGAATCATACCGTGTCAGTTCGGCGGATCGCCGAGCGCCAGCCTGCCGGGCCAGGCCGGCGGGACACCGGTCAGAAGGTTGCGTCAGGACATTCATGAACCGCGTTGTGATCACCGGGATGGGCTGTATTTCGGCCCAGGGCCACACGGCACAGGCCTGCTGGGCGGCGATGCAGGCCGGCACCAGCGGCATCGGCCCGCTGGTCAACATCCCGACCGAGCGGCTCAAGGTTGCGATCGGGGCCGAGGTCCGGAACTACGAGCCCGAGCAACATTTCGACCGCAAGCAACTCTCGCTCTACGACCGCGTCTCGCAATTCGCCATGGTGGCGGCGCGCGAGGCGATCGGTCAGGCGGCGATCTCGTTCGATGCGGCGGAAGGCTTGCGGACGGCGGCGATCCTCGGCAGCGGCATCGGCGGCCAGACGACCATCGACGAGGGCTATCAGCGGCTTTACGGCGACAATGTTCCGCGCGTCCATCCGCTGACCATTCCGCGGCTGATGATCAACGCGCCGACCAGCCATCTTTCGATCGAGTACGGCATCACCGGCCCGAGCTTCGTGGTCGCGAGCGCCTGCGCCTCGGCGAACCACGCGATGGCGATTGCCTTCGACATGGTGCGGCGCGGCCTCGTCGATACTGCGATCACCGGTGGCACCGAAGCCCCGATGACGCTCGGCGTCATCAAATCCTGGGAAGCGCTGCGCGTGATGTCTCCGGATACCTGCCGGCCGTTCACCAAGGACCGTCGCGGCATGGTGCTCGGCGAAGGGGCCGGCATCTTCGTGCTGGAGACGCTCGATCATGCGCGCAAGCGCGGCGCACCGATCATCGCCGAGATGACCGGCACCGGCATGTCGTCGGATGCCAAGGATATCGTCCAGCCAAGCGAGGACGGCGCGGTGCGCGCGATGCAGCTTGCCCTCGACGACTCGCGGCTGCCCGCCGATGCGATCGACTATGTGAACGCGCACGGCACCGGCACACCGGCCAACGACGTGACCGAGACGCGCGCCATTCGCCGCATCTTCGGCGCGCGGGCCGATGCGATCCCGGTGTCGTCGTCGAAATCCATGCACGGTCATGCGCTGGGCGCGGCGGGTGCGCTCGAACTGATTGCCGTTCTCGGCGCGCTGACGGACGGCGTCGTACCGCCGACCGCGAATTTCACCGTGGCCGATCCGGAATGCGATCTCGACTATGTGCCGAATGTGGCGCGACGCCATACGGTGCGCGCCGCACTCTCCAATTCCTTTGCATTCGGCGGTCACAACTGCGTGCTGGCATTGAAACGCTTCGAATAAAATCCGGCGGTTGACATGGCAGGCGGACGATCGATGGCAAATCCGGAGCGAAATCGCGGAACAGGCCGCTGGCGGACGCTGACCCGAATGGCTGCCGTCGCGCTCTGCGCGATCGCGGTCGGATCCGCCGGCACGAGCGGCGCCTTCACCTATTTCCGGATCGGCACCGGCGATCCGACCAGCACCTTCTTCGCCATCGGCACGGCGATCGCCGGAGCGATCAGCAACCCGCCCGGTTCGCGCGCCTGCGACGTGGGCGGCAGTTGCGGCGTCCCCGACTTGATCGCGGTCGCACAGACCACGCAGGGCAGCATCGAGAATATCCGCGCGATCCAGGCCGGCGAGATCGATTCAGGTCTCGGGAATGCCGATATCGTGCATTGGGCGTCCATCGGCGAGAGCGTATTCCGCGACGAAGGCCCGGCCGACAAATTGCGCGTCGTCGCCAATCTCTATCAGGAGAGCGTTCATTTTGTCGTCCGCGCGGATAGCGGCTTCACGTCGGTTGCCGATCTCGCGGGCAAGCGCATCGCCGTCGGCGGCGAAAACTCCGATACCCGCGTCACCGCGCGCCTCATTCTGCGCGCGTACGGCTTCGACGAATCCAGGTACACGCCGGTCTTCGCCTCGCCCCTCGATGCCGCCTCGATGCTTCAGAACAACGATGTCGATGCGATCGTCGCGATCGGCAGCCACCCGATTCCAATCATCGCCGGCCTTGCGGAAGCCGTCCCGATCGACCTGCTCTCGCTCGACGACGATGTCGCCGGGAAACTTCGCGAGCAGTACGGGTTTCTCCTGGTCGACGTGATCCCGGGCAATCTCTATGCCGGGGTCGATGCGACGGTCACGATCGGCATCGGCGCCCTCTGGCTGGTGAATGCCGATCTCGATCCGGAACTGGTCTACGAGGTAACGAAGTCGCTCTGGCATCCGGCGACGCGGACGATCCTCGATCGCACCGGGCCGATCGGGCGATCGATCCAGCGCGAGACGGCTCTGGTCGGGCTGCCGATCCCGCTTCATCCCGGGGCCGAGCTTTATTATACCGAAGCCGGAGCCACGGCGCAGCCGGGCACGCTACGCTGAACTACGTTCGGGCCGACAAGTCGGTCAGGCGGCGTCGGCCGGTTTGCGCAGCACGATTTTAAAGACGCCGCCGGATTCGCTGCTCTCGACCAGTTCGCAGCCGGTCGTCGCGCAGAAATGCTCGAAATCCTTCGGCGCCCCCGGATCGGTCGCCAGCACGGTCAGAAGATCGCCAGGCTGCAGCGGCTTCAGGGCGCGCCGGGCTTTCAGGACCGGCAGCGGACATTTCAGATCGCGCGCATCGAGCGTTTCCGGCATGGCGGCGAGCCTATCGCCCGGGACGCGCTCGCGACAAGCATGACGGCCGCAACGCTGCCCCGACCGCGATGAAGATCGCGGGCGATGCGCTGGCACAAGGGTTGGCAGGGCCCTGGCCCTTCGGGCCTGCGGCCGTGGCGGCGATGCTGTAGGCTCTAGCCGGGCCGAATCTCTGGGGACCTGCCGTTGCATTACCGCGACCCTTGGCGCGAACCGACCGTCGATACCTCGCCGCTTGTGCGCGACGCGGTCGTGCCGACGACCTGCTATATGTGCGCCTGCCGTTGCGGCATTCGCGTGCATATGCGCGACGGCCGCATCCGCTACATCGACGGCAACCCCGACCACCCGGTCAATCGCGGCGTGCTCTGCGCGAAGGGCGCCGCCGGCATCATGACGCAGAACGCGCCGTCGCGGCTTCGCAGCCCCCTGCTGCGCACGGGGGCGCGCGGCGCCGGCGAGTTCCGCGAGATCGGTTGGGAGGAAGCCTTTGCGGTCGCGACCGGATGGCTCGAGCCGATCCGCAAGACCGATCCGCGCAAACTCGCGTTCTTTACCGGGCGCGACCAGAGCCAGGCGCTGACGAGCTGGTGGGCGCAGCAATTCGGCACGCCGAACTATGCCGCGCATGGCGGCTTCTGCTCGGTCAACATGGCGGCGGCCGGCCTCTATTCGATCGGCGGTTCGTTCTGGGAATTCGGCGAACCGGACTGGGAGCATACCCGCTATTTCATGATGTTCGGCGTCGCCGAGGATCACGCCTCCAATCCGATCAAGATCGGGCTCGGCAAGCTCAAGGGCCGGCCCGACGATCGCCGCGCCAAGTTCGTGTCGATCAATCCGGTGCGCACCGGCTATTCGGCGATCGCCGACGAATGGATCGGCATCAGGCCCGGCACCGACGGGCTGTTCGCGATGGCGCTCATTCACGAGCTGCTGCGCGCCGGCAAAATCGATCTGCATTATCTCGCGCAATACACCAACGCCGCGTGGCTGGTGGTCGACAATCCGGGCAAGGCCGATCACGGCCTTTTCGCGCGCGATCAATATGGCCGGCCTCTGGTCTGGCATCGCGAATGGCAGGAAGCGGTCGAAGCCGGACGGCCCGACGGCGCACCGGCTTTGACCGGCCGCGTCACCTTGCCGGACGGACGCAGCGCCCGGCCTTCGTTCGAGTTGATGGCCGAGCGCTATCTCGATCCCGAATATGCGCCCGATGCTGTCGCAGAACGAACCGGCGTTCCCGCCGCAACAATCAAACGCATCGCCCGCGAACTCGCGTACGCCGCGTTCGAGCAGGCGTTCGAACTCGACGTGCGCGACTGGTGGACCGACACCAGCGGCGGGCGGCACGGCAAGTTTCTCGGCCGGCCGGTCAGCATGTATGCGATGCGCGGCATCTCGGCGCATTCGAACGGGTTTCACACCTGCCGGGCCTTGCACCTGTTGCAGATGCTGCTCGGCACGATCGACGTGCCCGGCGGGTTCCGCTATCGGCCACCCTTCCCGCGTCTGTCGCCCCCGCCGGCGCAACCTTCCGGTTACGCGAACGAAGTGCGGCCGGAGACAGCATTGCCCGGCGTGCCGCTGGGTTTTCCGAGCGGTCCCGACAAGCTGCTGGTCGATGCCAACGGGAAACCGCTGCGCATCGATAAGGCGTTCTCCTGGGATGCGCCGCTCGCTCTGCACGGGATGATGCATATGGTCATCCATAACGCCTGGGCGGGCGACCCGTATCCAATCGACACATTGTTCATGTACATGGCGAACATGAGCTGGAACTCGTCGATGAATACCGCCGGCACCATGCGCATGCTGACCGACAAGGATCCGACGACCGGCGAATACAAGATCCCGCATATCATCTATTCCGACGCCTATTTCTCCGAGATGGTCGCCTATGCCGATCTCATCTTGCCGGACACCACCTATCTCGAGCGGCACGATTGCATCTCGCTGCTCGACCGACCGATCAGCGACGGTGACAGCGTCGCCGATTCGATCCGCCAGCCGGTCGTCATGCCGGATCGCGACGTGCGACCGTTCCAGGATGTGCTGCTCGATCTCGGCGCGCGCCTGAAACTGCCGGGCTGCATCAACGAAGATGCGACGCCGCGTTATCCCGGCGGCTATCCCGATTACATGGTCAATCACGAACGCAAACCTGGCACCGGCATGCTCGCCGGCTGGCGCGGGCATGATGGCGCGCTGATCGGGCGCGGTCCGAAAAATCCGAAGCAGCTCGAGCGCTACAAACGGAACGGATGCTTCTGGCAGACCGAGATTCCGGAATCGGGCCGCTATTACCGCTTCGCCAATCGCGACTATCTGGAATGGGCGGTCGGCATGGGGTTCATCGACCGCGTCGAACCGCTGACCTTGCAGCTCTATAGCGAGCCGTTGCAAAAATTCAGGCTCGCGGCCGAAGGTCATGGCACAGCACAGCCACCCGATTCCGAACGCGAGCGCATCAAGACCTATTTCGATCCGCTGCCGTTCTGGTATCCGCCCTTCGAAGAGGCCGCCTTCAGCGGCGAGGATTTCCCACTGCATGCGATCACGCAGCGGCCGATGCATATGTATCATTCCTGGGGCACGCAGAACGCCTGGCTCCGGCAGATCCAGACGCAGAATTTTCTTTATCTCGGACAGAAGGCCGCGCGCAAGCATGCGCTCGCCGACGGCGACTGGGTCTGGATTGTCAGCCCGCATGGTCGCGTGAAGGCGCCGATCCGCATCATGGACGGCGTGAACGACGACACGGTCTGGACCTGGAATGCGATCGGCAAGCGCGCCGGCGCCTGGTCGTTGTCGCCCGATGCACCGGAAGCGCAGAAGGGTTTCCTGCTCAATCATGTGATCTCGGAACTGCTGCCGCCGCGCGCCGACGGTTATCGCTATTCCAATTCCGACCCGGTGACCGGACAGGCCGCTTGGTACGATCTGCGCGTGCGCCTCGAGAAATGCACGGTCGAGGAAGCGGGCCAAACCGAACCGCGCTTCGAAACCCTGAAGCGACCGCCGGGATTGCTCGAACCGCTCGCGCTGCTGCGGTATGGCGTGCGATTCCGCCACAAGGCCGATCGAAAGTCTCAGCCATGACGAGCCTGCCGAAAGAACGCGGCACGAAGCGGCTCGGGCTCGTCATCGATCTCGATATCTGCGTCGGCTGTCACGCCTGCGCGGTTGCCTGCAAGGAATGGAACAGCGGTGGCCACGCGGCACCTTTGACCGATTTCCAGCCCTATGGCGCCAATCCGGACGGCGTGTGGTTCAACCGTGTGCACAGCTTCGAGGTGACCGAGCTCGCCGAGCTGACGAACACGGTGCATTTCCCGCGCTCCTGCCTGCATTGCGAAACGCCGGCCTGCGTCGAGGTCTGCCCGACCGGCGCCTCGTTCAAACGCGCCGAGGACGGCATCGTACTGGTCGCGGAGGATCTGTGTATCGGCTGCAAGCTCTGTTCCTGGGCCTGCCCCTATGGCGCGCGCGAATATGATGCGAACGAAGGTGTGATGAAGAAATGCACCCTCTGCATCGACCGCATCTACAACGAAAATCTCGATGCGGCCGAGCGCGTACCGGCCTGCGTTTCCTGCTGCCCGGTCGGTGCCCGACATTTCGGCGATCTCGGCGACCCCGACTCCGACGTGTCGCGCCGCGTGGCGGAACGGGACCACCACGATCTGATGTCGGAGCTCGACTACAAACCGACCAACAAGTATCTGATGCCTCGACCGCGTCACAATCGCATTACCTATCCCGACACGTCGGAGGGTCCGATTCCTGTCATAGATCCGGACGAGAGCGGCTCCATGCTGCATCCGTTCCTGCGCTGGGTCGATCGCATGCTGAGCGACTGAACCATGCATCCGGCGCTTTCCGTCATCGTCTTCACGGTATCGTCCGGCATTGGCTACGGCATGCTCTTCTGGCTTGCCTTTAACGCCTGGGGCGGTTGGGATCCCGCCCCCGAGACAGTTCCCTGGGCCGCCGATCGCGCGCTTGGCATTGCCGCCTTCGGTCTGGCGTTTACCACGATCGTCATCGGACTGCTGTCCTCGACGTTGCATCTCGGCCATCCCGAACGCGCATGGCGTGCGTTCTCGCAATGGCGCTCATCCTGGCTGTCGCGCGAGGGCGTGCTGGCGATCGCCACCTTCGTTCCCACGGGCCTGTTCGCGACCGGCTGGGTGATGTTCGGGAGCGTCGACGGCTGGTGGATGTTTGCAGGCATCGTCGGCGCCGGTTTGTGTCTCGCTACGGTTTTCTGCACGGCGATGATCTATGCCTCGCTCAAACCGGTACCAGCATGGAACACGCAGCAAGTGCCGCTGCTCTATCTTTTGTTTTCGCTCGGCAGCGGCGGGCTCTGGCTGGCCGCTCTTGGCCATGTTTTCGGCGCTCCGCCGAGTTTCGGCGATGAATGGATACCTGTCGTCCTTGTCCTCGCGGTTACGATCAAGCTTCTCTATTGGCATTGGATCGATGGTGGACGAACCGACGGCATACGCTTCTTCAGCAGACCGCATTTTCCGGGAGTCTACAGCGCGATCGGCGTGCCGTCCGTCGAGGTGCGGCCGCTCGATGAACCGCACACGCAGCAGAATTATCTGATGAGAGAAATGGGCTTCGTCGTCGCGCGGCGCCATGCGCGCAAGCTTCGCGCCATCGCTCTCGGTTTGTGGGTACTCCCCGTTGGGGTGTCATTCTTTCTGGCCAGCGAGGGCACGCTCGTGACCGTGGCCACTCTGGCTGGAGCCCTTACGATGACAATCGGCCTCCTGATCGAACGCTGGCTGTTCTTCGCCGAGGCCAAGCACACGGTCATGCTCTACTACCGGGGCTCCGAACTCGGATAGTCTTCCCTGTGTTTCCCGTGACTTGACGGCCTGTGACATCGCAAGGGCGGCCTGATAGCACCATTGATACCTCGCGACCTAGTGTCGAAATGAGATATCGCTCGTTCTAATCGCAGAACGCATCCCTGTTTCAAGGAGATGGCCCATGTCGCCATGGACCCGGAAGTTCGCAATCGCAGCCGGCGCCGCAGCGCTGCTCGTTGCACCCGTCTCATTTCATAATTACGCATCGATTGTCGGCTCACAGAGCGCTTTTGCCGACAAAGGCGGCGGCGGCCATGATGGCGGTCCGAGCGGTGGCGGCGATGGCGGCGGTGGCAACGGCGGTGGCGGCAGCAACGGCGGGGCCGGCAGCAACGGGAACCATGGTGACGGCAATCGGAGCGCCGACGGTGCCAGCAACGGCGGCAACTCGGCAGGAAACGGCAAGGGCAATGCCTTCGGCCGCGAAACACAGACCGCCGACGCAAATCCCGGGGCATCGAAAAACCTCGGTCACGCCTTAGGGTACGGCACGACCAACATCGCGAAGACCGACCCTCTTCATCCAAGCAAACTTGGCCGGCTCAACGGATTCCTCAATGCGTCGTCGATCGCCCTTGCGACGACGGAGCCGAATTCGGCGATCGGAGCGGTTTCGAAGACCTATCGCGACATGCTGTCGGCCTATCTTTCCGACGACGAACTCTCACAGCTTGATCTCGACGATCTGGCGGCCGCACTGGCAACAGCAGCCAACAAAGAGCTGTCCGCCGAGCAGGTTCAGGCGATCAACGAACGGCTCGCGATCGAAAATCCCCATGATCCGAATCTTTCGGGGCTTGGGAACCCGACCGGCGATCCGACGATCGACGCGCAGAACCGGGCCTTCGCCGATGAGCTCGCTGGGCGCGCGAACGAGGTACAGGCCGAAGAAACGAATCAGGGTTTGGGGCAAAGGGTAGCCGGCTTTTTCGAATCCATCCTGTAAGCCAGCATCAACACCGATCGGTTACGCGAGCTGCGGATAGCCGCGGTCGGCTGCCCCCTGCTCCATCCGGTCGACCGCCAGATAGGCATCCTCCGGCAGCACCACGATACCGGAAAGAAACAGTGCGTCACGCACGGCGGCGAGTGCCTGATCGAGCATCGCCTGCGTCAATGAAGCGCGCAATTTCGCGAGCTGCTCCGCCGTCGCATCGCCCGCGGTCACGAAGGGCAGCCCCGGCATTTCCGCCGTCATGTCGAGAACGCGCAAGCCTGCAATCTCCGCCGGCCGGTAGCGCTCAAGATAGGCCCAGGTGACGCAGTCGATCGCCGCAACATCCGCCTCGCCATCGGCGACTGCGCGGATACTGGCCTCGTGCCGGCCGGATTCGATGACGCGATCGAAAAACCGCCCTTCCCGGCTGAACGGCGCGACAGCCGCGCGCAAGGCGTTCATGCCCGATTGCGACTGCATGTCGTTGAAGGCGGCGGTGGCGCCGCGCAGATCGTCGAGCCTTCCGATCGGCGCATCGGCGCGGACGATGATCGCGCTGCGATAAGTGCCGCGCCCGCACCCCTCGACGGCATAGCTTGGCGTCGCGACATAGGTCACGCGATCCCGGAGACAATGGCGCAGCGGAAAGCCGCAGGTCTGGCTGAGCAGCAGGCCCGGCTCGAGCCAGTGCGCCTCACAGTCGATCGGATGTTCGAGGCGCAGCGGGACATCGTTAATGCCTTCGGCGCGCATATGCGAGGCGAGCTGCGTCCAGAATGCATCGGTAACGGCCCGCAATTCCGGCAGATCGTACATCGGGAGGCCGGCGCGCATCATGAAGGGTCGGGCGGGTTGTCCGGATATTTCGGCAGATCGTCGGCGATCTCTTCGTAATCGCCTTTATGCGCGACGAAGATATGATGGCCGAGCACGAGGCGGGGCGACGCATCCAGCGATCCCGACGCGATATCCAGGTTCGGGTAATTGTCGCCAGTCCAGAACAGCGACGATCCGCAGGCCGCGCAGAAGCCGCGTTTGATGCCCGGCGAGCTCTCGTACCAGCGCAGCGCGGTGCCGCCGTCGATCTCGACATCCGCTTTCGCGGCCGAGGTGTAAATGCCGGCACCGGCATGATGCCGCCGGCACATATGGCAATGGCACACGCTCAATTGCTCGCGCAGTTTGCCATGCACCGCATAGGTGACCGCGCCGCACAAACAGCGGCCGCGTGCCAGCACAGGCTCGTTCGCACTCATCAGCGCATGCTCCCCGGCAGCGTTTCGAGGCCGTCATGCACTTCATCCCATGCCGGCTTTTCGGCGATGTAGATGCGGCGCACGGTCCTGAGCCCGGTCGGCGCATCGAGCGCGCCGGCATTGATCGAGACACGCGCCTCGCCGGCCGGTTCCCAGAACAGGCTCGACCCGCATTCCGCACAGAAACCGCGTCGCGCTTTGGCGGACGATTGAAACCAGCGCAGCCGGTCTTCGCCGGAGAGCGCGATGTCGCTCCACGCGGCACTCGTGTAGTTGCCCGGGCCGCCGTGATTATGCTGGCACTGGTCGCAATGGCAGACCACCACGTCGCGCAGCGGACCGCGCACGGTGAAAGACACCGCACCGCAAAGACAGCGGCCGCGCGCGCGTATCGATCCGCTCGCCGGTTCAGCCACGTTCCGCCTCCGTGCCATCGAGTTCGTCGAGCAGGCGACGGAGAAATGGCGGCACGTCCGGCGGCTGCACCTTCGCCGCGCGGATCAGCTCGTCGAAATGCGCCGTCAGCGCGCGAATATGTTCCGTACTGTTAAACACCATGTACATCTGGCCGATATAGATCGTCGCCCGGAGCGGCCCGAATACCGTGATCGGGACCGAATAGCGGTCGCGCGCATCATAGAGGAACCAGCGAAAGGTCGGGTAGAGCTCGTCCATCAGCGCGATCATGTGGTGGAGCTGCTCGCGGCGCTGTACGACGGGCAGGTCGCTCCAGTAGCCCTCGCCGCGGGCGAAGCCCTCGATCGCCTGGATCGTCGAGCAGACTTCCATATCGCTTTCGGGCCGCCGCTGTACCTCGAGCCGCGCGGTCGCTGCCTCGATCCGCGAGGCCGAGACGGGTTCGGTCAGCGTGCGGTATTCGTAGCGGATCACCGCTTCGGTCTTGAACAAATCCGGCAGCGTGCTCGGGATGTAGCGAATCTTGTAGCCGGCCGCTTCGTTATGCCAACGCGTGAGACGCGCATCGGCCGGCGAGCTGCCGCCCGGCTCCATTTCCAAAGGCTGGGTCAGGAGATCGGTGCCAACCCCGCCCTGCTGCGTGAGCCCGAGCAGCCAGTCGACGCTGACCTTCCGGTCGCGGGCGATCGTCGCCAGCGTCTCGGCCCGCGGTAACCGATCGTCCGAGCCCGCGAGTACCTGGGACAAGGTGGAGCGGTCGATCCCGAGTCGCTCGGCAAAGCCCGAACGCGACAGACCGCTGCGAACGATGACCTCGGTCAGCCGCTCCCGCAGGATCCGGACCGTTTCGACCCGATCGGCCGTGCGCATCGATCAAAACTCCGCGTTTGTAGATAATTATCACCATAATATCATTAACGCGGCAATCTGCAACGATCCGTGCACATTCCCTCATTGCTGTATGGGTATCTGTGGCACAAAAATGTCATTACTGATCTAGCGCAACCCCTTACCCGGAACGTCCATGCTTCGCGCCGCCGCCGCCCCTGCCACCTTGGCCCGTCCGGCCGTCGACCTCGCCACCCTGGGGCTGATCCTGCTGACCTACACGGCGTTCGGCCTGGTGACCTGGTTTCATGCGCTGCTGCCCTGGTGGGCGCTCGCGCCAATCGGCGCGATCATCGTCTGCTTCCACGGTTCGCTGCAGCACGAGGCCGTGCACGGCTATCCATTCCACGCGCGCTGGGCCAACACGGCGTTGATGTTTCCGTCGCTCAATCTGTGGATGCCGTACACGCTCTATCGCCACACGCATCTCGTCCATCATCGCGACGAAGACCTGACGCTGCCCGGGATCGATCCGGAGAGCTTCTATGTCGACCCGATCCGCTGGCAGAGAATGTCGCGCTGGCAGCGCCGTATCATGCAGGCAACCAACACGCTGTTCGGCCGGCTGCTGCTCGGGCCCGCGGTGATTGCCTGGGTCACCGGTGCGCAGGCGATCCGCAATATCGCCGCCGGCGATATGATCGCGATCCGCGACTGGTCGCTGCACCTGCTCGGCCTTAGTGCGATCGGCATCTGGGTGGTCGGCGTCTGCGGCATGAACCCGCTGGTCTATATCGCCTGCTTTGCGTATCCGGGCACGTCGCTGACCCTGTTGCGCTCGTTTGCCGAACATCGCGCGGCGCACGAACCGGGCGGACGTACGGCGATCGTCGAGGCCGACTGGTTCTTCGGCCTGCTCTATCTGTTCAACAGCTATCATGTCGTGCACCACAATGAACCGGGCCTCGCCTGGTATCGCCGGCCACGACAGTTCCATGCGCGGCGCGACGAGTATCTGACCGACAATGGCGGCTATCATTTCGGCGGTTATCGGGAGATCGCGCGGCGCTACTGGCTGCGCAGCAAGGAACCGGTCGCACACCCCCTGCGCGCGCTGAACGACCCGGTCCAGCCTTAGCCCTGCCAGCGTCAAGCCTGCCAGCGTCAAGCCTGCCAGCGTCAGGCCTGCCAGTCCTAGGCTTGGGAGACGCCGCCCTCGCGCTTGCGCCGTTCGACGAAATCCTCGACCGCTTCCCTGCAGGCGGGATCCATCGCCGGCGCCTCGTATTCGGCGACGGCTTTTTTCCACAGAACATTCGCGCGCTGCGCGGTATCGAGCGCACCGGCTTCGCGCCAGGTCTCGAAATTGCGCCAGTCCGAAAGCAACGGCGGATAGAAGGCACGGTCGTAGCGCGCCAGCGTGTGCGCGGCGCCGAAGAAATGCCCGCCCGGCCCGACTTCCGCGATCGCATCGAGGCCGAGCGTTTCCTCGGTGACCTCGATCGGCTGCAGGAACTCGCTCATCATCTGCAGCATTTCGACATCGACGATGAGCTTCTCGAACGAGGCGACCAGCCCGCCCTCCATCCAGCCGGCGCCGTGCAGCATCATGTTCACGCCGCCCATCACCGCGCCCCAGATCGACATCTGCGATTCGTACGCCGCCTGCCCGTCGACCGCGTTGGCAGCACAGGCGTTCGACGAGCGATACGGGAAATTATAGCGGCGCGCGAGCTGGCCGCCGGCCATCGCGGCGCGCACATATTCCGGCGTGCCGAAGGCCGGCGCGCCGGTCTTCATATCGACGTTCGAGGTGAAGCCGCCATAGATCGCCGGCGCGCCCGGCGCCACCATCTGGATGAAGGCGATGCCGGCCAGCGCCTCGGCATTCTGCAAGGTGAGCGCGCCGGCAATCGTCGCCGGTGCCATCGCACCCGACAGCGTGAAGGGTGTGATGCAGACCGGTTGGCCATGCCGGGCCATTTCCATCAGCCCCTGCAGCATCGGGATATCGAGCCGGAGCGGCGAATTCGTGTTCACGATCGAGAACAGGCCCGGTTCTTTCGCAAGCTGCGCCTTGTCGATCCCGCGCGCGCGACAGACCAGTTCGATCGCATCGGCGATCCGCTCGCGGCCGAGCGAATAACCGTGGATCACCTTGTCGGTCATGATGAGCGCCGCACCCAGCGCATCGAGATGCCGCGTCGTCGGCGGCAGATCCGCCGGCTCGACCGGATAGCCGCTCAGGAAATGCACGACATTGAAAGTCTGGACCAGCTTCAGCAGATTGCAGTAATCGTCGAACGTGCCGGGCCGCCGGCCGCGGTCGAGATCGGACACGTTCGGCGCGCTCGCGACGCTGCCGAAATTCACATGGTTGCCGCCGAAGGTCAGGCTGTGTTCCGGGTTGCGCGAATGGATCGTAACCTGCGCGGGTGTCTTCGCGACCGATTCCAGGACGAGGCCGCGATCGAACCGTACCCGCAGCCCGCCCTCTTCAACGTCGGCGCCCGCCTGTTTCAGGATGTCGCGCGCCTCGGCATCGAGGAACTCCATGCCCTGTTCCTCGAGCACGCGCAGCGAGGCGTCGTGAATGGTCTCGATCTGATCCGCGCTGAGGACCTCGACCGGGCGATAGGGATTGCGCAGCCGGCGCCAGGGGAGCTGCGCGATGCCGGCGTCCTTGCTGCGTCGCGGGCGCCGCCGCGTTGCCGTCTGCTCCACCACCGGTGCGTCCTTCGATGCTGCCAATTCGCGGCGAATGCCGCCGCGAATGATTGTCATAGAACCGGCGGTTGCGAAATCGAAATCGGTGGAATTCGGGCGATACGACGGGCCTGTCGCCACGCCCTGTTACCGACAGCCGGCTGCGGATGGCCGGTTGCGGATGGCCGGTTGCGGATGGCCGGTTGCGAACGGCCGGTTGCGAACGGGCCCCGAGGCCTGTAGAGCCGGGGGATGGATCCCCTGCGGCTCGATGGCGCGCCGATCGATATCGGCGCCGTCGTTTCGGTGGCCCGGCAGCGCCGCAAGGTGGCGCTCGCGCCCGCAGCGGACGCACGCATGGCAGCGGCACGGCGCGTCGTATTGCAGCATCTCGGGGACGGACGGCCGGTCTATGGGCTGACCACCGGGCTCGGACCCCGTGCCACCTCGATGCTGCCGGCCGACATCCTCTCGGAGTTCTCGCGGGTGACGGTGCGGGGTCGCGCCCACGGGGTCGGCGCCCGCCTGCCGGTCGAGGCGGTCCGGGCGGCGATGCTGATCCGCGTGCAGGGCCTCGCCCAGGGCAGCGCCGGTGCCGATCCGGCGATCGCCGCACAGCTTGTTGCGATGCTCAATGCCGGCATCCATCCCGTCGTGCCGTCGATCGGTTCGATCGGCGCGGCGGACCTCGTGCTGATGGGGCATATCGGGCTCGTCATGATGGGCGAAGGCGAGGCCGAATTCGACGGCACGGTCATATCGGGTGCGGCGGCGCTCGAACGCGCCGGCCTCGAACCGGTCGCAATCGGACCCAAAGACGGCATCGCGATCGTGTCGTCGAATGCGATCACGGTCGGCCGCGCGGCGCTCGCGCTGCACGATGCGCGCCGCTTGCTCGACCAGGCGATCCTCGCGGCCGCGTTGTCGATGGAAGGGTTCCGCGCCAATCTCTCACCGTTCGATCCGCGGATCGCGGCGTTACGACCGGCGCCGGGACAAACATCGGTCTCGGCGCGGCTGTTGCGCTTTCTCGACGGCGGCAGCCTGACCGAACCGGGCGCGGCACGCCGCGTGCAGGATCCGCTGTCGCTGCGTTGCATCGGCCAGGTGCTGGGCAGCTTCGCCTCGGCGCTCGACTTCGCCGAAAGCGCGGTCGAACCGGAACTGAGCGGTTCGGGCGACAATCCCTCGGTCATCCTGGCCGACGGCGTCATTCTATCGAACGGCAATTTCCATGTGCCGGCGATCGCGCTCGCCTTCGACACCGCCGCGATCGGTCTCGCCCAGAGCGCCAATCTCGCGGTGCAGCGCACGGCGAAGTTGCTGACCGACCGATTGTCCGATCTGCCGCCCACGCTTTCGCCACGCGGGACGACCCGCGCCGGCATGGCACCGCTTCTGAAGACCGGCGAGGCACTCGCGATCGAGATCAGCCATCTTGCAAACCCGGTCTCGACCTTGTCGCGCAGCAGCGCAGACGGCGTCGAAGACGATACCAGCAACGCCCCGCAGGCGGTCGCCAAACTGGAAACGGCGCTCGACCGTTTCCGGTTGTTGGTCGCGCTTGAACTGGTGGTCGCAGCACAAGCCGTTGAGTTCGCCAAACCCGCGCGGCTGGGCAAGGCAACGCAAATCGCACAACAGATGGTGCGGTCGGTCGCACCGGCGATGGACGAGGATCGCGGGCTCGGCGGCGACGTCGAGGCGGTCGCGACGATGCTCGCCGACATGGCGATCGACCGGCAGCTTGAAAGTGCGCTGACGTAACGATAACGCGCCGATGCGCAATAAACCGCTCAATCCCGCCTGAAGACGCACCAATTGAAGGCTTGTTTGCCGCCCGAGGGCGTTACATGCTCTTCTCGCCAGTTCTCCACCATCCGGTAGCGCGACCCTAATTCCTCTAACAGCGTCGCAGCATCGTAGCGCCGAACTTCCAGACCGCTACAACGCTCCGGCCCCTCGGGGGCGAAGGTCGCGAAGATCGCAAAACCACCCGGCGCGAGCCCCGCATCCAGTGCGCGCCGGTAGGCATCCCGCTGCTTTCGATCGGTGAGAAAATGGAACATGGCCCGATCGTGCCAGAGATCATAGCGTCTGCTTGGCGCCCATGCCGTGATGTCGGCGACCTCCCACCGGACGATGTCGGCCGACGGCCCTAATCGAGCCTTCGCGACGCCCAGCGCAGGAGCCGCAATATCGAGCACGGTGAGATCGGACCATCCACGCTCGATGAGACGGTCAACGAGGGTGGATGCGCCGCCGCCAACATCGATGAGCGGGGCAGAACTGGGAACGCCGAGCCGATCCAGTGTCAACAGTGACGGTTCGGGGCTCGCCTGATACCAGCTGACGCTGTCCGGCGCTTTCGAGCGATAGACTTCACTCCAATGTTCCCGGTTTCGCACAGCGGATTCCAATCCGTCTCAATCACAGGGCTGACAAATTGATTTTCACGCGTGTTTACAAACTTTTCAACCGCACCGCCACGCACAAAAAAGACCGGCAGTGCGACATCGTCGCGTTGCCGGCCTTTGAGTTCATCTCGCCCAAGGGGCTGAGACGTTCTTTCGTCGTTAGTAGGTCTGCTCGTCGTCCGTGGTCGTCGTATCGGGCTCGATCTGCTCGTTCTGCAGCGGATCGGTTTCGATCGACGGCTCCGCGTCGAGCGTCGGGGCCGGGAGCGGCGCGATGCCTTCGTCCATCTCGCGCTGCGCCTGCTGGGCGGCTTCCTCCGCCCGCACGTCCGCGCGATCCATGAACGACGGGGCCGCCTCAAGCTGCTCCTTCGTCAGATCGACATAGACCGCGTTCTCATCGGTGCGGACGTCAAATGCGTCCCAGGAGAGCGCCACTTCCTTGGCGCCGAGACCGAGGAAACCGCCGATCGACACGACACCGCCGACGATCCGATCGTTTCCGTCGAACAGCAGAGCCTCGAGGGTGCCGATATTGCCATGCTCGGCATGCATCACGTCGGCGCCGATCAGATCCTTGGTCAACGTCTGACTGGGTTCCTGCTCGACGATCACCTGCCCGTCCGAGGGCGGCGTGACGGTTTCGTTTTCGACGGCGTCACTGTCGGCCGTCTGGGCCAATGCCGCACCCGCCGTCAAGGCGAGGACGAGCGTCGACGCGGTCATGAGTCTGGTTGCCATCATTTTCTTTGCTCCCATCTTGTTCATTCCAAAGGCCGGGCACAGCTCAAGCGGCCGGCCTGCGCTGGTACAACCGACATGGGGATGAGGTGTCTCCGATCAACGGCCTGGCGGCCTCCGTAGATCGGTTCCATTTTTTGGGTAACCGACGGAACAGTCCAATTTTTCCTTTAAAATAAGGCTTGTCCGCCGTCGCGACAGGATGTCCGGGTCGCAATGCCACATCGTTGACACGGCTTGCGGCGCACATTTTTCGAGTCGCGAGTTGCATCCTGAAACGCGCCCGAAACGCGTCTCGAACATTACATATGAATTGATGCACGCGAATGGCGTTCTTATCCGTGCGCGTTCACGCAACCGCCTGTCGCGTCGGTGCGCCCGTTACGGCAGCGCTTCGAGCGACAGACCGGGCGACGCTGTCGCCGCGGCGAGATCGAGCCGGTCCGCCACCAGCGGTATTTCGACCCAGGCTTCGGGCGTGTAGGTGACGCGCAGCGAGATACCGCCGATCTTCGCTTCATCGCGTTCGCCGTCGAGCGCCCAAAAAGTGAATTCGCGCGCCGGTTCGCCGTCCGCCGGCACCCATTCGAGCATCGGCAGCGCCATCATGCTGTCGATCGCTTCCATCATGTTGAGATTGACGACGATTAGCGCGCGCTGCAGTTCTTCCGACATCGACGCATAGCCGATCGTGCCGAATGCGTCGCTGCGCTCCTGGTACAAAGCCTCACCCGACGCCGACCAGGGCGTCTCGACGCCGGCGATCCGCACGAGACCGCCGCTGTTCGGAATGTCGAGCAGCGCTACCGGGCCGTTGGCGGTCACCAGCAACGCGCCGGATTCGAGTCCGAAATAGCGATCGGCGTCGATCGCGCCGCAACAGCCATAGAGCGTCGCGACATAGGCATCGCCGAACGCGCCGAGATAGCGGGCAGATCCCGTCTCGGCCCGCGTCTCGAACTCCCAGAGTGGCGTCAGCGTACCATCGTCCAGTATTTCGGACGCGACGACACGCACCATCGGATCGGCCGGGCCCTCCATGTCGCTCCGTCGCATCGCCGACATCGTCTCTTCCAGCAGCAGGCTGCGCGGGCCCGCGCCCGACCAGGTCTGGACCACATCGAAGGTGCGGTTTTCGATCTGCCATTGCAGCGCGCCGTCGACCGGCTCGATCGACACGCGCGAGGTTTCTTCCTCGACGGATTGCGCCGCACCCGGCGTCGCACCGGCGATCAGCAGCATGGCTGCCAGCGGCAGCAGAACGAAACGCGACATGGAGTTTCTCCTGATGGTCATGCCCTGGGGGTCATGCGTAGCGCAGGGTCTGGCCAATCCCGAGCCGGTTTGCCTTTTCAAGAATCGCAACGCCGAGCGCGATATCGGACAGACTGAGCCCGCGATGCCAGAACAAAATCGTTTCATCGTCGCGCTCGCGGCCCGGACGCAACCCGGCGACGATCTGGCAAAGCTCGGCATGAAGCGTTGCCTCGCTGAGTTTCCCGGCCTCGACATGCGCGCGCAGCGCACCAAGCTTGCCAATGCGGCATTGGCCCCAATCGTCGACCACGATCTTGTCCATCACGTCGGTCAAACTGAGTTCGACACTGCTGATCGTCCCGTAGGGCACGACCAGCGCGCCCTTCTTCACCCATTCGGTCCTGAAGAGTGGCGTCGGCGCATCGAGCCGGGATGCCTCGACCATGATGTCGGCGCCCTCGAGACAACTCTGCCAGTCGGCGGTTGCGATCACTTTCTTGCCGAGATCGCGTTCGAGGTTGACAGCGAAGGCGTCGCGGCTTTCGGCGCGACGGGAATGGACGCGGATCTCCTCGAAACCGAACAGATGATCGAGCAGCCGCACGTTCCAGTAGGCCGACCCGCGCGCGCCGATATGGCCGAGCCGACGCGGCTTGGGCGGTGCGAGATACTTGGCGCCGAGCGCCGTCATTGCACCGGTGCGCATATCGGTGATGGCGGTCGCATCGAGGATCGCGCGCGGCATGCCGGTGCGCGGATCGAACAGGTTGAGCAGCGCCATCTCCGACGGCAGGCCACGCTGATAATTGTCGACATAGTCGCCGACGATCTTGAAGCCCGCCGCATCCATCGGCGCCACATAGCCGCGCAGCACGTTGAAATGGCCGCGGAAGGACGGATCGGGTTCGAGATGCACGCGCGGTTCGATCACCGTTTCGCCGCGCCCCTGGGCGAGAAGCCCGGCCTCCACCGCGCCGAGGATCTCGTCGTCGGTCATCGCGAGCCGGTCGATGTCGGGCCCGTTGAGCCAGACCAGATCGATCCGCTTCGCCGACGAACTCAAACCGCGGCTCCACGGGCGGCATTGTCGCCCAGCCGGGCGCGCAGCCATTGCTGATACCGCGCTCGGGCGCCCGCTTCGGCTTCGTGAAAGCGATCGCGCACCCGCCAGCGCCCGCCGATCATCACATCGCGCACCAGGCTCTCGTTGCCGGCGAACACCAGTCCGTCGAGCAGCAGATCGCCATCCTTGCCGACCAGCAGCGGATGATCGCCATCGAGCACGACGATGTCGGCGCGATGGCCGGTTGCGAAAGCGCCGATGCGGCGGCCGAGTGCCTGCGCACCGCCGGCGAGCGCACCGCGCCATAACGCGGCGCCTACAGAACCGCTGGCCGAACCGCTGGCGGCCGAGCCGCCCTGCGCCACAGCAAGTCGGTTGCGCCGCTGCCGGATCAACCGCTGGCCGTATTCGAGCCAGCGCAATTCCTCGACCGGCGAGACCGAGATATGGCTGTCGGAGCCGACGCCGAACACGCCGTCTTCGGCGAGATATTCGATCGCCGGAAAGATGCCGTCGCCCAGATTGGCCTCGGTCGTGGGACAGAGACCGGCAATCGCTTTGCTCGCCGCCATCCGCCGACGCTCGTCATCGGTCATATGCGTCGCATGCACCAGGCACCAGCGCGCACCCGCGTCGAACTCGTCGTAGAGATACTCGATCGGGCGGCGCTGCGCCCAGGCGATGCATTCCTCGACCTCGCGCATCTGCTCGGAAATATGGATATGGATCGGCGCGGTCGCATCGATCGAGTCGAGTGCGGCAATACCGGCACGCAGCAAATCCGGCGTCACCGCGCGCAGCGAATGGGGCGCGATGCCGAGACGGAATTGCGGATCGGCGCCGTGGCGCTGCTGCAATGTTTCGAGCAGCCGCGCATAGGCGTCGGCGTCGTGCAGAAAGCGCCGCTGGCCGGTTGCCGGTTCCTTGCCGCCGAACCCGCCATAACGATAGAGCACCGGCAGATGAGTGAGCCCGATGCCGGCAATGGTCGCCGCGGCAACGATCCGTTCCGACATCTCGGCCGGATCGTCGTAGAGCCGGCCATCGGGATCGTGATGCAAATAATGAAACTCGCCGACCGACGTGTAACCGGCCTTGACCATCTCGACATAGAGCTGGGTTGCGATCGTCTGCACCTCGTCGGGCGTGAGATCGCCGACGAACCCGTACATGACCTGCCGCCAGGTCCAGAAACTGTCGTCGGCACCACCCTGCCCCACCCGCTCGGTCAGCCCGGCCATCGCGCGCTGGAAAGCGTGCGAGTGAAGATTGGGCATGCCCGGCACCGCCGGACCCGACAGGCGCACGGCATCGCCGGGCTCGCGACCGGTACCGACCGCGGCGAACGCGCCGGTCGCATCGATCTCGAACAGCACATCGCGCGCCCAGCCATCGGGCAGCAGAGCGCTTTCGGCGAAGAAACCTCTCGAATGCATGGGAACCCGGCCTTGCGTCGATTCTGTGCGACATTACGATCAGATCGGCTGCCGCTCAACGACCGGCTCATCGGACGGGCTAAAGCTTCGGACGGGCCAAAGCTTCGGACGGGCCAAAGCTTCGTACAGGATCGCGCATGAAAATCGAGACCCCATGGGACTGCGTCTATATCAACGCCCGGCTCGCCACGATGCGCGAGACGGGGCGCGAGACGGGGCGCGAGACGGGCGCGCCCTATGGCGCGATCGAGCCCGGGGCGATCGCCGTCGCGGGCGGGCGGATCGCCTGGCTTGGGACCATGACGGAATTGCCCGCCAACCCGGGCGACGCGCCGCTCTGGCACGAGACGGTCGATGTCGGCGGCAGGTGGATCACACCCGGGCTGATCGACTGTCACACCCATCTGGTTCATGCGGGCAATCGCGCCCGCGAGTTCGAGATGCGCCTCACCGGCGTCAGCTACGAAGATATCGCGAAGGCCGGGGGCGGCATTGTCTCGACCGTCAAGGCGACGCGCGCCGCGAGCGAGGACGAACTGGTCGCGCAGACTTTGCCGCGGCTCGATGCGCTGATCGCCGAGGGCGTGACCACGGTCGAAGTGAAATCCGGTTACGGGCTCGAGCGCGACAGCGAGCTGCGCATGCTGCGCGCGGCGCGGCGGCTCGCCAGGCTACGCAATGTGACGATCAGGACGACATTCCTCGCAGCCCACGCGCTGCCCCCGGAGTATGCGGGCCGCGCCGACGATTATATCGACCGCGTCTGTCTCGAGATGCTGCCGGCGGCGTATGCCGAGGGGCTGGTCGATGCGGTCGATGCGTTCTGCGAGCGGATCGGCTTCACGACCGAACAATGCCGCCGCGTGTTCGAGGCGGCGCAGGCGCTCGATCTGCCGATCAAGCTCCATGCCGAACAGCTTTCCGACATGAAGGGATCGGTGATGGCGGCGGGCTTCTCGGCGATATCCTGCGATCATCTTGAATATATCGGCGAGGATGGCATCGATGCGATGGTGCAGGCCGGTACGGTCGCCGTGATCCTGCCGGGAGCGTTCTATTTCCTGCGCGAGAAGACCCTGCCCCCCGTCGATGCGTTCCGCAAGAAGGGCGTGCCGATCGCGCTGGCGACCGACTGCAATCCCGGCAGCTCGCCGACCACGTCGTTACTGCTCATGCTGAACATGGGCGCGACGCTGTTTCGCATGACGCCGGAGGAATGCCTCGCCGGCGTCACGCGCAACGCCGCGCGCGCGCTCGGGATCGGCGAGACGCAGGGCACGCTCGCGATCGGCAACCGCGCCGATCTGGCGATCTGGTCGATCGAGCATCCGGCGGAGCTGAGTTATCGGATCGGGTTCAACCCGCTGTGGCAGCGGGTGTACGCGAGCGGTTCGTAGGGCCTACCGCCCGTAGCGCTCCCGGCCCCAATCGATCATCGTTTCGACGATGCGGCGCAGAACGGGGCGCACGCGGTTCGCTGTCGGCTCGTCGAAATCGAATGGCGGATCCTCGCTCATGTAGGTGATCTGCGCGAGCTCGAGTTGCACCGCATGCACATGCGCGGCGGGATTGCCGTAGCGCCGCGTGATATAGCCGCCCTTGAAGCGACCGTTGAGCACGCTCGTGTAATCGATCGCATCGCCCGCCTGCTCGACCAGCCGCGCCGCGAGTTCGGGATCGGCGCTGGTGCCGCCGCCGGTACCCAGATTGATGTCCGGCAAACGGCCATCGAAGAAACGCGGCACGACCGAGCGGATCGAATGCGCCTCGAACAGCAGCGCATAACCGTGATCGGCATGGATCGTATCGAGCGCAGCCGCGATCGCATCGTGATAAGGTTGCCAATATTGCGCGCGCCGACGATCGATCTCCGCCGCGTCCGGTTCGTTGCCCGCTTCGTAGACCGCGCCTTCGTCGAACCGGCTGATCGGACAGAGGCCGGTATTGTTGGCGCCGGGATACAGTGTCGTATCGTCCGGCGGCCGGTTGAGATCGATCACATAGCGCGAATGCGTCGCCGCCAGGACCGACGCATTGAGATCGCCGAGAAAATCGTAGAGCCGGTCGACATGCCAGTCGGTGTCGGGAACCGTCCGAGCGATCGACGTCATGCGCGCGGCCAGCGCTTCCGGCAGATGCGTGCCGACATGCGGCATGCTGACCAGAAGCGGCCCCGATCCCTGCGTGAAGCGGTAGATTTCCACGGATTTGGCCTCAGGCGCGTTGGCACCAGCCCCTTCATCTGCCATGATTCCGCGGCTCCGGCAAACAAGGCCGCGAGACTGACGAATCAGAGCGAGGTGCGATGGCCGAGACCGACGATCCGACACCGCGGCACAATCGGGGAGCCGGTCGGCGCGGCAGCATACAGGCCGCGCGACAGACCAAGGGCGCGGCCGGCGGCGATCGCCGGCGCGGTCCGCCGCTGCATGTCGATGTCGAGGCCAATCGCATCACCGCCACCTTCCCCGGCCCTACGACGGCGCGGCCCGAAAATGCGAACCCGGCCGAACCCGGGCAACGCGCGCCGGATGCAACCGCCCGGCCCAATGCGGCGCGCGGTGGCGCGCATCGACCGGGAGCCGCGCGAACCGCACAGCGTCCGGGATCGCAAGGCGGCAAGTCGCAGGCGCGTCGTACCGCCGATCGCGCATCCGGCGCGCAAAACGACGAGCGGACCGACGCGCTGGGGGCGCCGGCTTATACCGAAATCGATCTCGACGGCGATGTTGAACCGGCCTTTTCGGAACGGATTCCCACCTTTGCGCTCGACCCGTACGAACCGGCGCCGGATGTCGAGGCCAATGTCTATATCGCATCCGAACATGGCGAACGCCACCGTGGTCGTGGCAAAAAAAGCCAGCGCGGCAAGCGCCGCACCGTTACCAATCCCTTCGGCCAGATCGAGAAGGTCCCCCGTCCGAAAGGGCATGCGCGCATTCCGACCTGGCAGAAAGTCCTGATGGGCCTTTGCAGCGTCGCGGTGCTCGGCGTCGCCTACGTCGTGTTCGGTACCGGATCGACGAAACTGCCGGGCTGGGATCAGGGCGTGCTGGTGCGCACGCAGATCGAGTTCCTCGACCAGCAGATCGAATTGCCCTTTGTGCCGCAATCCGTGACCTGGCAAATCCTGACGCAGGAAGAGCAGGAACGGTATGGCGCCACCAAGCTGCGGGTGATTGCGGTCATCGAGTTTACGCCCGAACAGGCCGCGGAACTGATCGCCCGGTCGACGCCGATGCCGCAGCTCGACGGCGCGGAAGAGATCGAATCGCACCGCTGGTTTCCCGACGCGGCCCGCGAGCTGATGAGCGACCTCGATGTCGACGGCGACACTACCGTGTACGGCGCGGACGTCTTCTATGACGGCGTGTTCCGGCGCGGCACGATGCTGCGGCTCGGCGACAGCGGCTACATCGTGACCAAGCTGTTCGACTATTAGGTAACGGCGCAGCCCGTTACGGCTGGCGTGTCGGCGAATGGCGCCGTCCGTTACGGCCACGCGTCGGTGAACGGCGCCGCCCGTTACGGCCGACGTGTCGGTGAACGGCGGTGAACGGCGGCGCCCGTTACGGCCGGTGTGTCGGTGAATGGCGCCGTCCATTACGGCCGGCGTGTCGGTGAATGGCGCCGTCCGTTACGGCCGGCGTGTCGGTGAATGGCGCCGTCCGTTACGGCCGGCGCATGGGCACGCCGAGATAACAACCGAACTCTTCGACGAACTCGCAGCTCACACGGGCATGAACCTTGCCCTGGCGATCGTCGAACACGGTCGCGGGGCCGAGCGGCACGGCCGGCGTGTGCCAGACATTGGGATGGAAATAGATTCCGAAGCTGCCGTCGCTGTAGAAGCCGACGAAACGATCGGGCGAGATATCGTCGCCGGGCAGCGCCAGCGGCACGATGTAAGGCACGCGCTCGCGCGGGAAGAAAAGCTGTCCGCCGTCGGGATGATAGTTCGCGTGCCAGACCAGCGCGCGCTTGCGTTCGGGATCGGCGACGTCTTCCGACGCCTCGCGCGGATCGCGGCTCCAGCCGAGCAGATAATGGCCGCCGACCGCCTCGTTGCGGCCGTAGAGGATTTCGCCCTGCCAGTGGATCGAGAACGCGCCCTCGGTCGTGCCCCCTTCGTCGCCGGTATCCGGATCGACCGGTCGCCAGCCCTGCGCGGGCCAGCGCACGATTTCGATCCGGGCGGTCGCGAAATCCCGCTCGATCAGGCCGTAGCCCTTGAGGCTTTCCGGCGTCGCCTCGACGATCGGAATGTCGTGCGCGGCGAAAGGGTCGGCAAAACGCGGGATGTTTCGCATGGCGTGCCTCTTTTCCGATGCTCCCGCCTTGTCCCACATCACGGCCCGTTCGATCAATCGCACCCTCGCGACACGGCAACCGGGGCGCGAGAGCGCGCGGATCGCCCGGGCATGGCCTTGGGCAACCCTTTCGGCTATCAGTGACCAGGCTCCGGCGACCCTTTCTTGAGACGATCCGACGGCGCCCGGTGCCCCTTTTGCTGCGACGATAAAGAGGCCTTCTCCATGACCGACAATCCCCGCCTCGACAACGAACGGAAGATCCGCAGCCCGCGCGGCAGCGCGCTTAGCTGCCGGAGCTGGCTGACCGAGGCGCCGATGCGCATGCTGATGAACAATCTCGACGCCGAGGTCGCGGAGAAGCCGAACGAGCTCGTCGTCTATGGCGGCATCGGTCGCGCCGCGCGCGACTGGCAGTGTTACGACAAGATCGTCGAGACGCTTCAGGGCCTCGGCAACGACGAAACGCTGCTGGTGCAATCGGGCAAGCCGGTCGGCGTGTTCCGCACGCACCCGGATGCGCCGCGCGTGCTGATCGCCAATTCCAATCTCGTGCCGCATTGGGCGACCTGGGACAAATTCCACGAACTCGATCGCAAGGGCCTGATGATGTACGGCCAGATGACCGCCGGTTCGTGGATCTATATCGGCAGCCAGGGCATCGTGCAGGGCACCTATGAAACCTTCGTGGAGATGGGGCGCCAGCATTTCGGCGGCAGTCTCAAGGGGAAATGGATCCTGACCGCCGGCCTCGGCGGCATGGGCGGCGCGCAGCCTCTGGCCGCAACGATGGCCGGCGCGTCGATGCTGGCGATCGAATGCCAGCCGAGCCGGATCGATCGCCGGCTCGAGACGCGTTACCTCGATCGCAAGGCAACGAATCTCGAAGAGGCGATGGCGATCATCCGCGCCGCGACCGACAACGGCCGCGCCATTTCCGTCGGCCTGCTCGGTAATGCCGCCGAACTAGTGCCGGAAATTCTGCGGCGCGCCGAGCGGGATGCGATCTGGCGGCCCGATGCCGTTACCGACCAGACCAGCGCGCACGATCCGCTCAACGGCTATCTGCCGAAGGGCTGGACGCTCGACGAGTGGGAGCGCAAGCGCGGCAGCGATCCGCAGGGCACGATCAAGGCCGCGATGCAGTCGATGGCGATCCATGTGCGCGCCATGCTCGGCTTTCATCGCCTGGGCGTGCCGACCTTCGACTACGGCAACAATATCCGGCAGATGGCGAGCGAGATCGGCGAGAAGAACGCGTTCGACTTCCCCGGTTTTGTGCCGGCATACATCCGCCCGCTCTTCTGTCGCGGCATCGGTCCGTTCCGCTGGGCGGCGCTCTCGGGCAATCCCGACGACATCTACAAGACCGATGCAAAAGTGAAAGAGCTGATCCCCGACGATCCGCATCTGCACAATTGGCTCGACATGGCGCGCGAACGGATCGCATTTCAGGGATTGCCGGCGCGGATCTGCTGGGTCGGTCTCGGCCAGCGCGCGCTGCTCGGCCTCGCCTTCAACGAGATGGTCGCGAAAGGCGAACTCGAGGCGCCGGTCGTCATCGGCCGCGATCATCTCGATTCCGGTTCGGTCGCGAGCCCGAACCGCGAGACCGAGGCGATGAAGGACGGCTCGGATGCCGTGTCCGACTGGCCGCTGCTGAACGCATTGCTGAACACCGCGTCCGGTGCTACCTGGGTGTCGCTGCATCACGGCGGCGGCGTCGGCATCGGCTATTCGCAGCATAGCGGCATGGTGATCGTGTGCGACGGCACGGCGGATGCCGCGCGGCGGCTCGAGCGCGTGCTGACCAACGATCCGGGCACCGGCGTCATGCGCCATGCCGATGCCGGCTATGAAAGCGCCATCGACTGCGCGAAGGAACAGGGCCTCAAGCTGCCTATGATCGACGGTTGAGCGTCCAGGCGAGTTCCCCGTCACCGACGATAACCGCCACAAACGGAAACGGCGCCCGCGAGGGCGCCGTTTTTCGTTACCGAAATCCGGAAGCGATCAGCCGCTGGTCGCGGTGCTGCTCGCCAGCGTCGGCTTCAGCATCACTTTGATCTTGGCATTTTCGCCGGCCGAGACGACGAACGGGATTTCGCCCTGCAGGCCATTGCCGCGCGCGATCAGCAGATAGCTGCCTTCGCGCAGCAGAACATCTTTGGTATCGCCGTTATAGGTGCCGATCAGCGGGCGCTCGCCGGTCTTGTCGATCGCTGCCTTGTAGATCTGGTAGACGACACCCTCGCCGATGCTGCCGCCGCCTTCCGAAACCGCGCTGAGGCCGACCGTGCCGGCATAGAGATTGATCGTGTATTTGTAGGTGCGGCCCGGATCGAGCGGGATCACCAGATCGGCGGTCGTGCCGTTATAACTCGCGCGCACCACATAGGCGCCGGCCGCCAGCATGAAATGCTGCGAGGGCGCCATGGCGGAGGCGATCTTCGCATCGTCGGTCAGGCCGCCCTTGCGATATTCGTACACTTCCCAAAGGATGTTCGAGCTGATCATGCCAGCCCCGGTATGCGGGATCATGCTGAGGGTGATGTTCCCCGCGTTGAAGTTGATCGTATGCTTCGACGAACCCTCGGGAACGATCAGGTCCTGCGAGATCGTCAGGGAGCTGTGCGTCGCGCGGACGATGTAACGGCCCGGCGCCATGTCGAAGGTCGGCGACACCGCCGTCTGGGTGAGAAGGATCTGTTCTTCGGGATATTGCTGCGAAACCGGACGGATGATCGTCCACTGGATCGGATCGGTGAACGGCACCGCGCCATAGGCGACAACCGCTTCGAGTTGAACCTTCGCCTTCGCGGCGCTCGGCGCCAGCGGCAGCGCGGCGCTCTCCTCGGCGGTTACGGAATGGCTGAGCAGCGATGCGGCCAGCAAAGCGGCCGCAAGGGTGATAAACGAGCGCACAGGAGCCCCCCTTAGAGCTGGTGTCGATGTCGTGGACGTAGATACACCAGTTGCCTGCCAGTCGACAAGATATCGCCACGATGTCGCCCCGAAAAACGCAGGAAATTCAGCGACAAAGCGGCAGAATGCGTGGTTTTCTAACCCTGGCGCTGCAGGCCGCCGGCAACCCCGGCGGGATCGGCCGGGACGGGTGCCGGTTCCGCGGCCTCTTCCTCGACCGCCAGCCAGCGATCGAGGAAGCCGGACAGCCAGTCATGCAGCCCCGGATCGTACTGCCCGATTCCCGCGGCATGGTCGGCGATGCTTTGCGCGCCCGGCCGCTCGGCATGGTCGGGCACCTCGCTCATCCAGCTCCGCGCATCCTCGCCGGTGACCTCGGGGTGAAACTGCAGGCCGTAGGCGGACTTCCCGTAGCGATAGGCCTGGTTCGGAAAGGTCTCGCCGCGGGCGAGCAGTTCGGCGCCGCGCGGCAGTTCGAATCCTTCGCGATGCCACTGATAGACGTGCAGGCGTTCGGGAAACAGATCCCGTCCGGCATCGGTCGCGGTGATCGGGTAATAGCCGATTTCCACCCGCCCCTCGGGATGCGGCGCGACACGCGCGCCGAGCGCACGGGCGAGCATCTGGCCGCCGAGACAGATACCGAAATACGGGCGTCCGGCATCGACGAAACGGCCGATCCAGTCGATCTCGTCGCGGATGAAATCGACGCTCTCGGCGTCGTTCGCGCTGTGCACGCCACCGAACACCACGGCGCCGGCGTAATTCTCGATATCCTCGGGAAGCTGCGAACCCTTGGCCGGGCAGCGCCATTCGAGCCGATAGCCGCGCGCCGAAATGAGCGGCGCGATCCGGCGCTCGCGCCACTCGCTATGCGCCACCATGAGTATTGCCCGGTTCTTCACGTGCCCTCCGGCGGCCAGCGGATCAGCCGCACGCCCGCTTGCGCATTCTGCCCGGGATTCGAGCGAATCGCATCGGCAAAGCTCAATCCCGGCCGACCATTGTGGCAGGCCTGCGGCCGGCCCGATGGAAGGCGCGCATATGAAAGCGGGCCTGCGCGTCGTCATAGCCGAATTCCCGCCCGACCGGACAGGCCCGCCGCGCGAGGCAGCCGCCATCGCGGCAGGGCGCGCCGGCGCTGCGATCGAGATGGGCGCGGCAATCGGCGACCGCATAGCCGGCCGGCGTGAAGGCATCGACCGGACAGGCGTGGAGGCAGGGCCTCGCCTCACAGCTTTCGCAGGGGACCGGCCGCAGATCGGCGGGTGCGAGCGGCCAGCGGGCCTGGAAGGCGAGCGCGCCGCGATAGCCGTGCCACAGCCCGTATTCGGGATGGATGAAGATGCCGAGCGGCGACGGCGCGACCGGCTCGGCGCGGCGCGCCCAGCGCTGGAACGGCAGATAAGGCGGCCCGCCGAAGGGATAGAGCGCGGTTGCGCCGAAACGTTGCGCGAGCCCGTCGATCAGCCGGCGGCTCCAGCGATCGAGCGGATCGGGCGCGCCGTCCGACATCTCCGGCGAGGCCTCGAAGGCCGGCCACATCGAGCGCCCGGCATGGCCGAGCAGCAGCAACGTGCCCGCCGGCTCGCCGCCGGCCAAAGCCGGCACGGCATCCCCGGGCCCGGGATGGAAGTAGCCGCGCGACAGCAGCCCCTCGCCGGCCGCCGTGGCGAAGAGTTCGGCAATTATGCTAGTTTCCGGGTTCATCGGAACGAGCCGGGGAACGAGCCGGCGAACGAGCCGGGGAACGAGCCGGCGAACGAGCCGGGGCACGATCCGGCAAAGCGGAGACGATCATGGACGGCACGACGAGCGACGGCACGGTCAGCTTCATCCGCATGGACGAAGGGACCTATGACGATTACCAGCTGCTCAACGAGCAGTGGAAGAAGCACGAGGGCGGCGTTGCCGACGAGGCGCTGGGCCTGCTGCATCGCCTCGCGGGCGATCCGATGGGCTACAGGATTGACCGCTTCCAGCATTCCCTCCAGACGGCGACGCGCGCGAAGCGCGACGGCGCCGACGACGAGTTGGTCTGCTGCGCGCTTCTGCACGATATCGGCGACACGCTCGCGCCCAACAATCACGCCCAGCTCGCCGCCGCGATCCTGCGGCCTTACATCTCCGAAGATAATTTCTGGCTGGTCAAGCATCACGGGATCTTCCAGGGTTACTTCTTCTGGCATCATTACGGCCGGGACCGGAATGCGCGGGACCAGTATCGCGGCCACCCGATGTTCGAGCGCACCGCCAATTTCTGCGAGAAATGGGATCAGACCGCGTTCGATCCGACCTACGACACCATCCCGCTCGAGGCCTTCGAGCCGATGGTGCGCCTGCTCTTCTCGCGACCGCGGCCGGAATTCGCATAGGCCGGCTCGCCGCCCGCCTCGTCCAGATCCGATTCCGCGGCCAGTAGTCCCGCGCGTTCGCGGCGCGGCGTCTTGCCGAAGAAATCCCGATAGCATTTCGAGAAATGCGACGCGGAGACGAAGCCGCAGGCCAGCGCCACGTCGATGATCGGAATATTGGTCTGCTGCAGCAAACGCCGCGCGCGATCGAGCCGCAGTTCGACGTAATAGCGCGCCGGCGAGCGGTGCAGGTATTTGCGGAACAGCCGCTCGAGCTGGCGGGTCGAAAGTCCGACCGCCTTGGCGAGCTCGGCACGCTCCAGCGGTTCCTCCAGGTTCTGTTCCATCAACCGCGCCACCTCGAGCAGCTTGGGATGCCGAAGGCCGAGACGCGCCGGCAGCCCCATGCGCTGATGATCGTGCCGGTCGCGGATGCGCTCGTGCATGAACTGTTCCGAGACCTGCGCGGCGAGCTCGGCGCCATGCTGCCCGCCGATCAGGTTCAGCATCATGTCGAGCGCGGCGGTACCGCCCGCGCAGGTGAAACGGCTGCGATCGATCTCGAACAGTTCCGTTGTGATGTCGATCTCGGGAAACTGCTCGGCAAAGCCGGCAAGATTTTCCCAGTGGATCGTGCAGCGATAGCCATCGAGCAGACCGGCCTGCGCGAGAATGTGGCTCGCGGTGCAGAGCGCGCCGATATCGGCGCCCTTGCGATCGAGCTTACGCAGCACGGTCAATGTAGCCCGGTCGTGGAACTTGTGCGCGTCGATGCCGCTGCACACCACCACCGTGCTGAAATCCATCAGTTCGTCGAGCGCGCCCTCGGGCCGGATCTCGAGCCCGTTGCTCGCGGTCACCGGCCTGCCGTCGGGCGAGAAGACGCGCCAGCGATAGAGCTGACGGCCGCTCGCGCGATTGGCCAGGCGCAGCGGTTCGAGCGCCGAGACGAAGGCGATCATCGAAAAGAGCGGGACCAACAGGAAGCCGATATCCTGCGGTAGTTCCTTGGGTCTGGCGCCGAACATCTGGGCCGCGCGGGGGCGCTCCATTCTGGAAGGCCCCCACCCTAGCAAATGTCGCTATTCGGACAAAAGATTTTCCTGAAGCGGCTTCCGGGGCCTGCTTGCCAGCCCGTGCCTGCGCTGCCAGATTGCCCGCGCGCCCCTGAAAGACCGCAAAAACCCGCCAATGAATCCGCGCTACTCGATCGTCAGCCTCGCCCGGAACGCCCTCTCGCATCATCAGGACTGGCAGGCGGCCTGGCGCAGCCCGGAGCCCCAGCCGGCCTACGATGTGGTGATCGTGGGCGGCGGCGGGCATGGGCTCGCGACCGCCTATTACCTCGCCAAGAACCATGGCGTCGCGCGCATCGCCGTCATCGAGAAAGGATGGCTGGGCGGCGGCAATACCGGCCGCAACACGACCGTGGTGCGTTCGAACTATCTCTGGGACGAGAGCGCGCATCTCTACGAACATTCGCTGAAGCTATGGGAAACGCTGACCCGCGAGCTGAACTACAACGTGATGTTCAGCCCGCGGGGTGTGCTCAATCTTGCGCATTCGTCGCACGAAATGATGGAAATGCGCCGGCGGGTGAATGCGATCCGCCTCAACGGCATCGATTCGGAAATACTCGATGTGGCACAGGTAAAGGCCTTCTGCCCGATCCTCAATGTCGATCCCGGCGCGCGCTATCCGATCGTCGGCGCCTCGCTGCAGCGTCGCGGCGGCATCGCACGACACGACGCGGTCGCCTGGGGTTTCGCGCGCGCGGCCGATGCACGCGGCGTCGACATCATCCAGAATTGCGGGGTGACCGGATTCGACATTCGCGATGGCCGCATTGCCGGCCTGCAGACGACGCGCGGCACGATCGCCGCGCGCAAGGTCGGCATCGTCGTCGCCGGTCATTCGAGTGTGGTCGCCGCGATGGCCGGTTTGCGACTGCCGATCCTCAGCAAGCCCTTACAGGCGCTGGTCTCGGAACCGCTGAAGCCGATCCTGCATACGACCGTGACTTCGGGCACGGTGCATGTCTATGTGAGCCAGTCCGACAAAGGCGAGCTGGTTCTGGGTGCCGCGATGGACGGCTATCAGTCCTACGCTCAGAGAGGCAGCCCGCCGGTCGTCGAGGATTTCCTCGCGGCACTGGTTGAGCTGTTTCCGATCTTCACGCGGCTCAAGATGCTGCGGCAATGGGCGGGCATCGTCGATGTCTGTCCCGATGCCTCGCCGATCATCGACAAGACGCCGATCGAGGGGCTGTACTTCAATGGCGGCTGGGGAACCGGCGGTTTCAAGGCGACGCCGGGTTCCGGCTGGGTCTTTGCCGATACGATCGCCAACGACCGGCTGCATAAGCTCGCAGCACCGTTCGCGCTCAGCCGGTTCCACAGCGGCTCCCTGATCAACGAGCACGGCGCCGCCGGCATCGCGCACTAGGAATGAACCCATGCTGCTGATCCCCTGCCCCTGGTGCGGCAAGCGCGACGAAAGCGAATTCAGCTGCGGCGGCGAGAGCCATATCGCGCGGCCGGCCGACGGCGAACAGTTGAGCGATGCGGAATGGGCCGACTATCTCTACATGCGCAGCAACCCGAAGGGCGTGCTCTACGAACGTTGGGTCCATGCGCGCGGCTGCCGGCGCTGGTTCAACCTGGCGCGCCACACCGTCACACATGAAATCCTTGCGGTCTATCGAATGACCGATCCGAAACCCGAGATCGAAAACCGCTAGGCCGTGCGCATTCTCATCGCCATGCCGCATTTCTTCGCGCCACGCGACACGGCGCCGGTCGACCGGCCGCGCTATGGCGCCGACCGGACGCCGGAGAAGACGCGGATCGCCGTCGTCCAGCATTGTCTCGACAGTCTCTATTCCACGTCGATTGCCGCCCGGTATGAACTCGACATTTCGACGCGCCTGGTCGGCGAGAAGATCCTGCGCACCAAGCCGCGCCATCGAATCGATCTGGTCCTCTGCGTCCGCGACCCGGCGCATCTGATTTCGGACTTGCATTTGCCGCCGCGCACCAAAGTCGTGGGATCGCGGGTCGAACCGCGCAGCCTCGGTTTCCGCTGCCACAAGGCGATGGCCGAACGCTGCGACGATTACGATCTGTTCGGCTATCTGGAAGACGATCTGGCCATCACCGATCCGATGTTTTTCGACAAGATCGACTGGTTCAATCGCAGCTTCGGCGACGACTATGTGCTGCAGCCGAACCGCTACGAACGGATCGCGGCGCGGGGCGGGCTCAAGGTCTATGTCGATGGCGAGATTCCCGATATGGCGCGCCGCGTGCTGCCGCATCAGTTCGATGGCACGCGCGTCACAGCCAATGTCCTCGGGCGCGACATCGTCTTCGAGGGAAAAACCAACCCGATGGCCGGATGTTTCTTCCTCACGCGCGCGCAGTTGAAGCGCTGGATGGCGGATCCGGAATTCGGCCAGCCGATCGTCAATTATTTCAGCCCGCCCGAATGCGCGCAGATGCTGGGGCCCGCCAAGCATTTCACGATCGTGAAGCCGATCGGCGGCGACAGCGATTTCCTCGAACTGCGCCATCTCGATCCGCGTCTGACGCGGCTCAAGACGCCGCTCGCCGCGCTCCGGGAAGCGGTTCCGGCTGACGAAAAACGCGTCCGCGTTCGCCTCGACCCTGAAAAGGGCGCTGCGAAAAAGGCTGCGAAGAAGGCCAGCGAAGCATGACCGGGCAACCTTTCCGATTGCCGCAGGGCGGACGCATCGATCGCGGGCACCCTCTTTCCTTTACGTTCAACGACCGGCGCTACGAAGGATATGCAGGCGATACGCTCGCATCGGCGCTGGTCGCGAACGGCGTCCATCTTCTCGCCCGCAGTTTCAAGTATCACCGTCCGCGCGGTCTTCTTGCCGCCGGCGTCGAGGAACCGAACGCGCTGGTGCAGCTCGGGACCGGCACACAGGAAGAGCCGAACGTGCGCGCCACCATGCAGCCGCTGTTCGACGGGCTGGTCGCGCGCAGCCTCAATTGCTGGCCCTCGGTCGGGTTCGATATCGGCTCGATCAACGACCGGATCGCGCGAATGCTGCCGGCCGGTTTCTATTACAAGACGTTCCTCGGCTCGCCGCGTCTGTGGATGTATTACGAACGCATCATCCGCCAGGCTGCCGGCCTCGGCCACGCGCCCGTCGAAGCCGATACCGACCGCTACGCCAAGCGGCACGCCCATTGCGACGTGCTGATCGTCGGCACCGGCCCGGCCGGTCTCGCGGCGGCGCTTGCCGCGGGGCGCAGCGGCGCACGCATCGTCCTCGCCGACGAGCAGGAAGAGCCCGGCGGCACGCTGCTCGCCGAGCGCCGCATCATCGACGACCGGTCGGCAGCCGAGTGGCTTCGCTCGACGCTCGACGAATTGTCGGCGATGCGGAATGTTCGCCTGCTGCCGCGCACGACGGTCTTCGGGTCGTACGATCACAATCTGCTGCTGGCGCTCGAACGCGTCGGCGACCATCCGGACGCACGACCGCTCGACGATCCGATGCCGCGCCAGCGGCTGTGGAAGATCCGCGCGGAACAGATCGTGCTGGCGACCGGCGCGCTCGAACGACCGCTGGTCTTCGCCGATAATGACCGGCCCGGCATCATGCTGGCGAACGCCGCGCGTCTCTATGCGCAGCGTTATGCTGCGCTTGCCGGCCGTAAGGCCCTTTTGTTCACCAACAATGACAGCGCCTATCGCGCCGCGCTCGACTTCATGGATGCCGGCGGCAGCGTGGTCGCCGCGATCGATCTGCGCGACGCGGCGGACGGCGCGCTGCCTCAGCGTTTGCGCGAACGCGGCGTCGAGATCCTCAGCGGCCACGCGGTCGTCGGGACCGATGGATATCGCCGGATTTCGGGCGCGACCGTCGCGCCGTTCGACGGCGCAAGAGTTCGTGCCGCCGGTATGCGCAGTTTCGCCTGCGATCTGCTGATGATGTCGGGCGGCTGGAACCCGGCGGTCCATCTTTTTTCGCAATCGCGCGGCAGCCTGCGTTACGACGAACCGAGCGCCGCGTTCCTGCCGGATGCGGCACCCCCGGCTTTGCGCGTTGCCGGATCGGCCAATGGCAGTTTCACGCTTGCCGCCTGTCTCTCCGAGGGTTTCCGCGCCGGCGCAGCCGCAGCGGCCAGTGCCGGGCGCGACCGCGTGGTGGCCGGGCGCGCGCCGCGCGCCGAGAACGAGCCCGCCGACGCGCCGATGAAACCGGTCTGGCAGGTTCCCACCGGCGTAGCGCCCGGCCGATCAGGCAAACGCTTCGTCGATTTCCAGAACGACGTGACCGCCGAGGATATCGCGCTCGCCAATCGCGAAGGCTACCGCTCGATCGAGCATGTGAAGCGTTACACCACGACCGGCATGGGCACCGACCAGGGTAAGACCGGCAATGTGAATGCGCTTGCCATTCTCGCCGAGGCGCAGAACAGGACGCCGCCCGAGATCGGCACCACGACCTTCCGCCCGCCTTACACGCCCGTCACATTCGGCGCCTTCGCCGGCTATGAGCGCGGCGCGCTCCTCGACCCGGTGCGGCGCACGCCGATCCACGCCTGGCACGAGGCGCATGGCGCCGTCTTCGAGAATGTCGGCCAGTGGCACCGCGCGCATTATTACCCGCGCGTCGGCGAGACGATGCACGATGCCGTACAGCGCGAGGTCAAGGTCGCGCGCACGACCGTCGGGATCTTCGATGCTTCGACTCTCGGCAAGATCGAGATCGGTGGGCCGGACGCGGCCGAGTTTCTCGACCGCGTCTACACCAACAAATTCTCGACTCTCAAGCCCGGCCGCATCCGCTACGGCGTGATGCTGGGCGAGAACGGGCTGGTGATCGACGACGGCATTGCCGCGCGCCTCGCCAGCGACCGGTTCCTGATGAGCACGACGAGCGGCCACGCCGCCTATGTGCTCAACTGGCTCGAGGAATGGCTGCAATGCGAATGGACAGGCCTGCGCGTCTATTGCACGGGTGTCACCGAGCAATGGGCGACCGTCTCGCTCACCGGGCCCGAGAGCCGCAAGCTGCTGGCCGAGCTGACCGACGAGGTCGCGCTCGATGCGGCGTCGTTCCCGTTCATGAGCTGGCGCACCGGCCGCGTCGCCGGCATTCCGGCGCGCATCATGCGGGTCTCGTTCACCGGCGATCTGAGTTTCGAGATCAACGTGCCGGCAAGCTGGGGTCAGGCCTTATGGCAGGCCTGCATGGCGGCCGGCGAGAAATACGGCATCGTCCCCTACGGCACCGAGGCGATCCACGTGCTCCGCGCCGAGAAGGGCTATTTCATCGTCGGTCGCGAGACCGACGGCACGACGACCGCTGCCGATCTCGGCGCCGGCTGGATGGTCGACATGAGCAAGCCCGACTTCATCGGCAAGCGCTCGCTGCTGCGTAGCGATACCGCGCGCGACGATCGCCGCCAGCTCGTCGGGCTCGCGACCGAGAATCCGAGCGAGGTCATTCCCGAAGGTGCGCAGATCGTCGGCGAGCTTTATCCGAAACCGCCGATGCCGATGATCGGCTATGTGAGCTCGAGCTATTTCAGCCCCAATTGCGACAGCTCGATCGCGCTCGCAATGGTGGACGATGGCCGCCGCCGCATGGGCGATACCGTCTCGCTGCCGCTCGGCGACCGCTCAATCCGCGCAAAGATCGTCTCGCCGGTCTTCTTCGATCCGGAAGGAACCCGGCTCCGTGGCTGAAACCTATCTCCGCCGCTCGGCGCTCGCACATCTCGGCCTCCGCGCCCGCGCGGACGCAACCGACCGCACCCGGCAGCCGAAAGCCGGCGTGCGTCTTTCCGAGCGGCCGCATCGCTGCCGCATCCTGCTGCGCGGCCGGGTCGAGGATGCGCGCTTCCGCGATGCGATCCGCGGGACGACCGGCCTTGCCTTGCCCGAAGCGAACCGCGTCGCCCAGACCGGCGATCTGCGCCTGCTCTGGCTCGGGCCCGACGAATGGCTGCTGCTCGGGCCTCCGGGGCGCGAAGCGGTCTCGATGCCGGCGCTGATCGCCGCGCTCTCGGGCCAGTATGCGATGGCGATCGATCAATCCGACATGCGCACGACGATCTCGCTCGCAGGGCGATCGGCGCGCGACCTCATCAATTGCGGGTGCGGGCTCGATCTGCATCCCGACCGGTTCGGGCCGGGCCAATGCGCACAGACCGGCCTCGCCCGCGCCAACGTCATCATCGAACAGATCGACAGCGAACCGCGCTTCGATCTCCATGTCGCGATCAGCTATGCAGACTATCTCTGGCAATGGCTCGAACGTGCCGGCGCCGAGTTCGGCATCGCCGTCGAAGAAGACGCGTAAGACCGGCAACAGCGGCTCGGTGCGGCGCCTAGACGTTCGAATCCGGCTCGGCCGCCTTGCGCAGCACTGAATCGAAAAGGATCGATTCCGCTTCCGCTCTGGTGATCACTTCGGCTCTTTTCCCAATGCGATCCCGCAAATGATCGATAGCTGGCGGACACTCCTTTGCATAAATATACTTCAATGAGTGCTCAACTGACGCCATGTTCACCTCGTCATTTGTAAGTCGAGGATGCCCGGCACCCTTCCGTGCAACCAAGATCATTTTTGAGCTAATTGGAAAGTATACTTCGTCCCAATTCTTTCCATGTTTCATTAGCGATCCGGTTTCACCGGAATCTGAAATTGAGAACGCGCATAGGTCACCTAGATAAACTTGATCGGGGCCACTCTGCATCACTACCCAACTCGCAGGCTGAAAGTGCGGCGGGGATACCCCCTCCTCAATTAGCTTCCTTAGCCCTCGCAACTGACCTGACACGGCTGATTTTTCGAACAACCGTTGATCGTTAGCCCTTGCTCGGAGTGAATCTATCTGTTTTGCAAGGTACTCGGGGGTAATTCTCTCGGTTAACATCTTGCCGATAATTGAACGAGCCACTGGATGGCGCGCCCTGACTCTAGCGGTGGCCCTTTGATGCGGCGGTAGTTTCTTGATCTCTGCTTCGATGTGGCGATCTTGGTTAGTGATAAAATCCGACTTGATCTTATCAACAAGAGCTAAAACAACTTCGTCTTCCTGAAGCATATCGAATAACAACTGACCTAAGCTTTCGAACTGAAGCCTGAGCGCCCTTGTTCGAATTGTTTGGAGCCACACGAACCTCGTCAATTCGTCATTTAACTCGCTTGGAGATCGGCCACGATCTATGTCTGTTAACACTTGGCCAAAATTTGACTCCTCCTTAGAAAAGGCAACTTCGATTCCTGTATCCTCACCCCCATAGAAATCCCTTTCAAACCCAACATTCCGGGTGCTCATTAACCTGGGTAGTGAACTCTTCGAGATTTCCCAAATTTTGAAGATTTTCTTCTTCTCATTGGATTTTGAAGCAAAGCGATTTAGCAGAAATATTGGGATAAAATGATTGCGGCGTCTTTCTGGTGCCATGACAAACTACCCGAGCTGCGACGCACTACTGCGGTGGTTCTAGCGGCGCCGCCTATACGTTCGAATCCGGTTCCGCCGCCTTGCGCTGATTGACGAAGTCGAGCAGTGCCTCGTCGATGCCCGGATCGAGCGCCGGCGCTTCAAACTCGCGCAGCAACCGCTTGTAGATGCCGTTGGCGCGCGTGTAGGCGTCCTGCTCGCCCTCGGCGAGCCACTGCTCGTAGCTGTTATTGTCGGCGATGCTCGAACGATAGAACGCGTTCTCGAAATTCGCCTGGGTATGCGCGCAGCCGAGATAATGACTGCCCGGCCCGACTTCGCGGATCGCATCGAGCGCCTGGCCGTTCTCGGTCAGATCGATACCCTTCGCGAGCACCTGCATCATGCCGAGCTGATCGGCATCCATCACGAACTTCTCGTAGGACGAGACGAGCCCGCCCTCGAGCCAGCCGGCCGCATGCAAAACGAAATTCGTGCCGCAGAGCAGCGATGTCAGGATCGTCTGGGCGCTTTCATAGGCGGCCTGCGCATCCGGCACCTTGGATGCGCAGAGACAGCCGCCGGTGCGGAACGGCAGACCGAGCCGCCGCGCGAGCTGCGCCGCCGCGATGCTGACCAGCGACGGCTCCGGCGTGCCGAAGGTCGGCGCGCCCGACTGCATCGAGATCGAACTCGCGAAGACGCCGAAGATGACCGGCGCGCCGGGCCGCACGAGCTGCGCCGTTGCGGCGCCCGCGAGCACTTCGGCCAGCACCTGCGCCAGCGTGCCCGCGACCGTCACCGGGCTCATCGCGCCGGCTAGAATGAACGGCGATATGATGCAGCCCTGATTGTTGCGCGCATAGACCTTGAGCGCGCCGAGCATCGTGCCGTCCCATACCATCGGCGAATTGGCGTTGATCAGGCTGGTAATGACGGTGTTCTTCTGGATGAAATCCTCGCCGAACAGGATCTTCGCCATCTCGACGGTATCCTGCGCGCGCGAGGGATGCGTGACCGAGCCCATGAACGGCTTGTCCGAAAGCTTCATGTGCGAATAGACCATGTCGAGATGCCGCTTGTTCACCGGCAGATCGACGGGCTCGCAGACCGTGCCGCCCGAATGATGCAAGGCGGGCGTCATGTAGGTCATCTTCACGAAATTGCGGAAATCTTCGATCGTCGCGTAGCGGCGGCCCTCGTCGAGTGTACGGATGAACGGCGGCCCGTAGACCGGCGCGAACACGGTCGCATCGCCGCCGATCTTCACGTTGCGATCGGGATTGCGCGCATGCTGGATATATTCGCGCGGCGCGGATTTCTGGATGATCGAGCGCGGCAGGCCTTTCGGGAAATGAACGCGCGTTCCCTTCACGTCGGCGCCGGCATCGCGCCACAGCGTCAGGCATTCCTCGTCGTCGCGGAACTCGATGCCGATTTCCTCGAGAATGATGTCGGCATTGCGCTCCATCAGCACCAGCCCTTCCTCGTCGAGGACGGTCGTCAGCGGAATCTTGCGCGAGATATAGGGGAGCTGCTCGATATTGAGCTTGGTGCGCAGCGCCCGCCGCGCCTCGGCACCGCCGCGCGCGCGCCGGCCGCGACCTTCGTTGCCCGTACCCTCGCCTGGTGCGCGATTCGCGTCGTCCATGCCTGAAGTCACTCCTGCTTCCCGATCGAACCGGCGCCGCACGGCGCCGAATACCATTCCTATCGTTGCATAACGGGATTGAAGGCGCCCGCAATCTTGCCAAGCCGCGACCGGCCCTTGCGCGTTCGCGCCCGGATTCCGCCACTTTGCCGGGATTTCGCGGCGGTAACCGCCGGCTCCGCGGCACCCCGCCCCGCCTGCCCCGCATTGGTCACGCCATCGTGGCGTTGACCCACCGCCGGACGGGTGCGATTCTCTCCGAACGGCACCGCAATCCGGAGACACGATCCGGGACCTTGCGGGGCAATCGGGCCGGTTCGGTGGGCCTTCTGGCGCCCCGTTTGTCTTCGGACCCTGTCGCCGCGGCGAAGGGAGGGTCCGCTTGATGCCTCGATCGATCGCACTCGCAGCGTTTCTGCTCGCAGCCGTCCTTGTCGGCGGCACAATGCCCGCCGCGGCCTCGCCGCAGGTGCTCGGCCTGATGGCCAGCAGCGGCCTGCCGGTGCCTCTGATCTGCCAGTCAGGCGAATGCACCGCCCATCTCTCCACCTTCTGCCTGCAGGAAGCGCGCGACGCGCCCTCGCACGGACAGAGCTACCGGCTTGCCGAAGGCAGCCGCATGACGATCGTGGTCGAGCGCCATGACGGCAGCTACACGCGGCTCGAAGGCGGCGATCTCGCGCACATGACGGCGCTGGTCGGCTTCACCTCCGTCCGCATCGCGATCCCGACCGCAACGATCGCCGCGCTCGACGGCGCGCGTGCGTGGATCGAGGTCGCACCGCGCGCCTCGCTCATCCCGGTTGCGGAAACGGGTGACGTCAATCCGCAGAGCGAGGCGGAAATCGCCCTGGCGACCGGCGCCTATCGCGATGCGGCGGCGATCCGTTTCGAGGCGCCGGGCAAGACCGGCGACGCGGCGCGGCTCACCAACCTGCTGATCAACTCATTGCCGCCGGGCCAGCGCGAGGACGATGCGACGCGCGACGGGCTCTGGACGCAGACCGTTACCGCCGACATGACAGCGCAAGTTACGGATGAGGGCCTCGCCAAGGCGAAGGAGCTCTACAATTATTGCCGCATGTCGTCGGAGGCCGGCACCGCGCTCACGATGCGGGACTGCCTGACGTTGCGCCATGCCGATCTGATGGGCGAAGAGAATCGCGAGTTCTGGAAAGAGGTGGGTGGATCATGATCGCACCAATCCGCTTTGCTCTGCTGACCGGCGCCGCGATTGTGGCGGGCGCCGGCGCGGCCGGCGCAGCCCCGCAAGTGCTCGGCCTCGTCGCGATGAACGAACCACTCGTCATGCAATGCGACGAGACCGGCTGCAAAGCCGAGATCAGCAGCTTCTGCCTACAGCAGCCGCGCGACAACCCGGCGCACGGTGCCGGCTACACTCCCGTCGATGGCGCCGACATCGCGCTGATCGGCACCAAAGCGGATGGCAGCCAGATCGAACTGCCGGCCGCGGACTATCTCGCTTATGAATCGAGCCGCGGTTTTACCTCGGTTCGCGCGACGCTGGCGCCCGCCGCCATGGCAGCGCTCGGCCTCACGTCGGTCGCCGTCATGGTCGGCAGCGATGTTTCGATGCTGCCCGATGCGTCGGCCGACGATCCCGATCCGCAATCGCCGGACGAGATCGCACTCGCGACCGGTGCCTATCGCACGCAGGCAACCGAGTTCTTCGATGCGAGCGGCGAGCAGGCCGATGCGATTCGCGTCACCAACGTGATGATCAATGCTCTGCCGGTGAGCCGGACGAGCACCGACTCCGACGGACATCTTCTGGTCGAAGCGTTCGACAACGGCATCGCCGAGACGATCGATCCCGCGGCGATCGAACGGACGACAGCGCTGCACGAAACCTGCCGGCAGAAGGTCGACGTGACGCATCATATCGGCACGATGCGCGCCTGCCTGATCGGCACGCATGACCGCATGGTCATCAACAGCAATATCGAGTTCTGGGAATCGCTCGGCGGTTCGTAAGCGCGAACCTTCGCGTCGGCGCCCTGCCTTGTACGCGACCCGCACCACATAGCCCACGATGCGGGCGCTCTTTCGAGGGCGCCCGTTTCGTTTGGGCGGGACCTTCCGGACCCCGCTTGCCTCTCCGCCCGTACCGGCGCGATGATCCGGCCCGGGGGCGATCCTGAAGGGCAATCGGGCGGTCTTCCGGGGGATGGGGCAATGACGGACCAGGTCGAAGGAGGCTGCCTGTGCGGCGACGTGCGCTATGAGGCGCCGTGGCCGCCGCGCTGGTCGGCGCATTGTCATTGCAGCGATTGCCGCCGGGCGACCGGCTCCGCGTTTGCGACCTATGCCGGCATCCTGCGCGAGCGCTTCCGCTGGACCAGAGGCGCGCCGAAAGAGTTCGACAGCTCGCCCGGCGTCACCCGTTCGTTCTGCGACCATTGCGGCACGCCGCTCGCTTATCGCGGCGATCGCTGGCCGACCGAGATTCACATCCTCGCGGCGACACTCGATGACCCGACAATCGCAGCACCCGAGGCGCATATGTACACCAGCGAGCAACTGCCCTGGGTGCATCTGGCCGACGGACTGCCGCGCAAGGCCAAGACCGAGGGGTAGCGGCTTTGCAACCGGATTTGCAGCCAATTTAGCATCGCGGCGGGGTCTTCTGCCGCGAATCCGATAGCTGTTGTCGCGCCGGCGAAAGTGTCGCTAGGCTCGCGGTTTAACTAGGAAACCCGGATTTTCGGCGGCATCGGGCCGACCCCCGGAGAGGGGATAACGGCCGGGCCGCCCGGCTTCACGAAGGGGAAAATCGTTCATGAAGAGCCATGCGCGCGTGGTCATTATCGGCGGCGGCGTCGTCGGGGTCAGCACGCTCTACCATCTCGTCAAGAAAGGCTGGTCCGATGTCGTGCTGATCGAAAAGATGGAGCTGACGCACGGCTCCACCTGGCACGCGGCCGGCCTCCTGCCGCTCTTCAACATGAGTTACAGCGTCGGCCAGATTCATAAATACTCGGTCGATCTCTACAAGTCGCTCGAAGAAGAGACCGGGCAGAACGTGTCGTTCCACCAGACCGGCAACCTGCGGCTCGCGACCAACCGCGACCGCATGGACGAATACTACAAATACTGCGGCACCGCGAACACGATCGGCGTGCCCTTCGAACTCATCACGCCGAAGCAGGTGAAGGAACTCTGGCCGCTCTGTAACACCGACGGGCTGGTCGGCGCGCTCTATCATCCGCAGGACGGCCATGTCGCACCGGCCGACGTGACGATGGCGCTCGCCAAGGGCGCGCGCACCGGCGGCGCCGAGATCTATCGCCAGACCAAAGTCACGGGCATCGAACAGCTTCCCACGGGCGAGTGGAAGGTGAAGATCGACAAAGGCGACATCACCTGCGAGCATGTTGTGACCGCGACCGGTTCCTGGGCGCGCCAGATTGGCAAGATGGTCGGGCTCGATCTGCCGGTCATCGCGGTCGAGCATCAATATCTGATCACCGAGGAAATTCCTGAACTGGTCGAGCGCAAGCGTCAGGGCCTGCCCGAGATGGCGGTGCTGCGCGAGAGCGATGCGTCCTATTACATGCGCGAAGAGCGCCAGGGCCTCATTCTCGGGCCGTACGAAAAAGGCGCGCCCGCCTGGGCCGTCGACGGTGTCTCCGAAGATTTCGGTCAGGAACTGCTCGCACCCGATCTCGAACGGCTCGAGCCGCATATCAATGCCGCGATCAACCGCGTGCCGGTCTTCGGCACCGCCGGCATCAAGGATTGCATCAACGGCCCGATCCCCTACACGCCCGACGGCAGCCCGCTGATCGGGCCGGCCTGGGGCCTCCGGAATTTCTGGCTCAACGAGGGCCATAGTTTCGGCATCACGGCCGCCGGCGGTTCGGGCTGGCAGCTCGCCGAATGGATCGTCGAGGGCGAACCCGGCATCGACATGTGGGATGTCGATTCACGGCGCTTCGGCGACTACGCCAACAAGAACTATACGAAGATCAAGAACGAAGAGACCTACGAGCATGTCTTCATCGTTCATTATCCACTTGAAGAACGTCCGGCCGCACGCCCGGCCAAGACCGCGCCCTGCTACGACCGGCTGAAATCGCTCGGCGCCGTGTTTGGCCAGCGCTTCGGCTGGGAGCGCGCCAACTGGTTTGCGCCCAAGGGCACCGAGGCGAAGGACAAATACTCGTTCCGTCGCACCAATTTCCACGAGCCGGTTGCACAGGAAGTGAAGGCGGTACGCGAGCGCGTGGGCCTGCTCGATCTGACCGGCTTTTCCAAGTTCGAAGTCGCCGGACCCGGTGCCGAAGCCTTTCTCGACAAACTCGTCGCCAACCGCCTGCCGAAGAAGGTCGGCCGCACGATGCTGGCGCATGTGCTGACCCCCAAGGGCGGCGTCGCGAGCGAGTTCACGATCACGCGGCTTGCCGAGGACAAGTTCTATGTCGTCAGCGCCGCCAATGCGAACCGGCATGACTGGGATCTGCTGCAGCGGAATGCCCCGCGCGACGGCAGCGTGCGCCTCGAGGACGTGACGCTGAAGAACGGCGTGCTGGTCGTCGCGGGCCCGCGCTCGCGCGAGCTGATGCAGAAAGTGACCGACACGGATATGTCACACGCCGCCTTCCCGTGGCTCTCGGGCAAACCGATCGAAATCGGCTGGTCGCCGGCGCTCGCGTTGCGCGTCAACTTCGTCGGCGAGCTCGGCTGGGAACTGCACCATCCGCTGGTCTATCAGAATGCGATCTTCGATGCGCTCTGGGAGGCCGGCAAGGAATTCGACATGCGCCCGTTCGGCATCCGCGCGATGGACAGCCTGCGCATCGAGAAGAGTTATAAATACTGGCGCGCCGATATCACGACCGAATACAACGCCTGGGAGGCCGGGCTCGAGCGCTTCGTCCACCTCAATAAGGGCGAGTTCATCGGCCGCGAGGCACTGGTGCGCCAGCAGCAGGCCGGCGTGAAGCGCAAGCTCATCACGCTCGAATGCCAGGTGAAGGATGCCGATCCCTGGGGCAACGAGCCGATCTATGCCGGCGAGGCGATGGTCGGCCGCGCGACGACCGGCGCCTATGGCCACACGATCGGCAAGAGCCTCGCGCTTGCCTATGTGGACAGCGCGCAGGCCGAGGCGGGGACCAAACTCGAAATCGTGATCCTCGGCGAACGGATGAAGTGCCAGGTCATTCCGGACTCGCCCTGGGATCCCGAGAACGAGCGGTTGCGGGCGTAAGGGTACTCGCGGAGCGTACGCCGCCCGCCTTACATCGAACCTCCTCACCCCGAGGGGCGAGGAGGTCGCGAGCGGCTGCGGCCGGTCGAGACGGCGCCTCCTCGGGAAACCCCAAGCCTGTCGAAGGGCGAGGGGCAAACCGAGACGCAACCTTGCCGCCCTGCGGCAAAGCCCTTAGGTTCGCCCTCCATGAGCGACCTGTTGCGCGAGCTTCTCGACGAACGGCCCTGGCTGATGGCGGATGGCGCCACCGGCACGAATCTCTTTGGCATGGGGCTGCAGACCGGCGATGCGCCGGAAATGTGGAACGAGGAGCATCCCGACCGGATCGAGGCGTTCCATGCCGGCATGACCGGTGCCGGCGCCGACATCATCCTCACCAATTCGTTCGGCGGATCACGCCATCGCCTGAAGTTGCATAAAGCACAGGACCGCGTCGCCCCGATCAACGCGGCCGCGGCGCGGATCGCACGCCGCGTCGCCGACAAAGCCGGCCGCCCGGTAGTCGTCGCGGGTTCGATCGGCCCGACCGGCGAGATCATGGAACCGCTCGGCCCGCTCTCGTTTGACGATGCCGTATTTGCCTTCTCAGAACAGGCAGCCGCGCTCGCCGAAGGCGGCGTGGACGTGCTGTGGATCGAGACGATGTCGTCGCTCGACGAGGCGCGTGCCGCGATCGAGGGCGCGAAGACGACCGGCCTTCCCTTCTGCTGCACGCTGAGTTTCGACACCAACGGGCGCACCATGATGGGCGTCACCGCGGCGGATTTTGCCGCGCTCTGTCACAGCTTCAGCCCCGCCCCGCTGGCCTACGGCGCCAATTGCGGCGTGGGCGCGGCCGAGACGATCGCGGTGCTCGCGGCGATGCGCCCCTCCGAAGGGCCCGACGACGTCATCATCGCCAAGGGCAATTGCGGCATTCCCTATTATCACGATGGCGAAATCCGCTATGACGGCACGCCGGAGCTGATGGCCGAATATGCGCGGCTCGCACGCGATGCCGGCGCACGCATTATCGGCGGCTGCTGCGGCACCTCGCCCGAACATCTGCGCTCGATCCGGGCGGCGCTGGAAGCGCATGAGACCGCCCCGCCGCCGACGCTCGACGAGATTGTCGCCCGCCTCGGACAGATCTCCAACGGCGCGCGCGCGCTGGGCGGCGGCGAACCCGACCCGCTTCTCGCCGACAGCGCCAACCGACGCCGCAGCCGGCGGCGCCGCGGCACGGGTGCCGACGACGCCGCGTTCTGATTGCCGATGCAGTCTCTGACCGGACATCTCTCCGGCATCCTGATGGATGCCTTCGAAACCGCGGGCCTGTCGCGCGACTATGGCCGCGTCACCGTGTCGGATCGCCCCGATCTCGCACAGTTCCAGTGCAACGGCGCGCTGGCGGCGGCGAAGGCCGCGAAACAGAATCCGCGCGCAATCGCCGAGCGTATCGTCGAGACGATCGCCGCCAATCCGATCTTCCGCGATCTGTCGATCGCCGGCCCGGGCTTCATCAATCTCAGCCTGACCGACGCGTTTCTCGGCCAGTGGATCAATCGTATCGCCAACGATGCGCGGCTCGGCGTGCCCGAGAAAATGCCCGAGACCGTCGTGCTGGATTATGGCGGACCGAATATCGCGAAGCCGATGCATGTCGGGCATCTGCGCGCCTCGATCATCGGCGATGCGATCCGTCGCCTGTTCGCCTTTGCCGGCGATCGCACGATCGGCGACGTGCATATGGGCGACTGGGGCCTGCCGATGGGCATGATCATCAGCGAGATCGAGATCCAGCAGCCCGATCTGCCGTATTTCGATCGCGGCTTGAACGGCCCCTACCCTCAGCAATCACCGGTCACGCTCGAGGAACTCGAAGCGCTCTATCCAAAGGCGGCGGCCGACTGCAAGGCGGACCCGGAACGGCTCGAACGCGCGCGTCTCGCGACGGCGGAATTGCAGGAAGGCCGTACCGGCTATCGCGCGCTCTGGCAGCATTTTGTCGATCTGTCGCTCGATGCTATGAAACGCGACTTTGCAGCACTCGACGTGCATTTCGATCTATGGAACGGCGAAGCCTGTGTCGATCCGCTGATCGTGCCGATGATCGAGACGATGGAAAAAGCCGGCGTCGTCGAGCAAAGCGAAGGCGCGCTGGTCGTGCGCGTCGCGGCGCCCGATGACAAGCACGAGATACCGCCGCTCATCCTGCGCAAGTCCGACGGCGCGGTAATGTATGCGACGACCGATCTTGCAACCATCGTCGACCGGGTCAAATCGATCGATCCCGATCACATGCTCTACATCGTCGACCAGCGCCAGCATCTGCATTTCGAACAGGTGTTCCGCGCCGCCGTCAAGGCCGGGCTGAACGGCAAGGCGCGCATGGAGCATCTCGGTTTCGGCACGATGAACGGACCCGATGGCAAGCCGTTCAAGACCCGCGCCGGCGGCGTGATGAAACTCGCCGATCTGATCCGGATGACGATCGAGGCGGCCGAGGCGAAACTCGCCGAAGCGGGCATCGGCAAGGATTATCCCGCCGAAGAGCGCTCGGAGATTGCCCGAATGGTCGGCATCGCCGCGCTCAAGTTCGCCGATCTCTCGAACCATCGCATCCAGAACTACGTGTTCGACCTCGACCGCTTCACGCGCTTCGAGGGCAAGACCGGCCCCTATCTGCTCTATGCGGCGGTGCGGGTAAAATCGATGCTGCGCAAGGCGGCCGATCAGGGCGACCGTCCCGGTGCCATCGTGGCGCCGGCGGAAGGCGAGCGCGCGCTGATGCTGACGCTGGCGCGGCTGCCTGAAGCGGTCGCCGGCGCCTATGACGGCCGCGCGCCGAATGAGCTCTGCGCCTTCGCCTTCGATCTCGCACAGAGTTTCAGCGGCTGGTACGGCAATTTCCATGTCCTGAGCGAGCCCGACGCGGAACTGCGGCGGGGCCGCCTCGCGCTCGCTGATCTCGCACTGCGCCAGGTCGTGCTGATACTCGATCTGCTCGGGATCGACGTGCCGGAACGGATGTAGGAAGCGCCGGCCGCCGCCGCGCTCACGCGATACCGAGCGCCGATTCCAGATCCGCAATGCTGTCGATCACATGATCGGCCACGGCCTCGAGCGCATAGCGCGGCGAGGCGCCGGTCAGGACGCCGATCGCAAGACCCGCCCCCGCCGCGCGCGCCATGCCGATATCGTGGGAGGTGTCGCCGACCACTGCGACAAATCTCGGCTCGATCCCGATCGCCGCACAGAATGCCGTCACCATTCCCGGCCCCGGCTTTTCGCCATGCCCGCTATCGTAGCCGGCGATGAAATCGAGATGATCGTTGAGCGCGAATTCGTCTGCCGAACGCAGGGCCGCAGCGTGGCTGTCCATTGTCGCAATACCGAGGCGAAGACCGTGCCGCCTCAGGCGCCCGAACAGGACCGCAAGATCGGTGACCGGCACCGGCATCACTGCACCGGGCGCCCCGAACCAGGCATCGAGCCGCAATGTCAGCGCCCGGACATCGCCCAGATGCACGACGGCGGACCAGATGGTGGCGATCTCCGCGTTGCTGCCCGCAGCAAGCGCCGAGGCCGGATCGAGCTCGCCGGTTTCCGGATCGAGCCCGGTTGCAGCGAGCAGGCGCGCCGTCAGCGCGGCGTCGCCGGCGGCGAGCTCAGCCGCGATCGCGCGATAGCCGGGCATCCAGGTCTGGTGGAAATCGAAGAGCGTGCCGTCCTTGTCGAACAGGATCGCGCGGATCGTCGGTGCCGCCATCGACGGGGTTCTGTCCGGTTCCGGTTGCGGGATCAGGCGACGCCGAGGCGTTGAGCCTGTTTCGCCGACAGCGCCTGGAGGGTCCGGTCGGTCACCATCGCAAGCAGCGCGATCGAGCCGCCGGCGATGACGCCCATACCGAAATCGGCCGACGTCATCGAGCCGAACACCATCTGGCCGAGATCGCGCGTTCCGATCAGGGCCGCGATCACCAGCATCGCAAAGGCGAACATGATCGTCTGGTTGAGGCCCAACATGACCTGCGGCAACGCCAGCGGCAGGCGCACCTGCCAGAGAATCTGTCGTTCGGTGCATCCAATGGCCCGCGCCGCCTCGATCACATGCGCCGGCACCGTGCGCAGCCCGTGTTCCATGTACCGGATGGCCGGCACGATTGCATAGGCGATGATTGCGAGCATGGCGGAGAAATCACCGATCTTGAACAGCATGATGACCGGAATAAGGTACACGAATTGTGGCATGGTTTGCAGCGTGTCGTTGATCGGCCGCATGACGGCCGAGACGCGCTCGCTGTTGGCGGCCCAGATACCGATGGCGCTGCCAAGCACGAAACAGGCGGCGACCGACGCGGTCATCAGATAGAGGCTCTCCATCGCCGGCTTCCAGGCATTGCCGAGCAGGATAAACAGCAGGGCCAGAAAGGCGAACAGCCCGAGACGCCAGCCCCCTGCGAGCACCGTCAGCAGGATTACGATCGCCATGAAGGCCGGCCACGGCGTGCCCGTCGCGCCGAAATAATAGAGCCCGCCGAGCAATACGACCGGGACGACGCCCTTCCAGCCCCATTTCCGGAAACAGCCCCAGGCAATGCCCAGCAGAATGGCGACATAGACCGCCGTCACCGTCGGCGACATGTCGAAACCCCAGTAATTCTCGCGCACCGAGTTTTCGAGTCCGATACGGAGCGGCAGCAGATAGAAGAACAAAGTCGCGTTCTTCCAGGCGTCGAGCGGCTCGTACCAGTTACTGGATACGTAGCTCACCATGTCGTTGAGCGGCTTGGCGGGATAGACGCCCCAGGCGTCGGGATAATGCTGGAACGCCGGGACGACGTGGCTGAGTGCCACGAACGCGATGACCGCGAGAATGGCTGCACTGGTCGCCGGATAGCGCCGCCAGAGCGGGCCGGAGCGCGGCAAACGCGTCTCGCCGGCGCGGGCGGAAAAGCCCCGCCCGATCCGGTCGATCATCATGGCCAGCAGCGCGATGACGATGCCGGAGAGCAGGCTGGGGCCGAACTCGGCGCGCCGGAGGGTCGAAAGCAATTCCCAGCCGATATCGTCGAAACCGCCGATGATCGCCGCAATGATGACCATGCTGAGCGCCGCCATGACGCACTGGTTGAGGCCCATCATGATCGAGGGCATGGCGGCCGGCACTTCGACCCACCAGGTGAGCTGCCGGCGCGTGCTGCCCGCCATCTGTCCCGCCTCGACCGTGTTCGGCGCGACGTTCGCGATACCGACCATGACGTTGCGGACCATCGGCGGGATCGCAAAGATGATCGCCGCGATCAGGCCGACCTGCGGACCGTAGCCGAGCAACAGGATCAGCGGCGTCAGATAGGCGAAGGTCGGGACCGTCTGCATGACGTCGAGCGACGGCTGGATGACGCGTCGCGCCGCCTTGCTGTGCGCGCCCCAGATTCCGAGCAGAAGCCCGATCGCCGCCGATGCCGGCACGGCGATGCCGACCAGCGAGAGCGTCACCATGGTCTCTTCCCAGTAGCCGACCACGACCATGTAGACGAGCGTGATAGCAGCGAATGCCGCAAGCTTGAGACCGTTTGCGCGCCATGCCATGAGCGTGACGACCGCCATCGTTGCCGGCCAGGGCATCCACAGCAGGAAATCCCGCAGCCAGTGCAGCGGCGCGTTGATCGCGGTACCGAACAGGCGGGCGGGGTCGCGCACGATCGCGACGACGCGGCGCATCGCCACGTTCAGCCAGTCATTGATGGGCACGTTCGCAAGCAGCCAGTCGCTGGCCGGCGCGCGCATCCAGGAAATCGTGTCGCGCAGCACAAAGCAGACGACCGCAAAAGCGAGGACCGCAAGCCAGAGCAGCGCATACCGGTCAAAGTGCGCGACCGACCCGATGGCACTTCCAGGTGGCCGATCGGCAACGACGCTCATAGCGCGCGGCCGTCTTCGGTCGCGAGCGCCATCAGGACGCCCGACGGCGTCACATGACCGCGAACGGCGCCGCTCTCGTCGACGCAATCGAGCGCGCCGACGCCGCGGGCAAATTGCGGCAGAACCTGTTCAAGCGTGAGGCCGATGCCGATCCTGCCGGCGCCGTTCGGCGCCGGACCGGCCGTCATGCATTCCCCGACCGTGATGACTTTCACGCGCGGCACATCCTGGGTGAATTCGGCGACATAGTCATCGGCCGGCCGCATCACGACCTCGGACGGCGTACCGATCTGCACGACGACGCCATCTTTCATGATTGCAATCCGGTCGCCCAAACGCAGCGCCTCGAGAAAATCATGGGTGATGAACACGATCGTCTTGTGCAGCATCTTCTGCAGCCGCAGGAACTCGTCCTGCATCTGCCGGCGGATCAGGGGATCGAGCGCGCTGAACGGCTCGTCGAGGAACCACAGCTCGGGCTCGACCGCCAGCGATCGCGCGATGCCGACCCGCTGCTGCTGGCCGCCGGAGAGCTCGCTCGGGAAGTTCTTCTCGCGCCCGCTCAATCCCACGAGATCGAGCATCTCGGCCGCACGCTTGAGGCGTTCGGCCGGCGCCACGCCCTGCACCTTGAGCGGAAAGGCGACGTTGTCGATCGCCGTCAGATGCGGCATGAGCCCGAAATTCTGGAACACCATGCCCATCTTGTGACGGCGGATCTCGGTGAGCTCGTCGCGGCTCGACTTCAGCAGATCCTGGCCGTTGAACAGCACTTCGCCCGCGGTCGGTTCGACCAGGCGCGAGAGGCAACGGACGATGGTGGATTTGCCGGAGCCCGAGAGCCCCATGATGATGAAGATCTCGCCTTCGTTGACCTCGAAGCTGACATCGGCGCAGGCGACGATATGTTTGTCCTGCTTGATGCGGGCGACATGCGCGCGAGCATCGTCGACCTTCCCGTTACGCCCCGGGAAGAACGCGCCCGGATCCGTGCCGTATACTTTCCAGACGTTGCGGCAGGACAGTTTGATATCACGGGTCGCGCTTGGGTCGGCCATCGAATGCCCCCGGCAGAAGGTCTCGACGATATGCGGATGGAGTTAGGGCCGAACCTCTCGGTCCGGCCCTAATCTCTTTCGGCTCAGCTGCCGGCGAGTGCGGCGTCCACCATCGGGCGCCACTTGGCCTCGTTGGCGTCGACCCATTCCTTCACGGCGGTATCGAGATCCACACCCTGCGAATCGACTTGCGCGATGATCGGGATCTGGTCCTCGGCAGCGAGCGTAAAGTTAGAGAGGAAGCGGTAAGCCGCCGGCCACTGATCCTTCATGCCGCTCCATGCCACCTTGAACGTCGTCGGCTGTTCATAGAGGCAGTCGCCGGTCGCATCGGGATTACGGCCCCATGCGGCATCGCTTTCGCAAACCGGATCGAAGGCCGGCAGATCGACCGCGCCCACTTCGACGTCGGCGTAGATCCAGTGCGGCGTCCAGAACATCATTACGATCGGTTCCTGGCGCTCGTAAGCGGCCTTGAACTCCGCGACCATCGCACCCTCGCTGCCGCCCGGCACGGACGTGTAGGGCAGTTCCAGCGCGTTGATCACATCGACGTTGCGTGCACCCCAATCGAGCGGATAGTCGAGCAGACGACCGTTCGGGAACGTCTCGGGCGTCGAGAACTGATCGGCGCAGGCGATGAACGCATCGAGAGCCGGCAGGCCCGGGCACTGCTCTTCCATGTATTTCGGATAGATCCAGCGCTCACCGGCATTCAGACCAAGGTCGCCGATACGTTCGATGTTGCCCGTCGCTTCGGCGGTCGTATACGCGTCACCGACATTGTTCGACCAGATTTCGAGCGACGCCGTGACCGTGCCGTCCTGAATCGCTTCGAACTGCGGCAGGTAGCCGGCTGTGGTGTACTCGACGTTGTAGCCCATGCGCTTCAGGATCTCGCCAGCGATATGGGTGGTGATGACCTGGCCGGTCCACTCGTTCATCGCGAGTTTGATCGGGTCGGCACTCTCCGGCACCTCGGCCGATGCCGGGGTCGCCGCGACGAGCCCGACAAAGGCAGCGCCGACAAGACCCGCCGCCAGTGTTTTCAGGGGGTTACGCATTCCGAAGCCTCCGCGTTTGATTCATTTTTGGGAGCGTCGGGCCACATCCCGGAGGGATGCAGGCCCGCCGTCCGATTGGTCGCAAAGACTAGGGCATAAAAGGCGGGGGCGTCCAGCGGCACAAAACTCCCCGCTCCGGCCGCAGAATGCGACCGGAGGAGCCGGTTCTTCCGCAACAACCGCCGTTAGATGCGGCCGAGTGCTTCCAGCACGCGCGTGTGGAAGTGATGCAATCCGTGCTCGCTGTTCTGGGTGCGATCCTTGTCGACGACGTAGCGGCCCTGGTTGTAACCGCGCGAGCGCAGGCCGCGCTGCACGCTCTCCACCAGGCCGAGATCTTCCGGATTCAACGTGTCGCGGAAATAGTCGATCGAAGCCTGTTCGACGGCGTTCGGTGTCTTCGCGGAGAGATAGAATTCGAGTGTCTCGTTGGTCAGTTCCGGGCCGCCCGGCTTGACGCGGAAAACGACGAGATTGGGGCAGCCCGGATTCATCACCAGCGTGAGGTCCGGCCAGATCCACCAGGCGCCAAATGCCGTATCCTCCGGAGAACCTTCGAACTTGTAAGCCGAGTTCTGGCCCGATTTCGCATGGCCGCAATGGCTCGACCAGAGCCGGTGCGTATTGGTGCGGTAGCTTGGCATGTCGACCAGCTCGACAAAGGCCGGGTGCCCGATCGGGCAGTGATAGCATTCGACGAAATTGTCGACGACGTTCTTCCAGTTCGCATTGACATCGAACAGCAGAGTCTCGGCGTGGGTCAGATCGTCAAGCGTCGGGCAATACCGTCGCAGTTCTTCCTCGAGCCCGTCGAGCTGTGTCGCCACCGGCGATGCGTTCGGATCGAGATTGACGAACAGCATGTTGCAGAACACATCGACGCCGACCTCTTTCAGGGTAAAGTTCCCTTTGTCGAAATCGACCATGTCCTGACAGCCGCGCGCCGTGCGCAACTTCCCGTCGGCGTGATAGCTCCAGGCGTGATACGGGCAGGTGATAACTTTCGAATTGCCCGAACCCTTGAGCAGCTCGTGCCCGCGATGCTGGCACACGTTGTAAAAGGCGCGCAGCACATTGTCCTTGCCGCGAATGACGAACACGTTCTGGTCGCCGATCGTCGTCGTGACATAGTCACCGGGATCGCGCACCTTTTCGACATGGCTGACATAGAGCCACGAGCGATAGAAAATCGCCTCCAGCTCTTCCTGATAGATCGCCGGGTCGTAGTAATGATGCGCCGGGATCGTATAGCCGCGCGCCGGATCCGAATTGTACGGCCGGGTTTCGCTCACCTTGCCGGGTGGCGTGAACAGCGTGGCGGGAGACTGGTCGTTCATATCTTTTCTCCTTCGGCAGAAAAATCCGGCGCGGTCACTGTCCGGCCGCGGGTTGAACCTGTTTGGTCGGTCGGGGCGCAATTTCGCTGCGGACGACCAGCGTATCGACGATGGCGGCACCCAGAATGAGCAGCCCGCCCGTGATCTGGCGCACGCCGAACGGCTCGTCGCTGAACAGCGCCGCCGTGAATGAGCCGAACAAAGCCTCCGCCATCAGCAGAATGCCGACGCGGCCCGGGCTCACCTTCGGTACACCCCACATGAGCATGAACTGACTGGGCACCCACCACAGCAATGCCAGGCCGATCAGCCAGGGTAGATAGGGGCCAAAGTCGGCAACCGGCGGCAGCGCGCCGATCGGATCGGGCAGCAGCAGAAACGGCAGCAACAAGGCGGCGATCAAACCGCCGCCAAAAAACATGAAAGTGTTTTCGTACGCGCCGGGACCGTTGACCCGACGGGCGGGATCGGCATCGGGCCCCTGATACTTGCGTATGACGATCGTCGCGAGCGACCAGGTGATGCCGGAGCTCAATGTCATCCAGTCGCCGACATTGCGCGGGATCGGCCACTGACCGCTTTCACCCAGAAAAATTGCAAGCCCGCCGAATGCGGCGACGATCGCTGCGACGCGAATCGGCGAAATCCGTTCGCCGAGAAACACGCGCGCCATCAGCGTGCTCCAGACCGGCGAGATGTAAAACAGGAACAGCACGTTCACGATTGACGTGAAGGCATAAGAGTTCGAATAAAGAATGAACGCCGTGCCGGCCAGCAGCCCGGAGATGAGGAGCGGCCAGCCACCATTCGCAAGCCGGCGCCAGCGGACGATCTGACCCGGCACCAGCGCCAATGTCGCGAGCAGCACCATGATGGACGTGGCCCAGGCGCCCGGCAGGCCGAGCCCGTCGATATGGCGGAGCGGCAGCCAATAGGCGCCCCAGGTCGCGGCAACGCAGGCGATCGCAGCCGACGGCAGCAGTTCGGAGCGGGCACCGCGCATCAGAGCCATGATAGCGTTCCCGATTGAGCGGCGCCGCAAATCGCCGCAGGATGGGTGCGATGGACGCGATCAATGGGGATGCGTGCTATCCCGAGGGCCCGCTCTGGCATCGGGATCGGCTCTGGTACGTCGAATACGGCGCGCACCGGATCATGAGCTGGAACGGCCGAAGCAACGACGTCCTCTGGCAGGAGGCCGGCAGCGGACCCTGCGCGCTTGCGGCCTGGGGCGACGATCTCCTGCTCTGCGCGTTCGACGGCAACGCGCTGCTGCGCATCGGCGCGGACGGAACCACGCGCGCACGCTGGGATCGAGACATCGACGGCAACGGATTCGTTGGGCCTAACGATCTGACATCCGACGGATATGGCGGGTTTTTCTTCACCGCCTCGGGCCGCTTCGACGTTGCGGCGCCGATCGAGGGTGCGCTTCTGCATTTCGATCCGCGGGGACAGATTCGCGTGCTGGCCGAAGGACTGCATTTTCCAAATGGCATTGCATACGATGCCGCGCGCCGCCGTCTCTATGTCAGCGAGCATCTTGCGCAACGCATTCTGATGTTCGACATGCCGGCCTTCCGCGATCTCGGTGCCGCGCGCGTCTTCTGCCGCCTCGGCCATGTCGCGCCGCATGAACTCGATCGCGAACCCTATGCCGGCGGCGACGGGATGGCACTGGATGCCGACGGACGACTGCATGTCGCGCATTTCGGCACCGGCCGATTGCTCACGCTCGAAGCCGATGGAAGCCTCGCCGGCAGCATCGATCTGCCGATGCGCTATCCGACCAACCTCGCCTTCGGCCCGTCGCATGGCAACGCACCGCCGACGATCTATGTGACCGCCGTGGCCGACGCCTGGCATGCGCCTTATCCGGGTGCCCTGTTTCATCTCAATTCCTGAACCACCGATCCTGACAATCGGTGGCCGTGCCATGTCAGTGGACGGCCGCCGCTATGGTCCCCCCGGACCTGGTCCCGACATGACCACACGCCGGGCGAGCCCCGAACGCGCGGCAAATAGCCGTTTCCATGACGACGGCGACCGCCCTCCCGAGAATTTAGCTCTTTCATTGATTGGCTGTCCAATATAAAAAGAATCGCCCTAGAGGTCGAGGAGACGCCGATGCCCAAGCTCGGCATGGAACCTATCCGCCGCCGGCAACTGATCGAAGCGACCATCGCGGCGATCCACGAGAACGGCTTCGCCGACGCAACGCTGCAGCGTATCAGCGCGCTGGCCGGCGTCTCGACCGGCATCGTTCACCATTATTTCCAAAGCAAGGCGGATCTGCTCGAGGCGACGATGCGCCAGCTTGCGACCGATGTGCGCGCCGGCACGGTCGATCGGCTGCGCCATGCGAAGACGCCGCGCGACCGCGTCGCGGCAGTGATCGACGGCAATCTCGCGACCGGCGTGCTCTCGCCGCAGGGCGTCACCGCCTGGCTCGCCTTCTGTTCGCAGGTTCACTGCAATCCGAGCTTCCGCCGCGTGCAGCGCATCCTGATCGACCGCATGCACACCAACCTCGCACATGCACTCACCGAACTGATGCCGCGCAAGGAAGCCGATGCGATCGCCGAAGGACTGTCGATCCTGATCGACGGGCTGTGGCTGCGTGCGGCCTTGTCCGATGGCCGCTTCACCCCCGATGCGGCGCGCCGCATCGCGCATGACTGGTTCGCCGCCCGCCTCGCCCAGGCGCAGTTGAACTGAACCGGTCGCGCCCGCGCTTTATACTGCGAACGACTACAGCCCGAATGTCCGCCTGATCCGTTCCGCACATTCCATCGGCGTCGCACGGCTGGTATCGAGCTCGAGATCGTAGACGATGTTCCGGTGCACGCGCTCATGCTGCCAGCGCGCGAGCCCGAGCTCTCGGTCACCGCGCTGCCGCTCGCGCGCTTCGAGCACATCGAGCGGCGCGAACACACCGACGCGGTAAAGCCTGTAAGGTGCAAGCAGCGCCGTGTACTCGGCGTTCTCGCCGCCCAGCATGACATCGTCGACGATCTGGTTATTGCCCTGTGCCGCCATCGCGGCGACGGCGTGGCGCATGCCCCGCAGCGCGTTCTCGACCATCGGGCCGGTACGAATAACGATCGACGGCTTGCCATCGTCGAGGATCGTTTCGAAAACCATGCCGGCCGGATCGCCGAAATAGCTGTCCGGCAGCATCGCCATGAACGCGTCCATTTCGACATGCAGGAACGGTTCGGCCGTGATCGCCTGCAGCGCCTTTGCGATGGCGCTCTTGCCGGCGCTGCCGGCGCCGTTGAGGAGCACGATACGCGCGGTCCCGGTCATTGCGTCAATCCGCGATGCGGCCTTCGAGAAAGATGACGGCGCTGCCGCCGAGCGTCACCCGGTCGCCGAGATCCTCGCACAGCACGATGCCGCCGCGCTGCGACAATTGCCGGCCGACGAGTTTTTTCTTGCCGAGCCGCTCCGCCCAGTAGGGCGCGAGGCAGAGATGCGCGACACCCGATACGGCGTCTTCCGGAACCCCATTGGCCGGTGCGAAGAAGCGCGAGACGAAATCGGCGGCGGGCCTGCCCTTATCCGAACGCGCGCTGTCGCCCGCCGGCGCGGTCACGATGACCGCGGGCAATTCGAGTGCCGCGATCCTGGCCATGTCGGGTTTCAGTGCCGCCACCTGTTCCTCGCGCTCGAACACGCAAAGATAATGCTTTGCCGCCATGACGCGCTGAGGGTTCGCACCCAGCCCTTCGGCCAGCGCCGCCGGCGCCTCGATCGGGCGCGGCCGCAAGGCCGGCATTTCAAGCATGAGGGCCGCGCCATCGCGTCGCACGATCATCGCCTCGCCGCCGTTCATGAAACGGACTTCCCGCGCGCCCGGCCGCAACCGTTCGAACATAAGATGGCCGGCGGCCAGCGTCGCATGGCCGATCAGGGTTACCTCGCGCGTCGGCGTGAACCAGCGGATGCCGAGGTCGCCACCGCCGGACAAGGAGCCACCCGGTTCCGGTGCGAAGAACACGGTTTCGGACAAATTCATTTCGGCGGCGATCGCCTGCATGCGGTCGTCCGGCAGCCAGGTTTCGAGCGGACAGACGGCAGCGGGATTGCCGGCCAGCGTGCGCTCGGCGAACGCATCGATGATGAACATCGGCAGGGTCATGCGGTGTGCGTTGCTATCGATGGTTCAGGCGCTCGCGGTCGCGCCGCGGTCGTGATCCGGCGGCAGCACCTCGCCCTCCGGCGTGTCGGACCGCGGGTCGAGTTCCGTGGGCGCAAGCGCGATCGTCGATACCGGCACGAAGTTGGTCTGTTCGTCCGATGGCTTCGCGATGCGGCGCGACATGCGGTAGCGCACGAAGATCGCGAGGAACAGTCCCGCCGCCGCGATCAGCAGGAAAAGCGCCGGATCAGCGAACTGGCCCATTACCAGCGAACCCAGCACCGGTCCCGCCGCCGAACCGAGTGCCCAGGAGAGCAACAGGCCGCTCGACGCCGCGAGCATCTGCGGCTGCTCGACATAGTCGCAGGCATGCGCGACCGCGAGCGGATAGACCGAGGCCGCCGCCCCGCCGAAGATACCGATCAATATCAGGATTGGCAGCAACGGCATGTCGGGCCTGAGCGCGAGCCCGTAATTGGCGACGCAGGCCGCCGCCAGCACGAGCAGCACGAAGAACATCACGGTGCGGCGATCGAACTTATCGGAGAGGCGGCCGATCGGCCATTGTGCGATCAACCCGCCGATCACCGTCACGCCCATGAACAGCGACACCTCGAACACGCTATAGCCGAGATTCTGCGCATAGATCGCACCCATGCCGTAGAATGCGCCGGTGATGATGCCCGAGACGACGCAACCGACCACGCCGACCGGCGAGATGCGATAGAGTTTCGCCAGCGAGAGGCGCGCGCTCGCGCCGATCTCCGGGCCGGCGACGCGCGTCATCACCACCGGGATGAGCGATACGGTAAGCAGCAACGCCACCAGCATGAAGGGCTGCAAGGCCTGCACGTCGCCATAGTTCACCAGGAACTGGCCAGCCGACGATCCGACATAGGCGACCACGACATAGAGCGAGAGTACCTGGCCGCGCGTTTCGTTCGAGCTGCGCATGTTGAGCCAGCTCTCGATCGCGGCGAACAGAGCCGCCATGCAGAAGCCGCTCAGCACGCGCAACAGGGCCCAGGGAATCGGGTCGTACCAGAGCGCATGCAGCAGCGTTGCGGCCGAGGCGCCGGCGGCGAAGGCGGCGAAGGCGCGGATATGACCGACCCGCGCGATGATGCGCTTGCCCCACAGGCTGCCGCCGACCAGACCGAAATAATAGGCCGACATCACGACGCCGGCGATTTCGGGCGAAAGATCTTCGACGCCCATGCGGATCGGCAGCAAAATGCCGAGCAGCGAGTTGCCCAGGATCAGGATGCAGGCCCCGAGCAGCAGCGAGGCGACGGATCGGAGGGCGGCGAACAAGCGATGGCTCCCGGACAGCGGTTGCGCCGCTCCTTACCTGCCCCGGATTGCGCCCCGACGCAAGCGAACAGCCGGTGGCAGCGCCACTCCCGGTCGAGAGCCGTCCGAAAGGCTGGCATCGCGGGAAGCCCGGGGCTAGTCTCCGCCCGCTTTAACCGGACACTGGAACCATGGCCGCCGAATTCCGCCTCGACGAACGTCTCGCCAAAGACAGCTACGCCTTCGCATCCTGGGATCTCTCGGATGTGCGGATGATGAACGCCCAGCAATGGCCTTGGCTGATCCTGATTCCGCGGCGTGCCGATATCACGGACCTGCACGACCTCAACCCGGCGGACCGCAAAACGCTGGTCGAGGAAATCGCGCGCGCGAGCCGCGGCATCGACAAGCTGTTCAAGCCGGAGAAGGTCAATATCGGCATGCTCGGCAACGAGGTGCGCCAGTTCCATGTCCATGTGCTCGCCCGGCAGAAGGACGACCCGGCCTGGCCGGGTCCCGTCTGGGGTCATGCCCGCGATCCCTATGAGACGGCGGCGCTCGCTGTCCGCGTCCGCCGACTGCGCGAGGCGCTGGCCGGCAAATAGGCCGGCGCGCTGCACCTCGAATCCCGTCTCTTAAGGACCGACAGAGATAAAGCGATTTCACCACAGAGACACGGAGGACAACGAGAAACCTCGCCCTCCTCCGTGTCTCTGTGGTGCATTTCCTATAAAAATGGTCGTTCGATCAGGCGATTGACCGCGCATAACGGCCGCGCACGCAACGCAACCCGCCCGGCTTGCCCAATGCCCGGCCGGCTGCCTTAATGGCGTCAATCGGACGATGAACAATCAGGCGAGCAACACCGGGAGAAACGCCATGACCGTCATGCGCGGGAACTACGACAAGGCGCGGCTGCGCAAGCTGGATGCCGATCACCACATCCATCCGTTCACGAACAACCGGCAGAATGTCGAGAATGGCGGCGCGCTGATTTTCTCGCGCGCGGACGGCGTCTATATCTGGGACATCGACAACAAGCGCTATCTCGACGGCATGTCCGGGCTGTGGTGCGTCAATGTCGGGTATGGCCGCGAGGAACTGGTCGAAGCGGCGAGCCGCCAGATGCGCGAGCTGCCCTATTATTCCAGCTTCTTTGGTTCATCCACGCCCGCGACCGTCGAACTTGCCGGCAAGGTGACGTCACTGCTCGGCGGCGATCTGAATCATGTGTTCTTCGCCAATTCCGGTTCGGAAGCGAACGACACGATCGCGCGCATCGTGCGTCATTACTGGGGCCTCGTCGGCAAACCCGAGAAACAGACCATCATCGCCCGCGAGCGCGCCTATCACGGCAGCACGATGGCGGCCGCATCGATGACCAAATACGGCAACATGCACGAACAGGGCGGCCTGCCGCTGCCGGGCTTCGTCCATGTCGATCCGCCTTATGCCTTCGAATATGCGAAGCCGGGCGAGGATCTCGATGCGTTCGGCCTGCGCATGGCGAAGGCGATCGAAGACAAGATACTCGAGATCGGCGCCGACAAGGTCGGTGCCGTGATCGGCGAGCCGGTGCAGGGTGCCGGCGGCGTCATCATCCCGCCCAAGACCTACTGGCCGGCGGTCGAGAAGATCTGCCGCAAGCATGACGTGCTGCTGATCGCCGACGAAGTCATCTGCGGCTTCGCGCGCACCGGCGAGTGGTTCGGCTTCCAGACCATGGGCATCAAGCCCGATCTGGTCGCGATGGCGAAGGGCCTCTCCTCCGGCTATTTGCCGATCTCGGCGGTCGCGGTCAGCGATCGCGTGGCCAAGCCGCTGATCGACGAAGGCTGGTTCATGCACGGCTTCACCTATTCCGGCCATCCGGTCGCGGCCGCCGTCGCGCTGCGCAACATCCAGATCATGGAAGACGAAAAACTCGGCGAGAAAGTGACGAAGGAAACCGGCCCGTATCTCGCGAAGGCGCTGAAGCGCCTCAACGATCTGCCGATCGTCGGCGAGGTGCGTTCGATCGGTCTGCTGGGCGCGGTCGAACTGGTCGCCGACAAGAAGACGCGGGCACGGATCGATCCGCCGATGTCGGCGGGCGAAGTCGCGCGCAACTGCTGCATGGCTCATGGCGCGATCCTGCGCGTCAGCTTCGAGACATTGGTCATGTCGCCGCCGCTGATCATCACCACGCCGCAGATCGACGAGCTGGTCGATTCGATTCATGCTGGATTGAAGGAAGCGGGCGAACAGCTTCTGGGGTAGCGGACGCGGGGTCGTTTCGCCGTCCGGAACGATCCCAGCCGCCTTCTCTCTCGGGCCGCGATCCGTCACAGCGGGCCGTGCATTCTGCGCTGCGCTGGGCTAGGCTTTGGGATCGGCCCTGCACGGAGAACCGCCATGCATCGAAGCCTGATCCCGGTCGCCACGGCGTTTGCGCTCATCCCCTTCGCGGCCGCGCTCACCCCCTCACCCGCAACCGCCGCCGATCTTGTCCTGGTGACGTCGCTCGGCGGCCAGGAAGGCGAGTTCTGCGCGATGGATCGCGCGTTCGTCTTCGAGGACCCGAACGGCACCCGCATTCTCTATGACGTCGGCCGCACCGTGGCCGGCGCCGACGATCCGCGGCTTGGCCGGATCGACATCGTGCTGGTGAGCCATGTGCATGGCGATCATGTCGGCGATCGGCGTTTGCCGGCGGTGAATGCCGGAACCTGTGCCGAACCGGATGCCTCGGTCTCCACCACGCCGCACTCGAACAGCGTCGAGATCGCGGTTGCCAAAGGCGCCACCATCGTCACCGGCAGCGAAATGCCCGCGTTTTTCGCCAAGCGTCTCGAAGCCGCCGGCGGCGATCCGGCAAAATCGCTCGGCGTCCGCTTCGGCGGCAATCGCAATGTCGGCGGCGTTTCGATCACGACCGTGCCGGCCGCACACAGCAACGGTCTCGGACCCGATTTCATTGGCGGCGAGCTTGCCGAAATGATGAGAGAAGCCGGCATCGCCGGCGATGTCGGCCCGCCGACCGGCTATGTGCTGACCTTCTCGAACGGCCTCGTCGTCTATCTCTCCGGCGATACCGGTATCACCGCCGAACAGGATCTCGTGGTGCGCGGCCATTACGGGGCGAAGCTCGTCGTGATGAATATCGGCGATGTGTTCACGACCGGCCCGAGGGAGGCCGCCTATGTGATCAACGAACTGGTACAGCCCGCTTCGGTCATTCCCTCGCATGCGAACGAAGAGGCGACGCGCAATGGGGTGGTCCTGCCCGAGACGCGCACCGCCGCCTTCATCGAGGCGAGCGAGGTGCCCGTGCATGTTCCGCTCAGCGGAAAGACCATGAGCTTCGATGCCGCCGCCACCTGCGTCGCGGGCTGCTGACGACGATGGAACATCGCGCTCCGACTTGGGCCCCATTCGACGCCGGCCGCTTCGCGCCGGTCGCCGAGGATTCGTGGACATTGCCGGCCGACTGGTACTTCGATCCCGCCGTCTATGCCGCGGAACGCGCCGCCATTTTCTATCAGAACTGGATCTACCAGTGCCATGTCAGCCAGGTCGCGAAGCCTGGCGATTATTATGTCGGCATGGTCGCCGATCAGAGTGTGTTCATCATGCGCGACGGCGATGGCGCGCTGCGCGCCTTCTACAATGTCTGCAGCCATCGTGCCCATCCGCTGCTCGAAGGTATCGGCAATAGCCGCCTGATCGTTTGCCCGTATCATCAATGGTGCTACGAGACCAACGGCAACTTCCGCGGCGCGCGCGGCCGCGACAGCCTCGAAGGATGGATCCCCGAGAATGCCGCGCTCAAGGAAGTCCGGCTCGAAAATTATGGCGGGCTGCTGTTCGTCAATCTCGATCGCGACGCCAACCCGCTGGTCGACAAGGCCGGCAAGCTGCTGGCCGATCTGCAGCGCACCTGCCCGCGCATGGAGGAACTCGTCTTCGCCGAGCGCTTCGAGCGTATCATCGCCGCCAACTGGAAGACCGTCGTGGACAACAACCACGAATGCTACCACTGCGCTGCCAATCATCCGGCGCTGATGGAGCTGGTCGGCTATGTCGGCCGCTCTGTCTGGTCAGATGACGGCATCACCTTCAGCCACGCAATCGAGGCGAACGAGCGCGACAATCGCGCTTACAAACTCGACCGGATCGAACAGCAGGCCTTGTTCGGTTTCGTCTGGCCGACCACGATCCCGCTGATGTTCCCGGGAACGCCGAACTACGTGATTTCACACGTGATTCCGGCCGGACCCGAGACGACGATCGAACGCTGGGATTTTCTGTTTTCGAAAGCGGAACTGGACGAACAGGACCGGCGCCTGGTCGACTACATGAAGACGACGCTGATTCCCGAAGATGTCGGCATCTGCGAACGGGTGCAGAAGGGTTTGCATTCGCGCGGCTATCGCCAGGGTCGGTTCGTGGTCGACCGCAGCCGCCCCGATTTCAGCGAGCATCATGTGCATTTCTTCCAGAAATTCGTCCATGACGCGCTGATGGGTGCGGCAACATAGCGCCCCATAAATCTCCAGCCGCCGGCTGGCGAGAAGCGGCGCTTTCTCTCCAGATAGGTTTAGATTATGTTGATACACTGAACACATTTTCAATCAAGTCAAAGAACTGATCATGGCTAAAATTTGGGCGGTATATGAGGGGAGCGAGCCAACTAAAGGTGCCCCTTGGGCTCGCCTGCCACTACCAGAGGCAGTTAGGCTTTTTGAACTGCGTCAAGATAACTTTTTGTCTGATCTAGACGAGACACCCCGCTTTGGTGACTCACGGCGCGACCTTACATATGCGGGTTACAAACACGTTGTTGTTGAAGTAGAGCCTTCTGATGTGCAGCGGTCTAAATGGAAGTCTGGATTTTATAGGTCTCGCATCAAACCAACTATAGCTAGAGAACGACTTATTCGGCAGGCATTGGGTAAGAGTCTCGGAGATGAAAACATCGTTCGAGTGATTTCTGAGCCCGCCACAGATTCGCAAGGACGCGCAGCAATTCGGATTACAATTGTCATATCCGCCGATGCCATTCAGAAATTGCAAGATGGCTCTGCACTCTTAGCCTCGATCAATCTGCGGGAACGCCTCCGTGAGATGCAGGAGGATGATGTTCCAATAATTGAATACGCAACGGAAGCAGAGTTAAAAAAGGATGCCAGTCATAAATCCCGATCATCTGCTTGATCAAGCGCTTCGATTGACAACCGCAGTTGCTGGAGTCGGAGCACCAAGACAGGCAGACTTAAGGCGCGCAATTTCGACTGCTTACTATGCACTTTTTCATGCGATTTTGACCGAAGCCGCGGATGATTTTGTGGGCAGAACCCAGCGCCATATACCACGTTACACTCTACTCTATCGCAGTATCGATCACAAAACATTGCGGTCAATTTGTGAAGATGTTTCTAAACCAACGATGCCGGCTAAGTATGCTTCATTTCAACCGGCCGGTGGGTTCTCGCTAGAGATTAAAGCATTTGCGACTGCTCTATTTGACTTGCAGGAAAAAAGGCATACCGCCGATTACGATCCTCTATTTCGTGTCCGAATGTCTGATACGGTATTAGCAATTTCGACAGGTCGAATTGCTTTGACTCGATTGCGAAGAGCTACTGTTTCTCAAAGAAGGGCATTTGTGTCTCTAATTGTTTTTCCACCGCGGTAAACGATTTTTCTATAAGCGATCATGCCACCACGCGCACGACGCGCCGCACCACATCGGCCGCGGCTTCGGACGCGACGTCGAGGAACTGTCCGAAATCCATGTGGCTTTCGGCACCCGCGAGATCGCTGAGCGCGCGGATCACAATGGCCGGCACGTCAAAGCGTTCGGCGACCTGCGCCACTGCCGCGCCTTCCATCTCGACGGCCTGTGCGGACCAGCGTTCGTGCAGCCGCTCGCGCATCGTTGCGCTGTTCACGAAAATGTCGCCGGTCACGACGGTACCGAAGACGAGCTGCGGCTGTCGCCCCTTCACATCGCCCAGCACGCTCGCCGCGAGCTTCGGCGGCGCATAGCCGGCGAGCCCTGCCTTCAGCCGTTCGAGCAGCAGCAGATCGAGCATGAACGCTGGATCGCGCCGCGTGCCGCCCAGGGGAAAGTCGCCGCCGCGGAACGTCACCTGCGCGTCGCCGACCACCGCCCCGTAATCATGCTGGATCAGTCGCTCGGCGATCACGATGTCGCCAATCCCTAGCGCGGGATCGAGCCCGCCGGCGACACCGGAGAAGATCAGCGTGCGGCAATCGAACCGCTCGAGCAGCAGGGTCGCTGCGAGCGCTGCACCGACCTTGCCGATGCCGCCTTCGGCAATCGTGACCGCAGAGCCGTCGAGGGTACCCGACAGGAACGTCGTTCCGGCGCGCTCGTCGGGGCGCGGGTCCGAGAGGTTCGCCGCCAGCAACTGCATCTCTTCCGGCAGCGCGCAGAGAATGCCGAGCGGACGCTCCGCTTTCGTCATCTTGAATGTCCCCCTGCCAGGCCCGATCGCGGCGCGCATGATCGCTGTCGCGCCGTCGGAAGTACAGACGCAATCGCCGCGCAGCGAGGACCGCGCGCGGCCTCTATCCCTTATAAGCGCGCTCGATTGCGGCCAGGTCGAATTTCTTCATCTTCATGTAGGCCGCGGTGACGCGCTCCACTTTCGCGCGATCGGGGTCGACCAGAATCTCGCGCATCACCGCCGGAAACACCTGCCAGGAGAGGCCGTATTTGTCTTTCAGCCAACCCGCTCTTCAACAACAAGGCGACGGCTCTATGATGGCCCAACGCGGGTCCGAATCGAGGCAGCGGCCGAGATCGGGCGTTCACGGCAAAGGCGATGAGCATGACCGACAGAATCGATCCGACACCGCCGCAAAAATCGGCCGAAGCACGTATCGTCGATATCGCGATCCGGCTCGGTCTGCTGGCCCTTTTCGTCTACTGGGCGCTGACATTGATCGCACCGTTCATCGACGTGGTGATCTGGGCGATCATCCTGACGGTCGCTCTCTACCCGCTCTATGCGTGGCTGCGCACCCGGCTTGGCGGACGCGGCTGGCTTGCGGCAACCCTGATCACGCTCGTCACGCTGGCCCTGGTGCTGGGGCCTATCGGCGCGCTGGTGGCGAGCTTTGCTGAAAGCATCCAATCCTTGGCGACCGGCCTCGAGAGCGGCTCAGTCCGCGTACCGGCACCATCCGACAGCGTTGCCGGCTGGCCGCTCATCGGCGAATCCCTGCACCGCATCTGGACGCTTGCTTCGGCCAATCTCGAAACTGCCCTGAAGACATACGGCCCGAAGCTTTTGCCCGTCGGAAACATGGCGCTCCACACGATTGCCGGGCTCGGCATCGGCGTCGTGCTGTTCGCGGTCTCTGTCGTGATGGCCGGGTTTCTCTATGGTTTCGGGCTGCGCTACGCCGAAGACGCGCGTCACTTCGGCCGGCGTATTTCGGCCGAGCGCGGCGCGGGGTTTGTCGACCTCGCAGGCGCGACAATTCGCAATATCTCGCGCGGTGTGATTGGCGTTGCGGTGCTACAGGCCATTTATGGCGGCATCGTTCTGGCACTCTTCGACGTGCCGGCCCCCGGCGTGATCGCGTTTGCATTGCTGCTGTTCTGCATCGTGCAGATCGGGCCGCTTTTGGTCATGGCACCGACGATCGTGTGGGCCTGGATGACATTGGACACCGGTGCTGCGGCCGGTTTCACCGTCGCGATCCTTCCCCTCCTTCTGATCGACAATCTGCTGAAGCCCTATCTGATGGCGCGGGGGCTCAAGACGCCGATGCTCGTCATCATCATCGGCGTGATCGGCGGCACGATCACGCACGGGCTCATCGGCCTGTTCCTCGGGCCGATCATCCTCTCGATCCTCTATGAACTGGCGCTGACCTGGATCCGGACGCCGACCGATCAGCCGGACACAGCCGCGCCGCTTTAGTCGCGTCAGAACCGGTTCGCCCTCGGCGGTCGGGCCATTATGATTGCCGGGTGAACGCACCCCTTAAGACCGCCCTCCCCGCCTCGTTCCGGCGCTGGTTCGCCGCGCGCGGGTGGCGGCCCTTTCCGCACCAGCTTGCGATGATCGATGTCGACCGCGCCGGGCGCTCGGCGCTGCTGATCGCACCGACCGGCGCCGGCAAAACGCTGGCCGGATTCCTGCCGAGCCTCATCGCGCTCGCGGGCAACGCGCCGAACAAAACTGCGGACGAACCGGGCAGAAACCCGGCCAAACGCGGCACCGGCCTGCACACACTCTACATCTCGCCGCTGAAAGCGCTCGCCGTCGACATTCACCGCAATCTCGAAATTCCCATTGCGGAAATGAATCTGGCGATAGAGTGTGAAACGCGAACAGGCGATACGCCCGCGCATAAACGCCGGCGCCAGCGGCGCAAACCGCCGCAGATATTGATGACCACGCCGGAGTCGCTGGCGTTGCTTTTGTCCTATGCGGACACACCGACGATCTTCGGCAGGCTCGAGCGCGTGGTGGTCGACGAGCTTCACGCATTGGCCAACACGAAGCGCGGCGATCTGCTGGCGCTCGGCCTCGCCCGGCTGCAATCGCTCAGTCCCGACCTGCGTCGCGTGGGTCTCTCCGCCACGGTCGCCGACGAGCGCCATCTGCTCGCTTTTCTCTCGCCGACGGGCCGCGCCCCCGATCTGCACATCGTGGATCATTCGGCAGGCCACGCACCGGTCGATATCGTGCGCGGCGCCGCCGGCCCCGCGGCCGATGTCGCAATCCTGGCGACCAGCGAATATCTGCCCTGGTCCGGCCATATGGCGACGCACGCGCTGCCTGAGGTTTATCAGGCGGTAAAGCGCGCCGATACCACCATCGTCTTCGTCAACACGCGAGCGCAGGCCGAGATCGTATTTCAGGCTCTGTGGCGCCTGAACGACGACAATCTGCCGATCGCGCTGCATCACGGGTCGCTTGCACCCGAGCAGCGCCGCAAGGTCGAAGCCGCGATGGCGCGCGGTATCCTGCGTGCCGTCGTGGCGACGTCCTCGCTCGATCTCGGGATCGACTGGGGCGCCGTCGATCTGGTGATCCAGATCGGCGCACCCAAGGGTGCAAGCCGGCTGGTGCAGCGCATCGGCCGCGCCAATCACCGCCATGACGAACCGAGCCGCGCGTTGCTGGTTCCTGCCAATCGCTTTGAAGTTCTGGAATGCCGGGCGGCCCTCGAAGCGGTCAAAGCCGGCGAGCTCGATGGCGATCCGCCGAAACCGGGCGGGCTCGACGTGCTGGCGCAACACATCACCGGCATGGCCTGCGAGGCGCCGTTCACCGCCGACACCCTCTACGAGGAGGTAACGCGCGCCGCGCCCTATGCCGAACTCCCGCGCGCGACCTTCGATGCCGTGCTCGATTTCGTCGCGACGGGCGGATACGCGCTGCGGCGCTACGAGCAATGGCATCGCCTCGCGCAGGACGAGGACGGGCGCTGGAAAATCGCCGGGCCCGGTTTCGCGCGCCGCTATCGGATGAATGTCGGCACCATCGTGCAGCAGCCAATGATCCGCGTGAAACTGAAACGCGGCCGCGTGCTGGGCGAGATCGAGGAGTATTTCGTGCAGGGCCTCGTGCCGGGCGACAGTTTCGTGTTCGCCGGCGAGTTGCTGCGCTATGTGGGCATGCGCGAGCTGCATGCCGAGGTTACGCGCGGCGGCTCGAACGAGGACCCGAAAGTGCCCGCCTATGAGGGTGGCAAACTGCCGCTCACCACCATGCTGGCCGCGCGCGTGCGCGGCCTGCTCGCCGAGCCCGGCCGCTGGCGCACATTGCCACCCGCCGTGCAGGAATGGCTCGAGATTCAGCGTTTGCGTTCCGAGCTGCCGGAGCCGGGTGGACTGCTGGTCGAAACATTTCCGCGCGGTCGCAAGGAGTTTCTGGTCGCCTATTGCTTCGAGGGACGCAACGCGCACCAGACGCTCGGCATGCTGCTGACCCGGCGCATGGAGCGCGCGGGGCTGCATCCGCTCGGTTTCGTCGCGACAGACTACATCATCGCGGTGTGGAGTCTGAAACCGGTCCGCGATGTCGCGGCCTTGTTCGCGCCCGACATGCTGGGCGACGATCTCGAGGCCTGGATGGACGAATCGAGTATGCTGCGGCGATCCTTCCGCAATGTCGCGGTGATCGCCGGGCTGATCGAGCGGCGCCATCCGGGCGAGCAGAAAACGGGCAAGCAGGTGACCTTTTCATCCGATCTGATCTACGATGTGCTGCGCCGGCACGACCCGCAGCATATCCTGCTGCAGGCGACGCGCACCGACGCGGCCGGCGGCCTGACCGATATCAAGCGGCTCGGCGACATGCTGACCCGTGTCGAGGGCAGGATCCGGCATCGAAGACTGCGCCGCCTCTCGCCGCTCGCCGTACCCGCCTTGCTCGAGATCGGCAAGGAATCGGTTTACGGTGCCGCCCTCGATGAGCTGATGGACGAGGCCGCGACGACGCTGATCGCCGAGGCGATGGCCGAGTTCACCGATGACGACCCCGTGCCCGAGCTGCCGCTTTGAGTGTTGCCATCCGCATCAACGGCGCCGCACTCGTCGCCGATCCGTCGGGCGCGCTCTTCTGGCCCGAGCGCGCGACGTTGATCGTCGCCGACCTGCATTTCGAGAAGGGTTCGAGCTATGCCCCGTCGGGCCGGCTGCTGCCGCCCTACGATACGACCGAGACGCTGGTTCGTCTGGCTGCAATCGTCGCGCGCCTCGCACCGGCGCGGATCGTCTGCCTCGGCGACAGCCTCCACGATGGCGATGCGGTCGCCCGTATTTCAGCCGACGATCGCGCGCGTCTTGCCGCATTGATGGACCGGCGCGACTGGATCTGGATCGAGGGCAATCACGACCCGGAACCGCACGGGCTCGGCGGGCGCGTGCTCGCCGAATGGGTCGAGGGGCCATTGCTGTTCCGTCATGCCGCTCGGATTGCGGCACAAACATCGCGCAACCGAAAGGCACCGACCGTCGCGGCCGGCGAAATCTCGGGCCATTACCATCCGCGCGCCGGCGTGAACTGGCGCGGACGAACGGTGACCGGCCGCTGCTTCGTGCATGACGGCACCCGGCTCGTACTGCCGGCGTTTGGCGCTTTTACCGGCGGGCTCGATGTCGCCGACCCGGCGATCCGTAATCTATTCCCGCGCGGCTTCCGCATCGACCTGATCGGCCGCGAGCGGTTACATCGGTTCGATTCGCGCGTGCTGTTCGGCGCGCGCGAGGGCTGAACGCGCGGGCCGGCGGCGCGCCTTCGGCCGGTCGCGCGGATCGATTGCGACATCCTCCGCCCCGCGCACCGGGAAACCTTAGCCCGCGCGGCGCTGCGCCATCTCGTCGCCCTGTCCGATAGGATCGTCGCCCGAAATCAGAAAGCCCTGCGCACGGACCTGCAGCACCCACTGACCGACATCCTTCGCGAGCTGCGCGCGCGAACGCTCCGGAAAGGCCGCGTGCAGGATCTCGGTTGCATCGGCGATCGACATGGGCTGGGAGAAAAGCCGCCACAGCGCCGTGCCCAGCGGGTTGAGGTAGTGAATGCTCCAGCCGGTCGGATCGGTGAGAAACGCCTCCTGGTCGACCGTCGTTTCCGAGACCGCGGGATGGCGCAGGAAGCAGCCCGGCGGCAATGCCGCGAGGGGAACAGCCGCCAACGGTCGGGGCGGCGGGCTCGCCGGCCAGGGTCGACCGGTCGCATCGCTGCCCCATGATTTCGCGGCGCGCAGCACCAGGTCGGCACCCTCTTCCGCTCGCGCATAGCGCAACCGATAGCGCGGGCCGATTTCGACCAGCCCGTGGAGGCGCGCGAGGATGACCGAAGCCGGCATCGACCGCGCGAAATTGCGCAGCACGAGGCGACGCAGCACCTCGGCCGCACTGGTCTCGAAGAGCCGCGCCTCGGCCCCCGTCTCGCGCTCCAGCAGCACGAAGGCACCGATCGGGGCGACCTCGCCGAAGGCGGCGAGATGCATCGGCCCAAGATCGAGATAGCGGTAACGGGTACTGGTCGGCCCGCAATGCCGGTCGACAAACGCACGCAGCCCCGAACTGATGTCGTTCGGCAGCGGCCGACGCAGCCGCGGCGACAGGCCGGGCGCAATGCCGAAGCCGCGATCCGCCGTCAGCGGCAGCACATCGTCCGAAAAGATCCGCGCCCCGCGGGCCGCGAGTGCCGCGACGAACGTGCTTTTGCCGGCCCGGTAATCGCTCGGGAACAGTATCAGTCGACCGTCGATCTCGACTGCCGCCGAATGCAGGCAGAGACGTTTGCCCTGCTCCGCGAGGAGCGCCTGGATCAGTTCGGCGATCAGCGCACAGGCGGCATCGATCGGGTCCGCGAGATCGCGGGCACCCTCGCTCCACCCACAGTCGACGCGATAGAGGCCGCCCTCGCGGCGGACCGTGATGGCGGGAGGGCCGCCGGCGAGCCGGTCGGTCACCAGCGGCCAGCCGCGCAACAAACGGAGCAGGATTTCCGCGACCGGCCAGCTATCGAAGAACGCGATCGGCCGCGAGAGATTGGCGAAGGTCAGCAGGCCGGTGTCGGCGGCGGGACCATCGGCAGCGGGAACCGGGTCCGGGCGGCCGATATCGCTCATGGCCGGATCGAGCCGCTCGAGCGTGCGAAACCGCCATCGCCGGCAGCGAAAAAGGACGGAGTCCGCGGCGTACTTGGCGTCATGACAATATCCGGCGGTTCGTCGTGCTCAGACCTGCCGCGTTTCGGGATTCGATTTCCAGTCATAACTTCGGCGCACTGCCCAGCGGGGCGGCTGCGTGCCGCTCAGGTGCTCGGCCCGCTACCGTCGATGGCCGATGGTTCGACGACCGAGGCCGAACCGCGCCGAAGCGGGTCCGAGCCTGCACCGTACGAGCTGCCACCCGCGCGTGCATCGCTCAGTGTGGCGAGAACCGGCGCCATGTACACGACCGTCGAGGCAAAGCCGAGCCGGGCAAGTGCGACACGGCGAGACATGGTAGGCGCTGTTGAGCCTGGCGCTGATGCGGTTCGCGATGGTGGCGATTTCTCCGTGGTCGCGGACATATTGTTCTCCGTCGCTGCGTACAATGCGGATTCGTCTCGGCCACCGCGCGCAGTGTCCGGTGCAGCGGGCCGCTTTGACAATCAACAACGATGTCCGGCGCTGTGTGATTTTTGTGGAGGCGTAAAAAATGCGTTGCCGGTTATGCCGTTCGTATAGGACAGCGCTTCATGCGCAGGATCGGCTTAGACGGAAGCGTATTTGTCGCTGCCGTACGGCGGCGAACGGAGCCAATCGGCGCACCGACTTTGCGACTGTGACAATGCGATTTGCGACTCGCAGTGCGGCACGCCGCAGAACTAGCCGGCGGATTTGTCTTTTCCGACCGCGCCGTCCACTTCGACCTAGTCCTTGAATGCACCCAGATTTCGCACATCCGCGTAACCGAGATCGCGCAACGCCCTGCCGGCCAGAGCCGAGTGGGCCCCCGGTGCGCAAGAGACGGCGATCGAATCCAGCTACACTTGCTCGCCAGCCGATTCTGACTCCACTGCATCTAACGATGCTGGCTTCTCATTCACCGCCTTCCTGACCTGGCGGAGTGTAACTTTTCGTGACTTACGCACCAGCTTCTTTGCTTCTGCAGTGTGCTCGCTGTCCAAAAGGTCACGCTTTATAACTTCATTTTCCAATACATCTCGGAGAAACTCTTCATCAACTTTTACACTGGGCGCTATACGCCTAAGCTCACGACGCAATACATCCAAAACAGGCTCACTGACCAATAGCGCGCCTATTGTGAATCGACTGACAGCTTGGCGCTGTTGATAGAACTCATTCATTGATGAAGGCGTGTAACCTTCCCGACTAATGTTCCCAAAGCATTCTAACAGCTGATTGTCCTTTGCAGATGTCTCAACTAAATCGCACTCGAACACCAAAGACTTATCTATCGGCTGCTTGAACAAGATACGGTAAACACGCCAACGTATTCCATTTGTTAGGACAACCCATTCGATTCCCTTATTTGCTCCATAGTCGATCGCTTGCCGAACATGATTATCTTTTAGCTCGATCCCGATCGCTTTTACTTCGACTAAAAATCGAATCGACTCTTCTACTGTGACCGCGAGGTCTACAAATGTACCTCGGATAGCTAACTCTGTTGTTACTTCGCTGAACTTGTTGTACCCGAGGACGTCAGCCAGCATGTCGCGGATTATGCTGACGGTATCGGCCTCGCTTACATCGCGGCTTCGGGCCGCTGTCAAAATGGATTGATATCGGCGAACTTGCTGGGCAATACGTGCGAGCACTCTGCTTGAAGCAACCATTGCCACCCCCCTGAGGTCTGGTCACCTACAGATAGTAGGTTAATATACTACGACCTTCAACTAAGGCGATTATGCTCTAATGATTGCAACGGTTTGCCAAAGGTGCCTAACGATTCACCTGGAGCAATACTGATTTCATCCGATCGAACACGAACTACGGCTTGAACCGCACCGCCTTCGGTCCTGCCACATCGGCGCGCAGGCGAAAGAGACTGCCGGCGAGCGGGCCTTTTGCGAGCTGGTCCGCGCTGATGTCCATCGCGGCCGAGGTCACATAGAGATCGCGCATGTCGGCGCCGCCAAACGCCGGGCATGTCGGACGCTGCACCGGCAGATCGATCTTCGCGATGCGCTTGCCGTCGGGCGCGTAGTGGCTGAGGCACCAGCCATCCCAGTGCGCAACCCACACGCCGCCGTCATTGTCGACGGCGAGTCCGTCGGGAATGCCTTCGTCTTTCGACACCTGCGCGAACACGCGGCGCTTCAAGATGCTGCCGGTCTTGCCGTCGAAATCATAGGCAAGGATGCGGCCGGGCATCATGTCGACGAAATACATCGTGCGACCGTCGGGGCTCCAGCCCATTCCGTTCGAGCAGGAAAAACCTTCGTCCATCGGCACGAGCCCGCGCTTGCTGTCGTAGCGGAACAGGCGCCCGCTCTCTTCCTTGCTCTGATTGTGCATGGTGCCGAACCAGAAGCGGCCCTGCGGATCGCATTTTCCGTCGTTCACGACATTCTGCGGCCGGTCTTCGTCGGGCTTCGCCAGGAGCCGACGTTCGCCATCGGCCGGATAAAGCCACAGGCCGCTGCCGGCGAGCACGAGAAAGCCCCCGCCCTCGACCAATGCGATCGCACCGACATGACCGCTATCGATCAGCAGCGGCACGATCTCGTCGGAATCGTCGCGCGGCCGAAAGCGATGCACGGCAGGCGCGAGGCAATCGATCCAGTACAGGACGCCAGCGGCCTCGTCCCAGATCGGCGTTTCGCCGACTTCGCTGCGAATATCGACGACGCATTCGGCTTTCATGCGAGCGGCTCCGTGATGACAGGATCAACCGTCCGCCGGCACGCGATTGTCGGCGGCGGGATTCGATATGGACGAAACCGGATCTAACGCTTGATGGTGCCCTTCAACCCGACTTTCGCCCGCAGGGCATGGATCGTGGCCGCGTTGTCGCGGCGAATCTGACCCTTGTCACCGACCTTCGCGCGGAGCGGCGTCGCGGCGGCGCTAACGAACCCGATCGCGTCCTTCTGACCGATCTTGGGCGAGTGTCTCAACGGGTCGGAACCCGGATTGGCCTGGTCGAAACCGAGCAGTTGCGACCAGTCGAGTTCGATGCGCGATGCAGCCATGACATGCCCCCTTCCGGCGCCGGCCCACCCGGACAGCCGAACCGAAAGACTACTCCAAATCGTTTGCGGCCGCTAATCGTACCCCGCGATCCCGGGGCGTCAGCCCGTGGGCGCCAGGCATTCCGCCAGCGAGGCGGCGAGATTGCGGATCAGGGCCGGGTACAGGGCCGGGCCCGGTTCGAGGGCGATGCCCTCGGGGTCGAGCCTCCCCAGACGCACGTCGGTCCCTTCGGTTGCCGTTTCCAGTAATGCGCCGTCGAAGCCGGGTTCGGCGAAGGCACAGACAACCCCGCCCTCGCCCAACCGATTGCGGATGGCCGCGAGCCGCGCCGCGCCCGGCTTCTGTTCGGGATCGAGGGTAATCGAGCCCGCCGCGTGCAGACCGTAATGGCGCTCGAAATACTGATAGGCGTCGTGAAAGACGATGAACGGAATGTCGCGCAGCGGCGCGAGCATGGTTTGCATTTCCGTATCGAGCGCATGAAGCCGTTCGATCAGCGCGGATTCATTGTCGCCGTACAAGCCAGCATTCGTCGGATCGATCGACCGCAGCCGTTCGGCGACCGCCGCGACGATCGCAACGGCATGATCGGGGTCGAGCCAGATATGCGGATCGTAGCCGTCATGCGCGTGATCGTGCCCGGCTTCTTCATCCGCGCGATCGTGATCGCTGTGCTCGTCCGTGTGCGCATCATCGGTATCGCCGCCCGCGCCATGATCGAGCGCGTCCCACACCCCGCCTTCGCGCACCGGCAGCAGCGCGATCGTCGACAGGTCGGCGAGCTCGAGCCCGTGCCCCTCCGGCACCAGCGATTCCATCGGTGCCTCAAGGAAAAATTCGAAGCCCTCGCCGATCCAGACCACGAGATCGGCTTCGGCCAGAGCGCCTGCCTGGGACGGCTTCAGCGAGTACGCATGCGGCGACGCGCTTCCATCGACCAGGAGCATGGGGCTCGCGACACCCTCCATCACGCCGGCAACCAGCGCGTGGACAGGCTTGATCGAAACCACCACCGACGGCGGTTCGGATGCCGCGGTTGTCCTTGGCCCCATGGCCAGCAGTCCCAGCAAAATGGCGGTTCCGAGCCTCATCGGGAGCATGGCGATCTCTGCATTTGATATGTTATAAGATAACATTGCGTTTGAGCGGCAAGCCTGTCAATCATTTTGGCGGTGAGCAGCCATAGGGACCGACCGTCCCGCGTTGCCGCCATCTTGCCGGCGGGCGGCAAACCGCCATGTATCGACAGGGATTCAAGCCGAGCCACGCCGAAGGAATTGCGGAGGACCGCCGCCGATGGGCAGGACGCACGATCATCGACACTGCATCGACGGCGCCCTGGATGCAGCCGAACGGCTCTGCAGCCGCAGCGGCGCCCGCCTGACGCCCTTGCGCCGCCGCGTGCTCGAACTGGTGTGGCAAAGCCACCAGCCGGTCGGTGCCTATCAGGTGCTGGCCGCGCTCGGCCAGGAGACGCCGGGTGGACGGCCACGCAACCCGGCCCCACCAACGGTTTACCGGGCGCTCGAGTTCCTGCTCGCGCAGGGGCTCGTCCACCGCCTGGAATCGCGCAACGCCTATATCGGCTGCCCGCATCCCGATCTCGACCATGCCGGGCAATTCCTGATCTGCCATGAATGCGGCACCGTGACCGAGCTGGTCGACCCGGAGATCGGCGCTGCGGTTCGCCGCGGCGCGCAGGAAGCCGGGTTCCGCCCGGCCCGCATGACGCTCGAACTCGAAGGCACCTGCCGGCAATGCGCGGATGGTCCGCGCGCATGACAGACCTGACGCAAGCGCCGCCGCGCCCCGACATCTCGCCGCTGGCCGCACCGCTGATCGCCGGCCGGCATATCCGTTACGAAGCGGACGGACAGGTCATCCTCGATCATGTCGATGTCGAGGTCCGGCCGCGCGAGATCGTGACGCTGATCGGACCTAACGGTGCCGGTAAAAGCACGCTGGTACGAATTTTGCTCGGGCTGCTCGAACCGAGCGCCGGCACCGTCGCCAGGCGACCGGGATTGCGTGTCGGCTATGTGCCGCAACGATTTTCGCCGAGCCCGCATATGCCGATCACGGCCCGGCGATTTCTCGCGACGGCATCGGAAGGCGCGCTCCACAAAAACGGGTCGCTGACCGAGCGGCTCGCCGAAGTCGGTGCGGCGGCTGCGGCGGATACGCAGCTCAACGATCTCTCCGGCGGCGAATTGCAGCGCGTCCTGCTCGCGCGCGCGCTGATCGGCGATCCCGATTTGCTGGTGCTCGACGAGCCGACGCGCGGTGTCGACGTGACCGGACAGACAGAGCTCTTCGATCTGGTCGCCGGGCTCCGCGACAGCCGTGGCTGCGGCATGCTGATCGTATCCCACGAGCTCCATATCGTGATGGCAGCGACCGACCGCGTGCTCTGTCTCAACAAGCATGTCTGCTGCGAGGGGCGGCCGGAATCGATCAGCACCAATCCGGAGTTTGTCGCGATGTTCGGCACGGCAGCGGCGCGACGCCTCGCGATCTACACCCATGAGCATGACCATCAGCACGATATCGCCGGCGGGGTCGTGCATGCCGCGCCCGGTCATGACTCGCCGGGTCATGAAGCGCCAAGTCATGAAACGCATAGCCACGACACGCATGCCCATGACCATCCCGCGCACGAGACCAGCACCACCGACCCCCATTCCCGTTAACGGAAGACCATGCTCGACGATTTCCTGATCCGTGCCCTGCTGGGCGGTCTCGGTGTCGCACTCGCCGCAGGACCGCTCGGCTGCTTCGTGGTATGGCGGCGGATGGCCTATTTCGGCGATTCCCTGGCACATTCGGCGCTGCTCGGCGTGGCGGTCGGCGCCCTGCTCGATGTCGATCTGCGCTTCGGCGTGCTGGGCGTCGGGCTCGCGATCGCGATCATCCTGGCCGGGCTCGAACGGCGCGCGCAGCTTGCGACCGATACGTTGCTCGGCATTCTGGCCCATTCCGCGCTCGCCTTCGGTTTCATCGCGATCTCGCTGGTGCCGGGCTTGCGCGCCGACGTTGTCGGGCTGCTGTTCGGCGATGTGCTCGCCATCTCGAAAAGCGATCTTGCCTGGATCTGGGGCGGTGCCGCAGCCGTGCTCGCTGTGCTCGCGATCCTGTGGCGGAAACTTTTGCTGATGACCATCGACGCGGATCTGGCACGCGCCGAAGGGATACCGACCGCCACGCTGCGCGTCGTACTGATGCTGCTGATCGCGATCTCGGTCGCGCTGGCGATGAAGGCAGTCGGCGCACTGCTCATCACGGCCCTGCTTCTGATACCGGCCGCAACGGCACGGCGCTTCGCGCGCACCCCGGAAGGCATGGCGGTGTGGGCCGCGGCCATTGGCGCGATTGCGGTTGTGATCGGGCTCGGCGGTTCGCTGAGCACGGACATTCCGGCCGGACCGGCGATCGTCGCGGCCGCGGCCGTTATCTTTGCCGCGGCACAGTTCCGCCGCGGCGGCGCCCGGCCGCCTCTGCCTTGATTTTTCAGGATGGGACCGCGCCGCGCATTCAGCGACGCGCGAGCGCCTCGACGAGCGGTCGGAAATGCTCGAGCGGCGGCGTTGCCATCGCCGGGTCCTTGCCCTCGTCGTCGAGCTGGCGCAACCGGATCGCGGAGGCAGCACCGGCGCGCGCGGCAAATTCGGCTGCCGCAACCTCGTTCATCGGGCCGCCCTGCAAACGGAGGCTCAGGACTGACGCCGCAGAGAGCTCGTCGAAATAACCCGGCTCGGTTGCGCAGAGATAACGCTTGGCGGCCACATGGAGCAGGACAGGCTCCGAGACATCGGGGCCAAACCATTGCGAAAGCCAGGCGGCACCGAGCGATTCATGTTCGGTATCGATACCGTCATCGGCAATCGTCTCGGGCAGGTCGTGGATGAGATGACCGATATCGTGCAGCAATGCCGCGACGATCTCGGCCGGCGGTGCGCCGCGACGTTCGGCGAGCGTCGCGCATTGCAGCGCATGAGCGCGCTGGCTCACGCCTTCGCCATAGGACTGATCGCCGCGCCGTGCAAAGGCGCGCTCGATCTCCGCCCAGAGCTCGTTGCCGCTCACGCCGCAGCGCCTCGGGCTTCGGCGCGCATATCGCTGTCTCGACCGAGCACACGGTGGCGACTTTCAACACCGTCCATGTCGACATAGCAGCCCTGGAGATGGCGCCGGCTGAACGACGGATCGAAAGCGGTGCGGCCGTGCAACGTTCGCTGGTTCGCCATCATCAGCAGATCGCCCGGCTCGAGCCGCAGCGTCAGCGCGCGCGCCGGATCGCCGAGCATCCGCGCAAAGTGGCGATAGGCGCGGTACCAGGGTTCGACCAATTCGAGCGGCGCATCGAGGGGCGCCTTGGAGCGGTTGTTAAAATGAATGCCGACGATGCGCCCGTCGGGATCGGTTCCGATGACCGGCGTGCGGGCACGCAGATCGGCCTCGCGATCGGCGAACCGATATTCCTGTGCGACGCGCGCGAGTAGCGCGAAGCCGTCGGGATCCTCATCGTGGAAATCCGTCGCGACCCGGAATCCGTCGACCAGGATCGAATCGCCGCCCGACGCTTCGCATTCGAGGCAATGCAGAAGCTGCACGCCCGGCGTCGGATCGCGATAGGGATTGTCGGTATGAACGCCGAGGCCGAGGCCCGTGTAAGCGAGATTGTTCGGGTTCGGCACCGACTTCACCTCGAACCAGCGGCCGTAATTCGTAACACGAACATGACCGATGCGATCGCCGACGCGAGTTACCATGCCGCTTTCGGCGGGCACGCCCGAGAGGATCGCAAAGCCATAACGCAGGAATGCATCGAGCAACGCGCGCTCATCAGACGGGCTGCGTTCGACCGCGGACCAATCGGACTTCGGCAGATAGTTGGCGATTTCAGGACCCCAGAGCACGGGCTCGGGATGACGCCCAATGCGGCTTGCCTCGTCGAACGCATGCGCGGCGAGCCAGGCGGCGGAATAGCGGCTCTCATGTGCATCCGGCGCCCACACGATCGTTAGTGTATCGCCGGCGGCCAGCAGCCGCTCGGCCGTCGGCCGCTCGGGCAGCTCAATCGTGTCGACGAGACGCTGGCCGTTCCCGGGACTGATGCAGAGCGGGCAAGGACAGTTGTCGCGCAGCCAGATCGCCGGGAAACACAGCGCGCAGCCGTTCTGCAGAACGACGCGGATCAGCCCCGCCTCCTGCCGCGCCTCGCGCAGGCTCATCGCTGTCACATCGATTGATGCGGCCATTTCCTCGTCCTCATAGCTTCATGCGATCGCTGTTCGGGTCGTACATCGGGCGCAGGCTCGCGCGTGCCGGCAGGCGTTCGCAGGCGACCTCGAGTTCAAATTTCGCGTTCTTCACCATATCGGCGCTGACGCCATCAGGATGATTGACGTAGCCCATCGCAATCGCGCGGCCAAGATGATGGCCGTAATTGGCCGAGCTGGTGTAGCCGGCGAGCTTGCCGTCCATGTAGATCGGTTCGTTGTGATAGAGCAGCGGTTTGGGATCCTCGAGCGCGAACTGGACCATGCGCTTGGTCAGCGGGCCCTTCGCCTTCTGCGCAAGCAGCGCATCGCGGCCGATGAAGGGAACGTCCTTGTCGAAGGCACAGGCGAAACCGAGCCCCGCTTCGAGCGGTGTGTCCTCTTCCGCGATATCGTGGCCCCAGTGGCGATAGGCTTTCTCGATACGAAGCGAGTCCATCGCATGCATGCCAGCCGGCTTAACGCCGAGATCGGCCCCGGCCGCGAGCAGGCGGTCGAACAAGGCGACCGCATATTCGGCCGGCGCATAAAGCTCCCAGCCGAGCTCGCCCATATAGCTGATGCGCGTCGCACGAACCGGCGTGCCCGCGACCTCGATCTCGAGCGAGCTGCCGAAGGGAAAGGCATTGTTGCCGAGCCCGGCATCGCTGACGCGCGAGAGAAGGTCGCGGCTCTTCGGTCCCATGACGCCGATCACCGCGAAGGCGGCCGTCACGTCGTCGATCGACACCTGCGCGCCGTCGGGAATGTTGCGTTCGAGCCAGACCCGGTCGCGTACGGCGCTGACCGCCGCCGTCACGACCCAGAATTTGTCTTCGGAGATGCGCGTCACGGTGAGGTCGGCTTCGATCCCGCCGCGCTCGTTGAGCCATTGCGTATAAACGGCACGGCCCGGCTCGACACCCACATCGTTGGCGCAGATGCGCTGGAGATGGAATTCGGCCTCCGGCCCCTGCACCAGGAATTTTGCGAAGGTCGACTGGTCGAACAGCGCCACGTTCTCGCGCGTCGCCTTGCACTCAGCGGCGCTGTAGGGAAACCAGTTCTGCCGCTTGAAGCTGTACTCGTATTTCGGCTCGACCCCCTTCGGCGCGAACCAGTTCGGCCGCTCCCAGCCGGCGACCTCGCCGAAACAGGCGTTCAGCTCCTTGAGCCGGAAATAAAGCGGCGTGCGCCGGATACCGCGCGCGGTCTCGTACTGCCGGTAGGGCCAGTGCATCGCATAGAGCAGGCCCAGCGCCTCGGAGACGCGCTCGACGAGATACGGCTTGCCATTCTGGTGCGGCATCATGCGGCGGATATCGACTTCCCACATATCGAACGGCGGACGGCCCTCGACGATCCAGTGGGCAAGCGCCATGCCGACGCCACCGGCCGACTGGATGCCGATCGAGTTGAACCCGGCAGCGACGAAGAAGTTGCGCAGATTCGGTGCCTCGCCGAGCAGATAGCGCTGGTCGGGTGAGAAGCTTTCGGGACCGTTGAAGAATTTTCGGATGCCGGCTTCGCCAAGCTTCGGCACACGATGGATCGCAGCTTCGAGTACCGGCGCGAAATGATCGAAATCCTCGGGCAGTTCGTCGAAGCAGAAATCCTCGGGGATGCCGTTCATGCCCCAGGGTTTGGCATTCGGCTCGAAGGCGCCGATCAGAAGCTTGCCGGCGTCCTCTTTGAAGTAGGCGCAGGAATCCATGTCGCGCAGCACCGGCAGATTCGTCGGCACGTCCATCGGCTCGGTCACGACGTAAAAATGCTCGGCCGCATGCAGCGGCACGGCAACGCCGGCCATCAACCCGATCTCACGGCCCCACATGCCGCCGCAATTCACCACGATTTCGGCCGATATGTCGCCCTGGTCGGTCGAAACGCCGGTGACGCGACCGTTCGCGGTGCGGATGCCGGTTACCTTGCAGTTCTCGACGATCTTCGCCCCGCCCATGCGCGCGCCGCGGGCGAGCGCCATGCAGGTGTCCGACGGATTGCACTGACCGTCGCGCGGAAAGAACGCCGCGCCAATGACGTCGCTCGAATTGAGCAGCGGCCATTTCTCCTGCGCCTCTTTTGGCGTCAGCAAATGCGTCTCGACGCCGAAGGCGCGCGCCATCGAGGCGCCGCGCCGGACCTCTTCCCAGCGCTCCTCGTTGTTGGCGACGGTCATGCTGCCGTTCTGCTTGAGGCCGGTCGCCTGCCCGGTTTCCTTTTCGAGCCCCTCGTAGAGCCCGAGCGTGTAGGTCGCTAGTTTGGTCAGGTTGCTCGAATAGAGCATGCCGCGCACGAGGCCTGCGGCATGCCAGGTGGTGCCGCTGGTGAGCTTCTGTCGCTCGAGCAGCAGCACATCTTTCCAGCCATGCTTGGTGAGGTGATAGGCGACAGAGCAGCCGATGATGCCACCGCCGATGATGACGACGCGGGCGTGGGTTGGAAGGGTCATGCGATGGATCCGTTTCGTTGCATTTCATTCCGCATGCCGCCGTTCCTGCTGCGCGCGCTCACCCTTCGACAAGTCAGGATGAGGCCGTTTGACGATGGTCCTCATGGTGAGCCTGTCGAACCATGAGGCTCAGGCCGCACTCCCGACGGCACGCGGCCCGCAATCTAGCGGGCCGCAGCCGCCCGCGAAATCCCCTGCCCGCTCACGCCCAGGGCAGCGAGTAGGTCTTCACATTGGTGAAGCTTTTCATCGCCTCGAGCACGCCTTCCTTGTAGCCGAGGCCGGAATCCTTGATCCCGCCGAAGGGCGACATCTCGATCCGGTAGCCGGGCACTTCCCAGACATTGACCGTGCCGACGTCGAGCTGGGAGACGAACCTGGTGATGTAGTCGAGCCGATTGGTGCATACGCCCGAGGACAGGCCATAGGCGGTCGAGTTCGAAACCCGGATCGCATGGTCGATATCCTTGACGCGAATGACCGGCGAAACCGGCCCGAAGGTCTCTTCCTTCACGAGCGGGCAATCAAACGGCACATGGTCGAGCAATGTCGGCGCATAGAGCGCGCCGTCGCGCTTGTTGCCATGCAGCAGTTTGGCGCCCTTCGCGACCGCATCGTTCGTCATATCCTCGCAATAGCGTGCGGCTGCCTCGTCGATCACGGTTCCCATCATATTGTCCGGGTTCATCGGATCGCCGAACGTCCAGGCCCTGGTCTTCGCCAACAGCTTCTCGACGAACGCGTCGGCGACGGCCTCATGCACGATCATGCGCTTGACGGCCGTGCAGCGCTGGCCGGAGTTCTTGTATGAGCCGCCCGCCGCAAGGGTCGCCGCACGCTCGACATCGGCGTCTTCCATGACGATCAGCGGGTCGTTGCCGCCAAGCTCGAGCACGGCGCGGCGATAGCCCATATGGGTCGCAATGTATTTGCCCACGGCGACGCCACCCGTGAAGGTAATCAGCTCGACATTCGGATTGGTCAGCATCTCGTCGGCGATCTCCTTCGGGTCGCCCGTGACCACGGAGAACATCTCCGGCGGCAGCCCCGCCTCGTACAGCACATCGGCGAGCAGGAGCGCCGTGAGCGGCGTCTTCTCCGAGGGCTTCAGCACCATCTTGTTGTTGGTCGCGATCGAGGGCGCGACCTTGTGCGCGACCTGGTTTAGCGGATGGTTAAATGGGGTGATCGCGGTGATGCAGCGCAGCGGATCGCGCTGGGTATAGATACGGCGCTTCTGGCCGTGCGGCGTGAGATCGCAGGAAAAGATCTGCCCGTCATCCTGGAGGCAGAGCGTCGAGGAGAGCACGAACACGTCATAGGCGCGGCCGACCTCGTAGAGCGTGTCCTTGAGCGAGAGGCCGGATTCGGTAGTGATCAGCTCGGCGATTTCCTGCCGGCGGGAATCGAGAATCTCGGCGGTACGGCGCAGGATCGTCGCGCGTTCATGGCGCGTGAGCTTCGCCTTGTAGGCGGCCGCGATTTCGTAGGTTTCGCGGATCTGCGCCAGGGTCGCCCGCGGTACCGTGCCGACCACCGCATTGTTGTAGGGGTTGTGGACTTCGAGCACGCGCTCGCTGTCGACCTTGCGGCCGGCGATGCGCATGGATTCCTTTAGAATGCGGGGCTTCACGGCAACGTTCATGATCCTGTCCTTTGGTACTAACGCTGCCCGACGGCGCGCGCGGGCGCCGCAATCGCCACGGCATGATTGAGCGCAATGTCGAATGCATCGAAGTTGCGCAGCCGGCGGTTTGCAGCAACGCCTTCGACCGGCCGGTTGCAGTAAAGCGGCACACGCTGTTCGGAGACGCCGCCATGCGACCGCAGCGGCGCATCGAGGCCCGAGAGATCGTGGCGATCGGGGCTGGTGCCGATCGCGGTCTCGCGGCAGCTGACCAGGACGATATCGCCGATGCGGTCTTCGGGAAGTTCGAATTTCGCCGCGGCCGCCTTGCGATCGAGCGCAAACTCGACATCCGGCCGCGCCGCCAGGCGCTTCAGGAGGTCCGCGATATCGGTATTCTCCGGCAGATAGGCCGTGGCGAACGACCCGAGCGCACCGTGATGCACTACATAAGGGTCGGTGATCGGTAGGATTACGCGCGCCTTCCCTTTTCCCAGCCATTCGTCGAGCAGGCTCTGGAGATAGAGCACGTTGGGCTTTCCATCGGCGCCATGCTTGGCGTTCATCCCGTGATCGGCGGTCAGGATGATGGTCGCGCCGGCCGCGTCGAGCGATGCCCAGTAGCCGTCCATCATGCGATAGAAATCGTTGGCGACCGGCGTGCCCGGCGCATGCTTGTGCTGGATATAGTCGGTGGTCGAAAGATAGAGCAGATCGGGCCGGTCCCGCTCCATCAGCCTCACGCCGGCCGCGAAGACGAACTCCGACAGATCCGCGCTATAAACCGACGGCACCGGGCGACCGACGAATTTCGCCGCGTTGTCTATGCCGTGTTCGGCGATCGTGGTCTCATCGGACTTCTCCGCCGAAAAGCAGATGCCGGTCATCTTGTTGCCGAGCAGCTTGCGCAGTTTGTCCTTGGCGGTAACGACCGCGACCCTTGCGCCGGCATCGGCGAACGCCGCCAGAATGGTGCCGGCCCGGAGATATTTGGGATCGTTCATCATGATCTCGGCGTCGGCATCGCGATCGTAGAAGAAATTGCCGCAGATACCGTGCACGGCAGGCGGCGCACCGGTCACGATCGAGAGATTGTTCGGATTGGTGAAGGACGGCACGACGCAGTCGGCCAGCATCTCGCTGCCACCCGGCAATGCGCGGGCGAGCCACGGCATCGCGCCGGCCGCTATCGCCATCTTCATATAGTCCGGCTCGGAGCCGTCGATGCAGACAACGACCACAGGCGCCGAGGGCCAGCGATAACGCCGGCCGTTGACGGTCAGGATGTCTTTTTTCATGTGTGCGCTCTCTCCTTCAGGCGACACGGCTCTGTGCCGCCGGGGCGCCGCTGGCGACGCCCAGCTCCGCCATGACCTGGCGCACCGCATCGAGCGCGCCGTGCATCTCGGCGGCACCCAGCCGGCCGATGCAGCCGATGCGGAAACTGTCGGCAACGGTGAGCTTGCCCGGATAGATCACGTAGCCCAGCTCTTTCAGCCGGTCGTAGAAGCGCTGGAAATCGAATTTCGGATCGGCCGGCATGTGGAAGGTGACGATGATCGGCGCCTGCAGCGCATCGGGCAGCAGCGTCTCGAAGCCGAGTTTGCGCATACCGTCGATCAGGATGCGGCCATTGTCGCGATAGCGCTTGCCGCGACCGGCAACGCCACCCTCGGCCTCATGCTCGAGCAGCGCCTGATGGAAGGCGACGATCACATGGGTCGGCGGCGTGAAGCGCCACTGCCCGTTCTTCTCCATCGAGCTCCACTGGTCGTGCAGATCGAGGCTGAGGGCATGGGCATTGCCCTTCGCCGCTTCGAGTACCGACTGGCGCACGATCACGAAGCCGACGCCGGGCACGCCCTCGATGCATTTGTTGGACGAGGCGGCGAGCGCATCGAACGGCACTTCTGCCGCGTCGACCGGGATCGCGCCGAAGGCGCTCATCGCGTCGATCAGCAGGCTGCGTCCGGCATGGGCGACCGCCTGTGCGATTTCCTGCAACGGATTGAGAATGCCCGAGGTGGTTTCGCAATGGATGACCGCGACATGGGTGATCGCGGGATCCTGCACCAGCGCCGCCGTCACGGCGGATGCCTCGATCGGGATGTTCTCCGCCCGCTCGAGCACGCTATGCGCGCGGCCGGCGATTTCGCAGATGCGGATCATGCGGCGGCCATAGGCGCCGTTGACCAGGATCAGCAGCTTGCCGTCGCGCGGCACCAGCGTACCGAGCATCGCCTCGACCGCAAACGTACCGCTGCCCTGCAGCGGCACGCAGACATGGCTGCCGGTCGCACCGGCCATCGCGACCAGCCGCTCGCGCACCAATTTATTGATCGCGATGAAACTCGCATCGCGCGAGCCCCAGTCATGCAGCATCGCTTCCTTGACGGTCGCGGAGGTGGTGAGCGGTCCGGGCGTCAGCAGCCAGGGATCGCGGGCGGGCTTGGCGGAAGCGGTCATCGTTTCTCTCCGGCTGAGGCGCGGCCGACCCAGGCGCCTGAAACACCCGGAAAAACTAGCGATCCGGCTTCTATCGGTCCAATCTCTGCTTTCTATGATATATATAGATCATGACTATAAACCCGACCCAGCTCCGCGCCTTTCACGCCGTCGCCAGCGAGGGCAGCTTCACCCGCGCCGCCAAGGCGCTCAACGTCACCCAGCCGACTTTATCGGCCCAGGTGAAGGGCTTGGAGGACCGTTACGGCGTCAGGCTGTTCGACCGGCGCGGCAGGGGCGTCGTCCTGACGGGGCTCGGCGAGGATCTGCTCGCGGTCACACGGCGGCTGAAGGCGGTCGAGGAAGAGGCCGAGCAGATGCTGGCCGCCGCCCGCGGCCTCCGGACCGGCACGCTGCGGGTCGGCGCCGATGCGCCCTACTCGATCGTGCCCTCGCTGGGCGTCTTCAACCGGCGCCATCCCGGTATCCGACTTCAGCTGTCCATCGGCAATTCCAACAAGGTTCTGACCGACCTGATCGAGCATCGGTGCGACGTGGCGCTGCTCGCCGACGTCGCCTACGACCCTCGCCTCTACGCGACGCCGATCCTCGAGGATCGGCTCTTGGCGTTCGTCGCCCGTGCGCATCCCTGGGCGGCGCGCGGCACGGTCGCCCTCAGCGAACTGGTTGGCGAGCGGATCGTGTTGCGGGAGCCGGGATCGTCGACACGGCGTTTGTTCGAGACCGCACTCAGCCGGCGCGGCATCGCGCTGCGTGAAGTCATGGAGATCGGCAGCCGCGAGGCGGTGCGCGAAGCGGTCGCCGCCGGGCTTGGCGTCGGCATCGTCGCCGCGACCGAACTCGGCCATGACGACCGCATCGCACCGGTCGAGATCGCCGATGCCCGCCTCGATACGGTCGAGTATCTGGTATGTCTCGAAGAGCGGCGGAATCTGCGGATCGTGCGTGCGTTCTTCGACGCGGTCCGCGAGGTCGCCCCGATCAGCGACGCCGCCAGGCCTGGGTCCGTCGACTGATTCCGTGGGTAAGAATGCCCTGCGCGATGCGCACGGCCGCCGACGTCGCGACGATCGTCATGCCCATCGCCGCCGCGCTCGCGGTGTTGCCGGCATCGTCCATGTTGAGGACCGAGATCGAGGCGAGCTTGGTGTTCGACGAATAGAGGAACACCACCGCCGATACGGTCGTCATTGCGTTGACGAAGAGATAGATCGCGATGTCGATGATCGCGGGCAGGCAGACCGGCACGGTCACCCGCCAGAATGTCTTGTAGAACGGGATCTTGAGCGAGGCGGAAACCGACTCGAATTCGGCATCCATCTGTTTCAACGCGGTCAGCGCCGTCAGATGGCAGACCGTGTAGAAATGCGCGATCGTGTTGATCACGAGGATCGCCATCGTCAGATAGAGAAAGCTCAGCGGATTGGCCGGGTGGTTGAAAAAAAAGATATAGGAAAGGCCGAGCACCAGGCCGGGCACCGCCAGCGGTACCATGCAGAGAAACTGGATTGCGCCGCGCAGCTTGCCGAAGCCGCGCCCCTTCTCGACCAGATAGGCGCCCCAGAAGATGATTGCAGTGCCGAAGAGTGCTGTCAGACCGGCCATCTTCAGACTGTTGAAATAGGCGCCCCAGCCGTTGGTATCGATCCTGTCGAAATCGTAGTTCTTCCAGGTGAAGGTGAGATCGTACGGCCAGTAGCTGATAAAAGAACCATAGGCCGCAACGGCCAGGATTCCGACCACGAAGATGGCGACCAGCACGCAGAACAGGAAGAGGCCGATATCGCGCAGGCCGTTCGACTTGGGCTGATAGGGCACGGCGCGGGCCGACAGCAGCGCCACCTGTTTCTTCTGCACCGTCCGATCGACGATGAACGAGATGACGGCGGGGATCAGCAGCAGCATGCCGACGACGGCACCCATCTGGAAATTGAACTGCCCGATCACCTGTTTATAGATATCGGTCGCCAGCACGTTGTACGAGCCGCCGATCACTTTGGGCACGCCGAAATCGGTGAAATTCAGCGTGAACACGACGAAGATCGCGCTGATGAGGCCGTAGCGCGCGCCGGGCAGCGTCACGGTAAAGAAAATCCTGAGCTTGCTCGCGCGCAGCGATTCCGCCGCCTCGTAGAGTCGCTGATCGGCGGTCGCGAGCGCCGTCAGAATGATCATCACCGCATGCGGAAGCGTAAAGAATACTTCGCCGATGACGATACCGATCGGCCCGTAGATGCTGTGCCCGCCGAGCATCCAGTTGAGGAAACCCTGATTGCCGAACATGTAGACGAGCGACAAACCGGGCAGGAGCGACGGCGCGAGCAACGGCACCAGCGCGATACCCCTGAAGATGCCGCGGCCCCACATCCGACTGCGCTGTATCGCATAGGCGTAGATGAAGGCGATCACGATGGTGATCGAGGTGGCGATGACCGTGACGGTGAGAGAGTTGGTGATCGCAACCGACAAAGCCGGATCGGTGAAGTAGCGCGCGTAATTCGCCAAACCGACGAAGAGCCCCTCCTTGTCGAAGAAACTCTTGCGCAGCAGCGATTCCAGCGGCAGCAGCACCGTGACGACGAGATAGATGCCGAGCAGGATCAGCGCCACGCGCATGATCCAGCCTTCGCGCCCGACCCGCGCTCGGACCGGTGCCGCAGGGCCCGCGGTCACCACCGCCATGGGGTCAGGCTCCCGCCGGCCGGGGAAAAATCCGCACCCGGTCTGGTGGCAGGGCCACGGTCAAAGACTGCCCCGCCTCGAGGCGCAAATCGCGCATGGCGTTGATCGAGAAATCCGCCGTAATCGCGACACCGGGCGCCACCTCGCTGTGCAGCGTGCCGCGATAGAACGACCCGAGGAACTCGAGCTCGTCGATCTTCACCGCGACGCGATTGGGTGTGTTGTCCGCAATGCCGCGAACCATCACATCTTCCGGACGGATACAGATCCAGACGTCGGCACCGGACGCCAGGTCCGGCGGCACGGTCGCCGTCACGGTAAGCGCACCGAGCCTGACCTGTTCCTTTCCGATGGCGCTGCCCGGGATGTGACTCATCGCACCGATGAAATCGGCCACGAAGACACTGGCCGGCTCGCGATAGATATCGACTGGTGTGCCCACCTGTTCGATCACGCCGTGATTCATCACGACGATCCGGTCGGCCATGGTGAGCGCCTCTTCCTGATCGTGCGTGACCATGATGGTGGTGACGCCGAGGCGCTTCTGCAGGGAAGTGATTTCTTGACGCAGCCGCACCCGCACCCGCGCATCGAGTGCGGAAAGCGGCTCGTCGAGCAGCAACAGGCCGGGCGACATGGCGAGCGCGCGGGCGAGTGCCACACGCTGCTGCTGGCCGCCCGAAAGCTGGGCTGGATATTTGCGACGCTGATCGCCAAGCCCAACCAGGGCAAGAAGCTCGGTAACGCGGTCGCCGATCGTATGGCCGTTGTTCTTGCGCCCCTTCAGCCCGTAGCCGACATTTTCCTCAACGGTGAGGTTGGGAAACAGCGCATAGGACTGGAAGACGATTCCGAAATCGCGCTCGGTCACCGGCAACGGCGAGATGTTTCGCCCGTTCTGCACGATGCGCCCGCTGGTCTGGACATCGAGTCCCGCAATGGCGCGCAGCAACGTGGTCTTGCCGCAGCCCGAGGGGCCCAGAAAGCAGACGAACTCGCCCTCATACACATTGAGCGAGATATCCTTGAGCGCCTGAAATTCGCCGAAAAACTTGTTCAGGCCTTCAACATGAAGATAGGGCTCGCCCCCGCGCGCGTTCACGATGCCGCCCCCTCGTACCCCTGATTTCGATAAGCCGCCCGAACGATATCAATCCGGCGCCGGGCCGCCTAGCGGCGACCCTGCCGGATCTGACGCCCGATCCGATAAACGGGACCGGATGCCGGAAAACCGGCATCCGGCGCCCGCATCGGCGCGAAGCCTGCTTACTGCGGCGCGTCCTTGCTGCCGTAGCGGGCCTGCCATTCCTCGAGGATGCGCTCGCGATTGAGCGCCGCCCAGGAGAAGTCGTTCTCGATCATCAACTCTTCGGCGTTGGCGGGATAGTTCGGGATCTCCTGCGTGATGCCGGGATATCCGACCACCTGGAAATACTGGTTGTAGAGAACGTTGGCTTCCTTCGAAATCGCGAAGTCCATCAGGTGCTGGGCCGCATCAAGCTGGTCGGTACCGGCCATGATCGCGCCGGCCTCGAGTTCCCAGCCCGCACCTTCCGCCGGAATGATGATGTCGACCGGCGCGCCCTTGTTCTTCTCCTGCACGCCTCGATACTCGAACGAGATACCGATGAGGTACTCGCCCTGCGCCGCCGCGACGCACGGCTTCGAGCCCGAGTGCAGGTAGGTGTTGATGTTTTCGTGCAACCCGTCGAGATACTTCCAGCCTTCTTCCTCGCCCATCTGCTGCAGGATGGCGGAGACAGTCAGGAAGCCGGTGCCCGACGAACCCGGGTTCGGCATCACGATGCTGTTCTTGTAGATCGGGTTCAGCAGATCGGCCCAGCCGGTCGGCGCCGGAATGTTGCGCGCCGCGCCTTCGGCGGTGTTGAAGCAGATCGCCGAGATATAGGCGTCCATCCCGAGCCAGTGCGGCGGGTCGTTCGACTGATCGACGAAGCCCGGCTTCAGGTCCTCGACGCCGGCGGGCGCGTAGCCCTGAAGCATGCCTTCGGCGTCCATCACCAGAAGACTGGTGGCGGCGAGACCCCAGATCACGTCGGCCTGCGGATTGTTTTTCTCGGCGAGCAGGCGCGCGGTGACGACGCCCGTCGAATCGCGCACCCAGTTGATGGTGATGTCCGGGTTGACGGCCTCGAAGGCGGCCTTGTAGCCAGCAAGTTGTTCGTCCTCGAACGCGGTATAGACGGTCAGATCCTCGGCCTTGGCTGCGGTCAGGCCGGCAATGCCGACCGCCGCTATAACGAGCGCGCCGAAAACGCGCCCCACACGATGCGTCATGGATCCCTACTCCCTTGTGAAAACCCTGTCGGTTCCGCCGGTGGTTCGACCATGGAAACCCGGCGGTTACCGCTTCATATTAGTTAAGTTTTCATGACCGCGACAATCGGGCCGGGCATCGGCTCGATAAAACTGCGGATTCCCGCGGAATTCCGGTGAATCAACGGGAGTTGCGCCGTCGACCCTGCGCGGATTTCCGCTGCGAACCATTCGCACGTCGGGGTTGCCGGCGCGATCCGCGGCCGGCCTCGGCGCCGCCCAGCCACTGCGTCAGCAGCCGAACCGCAAAGCCCGAACCGCCGCTACGCCCCGCGCCGCGCATGAACTCGACGCCGGCGATATCGAGATGCGCCCAGGGCGCATCGCCGACGAAATGTTGCATGAACTGGGCAGCATGCACGGCGTCGGCCGATTCATCGTCCGGCGCGCATTGCCTGATATCCGCAATCTCGGATTTGAGATGCTCGTCGTAATCGGGATGCAGTGGCAGGCGCCACAAGTGTTCGCCGGCATCGCGGCCGGCACCGATCAGCTGCGCGGCCAGCCTTTCGTTGTTCGAGAAGATGCCGGCATAGAGATGGCCCAGCGCGGCGATCACCGAATACGTCAGCGTTGCAAGATCGACCACGGCGCGCGGCTTGAACCGGCGCACCGCGTATGAAAGCGCGTCGGCTAGAATGAGGCGGCCTTCGGCGTCGGTATCGACGACCTCGATCGTCTGGCCCGAAAAACTGGTCAGTACGTCGCCCGGCCGGTAGGCCGTGCCGGAAACCATGTTCTCGACCAGCGGCAATACACCGACCGCCGGGCTCGCGGCGCCCTGACGGGCGAGCGTCAGCAGCGTGCCGGCCACGGCCGCAGCGCCGGCCATGTCGCCCTTCATCTCCTCCATCTTCGAAGCCGGCTTGATCGAGATGCCGCCGGTATCGAACGTCACGCCCTTGCCGACAAGCGCGACCGGCGCTGCCTTGCGGCCGGCGCCGCGCCCGGGCCAGCGCAGCAC
>JBBDMS010000030.1:0-24032 GCA_040878185.1 Dongiaceae bacterium | reverse complement strand
CAGCGCATCGCCGCCGGTATCGAGCGCGCGCAGCGTCTCGACGACCGGCGCCATGCGGCTGCCGAGCGAACCCTTGACCAGAACGACGTCGCCGGGACGGATCGCACGGCGGACGAGCGGTGCCAATGCGGCGCTGTCGGCAGCATGTGCGCCGCGACGCGCGGCCGGCAGCGCCTCGAAGAGATGCGCCATCATCGGACCGCAGCAATAGACGAGATCGATATTGTTCTCGGCGATGTCGGCGGCGAGGCCGGCGTGCAGCAACGGTGCCTGCACGCCAAGCTCGCGCATGTCGCCGAGCACGGCGATGCGCCGGCCGCCCGATTTGATCGTGGCGCGGCCGAGCACGGCGAGCGCGGCGCGCACGGCGACCGGGCTCGCATTGTAGCTTTCGTCGATGAGGTCGAAGCCGCCCGCCTCCCCGTCGAGAACGACTCGGAAACGCTGGCCGCGGCCCTTCGGCGGGGCCATGCGCGCAAGCGCGGCGGCGGCCGTACCGACATCGGCACCTGCCGCCTGAACGGCGGCGAGCACCGCCAGGCTGTTCGTCACCCAGTGCCGGCCCGGCACGGCGAGGCAATAATCGAGCCGCGTGCCGCCGATCGACGCGGTCACCGCGCTGCAGGTCGCATGCAGCGAGCAATCGACCAGCCGCGCGTCGGCGCTCGCATCGCTGCCAAATCCGACGACGCGGGCGAGGCCGGCCGCTTCGGCCTTCTTCGCCAGCCGCGCGAAATGCGCGTTGTCGCGATTGAGCACGGCAATGCCACCCGGGCCCATGCCGGCGAAGATTTCCGCCTTGGCATCGGCGATCTCGGCAACCGATGCGAAATATTCGAGATGCACCGCCTCGATCGTGGTGACGATCGCCACCTGCGGCTTCACCTGACGCGACAGCGGCGCGAGTTCGCCCGCATGATTCATGCCGAGCTCGAACACGCCATAGACCGTTTCGCGCGGCATCCGCGCGAGGGTCAGCGGCACGCCCCAGAGATTGTTGTAGCTGCCGACACTGGCATGGGTCGGTGCCTGTGCGCTGAGTACGAGGCGCAGCATTTCCTTGGTGCCGGTCTTGCCGACGCTGCCGGTGACGGCGATGCGCCGGGCGCCGGAACGCTCGCGCGCCGCCCGACCCAGCGCTTCGAGCGCCGCCTGCGTATCCGGCACGACCAGCAGCTTCGCGTCCGCCGCGACATTCTCCGGCCGGCGGCTCACGATCGCGGCGGCGGCATTGGCGCGCAATGCATCGGCGACGAACCCGTGCGCATCGCGATGGGGGCCGGTCAGCGCGACGAACAGATCGCCCGGCGCCAGTGTCCGGCTGTCGATTGAAACGCCGGATGCCGTCCAGTCGCGGGAGGGGGCAGGGCAGCCCAGCGCGGTGGCGGCATCGTCGGCGGTCCAGAGCGGCGCGCTCATGCAGCACCGCCCGAGGAAACCTGGGCGACGGCGGCGCGGGCAACCGCGCTGTCGTCGAAGGGATGGGTCTTGCCGGCGATCGTCTGGCCGGTCTCGTGACCTTTGCCGGCGACGACCAGAAGATCGCCCGGTTCGAGCATCGCGATGGCGCTACGGATCGCCTCGGCGCGGTCGCCGATCTCGATGGCGCCCGGGGCCGCCGCAAGGATCGCCTTGCGGATCGCGGCGGGATCCTCGCTGCGCGGATTGTCGTCGGTCACGATCGACACATCGGCAAGCCGCGTTGCGATCGCACCCATCTCCGGGCGCTTGCCGCGATCGCGATCGCCGCCGCAGCCGAACACCACGACCAGTTTTCCCGCCGTGTGCGGGCGCAGCGCGGCCAGTACCGTTTCGAGCGCATGCGGCTTGTGCGCATAATCGACATAAACTGGTGCGCCGTTGGGATGATGCGCGACCAGTTCCATGCGGCCATGCACGCCCTCGAGCTTGCCGATCAGCGGCAGCACGCGCGCGGCATCGACGCCATCGGCCATCACGAGGCCGAGCGCTGCCAGCAGGTTCATCGCCTGGAACGCACCCGCGACCGGGAAATCGAGGTCGTGCCGGCGGCCCTCGATGCGCAGGGCGAGACGCTGGCCGGTGCCGTGCGGCGTCGTATCGAGCAAAGTGAGATCGGCGCCGTTGCGGCCATAGGCGACGATCCGCTGCGCGCAGGCGCGGCAGAGATCGCGCAGCGTCTCATATTCCGGCGCATCGGCATTGAGCACGGCGACACCGCCGATCGGCAGCAGCGAGCAGAAGAGGCGCCGCTTCGCCTTGAAATAGGCGGCCATGTCCGGGTGATAGTCGAGATGGTCGCGCGAGAGATTGGTGAAGGCGGCGGCGCGCAGCCGCAACCCGTCGAGCCGATATTGTTCGAGCCCGTGGCTCGACGCCTCGATCGCGAGATGATCGATGCCGGCATCGGCGAGGGCGGCAAGATCGCGATGCAGCACGACCGGATCCGGCGTCGTCAGTGCGCCGGGCCGTTCGCCCTCGGGCGTCACGATGCCGAGTGTGCCGAGGCTGGCGGCGCGATGGCCGAGCAGGGTCCAGAGCTGCCGCGCGAAGGCGGTGACCGAGGTCTTGCCGGAAGTACCGGTGACGGCGGCGATGGTGGCGGGCTGGCGTTCGTAAAAACGCGCGGCCATCTGCGCGAGGCGCCGCCGCGGATTCTCGTCCTCGATCAGCGCGACCGAACCGGCCGGGCGGCTCGTGCCGTTCGGCGCGAGCACCGCGACCGCACCGCGCGCCAGCGCATCGCCGATGAAATCCCTGCCGTCGGCGTGGCTGCCGGGCAGCGCCGCGAACAGGAAGCCCGGTTCAACGGCACGAGAGTCCGCCGTAAGTCCCCGGATTTCCAAATCTGCCATCGCCGATCCCTGCAACTTCCTGCCGTCATCGAGAAGCGTCGCAAGCTGCACGCTTCTCACTCCGTCGTACTGGCCTGCACGAGTAACGCATTGCCTTCGTCCTCTGCAGGTTCGGGAACCGGCTCGATGCCGAGCAGCGGCGCCATGCGTTGGACGATTTTTCCAACCGCAGGCGCCGCCACCCAGCCGCCGGTCGCATAGCCATGAGAGAATTCGTTGGGTTTGGGTTCGTCGACCATCACGAACACCACGTAACGCGGATCGTTCATCGGGAACGCGCCGATGAACGATGCGATGCGCGAGTTCTCGCTGTAGCCGCGACCCTGCAATTTGTCCGCCGTTCCGGTCTTGCCGCCGACGAGATAGCCGGGCACGTCGGCATTGCGGCCGGTGCCGGTTTCGACCACAAGGCGCATGAGCTGCCGGATCGAATCCGACGTCGCGGCGGAGATGACGGGGTTGCCCTCGAACACTTCGTCTTCGCCGCGCGCGATCAGCGTTGCCGGGCGCATCGCACCGCCATTGACGAGGGCGGCGACCGCGCTGACGAGATGCAGCGGGCTCACCGCCACGCCATGACCATAGGCGGCGGTCATCGTATTGATCGGCTTCCAGTCCGAGGGATACATCGGCAGACCCGATTCGGGCAGCTCGATCGAGGTGCGGCGGAACATGCCGAGTTGCTCGAAGAACGACTTCTGGCGCTCCGTACCGACTTCCAGCGCCATCTTCGCGGCGCCGATGTTCGAGGAATAGACGATGATCTCCGGCACGGTCATGAACATGTTCTTCGGCTTGTAGTCGGAGATCGTGAAGCCGCCGACGCGGATCGGATGCGTCGCATCGAAAGAGGAGTCCATCGTGACGAGACCGCTGTCGAGCGCGAGCGCGGCGGTCAGCAGCTTGAAGGTCGATCCCATCTCGTAGATGCCGAGCGTTGCGCGATTGAAGCGCTGGTCGTCGCTCGCGGTTGCCGGATGGTTCGAATCGAAATCGGGCAGCGACACCATCGAAACGACTTCGCCGGTCTTCACGTCGAGCACAAGGCCGGTGCCGCCGATCGCGTCGAACGATTCGATCGCGCCGGCCAGCTCCTGGCGGACGATATGCTGGATGCGCAGATCGAGCGACAAAGTGACCGGGTGCGCGCCCGCGCGCAACACGTCGTCGAATGACTGTTCGATGCCGGCAAGCCCGCGCCCGTCGATATCGGTAAACCCGACGACATGGGCGACCAGCGAACCCTGCGGATAGACCCGCTTCTCTTCGTACTGGAAATAGAAACCGGGAATGCCGAGGCGGTTGACCTCGTATTGCTGCTGCGGTGTCAGGTTGCGCTTGATCCACACGAAGCTGCTGTCGACGGCAAGCCGCGTCGCAAGCTGGGTTTCGCTGAGATCGGGCAGAACCGATACGAGCTGGCTTGCCGCCGCCGCCGCATCGGGCACCTTGTGCGGATCGGCATAAAGCGAGGCGGTACGCACGTTGGTCGCCAGCACCACGCCGTTGCGGTCGAGAATATCGGCGCGCTGCACGACGACCGGCGCTTCCGGCGTCGCGGCCATGGCCGGCTCCTGGTTGTGGCCGAGCCCGCCGACTTCGACCAGGCGGATCGCGATCGCGATGAACACGGCGAGGAACAACGCGCCGCCCATCACGATGCGGGCATGTCCGACCTCGAGCGTGCGCTTGCGATGGCCGTCGATGTGACGGCGCGTCGTCGGCTCGAACGTCGCATCGAGCATCGGACGCGCGCGTTCGGTTTCCTGACCGAATCTGTCCTGTGCGTATCCCTGGATATCGCTCATTGTGCGTCCTCGTAGACCGCCGGAATGGCCTCAGCAGGGCGCGGTTGTGGCACCGGCAAGGCAGCGTCATCGACGCTGCTGATGGCGGGCTTCTCCGGCACCGCGTCGAATTGGACGAGTTGCCCGGCCGCGACCGGCGCAAGCTCGAGATAGCGCGCGGCGAGGGTGCCGAGCCGCTCGGGCTCGTTCAGATAGCTCCACTCGGCGCGCAGCACGCGGATCGTCTCTTCATGGTCCCGGATATCGCGGTTGAGCTGCGTCAGCTCTTTCTCCAGCGACTGGACCTCGAACTTGATCTGGAACATGCCGTAGCCCGCGGTCGCGATGACCAGCGTCCAGAGCAGCAGACTGAGCCCTCTCATGCGCGGCCTCCGTTCTGCCAGGCCTGCGCCGCGGTCCGTTCGGCCGCCCGCAGCCGCGCCGAGCGCGAACGCGGATTGGCCGCAAGCTCGACCTCGCCGGCGGTTGCCTCCTCGCCGGCGATGCGGCGGAAGGTGGGCGCGGGTCCGGCCTTCGCGACCGGTAAATGCCGCGAACCGCCCTGGTTGCGGCCGCTGCGCTCGGCGAGGAACCGTTTCACGCGGCGATCCTCGAGCGAATGAAAGGAAACCACCGCAAGCCGGCCGCCCTCGTTCAGCAGCCGCTCGGCTCCGACCAGCGCGCGATCGAGCTCGCCGAGCTCGTCGTTCACCGCAATGCGCAGGGCCTGGAAGCTGCGCGTCGCCGGATCGATCCGGGCGGTGCCGCGTTCGCGTGCGGAAAACACGCTGCGCACGATGTCGGCCAGAGCGGCGGTGCGGCGAATCGGTGCGTCGCCGCGGACCGCGACGATCGCGCGGGCGATCGCACGGGCGCGCCGCTCCTCGCCATAGTCGCGGAAGATCGTGGCAAGCGCGGTTTCGTCCTCGTCGTTGACGATGTCGGCGGCGCTGCGGCCCGCTTTGCCCATGCGCATGTCGAGCGGGCCGTCCTGGCGGAACGAAAAGCCGCGCTCCGCTTCGTCGAACTGCGGCGATGACACGCCGAGATCGAGCGCGATGCCGTCCGCCTGGTCGATGCCATGCGCGGCGAGCAGCGTCTCCATGTCGCCGAAGCGGCCCTCGATCGCGTGCAGCCGGCTACCGTAATCCGGCATGGCGCGCGCCCGTGCGATCGCATCGGGATCGCGGTCAATCGCCCAGACGGTGCAATCGGCGGCCTCGAGGATCGCGCGGCTATAGCCGCCGACGCCGAACGTGCCGTCGACATAGATGCCGCCGTCGCGCGGGTTGAGAACCTGCAGGACTTCGCGCAGCAGAACCGGCGCATGACCGCCTGCGGGACGGGCTTCCGGCGCGCTCAAGCCTTGTCACCGAAACGCTGCGCCAGCGTGCGGCGCTCGGCGAGCGCGCGCTCGCGCGCCGCGGCCTTGTAACGATCCAGCGCCTTCGGCTGCCAGATCTCGAAACTTGCACCGCGACCGACGAAGGCGGCGGCCTCGGTAATGCCGGCATGTTTTGCGAGCGCTTCGGGCAGCAGGATGCGGCCTTCGCCATCGAAGGGAAGCTGCTTCGCGTCGGCGAACAAAGTCGCCGTCAGATCGTCATGTTCGTCGGAAAAGAGATCGACCTCTGCGACGCGCGTGCCGAGTTCGGCGATCCAGTCGATGCCGGCGCATTGCACGGCTGCGAACTTGAACGAGGGGAAGGCAACGATCCCGTGAAACGCCTGGCCGTTCAGCGTGACGCCGGCCACGGCAGCGCGGTAGGGCGCCGGCACCGAAACCCGGCCCTTGCTATCGACCTTGTTCACGAAGGTGTCGATAAACAGCGCCACCGCCGCGCTCCCCCCTGGCCTCGCCGCGGCAATCCTCGGGTCCGCAGGCTGCGGTCGTCGGCGCTGTCGGGCGTCGCCGGCGACCATCACACCGGCCGTTATGGGATATCATGGGTCTATATGGGGGTCAATGGGATAGCGGCGAAAACTTGTGGAATTTCATAGGATTTACCTGCTTCGGACCCCCTTTAGAGCGCTCCTCAAGAACAAATCCCATCCGGCTGGGTTTATTACTTGTTCTTATTTTGTTCTCGTTTGTGAGTCGGCGTGAACCTACATGCTGGATAGCACGCACTGCCGACCCCTACGGATGGGACAAAGTTCGGGCGGTGGCGGGTGGTAAAAATCAGGACCAGACGGCCTGTAAGCCGGGTTCTGTACCGGCCCGAAAGCCGGCGATGGCCATTCATCTGGGACGTCCGTTGCCGGACGCCTCGTGCGACCTACCCGGGCGGCGGCGCTGTGACCCGCCCGACGATGATTTTCCAAAGAAAATCAAACGTCTGCCGCCCCTACATGGTCTTGCTCCCGGTGGGGTTTGCCCTGCCGCGACCGTTACCGGCCGCGCGGTGCGCTCTTACCGCACCCTTTCACCCTTACCGGCGCCCCGAAGGGCGAACGGCGGTTTGCTTTCTGTGGCACTGTCCCTGGGGTCGCCCCCGCCGGGTGTTACCCGGCACCGTGTCACCGTGGAGCCCGGACTTTCCTCCAGCCGCGCCCGAAGACGCGACCGGCGACCATCCGGCCGTCTGGTCCCGAACCTCGGAGGTAGGGGAAGCCCGGGGTGAGGTCAAGCGGAGCGGCCGGCCGCGTTCAGGAGGGCGGCCAGGATTCGCCGGGTCTCATGTCCCGCCGCAGCGCCGAGGGCGTCGGGATGGAAATGGCGCTGGAACGCGACGAGGGCCGCCGCCGGGTCGGCGAGGTCGTAGCCGTAGGCAGCAAGCAGCATCCGCCAATCCGCATCCGGCGCTTCGTGGCCGAGCGTGGGCCACAGCCCGATGCCCGCTTCGGCCAGAAGCTGCCAGTCGAACAGCTCGCCCGGATCCTCCTTGCGCGTCGGTGCCACGTCGGAATGGCCGATCACCCGCCAGGCGGGGATCGAGTGGCGCTGGAGGATGCCCTGCGCGAGCCCGATCAGCGCCTGCATCTGCAACCCGGGAAAGGCCCGATAGCCGAACTCGTGGCCCGGGTTCTGCAATTCGATACCGATCGAGCGCGCGTTGATGTCGGTCGCCCCGGCCCAATGGCTGACGCCGGCATGCCAGGCGCGACGGTCTTCCTCGACCAACTGCCAGAGCGTGCCGTCTTCCTCGATCAGGTAATGGGCCGAGACGCGCGCGACGGGATCGCAGAGCCGGTCCAGTGCGGCCCTTGCTTCCGTCATGCCGGTATAATGCAGCAGCAGAATGTCGACCGGCATCGGCCGTTCATCGTGATTGGGCGAGGGGCGCCAATGCACGCGCGACGACATCGATGCCTCCCTCTCCGACTTGCCTGCTCAAACCCGCTGGCTCACACCCGCTGGCTCACACCCGCCCTGCGCGCGGGCTCACCAGTTGCGGCCGCCGGATCACGATAATCGCAACGCCGGCGACTGTCGCGGCCCCGCCGATCAGGGTCGGCAGGGTCAGGACCTCGCCGAGAACGAGCACGCCCGAGAGCACGCCGAAGACCGGCACGAGCAGGGTCAGCGGCATGATCTGGTTGACCGAGTGCCGTCGCATCAGCGTGTACCAGATGCCATAGCCGATCACCGTCACCCCGATCGACTGGTAAAGCACGGCACCCCAGCCGGCCCAGCCGGCGTCGAGCAAAACCGGAAACGGGTTGCCTTCCACGAACCAGGTGAGCGCCAGCAATTGCGGTGCGGCCAGCAACGCGATCCAGCCATTGAGGCGCCAGACGCTGATTCCGTCGCCCAGCCATTTCACCTGGATGTTGCTGAAGGCCCAGATGCAGGCCGCGAGAATCACCAGCAAAAGTGGGCCGAATCCGCCCTCGAAGCGCGGCTCGCCGGCGATGATGACGATCCCGGCGAAGGCGACGACGGTGCCGAGCGTGCGCCGCCAGCCGAACATGTCGCGGAAGAAGACCGCGGCCAGCAGCGCCGCGAACGGCACCTGAAGCTGCACCGCGATCGCAGCGGTCGCGACGTCGATATGCCGCATCGCTGCGAACATGATGCTGAAATGCATGACGCCCAACGTGACCGAGAGTGGCAGCAGATGCTTCCAGGTGCGTTTGTCCGGCCAGCGCAGGAACGGTGCCAGCATGATCGCGATCAGCGTGAATCTGCTGAACACGAAGGTCAGCGGCGGCAGGGCCGTGAGGCCGATCTTGACGACGGCGAAATTGAAACCCCAGAGCGCGGTGACGGCGATCACCGCCGCCAGCGCGCCGAGGCCGATATTATCCTGCGCAGCCGGTTCGCTCATCGCCGCCGCGCGATCGCCGTGGCGACGACGTCGCGTTCAGGCAAGGCCGCGCTCCTTCGAAATCTGATCGTAGGCGGCATTGATGATAGCCACTTTTCGCGTCGCCAGATCGATGAATTCCTGCGGCAATCCCTCGGCGATCAGCCGGTCGGGATGGGTCTCGCGAATGAGCTTGCGCCAGACCGTCTTGATTTCCTTGTCGCTCGATGCCCGCGTGATCCCGAGCACGGCATAGGGATCGGCCATGTCGGGACCGACATGACCTTCGCGGATGCGCCGAAACTCGGCTTCCGAGAATCCGAATATGTCCGCGACGGCGCGCAGAAAGTCGAGCTCGTCGGGGCTGACCGTGCCGTCGGCCTTGGCAATGTGAAAAAGGCCGTCGATCAGCTCTTCAAGAACCCGTGATCCGGTCGGAAACAACTTGGCGATCTGGCGGGCGTAGGGCTCGAATCCGTCGGGGTCTGCGCGGGCCCGGTCGAACAGCCGGCCGACATGGCCGATCTCCTCGGGCGGTACCTGGAAAACCTGCCGGAAGGCGACGATCTCCTCCCGGGTGACGACGCCATCGGCTTTTGCCATCTTGGCGCCCAGCACGATGACCGCGATGGTGAATGCAATCTGGCGCGTGGGGGCCCTGTCCTCGACATCGACCGCGATGTCGGAGGAAGTGCCGTCGCGGATCGCGTCCACGGCATGCCCGGCCGCTGCACCGAGCAGCGCGCCGAGCGGGCCGCCGACCGCGAAACCCGCAGCCCCGCCCAGAATCTTGCCCCAGATGGCCATAGAAGCCGCAACATATACACTGGCCTCAGCCTCTGCCATATCGACCATCGGGGAGCGAGCAGAAGGCGACCGACTGTGCCCAGCCTGACGATTCCGAGCGAAAGCGAGACCCTGCTGGTCGCCGCGTTTCGCGAATACGAGGCCGGCGCCTTCGAGGCCGCCGAGCCTTTGTTCCGTCGTTGCCTCGCGCGCGCGCCCCGAAACCTGCGGGCGCTGCGCGGCATGTCCGCCGTTCTGTTCCAGATGAACCGACGCGAAGAGGCGGCCGCCATTCTCGATCGCGCGGTCGCGGCGCATCCCGACGACCTCGAGAGCTGGCACAACCTGGCCTCGGCGCGCGCCGCCCTGCGTCAGTTCGAAGCAGCCGAGATTGCGGTTCGTCGCGCGCTCGCGCTCGATCCGACCTCGCCGCTCCTGAACTACGATCTGGCACGCATGCTGCGCGCGCAGTCGCGGTTCGAAGAGGCGGTCGCGGTCGCGTCGCTCGCCGCCGGCGCCGACACGACGCAGGTCCGTTACGAACGCATGCTCGGCGATTGCCTGCGGACGCTCGGCCGGACCGACGAGGCAGGTGCCGCCTATCGTCGCGCGATCGAGATCGACCCTTCGTTGCCGGATTCCGCTATTTCGCTCGGTTCGCTTTATCGCCAGGAAGGCTATCCCGATCGCGGGCTTGCGCTCTATCGGCGTGTGCTTGATGCGCATCCCGATTTGGCGGTCGGGTGGTTCAATCTTGGCGCTGTCTGTTTCGATCTCGATCGCACCGAAGAAGCGATCGACGCCTATCGGCGCGCCATTGCGCTGAAGCCGGATTTTACCGAAGCGCATCGGTATCTGGGCACGCTGCTGCAGAAACTCGGACGGAACGACGAGGCGCGGGCGGCGTTCGCCAAAGCGATCGAGCTCGATCCGGAATCGCCGGCGACCATCGCCGATCTGCTCTATCGCGCCCGCCTGGATTGCGACTGGTCGACCGTCGCGCAATATCTGGCGCCGGCCGATGCGGCGCTGCGCCGCGCGCTGGCCGAGGGGACCGAGGCCGTTATGTCGGCACATGGTGCCCAGATCTTTTACGACGACCCCGACATCCTGCGCGATCTCGCGCGCGCGCAGGCGCGGCGCGTGTCCGAACGCGTGCGCCCGGCCTCGCGCTCCGCCTCGCCCCTGGGCGTCGTCAACCGGGCCGACAAAAAACGCCTGCGCATCGGCTATCTCTCCGGCGATATCGGCGATCATCCGGTCTCGCATCTGACACGCGGTCTGTTTGCCGCGCACGATCGCGCGCGGGTCGAGGTCTTCGTCTATTCATTCGGCCCGAATGACGGCAGCGACTATCGGAGCGCCATCGCCGCCAGCGCCGATCGCTTTCTGGATCTCAAAGCCTTGAACGATGTCGATGCGGCCCAGCGCATCGCCGACGACGAGATCGATATTCTGATCGATCTCAACGGCCAGACCGGCGCCGCGCGCATGGGAATTCCGGCGCGAAGGCCGGCTCCGGTGCAGGCGGCATGGCTTGGTTATCCCGGCACCGTGGGCGCCGACTGGAACGATTACCTGATTGCGGATCGCATCGTCGCGCCCGCGGATCAGACCGAATTCTTCGTCGAGAAGCTGTGTCTGCTGCCGCATAGTTACATGGTGACCGACGATCGTCAGGCAATCGCGCCCGGCCGCATGACGCGCGCGGATGCGGGGCTGCCCGACGATGCCTTCGTCTTTGCGTCGCTCAACAACAGTTACAAGATCGACCCCGCGATCTTCGATTGCTGGACGCGCATCATGCACGGCGTCGATCGGTCGGTCTTGTGGTTGCCGCAGTTCGGCCCCGGGATCGAAGAACGTCTGCGCGCGGAGGCCGCCAGCCGCGAGATCGATCCCGCGCGGCTCATCTTCGCGCCGCGTCTGCCGAAGGAATGGCATCTCCGCCGTTTGGCGCTCGCCGATCTCGGACTCGATACCGCCGCCTACAACGGACACACGACCACCTGCGATGCGCTCTGGGCGGGTCTGCCGGTCCTCACGCTGATCGGGCGCAGTTTCGCACGACGTGTCTCCGCGAGCCTGCTGGCCGCCGTGGGTCTGCCCGAACTCGCCGTCTCGACGATCGCCGCCTATGAGAGCCGCGCGCTCGCCTTGGCGCGCAACCGGCATCAGCTTTCGGTGTTGCGGGGGCGCCTCCAGCATAACCGCCGCACCACGCCCTTGTTCGACACCGCACGCTTCGCCCGCGATCTCGAACGCGGCTACCGCGCGATGTGGCGACACTATGTGTCCGGTGAGAAGCCGGCAACGATCGACATCGCGGTGGAGCCGGCCGATGGCTGACGCGACCCCTCAGCCGCCGTCGGACGCGCTGGCGAGCGCCCGCGTTGCGGTCGAAGGTCAGCCCGACAACGCAGCGGTATGGCTTGCCTTCGCCGACGCACTGCGCGGCAGCGGTTCGGCCGATGAAGCGCTCGATGCCTATCGCCGTTCGACCGGTCTCGCGCCGGACAATCCCGAGGCGTTCTTTCGTCTCGGCCATGCGCTGATGGCCGTCGGGAAATTCGACGAAGCGATCGATGCCTACCGGCGCGTGACCGCGCTGCAGCCGGGTCGGGCCGCGGCATGGGCGAATACTGGACTCGCGCTGGAACGGCTCGGGCGTGTCGACGAAGCGATCGCAGCCCTGCAGCGCGCGGTCGCCGAAAACCCGCGTCTGGCTCCGGCGCATACTGCGCTCGGCAATATCTGGCTCGGCGGCGGCGATGCGCCGAAGGCGATCGACGCCTATGAACGCGCCGTGGCGCTGAAGCCCGACGATATCGTCGGGCTCTGCAATCTCAGCACCGCCTATCTGCGCCAGGAGCGCATCGAGGAAGCTGAAACGATGGCGCGCCGCGCGGTGGCGGTCGATCCCCGGGAACTCGCGACCCATCGCCAGCTCGCCTCGGTGCTCAGTCTGCAGGATCGACCGCTGGACACCATCGCCGCGTTGCGCACCGTGCTGCAGCTCGATCCGAACGACGAGTCGACCAGCGCCGAGCTGCTCTATCAGGCGCGCCAGATCTGCGACTGGAAGACGGTTGCCGATCTCACGCCGCGCATCGTTGTCGCGACGAGCCGCGCGCTGGCCGAAGGGCGCCGACCGATCGCGACGCCCTTTACCGCGATCGCGATCGATCCGACCAGCGAAGGCGCGGTGGCAAAGGCCTGGGCAGGCGAGATCGAGCACGACGCGTTGCGCGGTCGCAGTCCGTTCACCCATCCGCCCGCGATGCCGCGCGATGGGCCGTTGCGCATCGGCTATCTGTCCAGCGATTTCCGCGCGCACGCGACAATGCACCTGATCGGATCGATGCTGCAGCGGCACGATCGCGCGCGCGTCTGTTGCCACGTCTATTCCTATGGTGTCGACGACGGCAGCAGCCATCGCAAGAGCGTGGAGAACGCCGCGGACGTCTTCGTCGATGTGCGCAACGAAAGCGACCGCCAGGCTGCGCAGAAAATCCGATCCGACAATATCGACATCCTGGTCGATTTGAAGGGGCACACCGCCGGCGCGCGGCTCGGGATCCCGGCGCTGCGGCCCGCACCGATCCAGTTGACCTGGCTCGGGTTCCCCGGTCCGATTGGCGCCCCGTTCTTCGACTACGCGCTGGCGGATCGAACGGTCGTGCCGCCCGAGCATCGCATACGCTATGTCGAGGGGCTCTGCTATCTGCCGCATTGCTACCAGATCAACGACGACAAGCAGACGGCTTTGGCCGGCGCCACCGATCGTGCGGCGCAGGGGTTGCCGGCGCAGGGCTTCGTCTTTGCCTCGTTCAACCGCGTCTACAAACTGACCGAAGAAGTAATCGACCTCTGGGCCGCGATCCTGACGGCGACGCCCGGCAGTCTGCTCTGGCTCTATCGCAGCCGCGCCGAGGCGGTCGACAATGTGCTCGCTGCCTTCCGCGCGCGCGGCATCGATCCGGCGCGGATCGTCTTCGCGCCGCCGCAAGGGAAGGCGCGGCATCTGCAGCGCATTCCGGTTGCCGATCTCGCGCTCGATACGTTTCCGATCAACGGTCACACCACGACCAGTGATTGCCTGAAATCCGGGCTGCCGGTCGTCGCAATTCTCGGCGAGCATTTCGCCTCGCGCGTCTCCGCCAGTTTGTTGCGCGCGATCGGTCTCGACGAACTGGTGGCCGACGATGTCATCGGCTATCGCGATATCGCGGTCGCGCTCGCGCGCGATCCAGCCCGGCTCGCGGCGCTGCGACAAAGGCTGCAAGCGAATCTCGCGACGGCGCCGTTGTTCGATACCGCGCGGTTTGTCGCCAATCTCGAAACCGCTTACGAGACGATGTGGCAGCATCGCTGCGCCGGTGCGTTGCCGCGCGTGCTCGAGATCGTTGAGCGCGATGGCAACCGCTGACGTAGCCGCAACGAACGCATCCCGCGCCGACACGCTCGTGCGGGAAGCCGTCGCGTTGCGCCAGGCCGGACGGACCGATGAGGCAATCGCGCGCTATCGCGAATCGCTGGCGCTCCGTCCCGATCATCCGCCGACTTTGTTTCGGCTCGGCAATGCGCTGGGCGGCCAGGGCGACCGCGCCGGCGCCGAAGCAACCTATCGCCGCGCGCTCGCGCTCGATCCGGCTTATGCCGCCGCATCGGTCAATCTCGCGGCCTTGCTCGAAACAGGCGGCCAGATCGACCAGGCAATCCTCGTGTTGTTCGACGCCGAACGTCACGCACCGACCTTGGCCGAAGTGCCGAACAACCTGGCCGCCTATCTTGGCCGCAAGGGGCGCCATCGCGAAGCGGAGGCCGCGTTCCGGCGTCTGGTCGCGATCCGTCCGGGTGATCCGGCGGCGCATACCGGGCTTGCCGGCAACCTGCAGAATCAGGGGCGAAACGAAGAGGCCATTCCCGTCTTCTTCGCCTCGCTCGCGCTGAAACCGGATGACCCGGAAATGCTGGGCAATGTCGCGCTGGCGCTGCTTGCGGTTGGCCGGTTCGACGAGGCGGACGCCGCCTGCGGTCGGGCGCTGGCGATCGATCCGGCGAACGCCGATGCGACATCGAATCTCGGTTTCGTCTATCGCGAGCGCGGCGAGATCGATCGCGCGATTGCGATCTGGCGCGGTCTGCTCGCACGCGAACCCGATCATGCCGGTGCCCGTAGCAGTCTCGCGCTCGCATTGATCGCGAAGGGCGTGTTCGAAGAAGGCTGGCGCGACTACGAATGGCGCTTCCGCACCGATACGCTGGCGCCGGCCTTGCGCGATTATCCGCAACCGATCTGGGACGGACGCAAACTCGCCGGACGCACGCTGTTGCTCGATGCGGAGCAGGGGATCGGCGATGCGATCCAGTTCCTGCGCTATGCCAGCCCGCTATCCGCCGGTGGCGCGCGCATCATTGCCGAAGCGCCACGCAAGCTGCATCGGCTATTGCGCAGCCTGCCCGGCGTTGCCGCCCTGATCGATCCGGCCGATCCGCGCCCGGAATTCGATCTGCACGCGCCGCTGCTGAGCCTGCCGCATCTTGCCGGGACGACGCTCGACACTGTTCCGGCCGCCATGCCGTATCTCGCGGCCGAACCCGATCTCGTCGCGCGCTGGCGCGAGCGCCTGGCATTGCTGCCGCGTCCCTGGATCGGGCTCTGCTGGCAGGGCAACCCGTTGCATCGCGGCGATCGCTGGCGCTCTCTGCCGCTTATGGCGCTCGCCCCGCTCGCATCGCGGACGGCCGGCACCTTCATCGGCCTGCAGAAGGGGCCCGGCAGCGAACAGATTGCCGGCTCGCCATTCGGCACGCGGCTGGTCGACTGGAGTGCCGATTTCGACAATGGTTCCGATGCGCTGGTCGACACCGCCGCGATCATGACCAGTCTCGATCGCATCGTGACCGTCGATACCGCGATCGCGCATCTGGCCGGGGCGCTCGCGCGGCCGACCTCGCTGATGCTCGGCCACGTTCCCGATTTTCGCTGGCTGCTCGATCGCGCGGATTCACCCTGGTATCCGACGATGCACCTCTATCGCCAGCAGCGGCGCGGTGACTGGACGCCCGTCGTCGCGGCGATCGGCGCAAGCCTGGAGCGCGGCGATGCCGGTTGAACCAGCATCAGGCACCGACACGATGTTCGACGAGGCGGTTCGCCTGCATCGCGCCGGCCGCGATGCCGACGCACTGGAATCTTGCGATGCGATCCTCGCATCCGAACCCGAACGCGGCGATCTCTGGCGTCTGAAGGCGGTGCTGCTGTCGCGGCTTGGCGACACGGCCGGCGCCTGTGCCGCACTCGCTCGAGCGATCGCGCTCGATCCGGGCGATCCGGATCTCCGCTTCCAGCAGGCGGGCCTGCTGATTCATCTCGACCGCAAGCAAGATGCGATCGCGGCGCTCGATGCGTTGCTGGCGCGCGTTCCCGACCATGTCGAGGCACTCAAGATTATCGCATCGCTCAAACGCGAAAGCGGCGACCTCGCGGGCGCGATCGTCGCCGGCGAAGCGCTGATCAAATTACGGCCGACGGATGCCGCTTCCTGGTCGTCGCTCGCCCGCAGCTATCGGTTGGCGCTCGACTGGCCGCACACCGAGGCGACGTCGCGCCGCGCCGCCGCGCTCGATCCGCGATCGGCGCCGGCCCAGGTCCATCATGCCATCGCGCTCGTCATGGTCGGCGATGCTGCGGCCGGGCTGGCCGTCGCCGAGCGTGCCCGCGCGCTCGATCCCGGCAGCGCCGATGCCGAGGATGCGCGCGCCGCCGCGTTACGCGATCTCGGTCGCGTCGACGAGGCGCTGAAGTCTGTCGCACGGACGCTCGCGATCGATCCGGTGCATCGCGGCGCGCTGCTGCGAAAAGGTCTTCTGCTGCACGACCAGGGCGATCCCGCCGCCGCCTGCGCTGCGTATGATGAACTCCTCGCGCTCGAACCCGATCATGTCGATGCACACTGGAATCGTGGAGCCGCCTTGCTGGCCGGCGGCCAGCTCGAGGAAGGTTTCGCCGAATACGAGTGGCGGATCCGCTCGCCCCTGTTCTATCGCGGCAGGCCGCGCCACAAACAGCCGCGCTGGGACGGGTCGTCGCTGGCGGGCCGCGCGATCCTGATTCATGCCGAGCAGGGGTTCGGCGACGCGATCCAGTTCCTGCGCTATCTGCCTTTGGTCGCGACGCAGACCGGCAAGATCTGGCTCGAAATGCAGCCGCCGCTGAAGAAACTGGTGACGGACAGCAGTCTCGCGGGCGCCGTGTTCGCGACCGGCGATCCGCTGCCCGATTTCGACTGCCGCGCGTCTTTGTTCAGCCTGCCGCATCTGACCGGTGCGATGCCCGGCGATCCGCGTCTGCCGATGCCTTATCTCAGGGCCGATCCGGCGCGGGTCGAACAATGGCGGCCGCGTGTCGAGGCTTTGCCGCAACCGCGCATCGGCCTCTGCTGGCGCGGCAATCCGGCCCATATGCGCGACCGCGACCGCTCGTTGCCGCTCGACGCGCTCCGGAAGCTGCTCGATCTGCCTGCCTCCTTCGTCAGTCTGCAGCGGGCCGACGCCTCGCCCGAAATCGCCGCAGCCGGCCTTGGCGACCGGATCGCCGACTGGTCCGCGGCAATGGATCGCGAGGGCGCGTTCCTCGACACCGCCGCTGTGATGATGTCGCTCGATTGGGTCGTCACCGTCGATACCGCGATCGCGCATCTCGCCGGTGCGCTCGGCCGCCCCACTCTGCTGCTGCTGCACCGCAATCCCGATTTCCGCTGGATGCTGGGCCGCGCCGACACGCCCTGGTATCCTTCGCTCACCTTGCTGCGGCAGACCCACGCGGGCGACTGGGCCGCCCCGGTTGCGACGGCGGCAGCGACGATCTCGCGTCCGGTGGCGTATGGCTGAGGATCCCAAACCCGGCGGCCCCAAGCCCCCTGGCCCCAAACGCATCGACCCCGAGGCGGATTTCAACGCCGCGGTCGAGCATTATCAGAACGGCCGCATGACCGAGGCGCGCCATCTCGCCGAGCGCGTGGTCTCGCATGTGCCGAACCATTCCGCTGCCTGGCATCTGCTCGGCGTGCTGCATTCAGCGACCGGCAACCAGGCGAATGCGCGGATCGCGCTCGAAAAGGCGGTGCGCAGCAATCCGCAGGATTCCGGCGCCGCCTATAATCTCGCGACGTTGCTGGCGCAGCTTGGCGAGCATAAGGAGGCGGCCGACAATTACCGCCGCTCGCTGCTTTATCAGCCGGACAATCACCAGGCGCGGTTGGGCTTCGCGCAATCGCTGCGCCGCTCCGGCCGTGCGCGTCCCGCGATCGCCGAGTTCCGCCGGCTGCTCGAGGCCGATCCGAACCAGCTCGCGGCCTCGCTCGAACTCGCCGACATGCTGGTGACGGCCGGGTTGCCCGATCAGGCAGTCGACGCACTCGATTCGGCGCGCGCCGCGCATCCCGGCAATCCGACACTCCTGAAGGCGCTGGTTACGATCCAGAAGCGGCTCGGCCGGCTCGAACAGGCCGAAGACACCGCGATGGCGCTGAAGGTGCAGCGACCCGACGATCCCGACGTGCTGGCGTTGGTCGGCGGCATCCTGCGCGATCGCGGCCGGCCGCGCGAGGCGATCGCCTATTGCGGCGAGGCGATCCGCCGCGCGCCCAACAGCGTCGACGGTCATCTCAATCTTGCGGCTGCCTTGTTCGATGTCGGCGAGTTCGACGGCGCGGTCGTCTGTTACAGCAAGGTGCTCGATCTTCAGCCGAATTCCGCCGACGCGATGGCGTTTCTGGGCGCGACGCGACAGGTGCAGGGTCACCTGGGCGCTGCGATCCGCCTGCTGCGCAAGGCGATCGCGATGCGCCCGGAGGAACCGCTCGCGCATTTCAATCTGTCGATGGCGTTGCTGTCGGTCGGCCGCTATCGCGAAGGCTGGCGCGAATATGAATGGCGCTGGAAGACCGACCGCTTCCGCAAGGAACGGCAGAGTTTCCGTGAACCGCTCTGGGACGGCGGCGATCTCGCTGGCAAGCGCCTGCTGGTCTGGACCGAGCAGGGTTTCGGCGATGCGATCCAGTTCCTGCGCTATGTGCCGGTGCTGGCGGCGCAGGGCGTCAATGTCGCGCTCGAAATCCAGCCGGAGCTGAAGCGGCTGGTGCGCGGGCTCGACGGCGTCGAGATTCTGGCCGCGCGCGGTGAAAAATTGCCGCGCTTCGATTGCCATGTGCCGCTGATGAGCCTGCCGCATCTCTGCGGTACAGGGGTCACCAGCGTGCCGGCCTGGATTCCCTATCTGAAGGCCGACCGCGCGCGGATCGCGACCTGGCGCGAGCGCCTTGCGTCGTTGCCCGGCTTTCGTATCGGTCTCTGCTGGCAGGGTTCGATCCGGCATCAGGCGAATCATCTGCGCTCGCTCGAATTCGCGAACCTCGCACCTTTGCTCGATCTGCCGCGCGTCTCGGCGGTCAACCTCCAGAAAGGGCCGGGCCGCGAACAGATCGCCGCATCCGGGCTCGCCGATCGCCTGACCGACTGGACCGGCGAGATGGACGGGCCGGGCGAAGCCTTCTGCGACACGGCGGCCGTCATCTGCGGGCTCGATCTCGTCATCACTGTCGATACCGCGATCGCGCATCTCGCCGGCGCGCTCGGCCGCCCGGTCTGGCTGCTGCTCGGAGCGGCGCCCGATTTCCGCTGGCTTCTGACCCGCGAGGACAGCCCCTGGTATCCGACCCTGCGCATCTTCCGCCAGGAGAAGCAGGGCCAGTGGGTCCCCGTCATCGAACGGGTGCGCACGGCGCTGGAACGCCGCATCGCCGGCGGCTGGTGACGCGCGGCCGTTCCATCGGCTAGGGTCCGCCACCGCGAAAGGACAATCCATGGAAATCCGCGTGCCGATCTCCGTCGGCGAACTGGTCGACAAGCTCACCATTCTCGACATCAAGGCCGGGCGCATCGCCGATCCGGCCAAGCGCGCCAATGTCGTGCGCGAGCAGACGCTGCTGCGCGAGACGGTGAAGCAAAGCGTGCCGCCATCGGCCGAGTTGGACGCGCTGACCTTGGACCTCAGATCGGTCAACGAGGCGCTCTGGGTAATCGAGGACGAGATCCGCGATCTCGAGCGCGCGCGGGATTTCGGCGCGCGCTTCGTCGAGCTCGCCCGCGCGGTCTATATCACCAACGACCGTCGCGCCGCGTTCAAGAAGGACATCAACCTGCTGGTCGGCTCCGACATCGTCGAGGAAAAGAGCTACAAGCCGTATTAGGCTCGGCCGATTAAAGCCCTCGCCCCCGCGTCGCGGTCGGCCGCGACCGATCACGGCGCGGGGGAGAGGGTAGGGTGAGGGGGCGTCAAGTAGACCCTCACCCGACCGTGCTTGCTCGCGCTCGCACGGCCACCCTCTCTCCGCACGCGGGAGAGGGAGAAAAAGCGACACCTAATTGAAACCCTCGCCCCGAAGCAAAGGTCGGCCGCGCCCTCTCAGGGTCCTCATACTGGAGCCTCGCCCTGAGCCTGTCGAAGGGCGAACCTTGAGGGGTCGCAGTATCGCGCCGCCTCGTCCTTCGACAGGCTCAGGACGAGGTGCAACAAAGTCAGATCCGGCGAAACGCGCCGCGACCGATCGCAGCTCGGGGGAGAGGGTAGGGTGAGGGGAGTTTCTCACCACAGAGGCACAGAGGAAAACGAGAAACATTTCGTCTCTGCGATCTCTGTGTCTCTGTGGTGAAACATCCTTCCTTGCGCCTCGCTCTCCTGCTCTCTCGTGTCTCTGTGGTGAATTGCTACGTCGCCATCGCGTAGAACTCGAAATCGCGCGCGAAACGCTGTTCGACGAGCCGCGTCAGATCGGCATCGAACAAGGACGCAACCGTCGCCTCGGGCGGGCGGAAGCCGGACTTGGGTCGCTTCATCTGGCCCGGCCACGCAATCCCGAGCGGGGCCAGCCCTTCGCGCAAACCCTCGCCGAGTCGGTCGTGGCGGATCAGCCGGTCGACCGCGAGCCTGCCGTCGATCGTGTAGCGCTGCCAGTTCGCCGTCGGTTCGAAGCCGGCGACGAAATCGGCGAAACTGGTTTCGCGCTGCTTGCCGAGCCAGAAGTAGTAAGAGATCAGTTTTTCGCGCGGATCGCGCTCGACCGCGAACTTGAAATAGCTATCGAAGATGCGGGCGCCCGCTTGCTCGCGGATCTGCGCCGCCGGCATGTGGTTATAGAAAACGCCGCGCTGGCGCATCGCATAGCCGTTGCTCTTCAGCCGCGCCTCCTGGGCATCGAGGTCCGCTTCGGGTTTGAAGGCGGATTCGAGCGAAATGAAATTGCGCGCGCGGCTCCCGTCGGCGAGCCGCATTGCTTCGTCGGTCGCATGGATCGGCGTCACGATGTCGAGCGGACCGCAAAGCCCCGCCAGCGCCATCTCGACGGCGGTCGAGCCAGTCTTCTCGGTCTTGATGAAGATGAAGCGCCAGTCGTGCGAGAGGATCATGGAGTGTCCCGTGGAACGGCTGCCGAAATGCGCCGGCGTCCGGCCTTGCCTTGGGCGCCCCCGCTATCCTAAACCAGCCATCCTAAAGAAGCCGCGCGCAAGGAAAAGAGCCAACCGGCGAGCGGCCCCCGGCGCGAGCGAAATAGGCGCGAGCGAAATGGCCGCGGGCGAATTGGGCGCGGGCGAAACGAGAGCGAGACGGATAGGACAGAGGATGACGGACGAGCGGCGCTGGCAGTTCTGGATCGATCGCGGCGGCACTTTTACCGATATCGTGGCCCGGCGGCCCGACGGCTCGCTTCTCGTTCACAAGCTTCTGTCCGAGAACAAGGAGCGCTATCGCGACGCCGCGGTCGCCGGCATCCGCGAACTGCTCGGTATCGCGCCCGGTGCCGACATTCCGCCGGTGGTCGAGGCGGTCAAGATGGGCACCACGGTCGCGACCAACGCGCTGCTCGAGCGCAAGGGCGACCGGGTGTTGCTGGTCGTCACAAGCGGATTCGCCGATGCGCTGCGCATCGCCTACCAGAACCGGCCGGAGATTTTCGCGCGCCACATCGTCCTGCCCGAGATGCTCTACGAGCGCGTCCTCGAAGTGGACGAGCGGGTGATGGCGGACGGAACGGTTCTCGCTGCGCTCGAGGAAGGCAACGCCCGCGTTGGCATGAAGGCCGCCTTCGAGGCCGGCATCCGCGCTATCGCGATCCTCCTGATGCACGGCTATCGCCACACCGCGCACGAGAAGCGTCTCGCCGTCATCGCACGCGAGATCGGCTTCACCCAGATTTCTGTCAGCCACGAGGTGAGCCCGCTGATGAAGCTGGTGAGCCGCGGCGACACGACGGTCGTCGATGCCTATGTCTCGCCGATCCTGCGGCGCTATGTCGACCTGGTCGCCTCCGAACTGGGCTCCGCCACGCGGCTCATGTTCATGCAGTCGAACGGCGGTCTCGCCGACGCGCGCAATTTCCAGGGCAAGGATTCGATCCTCTCCGGTCCGGCCGGCGGCATCGTCGGTGCGGTCGAAACGGCGAAGCGCGCCGGCTTCGGCCAGATCATCGGGTTCGACATGGGCGGCACCTCGACCGACGTGTCGCATTACAACGGCGAGTACGAACGCGCCTTCAACACGCTGGTCGCCGGCGTCCGCATGCGCGCGCCGATGATGCAGATCCATACCGTCGCCGCCGGCGGCGGTTCGATCCTGCATTTCGACGGCAGCCGCTTCCGCGTCGGCCCGGACAGTGCCGGCGCCGATCCGGGACCGGCTTGTTACCGCCGCGGCGGCCCGCTCACCGTGACCGATGCGAACGTGATGCTCGGCCGCATCCAGCCCGATTTCTTTCCGCCGGTCTTCGGACCGAACGCCGACCAGCCGATCGATGTTGCGATCGTGCGCCAGCGTTTCGCCGAGCTTGCCGCGCGCATCTCGCAGGAGACCGGAACGGCGCGCACGCCCGAAGCGGTCGCCGAGGGCTTCCTCATGATCGCCGTCGAGAACATGGCGAACGCGATCAAGGAAATCTCGATCCAGCGCGGCTACGACGTGACGCGCTACACCTTGACCTGCTTCGGCGGTGCCGGCGGGCAGCATGCCTGCGCCGTCGCCGATGCGCTCGGCATGACTTCGATCTTCCTGCACCCCTTCGCCGGCGTGCTCTCGGCCTATGGCATGGGTCTCGCCGACGTGCGCGTGCTGAAAGAGGGTGCCGTCGAGGCCAGGCTCGAATCCGGTGCGATCGCCGGCCTGCGCAAACAGCTCGCCGCGCTCGAAGCGACCGCGCGCGGTGAAATCGCGAACCAGGGCATCGCCGATGCGCATATCGACACCGTGCCGCGCATCCATCTGCGCTACGAGGGCACCGACGCGCCGCTGATCGTTGCGTTCGGCGATCTCGACACGATCGTCGCCGGCTTCGAAACCGCGCATCGCCAGCGCTACGGTTTTATCGTTCCGGAGAAGGCGCTGATCGTCGAGGCGATCTCGGTTGAACTGATCGGTCACACCGGCGAGGGCGAGGATATCGATGCGACGGCGGCGGCGTCGAGTTCAGCAGGTACCCCCCTCCCTATCCCTCCCCCGCACGCCGCGGTCGGCCGCGGCATCCCGCGGCCAGGGGGGAGGGGACTTAAAAATGAATCCCCCCTTCCCTTGCGGGAGGGGGTAGGGGGAGGGGTCGAACGAAAAGACTCCCCCCACCCCCGCGCCCCCCAACCTCGTGCAGGCGTCGCGATGCACATCGCCGATGCCCAGGGGCGGGGCGAAAAATCCGATACCCCGCTCTACGATCGCGCCGATCTCTCACCCGGCGATGCGATCGACGGGCCGGCGATCGTCGTCGAGCCGACCGGCACCAACGTGATCGAGCCGGGGTGGCGCGCCGAGTTGACCGACCGCGGCTATCTGGTGCTGACGCGGGTCGTGGAAATGCGGCGGCGGGTCGCTATCGGAACGAGCGTCGATCCGATCATGCTCGAGGTTTTCAACAATCTCTTCATGTCGATCGCCGAACAGATGGGCGCGACGCTCGAAAACACGTCGCACTCGGTCAACATCAAGGAACGGCTCGACTTCTCCTGCGCGTTGTTCGACGACGAGGGCCAGCTCATCGCCAACGCACCGCATATGCCGGTGCATCTCGGCTCCATGGGCGAGAGCGTGCAGACCATCATCCGCGCGCGTGCTGCGACGATGCAGCCGGGCGACGTGTTCGTGCTCAACGCGCCCTATAACGGCGGCACGCATCTGCCCGACATCACCGTCATCACGCCGGTCTTTGCAAGGGATGAATCGGACGCTTCGCGAATCCTTTCGCAGGATGCTCTCCCCCTCACCCGCGCTGACGCGCACCCTCTCCCCCCAGAGGGGGGAGAGGGAAGGGTGAGGGGGGAAGCATCCGGCG
>JBBDMS010000029.1:0-24845 GCA_040878185.1 Dongiaceae bacterium | reverse complement strand
TCCTTGATGCGACCTTCGAGGATGGTCTTCGCCAGCGGGTTCTGCAGCTCGCGCTGGATCACCCGCTTCAACGGCCGCGCACCGTAAACCGGATCGTAGCCCTTGTCGGCCAGCCAGCGCCGCGCCGACGCATCCAGATCGAGCTTGATATTGCGCTGTGCGAGCAGCGCCTCGAGATGCTTCACCTGGATGTCGACGATACCGGTCATCTGCTCGCGCGTGAGCCGATGGAACAGCAGGATTTCGTCGATCCGGTTGAGGAATTCCGGGCGGAAATGCGCGCGGACAACCTCCATCACCTGGGCGCGTACCGCGCTCGAATCCTGCCCTTCCGGCTGCGTCGCCAGAATGTCGCTCCCGAGATTCGACGTCAGCACGATCAGCGTGTTGCGGAAATCGACCGTGCGGCCCTGCCCGTCGGTCAGCCGTCCGTCGTCGAGCACCTGGAGCAGAACGTTGAACACGTCCGGGTGCGCCTTCTCGATCTCGTCGAACAGGATCACCTGGTAAGGCCGACGCCGCACCGCTTCGGTGAGCGCGCCGCCTTCGTCGTAACCGACATAGCCCGGTGGCGCACCGATCAGCCGTGCGACCGAATGCTTTTCCATGTACTCCGACATGTCGACGCGCAGCAGCGCATGCTCATCATCGAAGAGGAAGCTGGCGAGCGCCTTGGTCAGTTCGGTTTTGCCCACACCGGTCGGGCCGAGGAAGATGAACGAACCCATCGGCCGGTTCGGGTCCTGCAACCCGGCGCGCGCGCGACGGATCGCGTCGGATACCGCGCGGATCGCCTCTTCCTGGCCGATTACGCGCTCCGACAGCTTGTCTTCCATCTTGAGCAGCTTCGCGCGCTCGCCTTCGAGCATCCGGTCGACGGGAATGCCGGTCCACCGCGACACGACCGCCGCAATCTCATCCTCCGTCACCACCTCGTTGAGGATGTTATGTTCCTGCGCCGCTTCGGCGGTTGCGATCTTCTTTTCAAGATCCGGAATCACGCCATAGGCGATTTCGCCGGCACGAGCCAGGTCGCCCTTGCGTTGCGCCTGATCGAGTTCCGCACGCGCCTGTTCAAGCTGTTCCTTCAGCTTCTGCGCGCTGGCAAGCTTTTCCTTCTCGGCGCGCCATGCCGCGGTCAGCTCGTTCGATTTCGATTCGAGTTCGGCGATTTCCTTTTCGAGCTTCGAAAGACGTTCCTTCGACGCCGCATCGCTTTCCTTCTTCAGCGCCTCGCGCTCGATCTTGAACTGGATCAGCCGCCGGTCGAGTTCGTCGATCTCCTCCGGTTTGGAATCCATTTCCATGCGGAGCCGGCTTGCGGCTTCGTCGATCAGGTCGATCGCCTTGTCCGGCAGGAATCGGTCGGTGATGTAGCGGTTGGATAAAGTCGCCGCGGCGACGATCGAACCGTCGGTGATGCGAACGCCATGATGCAGCTCGTATTTTTCCTTGATGCCGCGCAGGATCGAGATAGTCTCCTCGACCGAAGGCTCGTTGACGAAGACCGGCTGAAAACGCCGGGCGAGCGCCGCATCCTTCTCGATCCGTTTGCGATACTCGTCGAGCGTCGTCGCACCCACGCAATGCAGTTCGCCGCGCGCCAGCGCCGGCTTCAGCATGTTGGACGCATCCATCGCGCCTTCGGCGGCACCCGCGCCGACCAGCGTATGCAGCTCGTCGATGAACAGGACGACTTCGCCCGCGGCGGCCGAAACCTCCTGCAGCACGGATTTCAGCCGTTCCTCGAACTCGCCGCGATATTTGGCGCCGGCAACCAGCGAGCCGAGATCGAGCGCCATCAGGCGCTTGTCCTTCAGCGTCTCGGGCACGTCGCCGTTGACGATACGCTGCGCGAGACCCTCGACGATCGCCGTCTTGCCGACGCCGGGCTCGCCGATCAGGACCGGGTTGTTCTTGGTGCGGCGCGAGAGCACCTGGATGGTGCGGCGAATTTCCTCGTCGCGGCCGATCACCGGATCGATCTTGCCGTCGCGCGCTGCCTGCGTGAGATCGCGCGCATATTTCTTGAGCGCATCGTAATTATCTTCGGCCGAAGCGGAATGCGCTTCACGGCCCTTGCGCAACTCTTCGATACTCTTGTTCAGCGCCTGCGGCGTCACGCCGTGGCGCTTCAGGATCTCGGCCCCCGGCGTGCCGCTGGCGAGCGCCAGAGCGAGCAGCAGCCGCTCGGTCGTGACGAAACTGTCGCCGGCTTTCTCGGCCACCTGCTGCGCCTTGTCGAACAGGCGCGCGAGTTCGGGCGCGAGATAAAGCTGTCCGGCGCCACCGCCTTCGACCCGCGGCAGCTTGTCGAGTTCGCCTTCCACGGCCTGGAGCACGGAAGCGGGGTCGCCGCCTGCCGCTTCGATCAGGTTTGCGGCGAGCCCTTCATCGTCGTCGATCAGGACCTTGAGAAGATGCTCGGGCGTCAGCCGCTGATGGCCGCTGCGCTGGGCCAGCGACTGTGCGTTCTGAATGAAACCGCGGGCGCGGTCTGTGTATTTTTCGATGTCCATTCCTCTAGCCCTCTGCCATCCGCGCCCCGATCGGGCACGCGGTCAGCGATGCTCGCCCGACCGCGAACGCGCGTCGGATCAATATCCATATGGGATTTGGCAATATGGGAACAAGAGGGCCGGACGGCCGAAAGTCGCGCTGAAACGCGGTCAACCGGCGGCGCTCAGGCGGCGTGCCCGGAATTTAGTCTTGGCTCAAGCGTGCGACCTTACGACGCGTCGTCGCCGGTCTCGTCCTGGCCACCATTGACCCGTCGGCGATTGCCGTTTGGAGCGCTGGTCTCGGCCTCGGCCTCGCCCTCGTCGCCCGGATCGGGCTGGTCGTGGCCGCTCGGCGTACCGTCGCCCCCGCCCGGCCGCGCATTGCGTCCGTTGGCGTCGCCGTGCGCGTTGATCAGCCGATAGTAATGCTCGGCATGCTGCAGGTAATTCTCGGCCGAAATCCGGTCGCCCGCCGCGCTCGCATCGCGGGCCATCGCCAGATATTTCTCGAGCACCTGATAGGCGTTGCCGCGCACCCGGATGTCGGGTCCGTTGCTGTCAAAGGTTTGCTGCCGCGGCGACATATGCGGCTTGTTGCTGTTGTTGTTATTGTTGTTGTTGCTGCGGCCGCGGCCGCGCGAACGTCTCGCGTTGGGACCTTGTCTCATCCGTCGGTCTTGATGTTGTTGATCGTTCTTCTTCCCCGTCACCGCATCGAACCTTGCGGTGCAGCCATCGGTCTTGTCCAACCGGCAGACTGAAAAGCTGGGAGCACAAACCCGGGGCCACGTCCTGCCTTCCGGCATCGACGGGACCGCAGCGGGTCTTGGCATTAACCTAGTCGGCCGTCGCGTTTATTCCAAACGGTTTTTTCGAACCCGGCCGGACCACAAGGCAGCGCTCGACCCCGCCCAGATCCGCCCGAATCGGTCCGATGGCCAGCCCCGCACCGGCAAGGATCCCGCCGACCAGCCCGGCCTGACCCTGCCCCAGTTCGATGACCGCATGGCCGTCCGGCGCCAGCAATCCACCGAGCAATCCCGCCAGCGAACGATAGGCATCGAGCCCGTCGGCACCGCCGTCGAGGGCACGGCGCGGCTCATGCGCCGCGACCTCGGGTTCGAGCCCGGCGATCGCCGCGCTCGGGATGTAAGGAGGGTTCGCCAGGACGATATCGAACGGGCCGGATGGCAGCGTTTCCCGCGAAAGCCAGTCGCCGGTCGCGAATCGGGCGCGCGCAGCGATGCTGTTCCGCTCGGCGTTGAGCATCGCCATTCGTACCGCCGCCTCGTCGAGATCGATCCCGATCCCCTGCGCGCGCGGCCGCTCGCTCAGAAACGCGATCAGCAGGCAACCGCTGCCGGTGCCGAGATCGAGCACGCGCAAGGGTGCATCGACCTGACTGAGATCGAGTGCGGTTTCGACCAGCGTCTCGCTGTCCGGTCGTGGATCGAGCGTCGCCGCATTCAATGCAAAGTCGAGGCTCCAGAATTCGCGGCTGCCGCGGATTCTCGACAGAGGTTCGCGCGCCTGGCGCCGATCGACCAGTGTCCCGAATCGTGCCGCCTGCGAGGTATCGACGACGCGCGCGGACAGCGAATCGGCGGGACAATCGAGCGCGAGCGCCGCCAGCAGTTTCGCCTCGCGCCGCGCATGGTCGATGCCGGCGGCCGAGAGCCGCCGTTCGGCCGCATCGATCATCGGTTGAAGCGGAACGGTCTCGGCCCTGGTCATTCGGCCTCGGAGAGCCGCGTCGCCTGATCCTCGGCGGTCAGCGCATCGACCAGCTCGTCGAGCGCCTCGCCGCGCAGCACCTGCTCGAGCTTGTAGAGGGTGAGGCCGATGCGATGATCGGTCACGCGCCCTTGCGGGAAATTATAGGTTCGAATGCGCTCCGAGCGGTCGCCGCTACCGACCTGGCTCTTGCGGCTCGCGGCCCGCACCGCCTCGATCTGCGATCGTTCGCGCTCGTAGAGCCGCGCGCGCAACACCTTCAGCGCCTTCGCCTTGTTCTTGTGTTGCGATTTCTCATCCTGCTGCTGCACGACGAGGCCAGTCGGCAGATGGGTGATGCGGACGGCGCTGTCGGTCGTGTTGACCGACTGGCCGCCGGGGCCGCTGGCGCGAAAAACGTCGATGCGCAGCTCGTTCTCGTCGATCTTGATATCGATTTCCTCGGCCTCCGGCAGCACCGCCACAGTGGCCGCCGACGTATGGATGCGGCCGCTGGTTTCGGTATCCGGCACGCGCTGCACACGATGCGCGCCCGATTCGTATTTGAGCCGGGCGAAAACACCGCGCCCGGTAATCGAGGCGATCGCCTCCTTGTAGCCGCCGATATTGGTCTCGCTCAGGCTCATGGTCTCGAACTTCCAACCCTTGAGCTCGGCATAGCGGCGATACATTTGGACCAGATCGCCGGCGAACAACGCAGCCTCGTCGCCGCCGGTCCCGGCGCGCACTTCGAGGATCGCGTTGCGCTCGTCCGCCTCGTCCTTCGGCAGCAGCATGACGCGGATCTGCCGGTCGAGCGCCTCCTCGCGCTCTTCCAGCGCCGGCAGTTCCACCTCGGCCAGCGCCCGCATCTCGGCATCGGTCGCGGGATCGTCGCGCAATGTTTCGAGATCGCGGCGCTCCTGTCGCGCGGCGCGGAAGTCCGCGATCGCCGCGACCAGCGGCGAGAGATCGGAATATTCCTTCGACATCCGGGCGAATTCCTGCGCGTCGCGCCGGCCTTCGCTCGCCAATGTGACGCCAAGCTGCTCGTGACGCACGATCACCCGATCCAGTTTTTCTTCCAGGCTCACGCCCCTGCCTCCCGATCCTTGTCTTCCGGTTTCGCGCCCCGATCCGCATCGTCCGGCGCCGCATCGTTTTCATCGGTCGCGAACAGCCGTTCCAGCCATCGCTCGGCATCCGGGCCCTCGCCGCCGGCTGCCAGTCGGCGCAAGGCGAGCGCCGGATCGTGCAGCACCCGATTCAGCAGCCGGCGCGTCGCCTCGTCGGCATCCGCGCCATGCACCGCCAGAATCTCGGCTCGCATTTGCTCGAACCGTTCCCGCAATCGGCCCAGCGCGGGCGCTGTTTCGCGCGCCGCCACCTTGTTGCGATAGGCCGATGCGGCCTCGGCAACGATCGCGCGGGCCGCCGCCGCTTCGGCCTGCCGGCTTGTGAGCCCGTCCTGTGCCAGGCGGTCGAGATCGTCCATGCCGTAGAGGAACGCATCGTCGAGCGAACCGGCCGCGGGCTCGATATCGCCCGGAATGGCCGCGTCGAGCAACAGCATCGGCCGGCGACGACGGGCGACCAGCGCGTTTTCGACCACCGAAGCGGTCAGCACGACGCGGCCGAGCCCCATGGCGCTGATCGCGATATCGGCCGCTTCCAGGGCCGCGGCAAGCTCCGATTCCGGCCGGTAGTGACAGCCGAGCTGGCGCGCCAGCGCGGCCGCGCGATCGGGCGAGGGATGCATCACCGTGAGCCGGGTCAGACCGCCCGCGCGCAGTGCTTCGGCGAGCATGAGGCCCATATCGCCGAGCCCGATCAGAAGCGCGCTTGCCTGCGCCAGATCGCCATGCAGGCGGCGCGCGACATTGCGCGCGACCGTCACCATCGAAACCGGATGCTGCGCGAGCGCCGTTTCCGTTCGCACCCGTTTCGCACAGCCATAGGCGGCCTGCAGGAGCGGCTCGAGCAGGGGACCGATCGCCCCGGCATCGCGGGCGCGGCGGTGGCTCTCTTTCAACTGCCCCAACACTTGCGCCTCGCCCGGCACCGCGCTGTCGAGCGCGGCGGCGACGGCAAAGAGCTGCGCCACCGCCGCGTCGTCATGAACGATATAGATGTCGCGCGCGATCGAGGCAGAATCGAGATCGAGCGCCTGCGCCAGCAGTGTGCGCAACCGCGGCCATTCGTCGGCGCCGGCGGCGGCATAGAGTTCGAGCCGGTCGCAGGTCGGCAACACCAGCGCCTCTGCGATGCCGGCTGTGCACAGCGCCTCGCCCAACCGTGCTGACGCCTCGTCGTCGAGAAACAGCCGCTCGCGCAGGGCCGGGGCGACGGTACGGAACGACGCTCCGACCAGGACGAGCCGGCGCGATTCTGCATCGCCCCTGTCGCCCGTCTTCTGCATCGCTAGCGGAAGCGGGCGAGCCGCTCTTCGATCGCGTCGAGCGGCACTTCCGCCTGTTCGCCACTGTCGAGATCGCGCAGCATCACCGTGCCGCGCTTCATCTCGTCCTCGCCCAGAATGAGTGCGGCGGCGGCCTCGATCTTGTTGGCCCGCTTCATGCGCTTGCCGAGATTGCCGGAAAATCCGAGATCGGCCGTGAACCCTGCCTGGCGCAGCCGGTCGGTGAGCGCGAGCGCCGTACCTTCGGCCTCGGCGCCGACGGGGATGATCGCGATCGGCCGGCGCGGCACCGGCGGCGCCTCGGCCAGCATCGCGAGACGTTCGATGCCGCCGGCCCAGCCGACACCCGGCGTCGCCGGACCGCCCATCATTTCGACCAGCCCGTCATAGCGGCCGCCCGCAATCACGGTGCCCTGTGCGCCGAGCGCCTCGGTCGTGAACTCGAACGCGGTGTGACAGTAATAGTCGAGCCCGCGCACCAGCCGCGGATTGTGCCGATAGGCGATGCCGAGCCGGTCGAGACCGGCGGTCACTGTCTTGAAGAATTTCTCGCTCGCCTCGTTCAGGTAATTGGTGAACAGCGGCGCGCCGGCGACGATCTCGCGGTCTTCCTTGTCCTTGGAATCGAGTATGCGCAGCGGATTGCGCTCGAGCCTGACCCGGCTTTCCGGCGAAAGAAAATTGATCTGCGGCGTCAGATAATCGACCAGCGCCTGACGATAAGCCTGCCGGCTTTCGCTGTCGCCGAGCGTGTTCAGTTCGAGCTGCGTGCGATCGGCGATGCCCAGCGCTTCGAGGATGCGCTGGCCGAGTGCGATCACCTCGATATCGGCAAGCGGCTGGGCGACGCCGAGCAGTTCAACGCCGATCTGATGGAATTGCCGCTGCCGGCCCTTCTGCGGCCGCTCATAGCGGAACATCGGACCGCTATAGAAAAACTTGAGCGGCAGCGATTGCGTCAGCCCGTTCGACACCAGCGCCCGGCAGACGCTCGCCGTTCCTTCCGGCCGCAGGGTCAGCCCTTCGCCGCCGCGATCGGTGAAGGAATACATTTCCTTGGTGACGATGTCGGAAACGTCGCCCAGCGTGCGCTTGAACACGTCGGAGAATTCGAAAATCGGCGTCGCGATCTCGTCATAGCCGTAGCGTTCCGCGATCTTCCGCGCGGTCTCGACGACATGGCGATGGCGTCGTCCGACATCGCCATAGAGGTCGTGCGTGCCGCGGACCGGCTGCAGGCTGGAACTCGACATGATCGGGTCCCTAGGCCGCGGACTGAGCGGGTTTGGGTGCCTCGCCGGCACGGCGCGCCTCGATCTCGGCGGCCTTCTGCTCGATCAGATCGACCAGATGGTCGACCAGATTTGCGTCCTTGAGCCGGTGATGCTGCTCGCCGGCGATATAGACCATGTGCGTGCCGTTGCCGCCGCCGGTGAACCCGATATCGGTCTCGCGCGCCTCGCCCGGCCCGTTCACGACGCAGCCGATAATCGAGACCGTCATCGGCGTGGTGATGTGCTGGATCCGCTCTTCGACGGCGGCGACGGTCGAGATCACATCGAACTGCTGGCGCGCACAGGACGGGCACGCGATCACCGTCACGCCGCGATGGCGCAAGCCGAGGCTCTTCAGAATCTCGAATCCCGCTTTCACTTCCTCGACCGGATCGGCCGAGAGCGAGACGCGGATCGTGTCGCCGATCCCCGACCAGAGCAGCATGCCGAGCCCGATAGAGGATTTGACCGTGCCGCTGCGCAGGGCGCCCGCCTCGGTGATCCCGACATGAAGCGGATAGTCGCAGGCCTCGGCCAGCCCCTGATAGGCCGCGACCGCGAGGAACACGTCGGATGCCTTCACGCTGATCTTGAATTCGCGAAAATCATTGTCTTCGAGGATGCGCGCATGGTTGAGCGCGCTTTCGACCATCGCCTCGGGACAGGGTTCGCCGTATTTTTCGAGCAGGTCGCGCTCGAGCGAGCCCGCATTGACACCGATCCGCATCGAACAGCCGTGATCGCGCGCCGCCTTCACCACGTCGCGCACGCGTTCGGCGGAACCGATATTGCCGGGATTGATGCGCAGGCAGGCGGCACCCGCCTCGGCCGCCTCGATCGCGCGGCGATAATGGAAGTGAATGTCCGCAACCACCGGCACCTGGGCCGCCTTGACGATGGCGCCCAGCGCCGCGGTCGATTCCTCGTCGGGGCAGGAGACGCGCACGATATCGATCCCGGCCGCCTCGAGGCGGCGGATCTGCTCGATCGTGCCGGCGATATCGGTCGTCGCGGTGTTGGTCATCGACTGCACCGAAATTGGCGCATCGCCGCCGACGGCAACCGAGCCGACCCGGATTTGCCGGCTCGGGCGGCGCTGGATGTCGCGATAGGGGCGCACGCTCATCGGCGCAGAATCCCTCGAAAGGCCGCAGTTTTTTGCGGCAAAAGCGGGCGCAAGATGCGCCGGCCGAGGGTAAAGATCAAGGCAGCGCCGTGCCGCTCGCGAGGCGCTCCGGATCGAGCATGACACCGCGCCGTCCGACCCCGACCGTTCCCAGCGACGGCGCCTTGTCGCCGTCGACGAACACGTCGATACCGCCGGCATTACCGACGGTCATGGTCAGGCCCGGTTCGTCGGGAACCAGATAGCGATCGCCGGCGCGCAGCACGCGCGCCCAGATCGCTTCACCTTCCGCATTCTGCACTTCGACCCAGCTTTCCATCCGCGCGACGATCACCACGCGCGAGCCGGCAAAGGCAACCCCGTAACCGACGCCATCGCGCATGGATTCGGGCACGCGCGGCGCTTCGGGAATGGCCGCGACCTGTGTCGTGCCGGCGGTGGTCGCCGCCGCATCGCTTTCAGCCGTGACCGCACCGGCAGGCGCCAACGGCGTCAACGGCGCTTCCTCGATCGCGGCGGATTCGCTCGTTGTGGTCGCGGCGCCTTCGGCTGTGCCCGTGTCTGCCGCCGTATCTGCCGCCGTATCTGCCGCCTGATCGATCGTCTCGGTTTGCGTCGCGTCGGCGGTCGCCATGTCGGCGTCGGCGCCCGCGGCAACGCCAAGGGCAGGATCGGTTGTCGCGGTGGCAGCCGGCGCAGTCGCCGCGCTGTCGGTATCGCTTGAGCCCGCGGGTACGACCGCTGTTTCGGCGACGTTCGTCGTAGTGGTATCGTTGGATTCCTCGGCAGCCGGCTGGGTCGGCGCTTCCGCCGCCGTCGCCGAACTCGCACTGATCTCGCTTTCGGGTTCGTCGTCCGCGCCGATCGTCGCGTTCTCCATCTCCTGCAGCGATTCGGGAACCGCCGGAATCATGTCGACCAGATCGCGATCGCGGTCGGAGAGATAATACCAGCCGCCATAGGCAAGCACCGCGACGACCAGTCCGATCATCAGGACGGCGCCGCTCGGCACTTTTGCTTCCGCGGTCGGCACCGGGAAGACGAGTTGCGTACGGCGATTGACGAGAGCGGCCTCGTCGCGAAAGCGGCGCACGAGTTCGAGTGGATCGAGACCGAGATACTCGGCGTAAGTGCGCACAAAGCCGACCGCATAGGTCGAACCCGGCAGCGCCTGGTAGTTGCCGTCCTCGATCGCGCGAAGATAGACGCCGCGAATGCGCAGTTGCTGCGACACGGTCGCGATATCCTGCTGATAGGATTCGCGCGTTTCGCGCAACAGGCGGCCGACAGCACCAGGCAGCGCGTCGTCGCGCGCCAGCTCGTCTGCCCCGACCTGCTGTTCGGTCGTCATGTAACCTGCGCCTGTCGGCGGAGTGGCATGCGTTCCCTTTGCCCCCCGGTACGCCTTGCGGCGACTGATCGAAAAACCCCTCGGCCGGCCAATATTTAACAGCCTCGGGCCGGCCGCCACAATCCTTGATGCCGGGAATGTGACGAAAAAACCGAGGAATTCCCTGTCTTACGGCGTCGCTATGCGAATGAAGCGGTCTCGCCCCGGGCCCGCAGCGCGGCCACCGCCTGCTCGACCAGTTCGCGCAGGATCTCGGTCGTGGGCTGCTCGCGCGTCACCATTCCGACGCTCTGCCCGGCCATCAGCGAGCCGTTTTCGACGTCGCCATCGATCACCGCCCGGCGCAGTGCACCGGCCCAGTAATGCTCGATCTCGAGCTGGGCGGCCTTCTGGTCGAGTTCGCCGCGATTGAAGCGGTCGATGACCTGGCGCTGGGTCTCGGCAAAGCCCTTGGTCGCATCGTTGACCAGCGCCCGCACGGGGATAACCGGAAACCGCGGGTCGAGCTGGACCGACGGGACGGCGTCCCGGGCGCTCGCCCGGATGAAGGCCGTCTTGAACCGGGCGTGCGCGATCGATTCACTGGCGCAAACGAAGCGGGTGCCGAGCTGGCAGCCGGCGGCGCCCATCTCGAGATAGGCGAGGATCGCCTCGCCCCGGCCGATCCCGCCGGCCACGAACACCGGCACCTCGCGGATGACCGGCAGGATCTCCTGCGCAAGGACGCTGGTCGAGACCGGACCGATATGGCCGCCCGCCTCCATGCCTTCGATCACCAGCGCATCGGCGCCGGAGCGCAGCAGCTTCTTCGCCAGCACCAGAGCCGGCGTGAAACAGACCACCTTCGCCCCGCCCTGGCGGATGCGCTGGATCGCGGCGGCCGGCGGCAGGCCGCCCGCCAGCACCACATGCGAGACCTTGTGATCGAGACAGACATCGATCAGCGCATCGAGCTGCGGATGCAGCGTGATGAGATTGACGCCGAAGGGCTGGCTGGTGAGCGCGAAGGTCGCCTTGATCTCGTTGGCGAGCAAATCGGGCGTCATCGAACCCGAGGCGATGACCCCGAATCCCCCGCCATTCGAAATGGCAGCCACCAGATGCCGCTCCGACACCCAGGTCATTGCGCCGCCCATGATGGCGTATTTGCAGCCGAAGAATTCGCGCCCGCGCGCCCAGAGCCGGTCGAGCTGGCGGCGTGCCGCCCGGTTCAGTTCGTCCGGGTTCAGGTCGTCCGGGTTCACGCCGTCTTGCGCAACGTTCCGGGTGTCGCCGCGCGCAGCATCGTTGGCAACCGGGCGCCGCGTCTCGTTCATGCCGATCTCACGCCGCGTCGAGACCATAGGCGGTGTGCAAAGCGCGCACCGCAAGCTCGGTATAGTCCTCGGCGACCAGAACGCTGATCTTGATTTCGGATGTCGAGATAACCTGGATGTTGATGCCCTTCTCGGCCAAAGCGCGGAACATGCGCTGAGCGACACCGGCGTGGCTCCGCATACCAAGCCCGATGACCGAAACCTTGACCACGTTCGGATCGGACACCAGCGCCGCGTATTTGAGTTCAGGCTTGCGATCGGACAACACCTTCTCGGCGCGCGCCAGGTCGGCGTTCGCGACGGTGAATGTCATGTCGGTCGAATCGCCGCTCTCCGACACGTTCTGCACGATCATGTCGACATTGATATTGGCATCGGCGAGCGGGCCGAAGATGGAAGCGGCGACGCCGGGCCGGTCGGGCACGCGGGTGAGCGTGATCTTGGCCTCGTCCCGCGAGTAGGCGATGCCGCTGACGACTTCCTGTTCCACGATTTCGTCCTCATCAACCACGAGTGTGCCGGGCAGATCGACGAAGCTCGAGAGGACCTGCAGCCGGACGCCGTGTTTCATGGCCATTTCGACCGAGCGGATCTGCAGGACCTTGGCGCCCAGCGACGCCATTTCCAGCATCTCCTCGTAGGAAATCCTGTCGAGCTTCCTTGCCTTGGTAACGATCCGCGGATCGCTGGTATAGACCCCATCGACGTCGGTGAATATGTCGCATCGGTCGGCACGCAGGGCAGCCGCCAGTGCGACCGCCGAGGTGTCAGAGCCGCCGCGGCCGAGGGTGGTGATCCGGCTGTCGGAGCCGAGCCCCTGGAAACCGGGCACGACCGCGACCTGACCCAGCGCAAAGCGCCGCTCGATCTCGGCGGTGTCGATCTCGAGAATCCGCGCCTTGCCATGGACGTCGTCGGTCCGGATCGGGATCTGCCAGCCAAGCCAGGAGCGGGCTTCGACCCCGCATTCCTGCAGCGCCATCGCCAAAAGGCCGGATGTCACCTGTTCGCCCGCCGAGACGACGACGTCGTATTCCCGCGCATCGTGCAGCGGCGATACCTCGCGGCACCATTCGACGAGCTGGTTGGTCGCGCCCGCCATGGCGGACGGCACGACGGCAACCTCGTTTCCGGCATCGACCTCGCGCTTCACGCGTCGCGCGGCGTTCCGGATGCACTCGATATCGGCAACCGACGTCCCGCCGAACTTCATGACGAGGCGCTTGCGGCCGGACCGCTCGACCATGGACAGGAATCCTTCGAAAACGGCCGGCCCAGCCCCCTGGCCACGTGCCGGCAAAAAGGGCGGTATGGATAGCCAAGCGGCCCCGGAATGGCAACCGCTCGGCCCGCCATGGACCCGGGCGGCGGCGTCCGGGATCAGCCCCCGGACGGCAACCGGGGAGCGAGGCCCGGGAACGGCGCCGGACCGCGCGCAGCCCCGCAAATGGCCGGCCAGCCACCATACCGGACCCGCGCGGCACATACGGTGATACTTTGGCCGTGATACTTTGATACCGATCGGTCGGAGGTACCCCAATCGATGCTGCAAAAAGCATGGGACGCGGTCGCGACTTCACTCGGGCGCCGGAAGCGGCACGCCGTCGTCACCATGGCGAACGACGACTTTCTCGAATGGTTCGTCGGGTTTCTCGAGAGCTTTCGCCGCTACAATCCGACGCTGCCCTTATGGGTCGTTCCCTTCGACGACAATTTCGAGACGGTCGAGCGATTGTCGCGCGTCTATCGTTACAAGCTGTTCAGATCCGGTCCCGTCGCGGAAATCGAGACTGTCAGAAGCACCCTCTATGACGACCGGTACTGGAAGAACCGCATTCGCAAGCTGCATTGCTTCGCCATCCCCGTTCCCGAATTCCTGTATATCGATGCCGATAGCATCGTCGCGCACGATCTTTCGCCGCTGTTCGGTTTGTTGCGCGACGACCGGCCGTTTCTCTACGGTGTGACGCAGGTAGTTGGCGTCTACACCGCGGCTGCGATGGCAGCCCGACCCGATACGGTACTGTTCAGCACCGGGATCTACGCCAGCAGCAACAAATACATCTCCCTTCAAAGGATCGTCGATTTCGCTTTGGCGAACGCGGCGGCGATTCGGGAGATCTCGCCGCCCAGCGACATCGATCAGCCCCTCACCAATTATTTCATCGAGCAGCAGCGCATCCCGATCGGCCCGCTCGACGGGTTGCAGTCTGTCATCCAGGCGGTCGAATGGGCCGGCAAATGGGACCAGCTCGAAATCGGAGCGGATTGGATTCGCCATAATTTGACCGGAAAGCGGGTCGGCATCGTCCATTTCTCCGGGCGATCGAGAGAGCTTTCAAAAGGGTCGCCGCTCGACGCGATGAGGCGGGAATTTCTGGCCGCCGGTTTCGCGCGGATGAGGCGCGCCGGGATCGCGGTGCCGTTTCGCACCGGCTGACGATGGATATGCCCGAGGCCGTCACGGCCCGATTAATGTCCTGCTTTGTTGCCGGAACGGAAATTGCCAGGATCGGCACCAATAGATAGTGTTTCGGCCAGAATACGCATCCGGAAAATCCGGATCGCGCAGCGCGACAGGACCGGATCGAAACCTTGGCCGCCATCAAACGCCTGTTCGTTCTGGATTCCGGCCTGTCGCATGTGCGCGGGCATCATCTGCATTTCGCGGAAGGCGTGGCGCGCGATGCGGCCGCGCGCGGCATCGAAACGCATTTCTTCGTCGCGCACAGCGCGGAGATCGACGGGGTGCCGGGCCACCCGTTCCACAAGGTCTTCCGCAACTATCTCTACAGCGGCATGTCCTCGGACCCCTATGACGGCGCGCTGCAGGATTTCCATCAGGGGTCCAATGCGTTCCGCGACGATCTGGCCCCGCTTTTGCGCTTCCGGCCGGGCCGCGAAGACCTGATCCTCCAGCCATCGGCCAGTTACCGGACCCTCGCCGGGTTCGCCAAATTTCGTATCGCGAGCGCCTGCCCGTCGCCGGCCGCGTTCCTGTTCCATCATCTGCTGCCGAAAGAACTCGGCACCGCGCCCGGCACGCTGGGCGGCGCGATCGCGCGCATGTCGGGTCGGATGCTCGGCACGCTTCAGTCGCACGGCCGGCATATGGTCGGCAGCACGACGTCGGTACTCGCCGACAAGCTCGCGGCCGCGATGGACATTACCGTGCCGGTCCTGCCGTTGCCGCACTGGTACGAGCCCGACGATGCAACGCCGGACCCGGTTTTCCGGCCGAGCGACCCGGGCGTTGCCACGATCGCCTTCGTCGGCGCGCTGCGCAGCGAGAAAGGCGGCAACAAGGTGGCGGAGATCGTCCACGCCGCGGAGAATGTCGGCATCGGCGCAAGACTGGTCGTCCAGTGCAGCGATCCCGAACCCGATTTGGTTCCGCCCTTGCGCGCCTTGCATGAAGCCGGGCGCATCGAACTGGTCGAACGGGAACTGACCGACGGCGAGTTCGCCCGGCTGGTGACCGATGCGACGCTGCTGCTTTTACCTTACGACCGCGAACCTTATACCGAACGTATCTCCGGCCTCTTCTGCGTTGCATCGGCCTGCGGCACGCCTTGCATCGTGCCGGACGGCACCTGGATGGCCGATCAGATCCTCACCGGCCGCGCGGCCGGCGCGATCTACAGCGGCGACAGTGTCGCTGCGATCGTGGCCGCGATGGGCCAGGCGGCCGGCGAGGCGGCGCGGCTGCGCGAGGACGCTGCCCGTCGCGCGGGCCATTGGACCTCGCGCGAATCGGGATCGGCCCTGCTCGACGGGCTTATCGAATGGGCGGGATGAAGGGCTATACTCGGCAACATGCAAACGGTCGCCATCATTCTCACCAACTACAAGCGCGCACAGAACTTACCGCGAATCGTGCGTGACTGCCTTGCCGCGCAGCACCGTCCGGATGTGATCGTGATCGACAATGCCGAGCATGACAGATTACGTGAGTCGCTCGATTTTTCCTCCGGCCGGGTCGATTATCGACCGAATTTCGGCAATCTCGGCGCGGGCCATCGGTTCTCGGTCGGGGCGGAGCTTGGGTATGATGTCGTGCTGGCGATCGACGACGATCTGTTCCTGACACCGAGGCAGATCGACCGGCTGGCAGGCGCCTACAGCGAAGACCCGGGACGGATACACGGAGTCTGGGGCGAGAACATCATCCTCAGGGACGGTCGCCCATTCTTTCTCAATTCCAGGCGCCGGATCAACGACGATACGGACATCATCAATCGCGCCTACGCTTTCGGCCCGGCACTTGCGGCTGAAACAAAGGCGCTGGTTCCAAAGCTCGGATTCAAGGACTGGCTCGACGCCGCACCGTCCGACGACGTGCTGCTCAGTTTTTCCAGTGAACGCAGACCGCGGATTCATAATTTTGGCAAGCTCAACGCCTGTGAAACCTCCGGTGCCGTGGGCATCGCCCAATGGCGGCAGGAGGATTTTCGGCCGCGACGATGGGAGGCCATCAAAAAACTATTCAAGATTCGGCCGTCGCGAGCGCCGGAATGGTTTTCCAGTATGCGCTAAAATACCGGCCCAATTCAGGACAAACGAACGAGCTTCTTCAGCTTCTCGGTCTTTACAGGAATCTCGTCGGCCTTCACCCACGACAAACTACCCAAATCCGGCACTCTTATCTTGGGAAAGGCGAGATCGGGCGCGGATACATTCAAAAAACGGCAAAGAGGCACCCAGGGTGCCTCCTCATTTTCCAGATCCAGCACCAGAAGTTTCCCCGGCTTGTCTTTAAAGTAATTCATCACATCGGCGTTGTGACGGCGATATACGTCGAGAAATCGCTGCCGGTTGAACTCGACCAAACCATAGCACGCGGCACTCACACAGTTTCGCCACGGAGTCTTTGGCGACGGTGCCATCTGCACGGCGTAGATCTGCTGCACGCTCTCGATCCAACGGGCCTCGTCCCTGCGGGTCAAGATGAACTTGGCACCGGAATGGGTGCGATCGAACTCCCGATAGAAGGCCGGCGTCGGCAAATCCGAGAAACATTGAAAATCCCGGATACGAGATCGGCTGAAATCGCCCTTCAACCAGTGTATCGCGAGATTGTTGTAGCAGAGCGGGTAATGAATGGACGAGAATCCGGCCAACACAGCCGCCACATGCAGGCTTGTGGTGCCCGTGCGAGAAAGACCGAGACAGAAAATCTTTCCTTTGTGCACAATCGCCCCATCGCCCCTTCGACCGAGGGCTCGACACTCGGGTTGCACGCCATTCAGAATGCCAAAAACTATAGCTCAAACATCAAGACTTGACCAACGGAAGACTTCTCAAAAGAACGACAATTCAAGATGCTGGCACGAAACGGAACAAGTCCGAGATGACGAAGATCACACGCCTGCTGATACTGGATCCTGTTCCGCACGGTCGGCGCGGACATCACCAGCATTTTATAGAAGGTGTTCTACGCGATCGTGAAACCCTTGGCGTCGATGCGCATTTCTTCGTTGGCAAAAGTGATGCTGACTCGATCTCCACCGAGCCGGTATTTCACCCGACTTTCCAGCACTATCTGTATAAACCGTTGTCATCGGATCCTTACAACGGAGCCTTGCGCGATTTCCAGATCGGTAGCCAGGCATTCGCCGCCGATCTTCATCATGTTTTGAAGATGCGGCCGAGCGAAAGCGACCTTCTCATTGTGCCCTCGACGAGTTTCAGAATCGCTGCCGGTTTGGCCCGATGGCGCAGAGAGACGAAATGTGCATCCCCAGCCGTGCTTCTTTTCCATCATCTGGTGCCGGTGCACCTGAGTTTACAGCCGGGTTCGCTGGGCGGTGCGCTGGCGCGGACGACCGGAGAGGCACTTGCAGCGAGCAAGAAAGATGGCGAAGCCCTGCTCGGCGCCACAACGGAGGGACTTGCAAAACGGTTGAGCACCGCGATGAAGATGCGGGTTTCAGAGCTTCCGCTTCCTCTCTGGTATCCCGCTTCTTCTCAAACAGAGGCGGAATGCGTCGGCGCCCCCCCAGTCGTTGCGGTCGTGGGCGGCCTGCGAAAGGAAAAGGGTGCGGAATTGATGCCGAGTATCGTTGCGGATATGGAGCACCTGGGCATTCCGGCACGCCTTTCCGTTCAGGGCAATAATCCAGACCCGGAATCTCTCCAACCCCTGATGGAACTGCAGAGGGCCGGCAGACTCGATTTGCTCCGCGAAGAACTTTCCGATGAAGAATTCGGGCAGGTCATAAGCAAGGCTACATTCATACTGTTTCCATACGACAGGAAACGATATCTGGATCGATCTTCGGGCGCGTTCTCTTACGCGGCCGCGCTTGGCAGACCGTGTATCGTGCCGAGCGACACATGGATGTCGCAACAGATCGAAGCGGGAAACGCCGCCGGCTTGATTTATTCCGGCAATACCTCGAGCGACATTGTCTGCTGCGTGGCAGCGGCGATCAGCGATGTCGCTCGACTCTCGGAGCTCGCTGCCATCCGTGCCGGCACATGGCGCGCAAAACAGAATGGCACGGCGTTTCTGCGGTCGGCGATTGAGTGGGCGGAAAATCGAACAATGGCCCGAAGGCAGGGATGATGACCTGGTCAGATCTATAAGGCTGCGTAACCCATCGTCCGCATGGCATCCCCATGCAATCTCCAAAAATCAGCTTCGGCTTCTTCCTCAAGTTCTCGAATATCTGCGTTCGACCCGGTAGTAAAAAAGTCGGGCTGTAGCTTCTGCAGGCTCTTGAATTCTGTTCGCCACTCAGCGATCGGCGCCAATCCCGCGAACGCCGATATGCCCGCGATGGCCGGCGCCACATCCATCACCATATCTTCAAACCGTAACAACAACGTGTCGGGGCGCGCCGTGGGTTTCCATGCTTCGATGTGGGCGCTCCAACTGCCGAATGGGCCCGCCGTCCCGCGTATGACGTCGGCAAGAGTCACGTCGGTTCGACGCCTGATATTCCTGAAATACCCGGCGTAGGAAAGAACCGCAGCGCGACCGTCGCGAACGATATAAATGGCACGGCTGTCGTCGCTCGGTGGATCGTGCGTCTTGATGAATGTCAGTTCCGGGCTTGCAACCCGATCACGGACGAATTGGCTCGCCGGCAAGTCCATCATCACATGCCCTGTCAGTTTGACCAGCTCGGCATTCTTCGCAATGTCCGTACGGTCGTTGTAGATCGAGTACGAATCGATGCCAAAGCACTGACGCAGAACGATGCGGAGCAGCGTATTGCCGGAACGAGGATATGAGGCCAGCCAAATAATCATCAATCAAACTCGTAAAAATTGCCAGACGATGCCGCCTCAATAAGGCCGCCCCTGCATTTTCTTGATGATCTTCACGTAATTGAGACTGTCGAGATGGGCGCGCACGTTGTCCTTCCAGAACCGGTCGATCACCTGTTCGACGCAATTGGACAGAAGGCGCCCTTCGAAGATGCGCCGCTTGGTATCCGCCGGCAGGCCGATCGAATCGAGGGCGGCGGCAAGCATGCGATCGAGCATCGCCATGTCGAAATGGATATCGCCGAGCATGTCGGCGGCGATCCGGCCGGTGAGCGCGATCCGCGGCCGCGCCGATACGTCCTCCATGAGCTGCACCATCAGGACGGCGAACCGGCCCGGCACCTCGCCGAGCGTCTTCACGTCGCCGCGCCGCACCAGAAAGCGCTTGAGCGCCTCCATGTCGGTCGCCTTGACATTGGCCGTGGGAAAATTCTGCCGGATCGAACGCAGCACAAGATCGCGCAGTCCGCGCGAGCAGAAATGAAACTCGAACGGCGATATCGCGATCGGCGTCACGATCTCGTGGATAAATTCTTTTTTGGGCGGGATCGGTTTGATGCCGATCGGAATATGCGCAGTCATGGTCTTGACCCCGGCGGTCTGGAACACCGTCTTGGTCATCCATTTCGGAAACATGCTGGCCTGGGCAACGACATCCGCGTAACCGGTCGGCGCCTCCTGCGCGGACGCAACCATGATCGACCGGAAATGCACCACCCGGTACTGGCCCTTATGCGAGGCCAGCAGATCCTTGATGCTGCGGTCGCCGAGATAGACATATTCGTCGAGATCGGCGAGGAGCAGCCACTCGCACCGTTCGGCGAGGTTCGGCATCAGGCCGTCGAACAGCGCCTCGGCATCGTCGAAGCGGGCCGGCAGCAGGATGTCGACGCGATCGCCAAAGCCGAGCCATTCGATCTGCGCCCGCAGCGGGGCCGGATCGGCGTTCTCGCCCTGAATGAAGATGACCCGGTCGAAGCCGAGCCGGTTCAGATAATGCGCGAGAAATCCGCCGAAGAAGGGGAACTCGATGCTGTGGATGCGACTGAGGACCGCCGTTTCGACCTTCTTCATCGTGCCTCTTCGGGCCTTCGTCCGATCGCATCGCAGACATTGGTCGCGGGGAATTTATCGCGGATTGGCGATCCTATCCGGCGGTGCGAAGAGAGACAAGTTGGAGATGGATCGGGGCGGTTGGCATGCCGGCCGACGGCGCCGGGCCCGCGCCGTACATGACGGCGTTCTAACCGGGGTTGTGTCGCGCCCGTTCAATCGACGAAACTAAAGATCGTATCCGCCGCACGGTTTCATCCCGACGGAGTAGCGATGAGCATGGACGATCAGGCCGGCGCGACCGGCGCACCTCCACCCGCGTTCCCGACGGCAGCCGAGCTGGAGGCGGAGGTACGGCGGCTCGCGCCCTTTCATCACGACATCGCGCTGCCGTTCGGCGTTCGGACCCATGTACCGGACTTGGCGCGGCGGACCGACGAGGCGACGCGGCTTTCGAGCCTCATGAATCACGCCTGGCCGGCGCTGCTGGCAGCGTCGGGCGGATCGCTCGCGGGCAAGCGCGTGCTCGACGTTGCCTGCAATTGTGGCGGGTTCTCGTTTGAAGCAGCCCGGGCGGGCGCCGATCACGTACTGGGAATCGACGTGGTCCAGAAATATATCGATCAGGCCCTGTTCGTCAAAACCGCGCTGGGTGTCGGCAACGTCGCATTCGAGCGGCGATCGCTTCTGGCACTCGATCCGGAGAAGGACGGCCGGTTCGACATAACGCTCTGTTTTGGAATTCTCTATCACCTCGAGAATCCGGTGGCCGCCATGCGACGCATCGCGTCTGTGACAGGGCCGATCATGCTGGTCGATACCGAATTGATGCCGGGCCCGCCAAACGCATTGCCGCTCTGGCAGATGACCATCCCCAATCCCTCCCATGCCGACAGCCCGAGAGCGAGTGTCGCCCTCTGGCGGGCGAACCGGCGCATCTGCCAGTTTTCGCCGAACCAGAGGGCTGTCGTCGAACTGCTGAAGTTTCTGGGGTTCACGAAGGTCCGGAAGCTTCCCCATCGCCATCCCGATCTCGAACCGCGCTATCGCGAGGGGACGCGCGCGACCTTCCTGGCGCAGCGCTGAGCCGCCGGAGCGGCGGAAATCCGATTCGCCCCGCCATCCACTCCGTGGCAAAATGCCGTCGATGTCCGCTGCAAAATCCTCCCGTCCCAACATCGTCCTGTTCCTCGCAGACCAGCTTCGGCGCAACGCGCTCGGCTGTTACGGCGCGGCCGACGCGGCGACACCGCATATCGATGCGCTGGCCGCATCGGGCGTGACATTCGATGCCGCGTGCTCGAGTTTTCCGGTTTGCGTGCCCTATCGCTTCACGCTGATGACGGGCCTGCGCGCGCTCACCCGCGACGTGCCGTGTCTCGGCTGGCGCATGTCGCCGGCCGAGCGGACCATCGCCGATCTGTTCAACGAAAACGGCTATGACACGATCTATCTCGGCAAATGGCATCTCTTTGGCGCCAATCCGGACGAGAGCGGCTGGGTTCCGCCGGATCATCGCGGACGGTTCGGAACCTGGGAAGGGTTCGAGAAGGTCAACGATCATTTCCGGACCGAGCTCTATAGCGGCGACACCCGCGAGCCGCATCGCTATGAAGGGTTCCAGACCGATGTGCTGATCGATCGCGCGCTCGCCTTGCTCAAAGAACGGTCCGGCGGGAAGCGCACGAAAAGCGAGCGACCGTTTCTGTTCGTGCTCTCGGTCGAACCGCCGCATCCGCCGCTCGGCGCGCCGCGCGCGTACGAACAGCGCCGGCGCGCGATGAAGCCGGTCCTGCCGCCGAACTTCCTGTTCCGCGATACCGATACCGGGCCCGAACCGAAGCTGCCGGCGCGCGCGCGCGACAACGCGATCCTCGGCCGGCAGATCTATCAGGCGATGATCGACAATCTCGACGACAATGTCGGCCGTTTCGTCGCCGGCCTCGACGCGCTCGGCCTCGCCGACGAAACCGTCCTGTTGTTTACCGCCGATCACGGCCAGATGGATGGCGCGCATGCGCTGCCCAATTCGGTCAAGCGCAATCCGTACGAGGAATCGGTCGGTGTGCCATTGATCGTGCGCGATCCGCGGCGCAAGGCGAGCGCCGGCAGGCGCGCGGCCGAACCGGTCGGTACCGAAGATCTGTTTCCGACCCTGCTCGGTCTTGCCGGCATCGAACCGATATCCGCATTGCCGGGCTTCGATCTCGCGGCCCTTCTCGATACGCCGACGGGAACGCTCGATCGTGCCGGCCTGCTGCTCTATCTCACGCATCATTTCGAATCGGATCATCCCTGGTATCGCCGCGGCTGGCGGGCTTTGCGTACGCGCGAACATCTCTTCGCCTGCTGGGGATCGCGCGCGAGCGGCCTCAAGCCCTGGCATCTTTACGATCTGGCGGCCGATCCCTGGCAGATGAACGATCTCGTGACGCGCGACGCGCCGGCGGTCGCCCGCTTCACCGGCCTGTTGCGCGATACGATGGAAGAGGCAGGCGACCATCTCGGCTTTGCGGCATGAGGATCGCCGGATGAGCGACCGTCACGACTCGAACGAGACGAAAAACGCCGATGGCGCGCGGCCGGCGGGTGCCCCGGTGGGCGCCCCGGTGGGCGCGAGCGTCGATCCGGACGAGATCGCACGGTTCGAAGCGCTGGCGGATGCCTGGTGGGATCCCGACGGCCCGTTTCGCCCGCTGCATAAATTCAATCCGGTTCGGCTCGGTTTCATCCGCGATCGCATCGCGACGCATTTCGGTCGCGTGATTATCGACACAAGCCCGTTCGCCGGCCTCTCTTTGCTCGATATCGGTTGTGGCGGCGGACTGGTGGCCGAGCCGATGGCACGGCTGGGCGCGAGCGTGACCGGCATCGATGCGGCACCGCGCAACATCGCAATCGCGCAGCATCATGCGGCCGAGAGCGGGCTCGCGATCGACTATCGCGCCATCACCGCCGAGGATCTCGCGGCGACGGGCACGCGCTTCGATATCGTGCTGTCGCTCGAAATCGTCGAGCATGTCGCCGATCTGGACTCGTTTCTGGGCGCCTGCTGCACGCTTGCAAAGCCCGACGGGCTGATGATCGTCGCGACGCTCAACCGTACCGCCAAGGCCTTCGCTCTGGCCGTGGTCGGTGCCGAATATGTCCTGCGCTGGTTGCCGCGCGGCACGCATAACTGGCGCAAGTTCGTGCGTCCCTCCGAACTCTCGCGCGGCCTCGCGCTTCATGGCGCGAAAATCGAGCAGCTTGCCGGCGTCGCCTACAATCCGTTGACCGACCGCTGGCGCATCGGCACCGATCTCGATGTGAACTACATGGCGGTGGTACGACCGGCCGCTGCTCGCGACGCGGCGTGAGCGGATTGCCATGACCGAAACGGACGCGTCGGCCCCCGGACCGCCGACGAGAGACAACGCACGCTCGATGGGCGTGGCGATCATGGGCCTGCCCCGCTGCGGTACGACACTGCTGTCGGACCTGCTCTCGATACAAGGCCGCTCGGTCATCCTCAGCGAGCCCAATATCCACGGCCGCTGGAGCCAGAACACGATCCAGCGCATCCACACCTTGCTGGTCAATGCCGGCGTCGCCGTTTCGCCGACCGCGCCCCCGCAAGCCGAGGCCGGCGATTTCGCCCGCCATTTCGCTGCCAATCTCTATCCGGCGCTGAACCGATTCGATCTGTGGGGCGTCAAATATGTCGACCTGTTCGCCTGGTGGAACCTGTTCCACGATTATCCGCCGAAACATTTGATCCTGTCGGTGCGCGATTTGCGCGATGTCGTGGTGTCGTCGCTCGATCGTATCGCGCGGCTGAAACTCGCCTTTGCCGATCTCAAGCACATGCGCGACGAAGCCTGGGTGCTCTCGAGCCTGGGCCACAACATCCACGAACTGGCACGACTGGCCGATCGCGCCGACCGCATCGTGCGGTACGAGGATTTCGCAGCCGACCCCGATCTGCGCCGGGATATCGCAGCACTGGTCGGGATTGGACGGACGGAGACGGACGCGACGGCCGGCCGCGCCAACATCGAGGCATCGCAGCGCCGGCGCGACTGGGAGCTGGCCAAGCACGGCGATGCGATCACGACCGCATCGGTCGCACGCCATAAAGCCGAGCCGCCCGGCCCTGTCCGTGCGCTGAGCGAACGGGTCTGGCGCCTCTATGCCGCCTATTCCGAGCGTTTCGGTTACGACGTGGTGCCCGCCGCTTCGCGCATCGCCAACCACCCCTTCACGATGCCCGCACCCGTGGGAGGGCCCGAGCAGAACCCGGTCGAATACCGGAATGCGGAACGCTGGGACTGGGAGGGGCCTCCCTTGCTCGAACCGGCGTTCGCCCGGCGGCGCGTGCGCATCCTTGCAGCGCAGGGGATCCCGCATGGCAGCATTGTCCTCGATCTCTCCTGTGGCGTTCCTGCGCTGCGATATCTCCTGCCGCCCGACTGCCGCCACATCATGTGCGACGTGGTGGCGCGCGATGAAAAATACCGTGTCGCGCGACTCTGCGAGGGCGAACTGCCAGGCAAGGAGCGGGCGACCCTGATCGCGGCGCTCGGCCTGCTCGAACATGTCGACCCCGATTTGCCGGGCTGGCTGCGGCGGCTGCGCGAGTACGGGCTGCCGGCGATCGTGAGCTACCATCCGGCCGACGACACCGCCGACACCGATCGGCACGCGCTGGGATGGATCAATCACCTGACACGCGCCGAATTGCAGGGCGCCGCCGAGGCCGCCGGCTTCGCGGTCGACGCCCGTTGGGCATTCGACCAGCGCCAGGCCCTGCTGCGGCTCAGTCCCCGGTGACCGTC
>JBBDMS010000028.1:14008-118546 GCA_040878185.1 Dongiaceae bacterium | reverse complement strand
GAAAGGGGCGGCCGTTTCGGCTATATCTTAAGGAACTTTTTCCGGAATACCGGATTGAGAGAAGTTCGAACCGACCTGCATTCGACGAGGAAGGGATTTCCGATGTATGCGTTTTGCAAAGTTCTTTTCGTCGCCGGTGTGCTGATACCGTTCGCATCGGGTTCGGCCAAAGCCGATTTTGTTCTGGAGGTCGATGGGCATTCCGGCACGGCGTTCACGGCGCAGATCGAATCGAATGTCGGCGGTTCCGTCGAGCGGACGGAGATCGCGGGCACCGTGCCAGCGCGCTATGTGTTCGATGCAAGCGGTGTGCGGGTGCGAATGATTGCCGAACCGGAAAGCAACGGTCGCATTCGCGCCGTTCTTCTGCACGATGGCCGGGAAGTCAGCCAGGCATCGGGCAGCGGTAGCGGCGCCACGCTCATGCTGCAATCGGGTGCCGGTCTGCCGGCCGACGACACGTGGACCGCGGAAGCGAGTGGCGGCTGGGGCGGCGGCTATGGCGGCTGGTGGGGCGGTGGCGGCTCCGGCGGCGGCTCCGGCGGTGGTGGCGGCGGCTGGGGCGGGGGTTCCGGCGGCGGCGCAAACTGACTCGCGAATCGCTGCAACAGACCCCGAGGAGCGATCGCGCCGTTTCGGGCGACCGCAGCCCCACCGGTTACATATATTGACCGTATATCAATCGCATCCCTAGAGTTCGTCCGCCCGGCCCCCGGCAAATCCTGCGAGGCCCCTCGCCAACCCGGCGAGGGAACGCAGCAGGTGGAGAAAGAGGCTGCCATGGCGAACGAACGGCTCGGCTATCGGCCGTTGCCGGAGCTGATGCCCGTCGGCGACGAGCAGGCGACGACCCAGGCTGCGCGGGCGCATGCCGCCATCCGCCGCAAGATCGTCACGTGCGAGTTGCGTCCGGGATCGGTCGTGAACGAACGCGCGCTGATGGAAGCGCTCGATTTCGGCCGCACGCCGGTGCGCGAGGCGCTGCTGCGACTAGCCTCCGAACGGCTGGTCGTGTTCAAGGCGAACCAGTCGATCCAGGTCGCGCCGGTCGGGTTCGAGGAAGTTCGCGAGCTGTACGAAGTGCGCCTGCATGCCGAACGCATGGCATGGCGGCTCTGGCTGCACGAGCGCAGCGACGAGGATGTCGAGCGCCTCGCCCATTGCTTCGACACTGCCGAAGCACTAATAGCGGCCGAGCGCCCGAGCGAAGTCGTTAATCTCGATTTCGACTTCCACGCTTTCGCATGGCGCAATGCGGGCAACCGGTTTCTGGCCCAGCATCTCTACAATCTCGGCGGGCTCAGCTATCGGCTCTGGCACCTGACCGGTGACCGGTCGCCGCCGCAGATGCGCGACCTGGTCGCATCGCACACCCCGATTCTGGACGCGTTTCGCGCTGGCGATGAAGCCGCACTCGATCGCGCACTTTACAATCATATCAACGACGCATTCGAATATGTGATGGAGCGGCTGAAAGGCCATGGGCTCGACCGCGTGCGCCAGATCGACATTGTGGAATTCGGACGCAAAGCGGCACGCTGAACCGACCGCCGTTCGAAAACATCCGGGGGACAGGCATGAATCTGAAGGCGATCGACGCGCTGATCGAGAAACACGGGATCAAGACGGTCATTCTCGCGGCGACCGATCCCGGCGGCATGCTGCGCGGCAAGCGCCTGACCGTTCCCTATTTTCGCGACGCTGCGGAGGACGGCATCAATTTCGCGTCGTTCATTCTCTATACGACGATGATCGACGACGTGCTGCCGCATCTCTTTCCGACCGGCATTCCCGACGTGAAAGGCGAGCCCGATCTCAACAGCTTCCGCATCGCCGGCTGGGAGAAAAACGCCGCGGTCGTGAACATGGATCTGCGCAGGCCCGATGGTGGCACGACTGCCTTGTGCCCGCGCACCGAGTTGAAACGACAGGTCGACCGCGCGCGCAAGCTCGGCTACGAGGTCAAATGCAGCCTCGAGCTCGAATTCTTCCTGCTGCCGACGAAGCCAGAGGAAATCCGCGCCGGAAACTGGGGCATGCCGCGGCTGGTGTCGCAGGACATCCATTGCTACTCGGTCTATGAGGGGCATTTCTGGGAATCGATCGTCGGCGCGCTGCGCGATGCGTTCCCGGATGAGATCGAAGGCTGCGCGCCGGAATGGGGCCAGGGCCAGTTCGAGGCCAATCTGCGCGCGATGGACCCGCTGCGCATGGCCGATACGGCGGTGTGGTTAAAAACCGCGGTCAAGCAGCTCGCAGCCCAAGCCGGCATGACCGCGAGCTTCATGGCGAAGATCCACGAAAACTTCTCCGGCAATTCCGGCCATATCCATATGAGTCTCACAGACACGAAGACCGGCAGGCCGGCCTTCTGGGACGAAGGCGATCCGATGCGGATGAGCATGCCCTTTCGGCAGTTCGTCGCCGGGCAGCTCGATACGTTCCATGAGAGCACGATGTTCTATGCGCCGACGGTGAACGCCTACAAACGCTTTCAGTCGAACAGCTTCGCCGGCGTGACGCGCAACTGGGGCGTCGACAATCGTACCGTCGGCTATCGCGTCATCAACGAGAATGCGAAGAAGGCGCGGCTTGAGAATCGCATCGGCGGCGCCGATCTCAATCCCTATACGGCGCTCGCCACCATGCTGGGCGCGGGACTGCGCGGTATCGAAAAGAAGCTGACGCCGCCCGCGCCGGGCGAAGGCAATTGCTACGAGACTCCGGGCGCGGAAAGCGTGCCGATGACACTGGACGCGGCGCTGGCGGTGGCACGCGGCAGTGCCGCGATACGCGAGGTGCTCAATCCCGAGTTCGTCGACAATCTGATCCGCATCGGCGACTTCGAGACCGGTATCTTCCGCGCGCAGGTCACGGACCTCGAGCGGCGGCGCTATCTGGAGATGGCGTAGCGGTTGCCGGGTGCGACCCTATGGGTTTCAAGACCTCATCCTGAGCCTGTCGAAGGATGAGGCGGCAGGATGCGTCAGCATCCTCATGCTTCGACCAGCTCAGCATGAGGGTGTTGCTCGAAATACGATGTTGTCGAGGGACATGAACAACGACGCCGCGATCATGCATTACCGCCGGCACGGCGTGCTGAGCGATCCCGGCGCGCACGCGGCGCGGATTGCCGCACTTCCCGATGACGTGCCGACGCTCGTCGACATCGTGCGCGGCCTGCTGATCCATGGCGACTGGCTCGATCTCTATGGGCTCACCGAAGCGGATTTCCCGGGCACGACGCGCGACACGCTGCCGCTCGCGGCACGGCTCGATGCGATCCTCGCACACGACAATACGCCGATCGGGCAGTCGCGCCCGCCGGCGCTGCGTTCGGTTGCGACCTGCCGCGACTATGCGCTGATGCTGACCGCCTTCCTGCGCTGTAAACACACGCCGGCGCGGGTGCGCTGCGGCTTCGCCGCGTATTTCGAGAACGGCCGGCTCGAGGATCACTGGATCTGCGAATACTGGCGGGCGGACGAAGCACGCTGGGCGATAGCCGATGCGCAACTCGATGCCGAACATCGGGCCCATCTCTCGATCGATTTCGATACCGCCGATTTGCCGGCGGGCTCGTTCTTCACTGCGGCCGCCGCCTGGCGGCAATACCGACAAGGCAAGATCGCCGCGGAAAAATTCGGACACGGCACAGCGGCGGGTGCGTGGTTTCTCTACGTCAACATTGCGCGCGACTACCTCGCACTGCACAAGCAGGAAACTTCGCTTTGGGATCGCTGGCGCGATGCGCCGGCCGAGCGTCACGCACTCGATGCGGATGCGCTGCGCAGAGGCGATGCGTTGGCGGTGCAGATTGCCGCGATCGAGGAGAACAAGCCGGCGGTGGTCCTGTCCGGCGCGCCGCAACCCTTCTGGCTCGATCCCGCCGCCTAAAGCTTCCCCGCTGCGATCTCGGCCGTCCGCTTCACGAGATACTCGTCGAGCGCCTCGCGACGGCCCTGATCCATCGGCGGTTCCTCATAATCCTTGAGCAACTGCTTCCAGATCTTGTGGGCGCGCTGGGTGCCGTTCTCCGAACCCGCCTCGCGCCAGCTTTCAAAATTGCGCCAGTCGGAGAGGATCGGCGCATAGAAAGCGTGCTCATAGCGTTCGAGCGTATGACCGACGCCAAAGAAATGGCCGCCCGGCCCGACCTCGCGAATTGCCTCGATACCGAGCTCGGCTTCGTCGATCACCGGCGGTTCGAGAAACTCGCGCATCATCTGCAGCATCTCGGCATCGACGATCAGCTTCTCGAACGACGCCGTCAGCCCGCCCTCAAGCCAGCCGGCCGCATGCACGATGTAGTTGGCGCCGCCCATGATCGACGACCAGAGCGCCATCTCGCTCTCATAGGCCGCTTGAACGTCGACGACGTTCGACGCATTCACATTGCTTGAGCGCAGCGGCAGCTTGTAGCGCCGCGCGAGCTGGCCCGAGATGATCGCGGCCTTCGCGTATTCCGGCGTGCCGAAGGCGGGTGCCCCGGATTTCATATCCACGTTCGAGGTAAAGGCGCCGTAGATGACCGGCGTGCCCGGCCGCACGATCTGCGTCAGCGCGACCATGAAGAGCGCCTCGGCATTCTGAAGTGCGAGCGCACCGGCGAGCGAGACCGGGCTCATCGCGCCGGCCAAGGTGAACGGCGTCACCGCGACCGCCTGGCCGTGCCGCGCAAGCTCGGTCAGGCCCTCGCCCATCGGAACGTCGAGCCGCAGCGGCGAGTTCGAGTTGATGACGGTGATGCCGGCGGGATTGACCAGCAGATCGTCCTTTGTGGTGTCCAGCGCGATGCACAGCATGTCGACCGCATCGCGCACCCGGTAGCCGAACAGGCCCCAGCATTGCCAGGTCTTGTCGGTCAAAGTGAGCGCCGCATGGTAGTAATCGAGATGGCGCGAGGCGGCCGGCAGTTCGACCGGTTCGCCCGGGCTGCCACCTTCCTGGTGCACGACATTCAACGACTGCACGATGCGGATGAAATCGCACATGTCGGGGAAATTGCCCGGCCGCTTGCCGCGTTCGATATCGTTGAAATAGGCCGGCCCGCCGACCGACGTGAAGACGAGATGATTACCGCCGATCGTCACGTCATGCGCGGGATTGCGCGCGCGGATCGTGAATTCCGACGGCGCCTTCGCGACCAGCTCCATCACCATGTCGCGGCCGATGCGCACACGCCCGGTTTCGCGATCGACGCTGGCACCGGCGCGCGCGAGATTGTCGAGACTTTCGGGATGCAGCACTTCCATCCCGACGCTTTCAAGGAGCCGCATCGACGCATCGTGAATACGATCGAGCTGTTCCTCGTTCAGGATCTCGATCGGCTTGTAGGGATTGCGCAGCCGCTTGAAGGGAAGCTGGCGGATGCTGGCCCCGCCCTCGCGCCCGCCGCCGCGCGCGCGCCGGTCGCGGCCGCGGCTGGTGCGGCCACCCTGCGAATGTGCGCCCTCGCCACTCTGTCCCGTCTCGATGCTCATGCCGGCTCCCGTTTCAAATCGGTTCAGGCGAGGAAAATTCGTTCGCGGCGATAGGGCGCATCGTTGTCGATCGTCTCACCGAATTCGCGCGCGAATTTGTGCCCGCTATAGACCGCATGCACGACCGCACCGGGCACCAGGCAGTCTCCGATGCGCGCGAGTGTGCGGATTCCGGCACCCTTCAGCGCGTCCGGATCCGAAGACAAACGGTCGAACAGCGTCATGTCCGGCGTGCGCGCCGTCACCAGCAGGAGCGACGGCGCCGCCAGTTCTTCTTCCTTGCCGGTATAGGTGCAGGCGAGGCGCAGATGATCGGCGCCGATCGCGACCAGCCGGCGATTGAGCACGAAGCGGACGCCGAGGGAATCGAGCCGCTGATGGACGCGGAACTGTTCGTCGGTCATGCGGCACCAGGCGGAGATTTCCATGCCCGGCGTCGCCATCGTGACCGTGAAGCCGGCGCACGCCAGCTTCTCGGCCAGCACGCCGCCCATGTAATACTGATCATCGTCATAGATCGTGACCGCGCTGCCGCGACCGCCCGGCGGCAGGATCCCGTCCATGATGTCGTCCGGTGTAAGAATGTCGGGGCGCTCGCAACCCGGCACCGGATGATGCGTCGCATGGCCGACGCCGTCGCGCCGCCAGCGTGCGCCGGTCGCGATCGCGACATGCGGCACGTCGAAGCCGAGCACGTCTTCGGCCGAGAGATCGCTTTCGGGATAGGTCTCGACATTCGGCATGGTCGCGATGCGACCCGTGCGCCAGTCGCGCACGCGGCCATAGGTCGCGAGACCCGGCAGCACGGATTCGCGATTGAGCCGGCCGCCCAGCGCACGCGCGCGATCGGCCAGCAGCACGCGATGGCCGCGCCTTCCAAGTGCGAGCGCACATTCGAGACCGGCAGGACCCGCACCGACGACCAGCACCGCATCGTCGTTGCGTTTGGCCTGCATGCGTTCGGGATGCCACCCGCGCCGCCATTCCTCGCCCATGGTCGGGTTCTGCGTGCAGCGGATCGGCGCGCCTTCATTGTTGCTGGCGCGGCAGATGTTGCAGCCGATGCATTCGCGGATCTCGTCTTCGCGCCCTTCCTCGATCTTCTTCGGGATGAACGGATCGGCAATCGACGGCCGTGCGGCGCCGATCAGATCGAGCACGCCGGATGTCACCTGCTTCACCATCGCATCGGGCGAGGTGAAGCGGCCGACGCCGACGACCGGCTTCGTCGTCACCTGCTTCACGAATTTGACGAACTGTTCCTGGAAACCTTCGTCGGAGAAACGCGAGCTCCAGCTGTCGTTCTCGACATAGGAGATGTTGACGTCCCAGAGATCGGGCAGTTCGGCCAGAAGCTCGACCACGGCGCGCCCTTCGCCGTCATGGGTGATGCCTTCGGGGCCGATCAGCTCCTCGACCGAGAAGCGCACCGCGACCGCCGCCTTGCCCGCGGCCGCCTCTTTGGTTTCCTCGATCATCTCACGCAGCAGGCGCACGCGATTTTCGATTGCGCCGCCATATTCGTCGCCGCGCTGGTTGAACTGGCGGCTGACGAATTGCATCGGCAGATAACCGTGCCCGGCATAGACATAGACGATGTCGAACCCGGCCTTGAGCGCCCGCTTCGTCGCATCGACCTGCCAGCGGCGCAGATTGCGGATGTCGCTGCGATCCATCGCCTTGGAATGTTGCGGATGGACATAGTGCAGCGGCAGACCCGATGGCGAGAGGATCGGCAGCCGGCTCACCCGGTTCACCGCGTGATGCCCGCCATGCCAGAGCTCGACACCGGCGAGCGCGCCATATTCATGTACCGCTTCGGTCATCAGCGCCTGCTGGCGCACGTCGTCGTCGTCCCACAGCGAGGCATAGGCGAACGGCGAATCGTCCGCGCTCGGATGTATCGAACAATATTCGGTGCAGATAACGCCCCAGCCGCCTTCGGCCTTCACCCGGCGCATCGCGGCCAGGTTCTGCGGCAGGCGGTTGCCCATGCCGGTGCAATGCGGCACCTGATAGAACCGGTTCTTCGCGGTGACGGGCCCGATCCGGACCGGTTCGAACAGTACATCGTAACGCGGATCGCGCTTCATGCAGGCTTCCCCTCGGCAGGCCGGGCGGCAGATCGGGCGGCAGGACCGGGCGATTGGGTCTCGCACGGCGTCCGCGCGGCGCGCAAGGGGCGACGGTTTCTGTGTCGTTTACGACCGGAAGGGGCCGGAACGAAAACCCGCCTGGCATCTCTGGGGGATCGCACGGCCCTCGGCGGCCGCAGGCCCGACTATGCCTATTTACGGCCGCGAATCAGATCGAGGAGCTGGGCGTTCCGCTGCAGCTTCCCGGCGCGGTGCTTCTCCTGGTGTGCGAGAATCTTCGGTGTCTCCTCCGGCTTCCAGAGTGGCGCCCCGAACCGGTCCATCAACGACCGTTCGAGATAGGTGCAATAGTACCAGGCAAAATTGCCGGCGCTGTTTCGTCCGATATCGGTCACGTCGAAAAGATCGAAGCCCGCTTCTTCGATGAACCGATCGACCGGCCGCAGATCGGGGCGATTGATTTCGACGACCAGCAGCGCTGTCTCTTTCAACGTCTGTACCGCGCCCGTCAAAACCGAGAGCTCGCCGCCTTGCACGTCGAGCTTCAGCAGGAACGGGCCCTTCATGCCGGCCTCGCGCACCAGTTCGTCGAGGGTCACGGCCCGAGCGACGCTACCGTCATGAGGCGCGATCCCGCCTTCCTTCCAGTAGCTTTCCTCGGGCGCACGCATGGAATCCCAATAGATGTGACCGCCGCGCGTCATCGTGACGTCGCCTTCGTGCGCCGCCAGCGGTCCGATATGGAATTTCGTGCCGGTCACGGCCTCGATCTCGCGCAGTGATTCCGCGTAGACAGAATTGGCATCGACATTGAGACAGGCAGCATGGGGGAGCGCGCCGCAGGCTTTCAAGAAGAGCAGGAAATCGCCATCGGCGCTGCCCGCGTCGATCGCCGATGCGATGTTGAGGCCACGATGTATCAATTTGACGACCGTGGTCACGTGACTGTTCTCGGGCAACACGAACTTCACCGTACCGGGCATCACGGCCTCCTCGATCCGGGCGCATCCATTCGGCGTTCAGACATACCCGAGCACATGCTCAAAGATAACGCCGGTCACAAGCCTGTGTTCGCTGCTGCCAAAAGAAAACCGGCCCATTCCCGGGGGCGGGGATGGGCCGGCTTCTTGTCCGCCGGTCGCGCGGGAGGCGTTACCGGCGGCAGGTCTGATCCGGGGGAAGTGATCAGGCCTTCAGATCGATACCGACATAGATATCGTCGCCATCGCGCGTGATCAGCAGCAACACTGAATCCGCATCGACTTTCTCGATCGCCGCGGTGAGCTCGCTCGGATTTGCAACCGCCTCGCCATTCACCGCACGGATCACGTCGCCGCGTGCAATGCCGTGTTCGGCGCCCTTGCCGGACGGATCGACCTGCACGACGACGACACCGACATCCTGCGCCGACAGCGCGAGCTGCTCGCGCATCCGCTCATCGAGCGGCGCAACGCTGAGACCAAGCTCCGGCGTTGTGGTAGCGCTGTTCTCGCCCTGCTCGACCGCCGCCATCTGCTGGCCCGGACGCGCACCGATCTCGACCGCAACGGTCTCACGCGCACCGTCGCGCCAGATCTCGACATTGACGGTCTTGCCGGCGGGAACCGCCGCGACCGACCGCGTCAGGTCGCGGATCTCGGCAACCGGCGCACCGTCGAAGCCGACGATGACGTCGCCCTGGCGGAGCGTTCCGGTGGCCGGGCTATCCGGCAGCAGGCCCGCAACCAGCGCACCGCTGTCGTCATCGAGGCCGAGTGCATCGGCAATCTCCGGCGATACCGGCTGAATCCGGACACCGAGCCAGCCGCGTTCGACATTGCCGTCTTCCATCAGCTGGGCGACGACGTTCTGTGCCAGCGTCGAGGGAATCGCAAAGCCGATACCGACACTGCCGCCCGAGGGCGAATAGATCGCGGTGTTGATGCCGACCACGTTGCCCGACAGATCGAACATCGGACCACCCGAGTTGCCACGATTGATCGCGGCGTCGGTCTGGATGAAGTCGTCATACGGACCCGAGCGGATGTCGCGACCGCGCGCCGACACGATACCGGCCGTCACGGTGCCGCCGAGACCGAAGGGATTGCCGACGGCCATCACCCAGTCGCCGACTTCGAGTTCATCCGAGTTGCCCCATTCGACATAGGGCAGGGTCTCGTCGCTCTCGATCTTGAGCAACGCCAGATCGGTCTCGGGATCGCTGCCAAGCAGAACGGCATCGAACTCGCGCCCGTCGGCAAACTTCACCTGGATCTCGTCGGCATCCTGCACGACGTGATTGTTGGTGACGACATGGCCGCTGTCGTCGATGACAAAGCCGGAGCCGAGTGCATTCATCGGGCCTTCCGGCGCGCCTTCGCCGCCGAACGGACCGAAATGCTTGAAGAATTCTTCGAACGGCGAGCCCGGCGGGAACGGCATATCGGGCGTGCCGGGCTGGTCCTCGGCCATGCTTTGAGTCTGCGTCGTCTGAATGTTGACGACGGCAGGCGTCACTTTCTTGGCGAGATCTGAAAAGCTATCCGGCGCCGACGCTGCTGCGGCCGGTGCCGCCGTCCAGGCGATCAGCGAACCGGCAATGAGCGCAACCACACCCGCCTTGCGGATGTCGAATGCGCGCCCGGCCGCCATCGGACGACGTTGAATGAAAGACATATGGCAATCTCCTTGCCCTGAGGGGGAACCGATAGAGGCAAGGTAGGTACTGCCGGCTTACAGACGAGTGACCGCGACATTAACGATTGGTAATGTCGGCCCCGGTCGAAGCGAAGGCGGCGAAAGCGGCTCTGTTCAGCCGCAGGGGAGCGGCTCGGGCAGTCCGAGCTGGTCCATGCGGGTCCGGATTCGCGCGGCATAGTTCGCCGTATATTCGCCGGGCTGCGCCGGCGACCAGCGCAGCGGGCTCGGCAGCACCGCCGCCAGCAGCGACGCCTCGCGTTTGCTCAGCTCGGATGCCGGCTTGCCGAAATGATGCTGCGCTGCCGCTTCGGCGCCGTAGATGCCGGGCCCCCATTCGGCGACGTTGAGATAGACCTCGACGATGCGTTCCTTGTCCCACAGCGCCTCGATCAGCATGGTGAACCAGGCTTCGAGCCCCTTGCGGAAGAAATCGCGCGAGGGCCACAGGAAGACATTGCGCGCCACCTGGTTCGAGATCGTGCTGGCGCCGCGCAATTCGTCGCCACGCCGCCATTCGTCGACCGCCTTGCGGATCTCGACCCAGTCGAAGCCGGAATGATCGCAGAAGCGCGTATCCTCGGCGGCGATAACCGCCTGAACCAGCAGCGGCGAGATGCCGGCGATCGGTTCCCAGTCCTTGTGAATACTGTTGCCCTGGACGACGCGCAGCAGCATCAGCCAGGTAACCGGGACCGGCAACGTCTGGTAGACGGCCGTCATCACGACCGAGACGCCGACAAAGAGCGCCGTCAGGCGCAGAATCCACCGGCCGATTCGTCGCATAAGCGGGTCCGCGCCTTTTCCCGGTTCCGAGAGGGGTTTCTCTTAGCCTCCGGTGGCGCCCCGCGCCAGCGGAACCGCCGCGCGGGGCCGATCGCCGGGCGACGGGATCGCATGGAACGGATCATGGACAGGAGCCGATTCGGTCGCGAAAATCTGGACCCGCGAAAATCTGGACCCGTGAAAATTCGGGCCCGTGAAAATCTGAACTGGCATGGCTCTCCCCGATCCCGATATCGCCTTCAAGCTCGCGCGCGGCGTTTCCCGCGCCTTCGAGCAGCTCGGTTACGGCACGCTGACGGAAGTCCCGCTCGGCTCGGGCCGGCGCGCCGACGTGATGGCGATCAACGACAAAGGCGAAACCGTTATCGTCGAGATCAAATCCTGCCTCGTCGATTTCCGGACCGATTGCAAATGGCACGAGTATCGCGACTGGTGCGATCTCTTTTACTTCGCGGTCGCGACCGATTTTCCGCGCGACCTGATCCCGAACGAATGCGGGCTCATCCTCGCCGACGCCTATTGGGCGGAAGTTGTTCGCGAGGCGGTCGCGCATCCACTCCATGCCAGCCGGCGGCGCGCGCAATTGATCCGCTTCGGCATGATCGCGAGCCAGCGCCTTCGGCGTATCGGCGACGACATCGCCGAGCGGACCGAACCGCAATAATCGGGTAGCGACCGCCGCGGCGGCCGCGCGAGCATCGCCGCTTCGCCAACTGCGCCGCATTCCGTCATGCCCGCTATCGCCGACCCACCGCGCACGCCGCCATCCTTGCGCATGGGCGGCATCGAATGGGCGCTGCTCGTGATGCTCTCGATCGTCTGGGGCGGCTCGTTCTTTTTCGCCGAAATCGCACTCGACAAATTGCCGCCGTTCCCCGTCGTGTTCGCGCGTGTCGCGATCGCAGCACTCGTTCTTAATCTGCTGACGCCGGCCCTCGGCTATCGCATGCCGCGATCGCTGGCGGCATGGCGGCGTTTCTTTGCGATGGGTGCGATCAACAATGCGATCCCGTTCAGCCTGATCGTCTGGGGCCAGACCGAAATCGCCGGCGGATACGCCGCCATCCTGAACGCAACGACACCCTTGTTCGCGGTGCTGCTCGCCCATATCCTGACGCGCGACGAGCGCCTCACCGCGACGCGCGCCGTCGGCGTCGCGATCGGGTTCGCCGGCGTGGTCGCGATGATCGGGCCCGATGCGATCGCCGGTATCGGCGCCTCGGCGCTTGCACAGGCAGCCGTCCTCGGTGCCGCGATCTCCTATGCCTTTGCCGGCATCTATGGCCGCCGCTTCCGCGATCTACCGCCGCTCGTCACGGCGACGGGCCAGGTGACCGCGTCGACGATCGTGATGCTGCCACTGCTGCTGATCGTCGATGCGCCCTGGACACTCGCCTGGCCGGGCTGGACCGTCGCCGGCGCGCTGCTCGGCCTCGGCACCCTCTGCATCGCGGCCGCCTATCTGATGTTCTTCCGGATTCTGGCGGCGGCCGGTGCGGTCAATCTTCTGCTGGTGACATTCCTCGTGCCAGTCAGCGCAATGGCACTCGGCATCGCCTTTCTCGGCGAGCGGATCGGAGCGGCACAGCTCATCGGCATGGCGCTGATCGGGCTTGGCCTCGCCGCGATCGACGGGCGCATCGGGCCCGCGATCAGGCACCGCGCGCGAGCCAGGCGCGGATCGAGCGGCGATAGCCCGCCGGCATGACGAGCGCGTCGATCTCGCCCGCATCGAACAGCCCGACTTCCTTATGTTCGTGGCTGATGCGGATGGCGGCGGCCTTCAGTAGCCGGCAGCCATAGGTCACGATCAGCACGCTGGTTCCGGGCCGGATATCGTAGACCCAGCTATCGAGAATCGCGGCGCATTCGACCGCGAGCCCGAGTTCCTCCTCGATCTCGCGCACGACACAGACCTCCGGCGTTTCGCCGGGATCGAGCTTCCCGCCGGGCAGTTCCCATTCGTCGCGTTCGTTCTTCAGCAGAACGATGCGGCCGTCGACCGCGAGCACGCCCTTGATCGATACCGGATAACGCTGCCTAGCACCGTCACTCGCGTACATCGACTTTGTCCGTTGGTTTTCGTTTCCAGACGAATGGCACCGCGAGCAGAAATGCCGCGAGGAAGCCGGCGATCGAGAAGATCAGGCCCGGCGTATCGAAGATATCGTAGAAGAAGCCGGCGACCGGCGGGCCGACGGCGAAGCCCATCGCCCACATCATCGTGAAGCCGGCCGACGCGGCGACGAGCTCGCCACCGCGAAATCTCTCTCCGAGCAGCACCACACCCATCGGATAAAGCGTCGAGAGCAGGCCGCCATAGACGATCATGAACGGGAAGGCGACGCCGAGCCCCGCGCGCAGCACCCAGGGCAGCACCAACGTGCCGCCGATGACGAGGACGATCACGGTGATCAGGAGGCGCTTCCGGTCGACATGGTCGGCGAGCCAGCCGAACGGATACTGCATCAGCAGCGACCCGATCCCGAGCACCGCCAGCAAGGCAAAGGTGCTGGCTTCTTCCAGTCCGAGCCGGACCCCAAGCAGCGAAAAGAACGAGGCCAGCGCCTCGACCGAACCGGCGAACAGGAAGTTCAGCAAAAACGGCACCGGCCACAGCCACATCAGCAACGAGATGCGCACCGGCCGGTCGCTGGCGAAGTCGCGCGGCACATGGCGTGCGAGGCCGAGCGTCAAAAGCGCGCTCAGCATCAGCGCGCTGCCGGCGAGGAACGGCGCCCAGCCTTCGGTGCCGGTGAGAAACAGGACCAGCGGACCGGCGGCAAATCCGCCCGACGAAGCCATGCCGTAGAGCGAGACGATGCGACCGCGACGCTGTTCGGTCGCGAGAGAGTTGATCCAGGTTTCACCCGAGATCCACAAGAGATTGGCCGATGCACCCAGGAGACAGCGCAGCGGAAACCAGGCCCAGGGGTCGCGAAAGATCGGGAACAGCAGCAGAGCGAGCGCCGCCATCGCGATGCAGATGCCCATGATGCGCGCGGGCGAGAGCGCCGCCATCAGCCGCTGCGCAAACGGTGCGATGAACAGGACCGGCAGCGCCTGCGCCGCCGTCGACAGGCCGACCATCGTGTCGCTCGCGCCCATGCGCGAGAGGTTGTTCGCGAGCAGCGGGATCGACAGCCCGTAATTGGCGTTGACCATGAACATCGCCGTAATCACCACGGCGAGGGAGCGTGCGATCCCGCCCGACGACGCGACAGGTGAATTCATGACCCGCCGGCCGGTTTCAGGAGTCGCGACGCAGGAAATCGTCGAAATAGGCGATCGTCTTTTTCAGCCCGTCCTCGAGCTTGATGCCAGGCTGCCAGCCGAGGGCCCGCTGCGCGAGCGCGATATCCGGCTTGCGCTGCTTGGGGTCGTCCTCCGGCAGATCGCGATACTCGATCTTCGATGTCGACCCGGTGAGGCCGATCGCCATCTCGGCCAGCTGCTTGATCGTGAACTCGCCGGGATTGCCGAGATTGACCGGACCCGTCATCTCGTCCGGTGCCGCCATCAGGCGGATGAAACCTTCGATCAGATCGTCGACATAGCAGAAGGAGCGTGTCTGGCTGCCATCGCCGTAGATCGTGATCGGCTTGTTGCGCAGCGCCTGGACCACGAAGTTGGAAACCACGCGCCCGTCATTCGGATGCATGCGCGGCCCGTAGGTATTGAAGATGCGGGCGACACGGATGCGCAGTTTGTGTTGGCGGTAATAATCGAAGAACAGGGTCTCGGCGCAGCGCTTGCCTTCGTCGTAGCAGGCGCGCGGCCCGATCGGGTTGACGTTGCCGCGATAGCTTTCCGGCTGGGGATGCACGTCGGGATCGCCATAGACTTCGCTGGTCGAGGCCTGGAACACTTTCGCGCGCAGCCGCTTGGCGAGGCCGAGCATGTTGATCGCGCCATGCACGCTGGTCTTGGTCGTCTGCACCGGATCGTGCTGATAGTGAATGGGCGACGCTGGACAGGCGAGATTGTAGATCTCGTCGACCTCGACATAGAGCGGGAAGGTCACGTCGTGGCGCATCAGTTCGAAATGCGGATGAGCGAACAGGTGCGCGACATTATCCTTGGTACCGGTGAAAAAATTATCGAGGCAGATCACGTCGCTGCCGGCCGCCAGCAGCCGCTCGCAAAGATGCGAGCCGAGAAACCCGGCGCCGCCCGTGACCAGCACCCGCTTGCGCAACATCATGTGTCCGGATTCCTTTGGCGTTTCTTGCTAGGCCTTGGGGGCATATTTCGCGAGGATGCGCTGCAGGGTGCGGCGATGCATCCGCAACCGCCGCGCCGTCTCCGAGACGTTGCGGTCGCATTGTTCGTAGACGCGCTGGATATGCTCCCAGCGCACGCGGTCGGCGGTCATCGGCAGATCGGGCGGCGGCGGCATTTCGTCGCCGCTCTCGAGCAGGGCCGCAACCACCTGGTCGGCATCGGCGGGCTTCGGCAGATAGTCGATCGCGCCGTGTTTCACCGCGGCGACCGCGGTTGCGATATTGCCGTAGCCGGTCAGCACGACGACGCGCACATCCTCGTTGGCCTCGCGCAGCGCGGTCACCACGTCGAGGCCGCTGCCATCGCCCAGGCGCAGATCGACCACCGCATAGACCGGGCGAATCTCCCGCGCGCTGCGGATGCCGTCGGCGACGCTGGTCGCGGTCGCGACCTTGAAGCCGCGCTTCTCCAGCGCCTGCGCGAGACGGCGGCAGAACGGCTCGTCGTCGTCGACCACCAGCAGGTCGCCGAGCGCGTTTTCACCGGCCGGACCGGGTTCGTCCGTATTGTCGGTCATAGTTCCATCCGTTCCGCTTCGCTCCGCTGCCGCTCGGCCGCGGTTTCGAGCGCGACCCGCGGCCAGGTGACGACCGCCTCCGCCCCGCCGGGTGCGCCGTCCGCCGTCCGGTTGCCGAGCCGCAAGCTGCCGCCCGTCATACCGATCAGCGTATCGGCAATGAAGATACCCAATCCCATATGCTCGCCGCCACGCCCCTGATCGCCGCCCGACAAATAAGGCTCGCCAAGCCGCCCGAGCATGGTTTCGGCAAAGCCCGGCCCGTCATCCGCGATGGTGACGACGATCGTCGCGCGGTCCCAGCGCAGCCCGACATCGACGCGGGTGCGCGCGAATTCGATGGCATTCTGCAGCAGATTGCCGAGCCCGTGCTGCAATTCCGCGCGGCGCCGGACCAGAGGCATCGGCCCCTGCGCGGCGGGATCGGTCGCGATCGCAAGCGCGATGTTCGCGCGCCGATGTGGCTGGGCCGCCGCCTCGACCGCGGTTTCGAGCGGAATGACCTCGAAGGGCGCACCGCCTTCGGCCTCGGGTTCGGCGACCAGCTCGGCAAGGATCCGGCGGCAGCGCTCGCTCTCGGCGCGCAGCAGATCCATGTCGGCCTTGAGCGGACTGTCCGCCGGCAGATCGCGCGCGATCTCCTTCGCGACGACCGCGATGGTGCCGAGCGGGCTGCCGAGTTCGTGCGCGGCGGCGGCGGCGAGCGCGCCGAGCGAAGAGAGCCTGCGTTCGCGATCGAGTGCGCGTTGCGTTGCCGCCAGCGCATCCGACATGCGTTGCGATTCCTGCGCGATCGACGCGACATAGGCGCCGATGAAAAGGATCGACAGCAGGAGCGCGAGCGCAAAGCCGGCGATATAGAGCGGCGCCAGCGTGAACGGTTCGCCCGGCGGCCAGGGCAAGGGCCAATGCTCGACCGCGAGCAGGGCCACCATCGCGATCGCGATCAGCGACAGCAAGGTCGTCGAACGCCAGGTGAGGATCGTCGCCGAGACGATGACGGGCGCGAGGATCAGCATCGAGAACGGATTGTGCAGCCCGCCCGTCAGATAGATTAGCACGCCGAGCTGCAGCAGGTCGAAGCCGAGCGACAATGCGATCTGCCGCCCGCCGAGGCGCATCGCGCCGCGACCGTAGCCCTGGATCATCAGATTGAGCGCGGCCGACGCCGCGACGACGATCAGCACCGATGCCAGCGGCAGGGGAAACCCGAGCGAGAAATGGACGAACAGGATCGCAAAAAGTTGACCGGCGATGGCGACCCAGCGAATCAGGATGAGCGTGCGCAGCCGGACCCGACCGCCCGGCGCGGTCGGACGGAAACTGCGAATGAAACGGCTGAGGCGCGAGAACATTCCGTGCGATTCCGGATCGGGCTTCCCTGCGAGGGAGATTAGCGCGAATCCGCCCTTCCCGCATGCCAGCCATGCGCCAGGGCGGCTGGCCAAAGAGCCTCGGCCCCGGCAGTATCGCGCCCTGCATGTCAGATACCGTCATTGAAGTCCGGCAGCTTTCCAAGCGCTTCGGGCCGGTCACGGCCGTCGAAGGGCTCGATTTTCGAATCGGGGCCGGCGATACCGTCGGGCTGCTCGGCGGCAATGGCGCCGGCAAGACCACGACGATCGCCATGCTGCTCGGGCTGCTGCTGCCCAGCACCGGCTCGATTGCCGTGTTCGGCGAGGACCTGCTGAAGCACCGTTATCGCGTGCTGCCCCGGATGAATTTTTCCTCGCCCTATGTCGATCTGCCGAAGCGGCTGAGCCCGCGCGAGAATCTCGACGTGTTCGCGCGGCTCTACGAGATCCCCGATCGCAAGGCGCGCATCGACGAACTCGCCCGCGACCTCGACATCGCCTCGTTCCTGAACCGGCCGATGCAGACCCTCTCCGCCGGACAGAAGACGCGCGTCTCGCTGGCCAAGGCGATGATCAACCGGCCCGAGCTGCTGCTGCTCGACGAGCCGACCGCCTCGCTCGATCCCGATACCGCCGACTGGATCCGGCATTATCTCGAGAACTACAAGCGCCAGAGCGGCGCAACGATCCTGCTCGCCTCGCATAACATGATCGAGGTCGAGCGGCTCGCCACGCGCGTCCTGATGATGCGCAGCGGCCGGGTCGTCGACGACGGCTCGCCGGCCGATCTGCTGGCGCGCTACAGCCGCCAGAATCTCGAGGAGGTGTTCCTCGACATCGCGCGCGGCCGCAAGGCAGCGCCGGAATCGAAACAGCAGGCGGCGCAATGAGCGATCTCGCGCGACATCGCCCGCAGGCGGCGTGGACTTTGTCCGGCGCGCGGCGGCGCGTCGGTGCGATGTTGCTGCGCCATATCTACATTCTGCGCAGCTCCTGGCCGCGCATTCTCGAGATCGCCTATTGGCCCACGATGCAGATGATTATCTGGGGCTTTCTCTCGACCTTCCTGCACGGCGAATCGAGCTATGTGGCGCAGGCGTTCGGTGTGCTGCTTGCCGGGGCCATGCTGTGGGACGTGCTGTTCCGCGGCCAGCTCGGCTTCGCGATCTCTTTCCTCGAAGAGATGTGGGCGCGCAATCTTGCCAACATCTATGTGAGTCCGCTGCGCCCGTTCGAGCATGTGGCGGCGCTGATCGCGATGAGCATCCTGCGCGCCATCATCGGCCTTACGCCCGCGAGCGTGCTCGCGATCTTCCTCTTCCACTTCTCGATCTACGATCTCGGCCTGCCGCTGCTCGCCTTCTTCTTCAATCTGATGATGCTGAGCTGGGCGGTCGGCCTGCTCTCGGTCGCGCTCCTGATGCGGTACGGGCTCGGCGCCGAAAGTCTGATCTGGTTCCTCATTTTCCTGCTGGCGCCGATCTGCGCGGTCTATTACCCGGTGTCGGTACTGCCGGACTGGCTCGAACCGATCGCGATGGCGGTGCCGGCAACCAGCGTGTTCGAGGGCATGCGCGTCGTGCTGTTCGAGCAGCGTTTCGACATGCATTTGTTCTGGCGGGCGTTCCTGCTCAATCTCGTCTATCTGGCGACCGGTGCCGCGATCTTCGTCGCGGCGCTCAAGGATGCACGCCGCCGCGGCCGACTTTTCCAGGTGGGCGAATAGCCCTCAGCTCCCGGCGCCCTCGACCCGCCCGATCAGCGTTTTCCGGAGATCGCGCCCGACCCGCGCGTCGATCGCGACTTTCGTCGCGCCCGCAAGCCGCGCGAAGCGATGGATGCCCGCGCGCAGTGCATCAGGCGGCAGCGGCGCCATAATCTCGAGCCCGACCACGCGAAAGACCGGATCGCCGCTCTCGCGATCGAGCTTGGCATCGATCAGCCCGACCAGCCGGTCGCGCCACAGCATCGGCAGTGCGAAATAGAATCGGCGCTGCGCGGCCGGCGTATAGGCCTCGAACTTGTAATCGCGCCCGAACAAAGCGCGGAAGCGCGCGCGATCGAACATCAGATTGTCGAGCGGTGCCGTAAGCCTGAGATGATCGCCCGGATCGACATCGGCGACATTCCATCGCGCCTCGTCCTGCGGGCGATACCAGTAGATCTCGTTCTCGCCCTCGGGATCGGCGGCCGGCCGGCCGAGCTCGGGCAACAGCCGCGCCGTGACCTCGCGCCAGTAAGGCAGATTGCCGCCGCGCCAGCTTCCGAAATGCAAGGCGGCACGGCGCGCAATCTGGTCCTCGGTCGCGAGCTTGAGCACGTCGAGCGCCGATTCGACGATGAAGCGTTCGTAGTCGCGCTTCTTCGGCCTCCCGGGCCGGACCAGTTCCGGCGTCGCGCGCTCGGTCAGATCGAACACGCGCTGGAAGCCGCTGGTGCGGCCGACGATCTGCACACGGCCCTGATAGAACAGGATCTCGAGCGCGCGCGTCGTCGCCTTGATCGTGTTGAAGCCGCCGGCCACCTGGTCCGATGCGAAATCCGCCGGCGTCGCCGCACCCTTGTCGCGCAGATGACGCAGCACCTGGCGCATCGCCGATTTCATGGCCGGCAGATCGCGGCTATCGGCCTGCGAGCGATGGCCGAAGGCGACATTGAGCATCGGCAGCCAGTCGCGCCGCGTCGCGAAAATCGGATAATGCGTCTCGCGCATCGCCGCCTGGCCGTAGAGCAGATCGTAGAAGCCCTGCGGCCCCGATCCGGTGCGCGCCGCCCAGACGATCTCGTGATTGCGCAATCCGTTCACGCGAATCGAATCGATCTGGATCATGCCGAGATCGCGCGTGCGATCGGCGGCAATCTCGGGCGTCCAGTAGTCGCCGCGCAGCCCGAGCCGGTCGAGCAGGAAGGCGCGCATATCGCCCGCGCTGGCGCGACGCGGCGTATCGCTCCGCTTCCGCTGTGTCATGCGGGGCCGCTGACGCCGGCTTCGGTGAAGGTCGCCATGCCGGCATGACACGCGATGGCCGCGCGCAGCAGCGGGATCGCGAGCGCAGCACCGGAGCCCTCGCCGAGATGCATGTCGAACTCGAGCAGCGACCGCTTGCCCAGCGCCTCGACCAGCCGGCGATGCCCGGGCTCGCGCGAGAGATGGGCGACCTCGCAATGGTCGAGCGCAGCCGGCGAGAGCGCATGCAGCACGGCGGCAGCGGCAGTCGATACGAACCCATCGAGCAGCACCGGCGTACGCGCCATACGCGCTGCGATGATGGCACCGACGATCGCCGCCATCTCCTGCCCGCCGAAGCACCGCAACGCATCGAGCGGATCGGCGATCTCGGCGCGATGGCGCGCGAGGCCGGCATCGATCACCGCGATCTTGCGCGCGAGCGCCGCACCGGCAACGCCGGTACCGGGCCCCGCCCATTCGGCACCGTTGCCACCGAACAGGGCGGCCGAGAGCGCCGCACCCGCCGTCGTGTTGCCGATCCCCATTTCACCGACGCAGAGGAGATCGATGCCGGGTTCGACCGCCATCATGCCGTAGGCGATCGCACGCGCGCAGGCGGCTTCATCCATCGCCGGCCGTTCGGTGAAATCTTCGGTCGGATCGTCGATCGCCATTTCATAGACGCGCAGTTCCGCATCGGCGATCGTGCAGAGCTGATTGATCGCAGCCCCGCCGTTCACGAAATTCTGCACCATCTGCGCCGTCACCTCGGGTGGATAGGCCGAGACGCCGCGGCGCGCGATGCCGTGACTGCCGGCGAAGACGGCGACGCGCGGCCGGTCGAGCCGCGGCGGATGGCGCCCCTGCCAGGCGGCGAGCCATTGCGTCAGTTGCTCGAGCCGGCCCAGCGAACCGGGCGGTTTGGTCAAGGTCGCATCGCGTTCGACCGCTTCCGCGCGCGCCGATTCGTCAGCCACCGGAAACTCGGCGAGCACGCGGCGGATTTCATCGAAGCTCGCGACCGGCGCCCGGTTCATGGCTGCGCGCGCGTGCAGGATTTAAGGGCGCAAGATCGGGGGGCGCAGGATTTGGGGGCGAGAGAGTCGTTCATTCGAATGTCTCGGCGAACGCGCGCAGCGGCATCGAGGCGGCACCGACAGCTTTGACGGGCACGGCGAAGAAGCGAAAACGGCGATCGGCCAGTGCCGCGAGATTGCGCAAATTCTCGACGATGAGAATATCGTGATCGAGCAGCCAGCTGTGAGCCGGACGCTCCATATCCTTCGACGAATCGGCATTCGCGGTATCGACGCCATAGAGCTTCGCACCGGCATCGATCAGGAATTGCAGCGACCGGCGCGCGATAAAGGGCGGCGTGCGATAGAGATCGGTACCCCAATGCCGGTCCCAGCCAAAGCGCACCAGCACCGCCTTGCCGGCGACGTCGACATCTTCCGGCAGCAGCGCTTCGCTGCCCGGCTCCTGGCCCGACAGATCGATCATGACGCCCGGCAGCACGAGTTGTTCGAGATCGAGCGAAGCGATATCGCGGCCCTGACGCCAGCGCACGAGCGGCGCATCGAGATAGGTGCCGATCGAGGTCTGGAAGCGCATTTCGGTCAAGGTGAACTCGGCCTTGCCGCCATACATGCCCTGCGATTCCTCGTGACGAAGTGCGGCGCCAATCGACATGCCGGCTTCGATTCGCCGCCCGTCGGGCAGGACGAAGGCGAAACCGGGCATGCCGTCTTCGAGCGGATGGCTGAGATCGATCAACTGGCTCATGGCAACTGGCTCACGACAACGGGGCCCGGGGCAGAAATAGGCGCGCGCAAGCGGGCCCTCGATGCGAACGGACGGAACATGGTGGCCGGATATGGCCCGGTCCCTTATATACCGGCAGGATGAGGCTCGGTCATTTCCGGAAGCGATTTCGCCATGACAACGGACAACGGTAACGACGATCGGCGGACGCGGCCCGAGTCCGGCTGGCCGGCGCCGGACGACAACCCGCCCGCAGCGGCAAATCATAGCGATTCCGGCGGCTGGTTCTCGCCGACCGGCTGGTTCGGCGATCTCGGCTTCATGCTCAGCCATCTGACGCGGCTTCCGGCTCCGTCCCACGGCCATGTCGATTTCCGCAGTCGCCTCGCTTTCGCGGTGCGCGCCAATCCGCTGGTCGGACTGATCGTCGGCGCGATCGGCGGCGTCGCCTATGGTCTCGCGAGCTGGCTCGGCCTCGGTCCATTGCCGGCGGCGACGCTTGCGGTGCTGGCGACATTGTTCGCGACCGGCGCCTATCACGAGGACGGGCTCGCCGACACCGCGGACGGGATGGGCGGTGCGTTCGAACGCGAACGCAAGCTTGCGATCATGAGCGACAGCCGGCATGGCAGCTATGGCGTCGTCGCGATCGTCGCGACGATGCTGCTGCGCATCGGCGCGATCGCCGCGCTCGCCGATCCGGGTCTGGTCTTTGCAGCCCTGATCGCGACGCATGCCGTTGCGCGCGGCCTGCTGCCGGCGATCATGTTCTGGCGCAAGCCGGCCAAGGCTGACGGCCAGGGCTTCCAGGCCGGCACGCCGGAATCGGGGGCCGTCGTCGCTTCGCTCGTCCTCGCTGTTTTCATCGCGATCGTCGCTCTCGGGTTCGATGCGTTCGTGCCGCTGCTCGCAGCCGCCGTCGGCGCCTGGGCGATGACCGAGATCGCGCGCCGCCAGATTGGCGGCTATACCGGCGACGTGCTCGGCGCCAGCGAACAGATCGCGGAGATCGCAATGCTGCTCGCGCTCGCCGCGGCACTCGGCTAAGACCGCTTGCCATGAACGACATCATCGAAACGCGCTGGTGGTGGGTCCGCCATGCGCCCGTGATTAATCCCGAAGGCCGCATCTACGGGCGCTGCGATCTCGAAGCCGATTGCGGCGATGCCGCGATCTACGAGGGCCTTGCCGCGATGCTGCCGCGCGAGGCGCATTGGGTCGCAAGCCCGCTGCGCCGCACGCATCAGACGGCGGCGGCGATCCATGCCGCCGCCGAGCATCATGCCGGCGCGATCGCGCCGCTGATCGAGCCCGACATCGTCGAACAGGATTTCGGCGAATGGCAGGGCCTCTCCTGGACCGAACTCGAGGCGCGCGACGAGAAACGCTATCACCGGTTCTGGCTGGCCCCGGCGCATCAGGCGCCGCCGGGCGGCGAAAGCTTCGAGGCGCTGTCGGTGCGGGTCGCGGGCGCGATCGGCCGCCTGACCGAGCGCCATGCCGGCCGCGACATCGTCGCTGTCGCACATGGCGGGCCGATCCGGGCCGCTTTGGCGCTGGCGCTCGGCATCGAGGCGGAACGCGCGCTCGCCTTCGCGATCGCCAATTGCTCGCTGACCAGGCTCGATCATATCGCCGACCCGGCGACACCGAACGGAGTCTGGCGCGTTGCGATGGTGAACCAGCTTCCCGGCCGGTTCCGCCGCTGAAGGCCGCGTCCGGCACAGTTTTGACACTCGGGAACGGGTTTGCCGCCCTTGCCCGGCGGGTCCGTGCCTCCGATTTGCCAAAGTTAGGGACCAGATTTATCCATGGATCAGCCCGCGTCCCCGAGTCGGCCTTCGGCCGGCCATCCCCCAAGAGGAGACCAGGACACATGACACGCTTCGGGCGACTGAAGACGATTATCGTCGGCGCCGTGCTTGCGCTATCGCTTTTCGGCGCGGCACAGCCGGCCTCGGCGCTGTCCGATCAGCAGGAGCTGGTCGACAAGGCGCGCATCACCTTCGACAAGCTGATCAGTTCGTCGGATTTCAGCCAGCTTCCCTACTACGTGAAGAAGGCGCGGGCGCTGATCATCTTTCCGACCCTCGTGAAGGGCGGCTTCATCGTCGGCGGCGAAGGCGGGTCGGGCGTGCTCGTAGTGCGTCACGAAACGCTGGGCTGGAGCTATCCGGCGTTCTACACGCTGGCGGCTGGGTCGGTCGGCCTACAGATCGGCGGCCAGGTGGCCGAAGTGGTCTTCACCGTCATGAGCGATCGTGCGGTCGATGCCGTGCTCGACAACCAGTTCAAATTCGGCGGCGACATTTCCGTTGCGATCGGTCCGATCGGTCAGGGCCTCGAGGCCTCGACCACGACCAACTTCGATGCCGACATGTATCAGTTCGCGAAAACCGCGGGCCTGTTCGGCGGCATGTCGCTCGAGGGCGCCGGCATCCTCAAACGCGATTCGTGGAACGATGCCTATTACGGCCAGGGTGCTACGCCCTATGCGATCGTGATGGAGGGCAAATTCTCGAACCCGAACGCGCAGACGCTGCGCGACGCGCTCGCCCCTTACTAAGCTGTAAGATCGGGGCGCTCGTATCGTGACCGCCCGACGCCACGCGATGCTGCCGGTACCGGACGAAACGCCGGATACCGGCAGCGATGCGTTGCCGTTCTGGCGGCGCAAGAAACTCGACGAGATGACGCGCACGGAGTGGGAATCGCTGTGCGACGGCTGCGGAAAATGCTGCCTCGTCAAACTCGAATATCTCGATACCGGCGAGGTCGAACACAGCTCGATCGCCTGTCGCCTGCTCGATCTCGGCACCTGCCGCTGCAGCGACTACGCGAACCGCCAGAAGAAGGTGCATGACTGCATCAAGCTGACGCCGCACAAGGTCGCCAAACTCAAATGGCTGCCGGCGAGCTGCGGCTACCGGCTGGTCGCGGAGGGCCGCGATCTTTACTGGTGGCATCCGCTGATTTCGGGCGATCCCGAAACGGTGCACGAGGCCGGTGTTTCGGTACGGGGCCGCGTCGTGCGCGAGGCGCGCAAGCTCAAGGCCGAAGATCACATCGTCACATGGATCGACGATATCGGTCGCAAGGCGCCGAAGCGCGGCCCCCGCGCGAGCGTCAGGACGCGAAAATCTTCGAGCGGTCGCGGAACGACTTGAACTCGAGCGCGTTGCCGGCCGGATCGTGCAGGAACATCGTGCCCTGCTCGCCCACTTCGCCCTTGAAGCGCACATGCGGTTCGATCAGGAACCGGATACCCGCCGCTTCGAGACGTTTCGCCAGCTTTTGCCACTGATCCCATTCGAGGATGGCGCCAAAATGGCGCACCGGCACCTTGTCGCCGTCGACCGCATTGGTGCGGGCGGCGCCGGTTTCTTCCGGCTTCAGATGCGCTGTGATCTGATGGCCGAAGAAATCGAAATCGATCCAGGCGGGATCGGTGCGGCCGACCCGGCAGCCCAGCAGGCCCGCATAGAACCCGCGCGCGGCCTCGAGATCGTCGACCGGAAAGGCGAGATGGAAGGGCGGCATATCGGCCATGGCGGCGGGGCTCCGGAAAGGCGGTTGCGGACCGCGCGCCCGGCCGCAAGGATCGGATAGCGGCGGAACGGATCGCAGCCCAGATTGGCCTCATCGCGTAGCATTCCAATGAGGATCGGGCAATGTTTCGGGACGAACGGAAGGAACCGACGAGAGATGCGCAGGGTCGTGGAACGATCGATGCCGAGGCGCGAGGCATGACCGCCCGCAGCGCCAAAGCGCCGTCATCGCCGACCAACGGGGGCACGCGCGCTCGCGGCGGCCAGACATCGGCCCAGACATCGGCCCAGACATCGGCCCGGACATCAGCCCAGACCGCGACCATGCGCCGCGCCTGCCGTTTCATCGAGACGGCGGTGGAAGCGGGCGAAACGCCGACGCTCAAATCCCTGGCCGGCCATTGCCGCATCAGCCCGTGGCATCTGCAGCGCTCGTTCCGCCAGGCGATGGGCGTGACGCCGCGGCAATATGCCGACGCATTGCGCATGGGGCGCTTCCGGACCGAGTTGCAGAAAGGTGACGGTGTCGCGGCGGCGACCTATGGCGCGGGTTACGGTTCGTCGAGCCGCGTCTATGAACGCGCGCCGGATGCGCTCGGCATGACGCCCGCCACCTATGCGAAGGGCGGTCGGGGTGCGCGCATCGCCTATGCGCTCGCACCCTCGCCGCTCGGGCTGATACTCGCCGCTGCAACCGAAAAAGGCATCTGTTTCGTCGCCCTCGGCCAGGCCGAAACAAGGCTGGTGCGTGCTCTGAAGGCGGAGTTTCCCGCAGCCGACATCGATCGCGACCGGGGGGCGCTGGCAAGCGCACTGGATGCGATCCTCGCCCATGTCGCGGGCGAGGTGCCGACCATCGATCTGCCGCTGGATATCCGCGCCACGGCCTTCCAGCGCCGGGTCTGGGAAGCGCTCCGGCAGATCCCGGTCGGCGAGACCCGGACCTACGCGCAGCTCGCCGCGGAAATCGGCCATCCCGGCGCGCAGCGCGCGGTTGGCCGGGCCTGTGCGACCAACCCGGTATCGCTGGTCGTGCCCTGTCACCGGGCGCTGCGCAGCGACGGCGGCCTCGGCGGTTACCGCTGGGGTTTCGAGGTGAAGCAGGCGTTGATCGAGGGCGAAGCCGGAAAGAAGATTATCCACAGGAAATAATTCCTGTGAGACGACGGCGCCCTTGTCGCTTCGCGCCCCCGGCCGCTATCAAAGCAAGATGCCGACAGCGCGCCAGAACAACGCTTCCAAGGGCCGTTCGCGGAACGGGAAGAAGCCGGCCAAGCGGCGTCTGCCGGCGGTCCGGCAATTCGACGGCCAGATCCTGATGTTCGAGGACCGGCGGATCCCGCTGGTCTACCGCCAGGACGCGCGGGCCCGTGCGATTATCCTGCGCTTCGACCGCGAACTCGGCCATCTCGTGGTGGTGCTGCCCAAGCGTGCGACCGCCGCGGAAGGCCGCCGATTTGCGCTGCGCAACCGCGACTGGATCGTCGACAACGCGGCCCGGCTGCCGCGCCCGGTGCCGTTCGCGGCCGGGCGCGTGATCCCGTTCCTCGGCCAGCCGCACCGGATCCGCCATTGGCCGACCGCGCGCGGCGTGGTCTGGCTCGCCGACAGCGAGATCCATGTGGCCGGCCAGCCCGAGCATCTGCCGCGACGCGTCCAGGACTGGCTCAAGCTCGAGGCGCGGCGTGAAATCTCGCGCCGGGCGCATGAAAAAGCCGAACTGCTCGGCAAGAAAATCCGCCGCATCACGCTCAAGGACACCAAGACCCGCTGGGGCAGTTGCTCGCCTTCCGGTTGTCTTGCGTTCACATGGCGGCTGATCTTCGCGCCGCCGCATGTGATCGACTATGTCGTCGCGCATGAAGTCGCTCATATGAAGGAACTCAATCACAGTCCGCGCTTCTGGCGCCTCGTCGCCGAGCTCACGCGCCACGAAAAAAGTGCGCGGCACTGGCTGCAGACCGAAGGGCTGCATCTGCACCGCTACGGTCGCGCCACCTGATCGTAGGATCGCGCGGGCCCGACGCGAGCCCTCGCGCGCGACCTCAGCCGGGTTTTTTCTTCGGCACGCCCGGGACCCACACATAACCATCCGGATCGGCGATATAGCATTCGCGCAGGCCATGCGGCTTGTCGGTCGCGCTTTGCAGCACCGTATCGCCACGGGCTTTAGCGCGTTTCACCGCCTCGTCGGGATCGAGATCGTAGAGACGGAATTCGGCGCCGGCACCGCGGATCGCATTGTCGCCGGTCATCGCCAGCAGCGGATGGCTGCCATAGGTGTGATCGGCGTGGAGCATCCATTCCGCCGCCGTGCGCCCCGCTTCGTAGCGCAGCACCGCGAAATCGGCATCTTCATAGACGACACGCGCCAGCAGCACCTCTTTCGCGAAGGCGACGCCGCGCGGGACGTCGCGAACCAGAAGATTGATGCCGAGCCCGGAGAGGCTGCGGCCGTAATCATCGGGCGCCATCCACGGTTTTTCGTCGCCGCGTTTCGATACCATGAGCAGTTCCCTCGTACCGTTCTACCGGATCCGATCATCGCCGGTCGGCCCCATCCTGCCAATCCCGCGAGCGGCCGATCCCGTTGACGATCCCGTGGCCGATCCCGGGTGGCGATTCCCGTTGGCAATTCCCTCGCGGGTGATTTCCGTGGGCGGGATTTGCGCCGCCCCCGATGCAACGTCTATGAACGGCGGTCCCTTCCGCCCGAGAACCGCCCCGATTCCCCATGCCCCGCTCCGACAGCTTCATCGTAATCGCGTTGCTGACGGTGCTGGTGGCGCTGGGCCCGGTATCGACCGATCTCTATCTGCCATCCTTGCCGGGGCTGACTACGGCACTCGACGCCGATGTCGCCGCGGTACAGCTCACGCTGAGCCTGTTCCTCGCCGGCCTTGCGAGCGGGCAGTTGCTCTGGGGACCGGTCGCCGACCGCTATGGCCGTCGGCCGGTGCTGATCATCGGGCTCGCGATCTATTGCCTCGCAAGCGTTGCCTGCACCATGGCGGGATCGATCGAGCTTCTGATCGTCGGCCGCTTCGTCCAGGCCTTCGGCACCGCCGTCGGTCCCACGCTCTGCCGCGCGATCGTCCGCGACGTGCATGGCCGCGGCGGGACCGGGCGCGTCATGTCCTATCTGAGCGCGGCGGTCGCGGTCGCACCCATGATCGCGCCGATCTTCGGCGGCTTTGTCGAAGTCTGGTTCGGCTGGCGCGCCAATATGGCGGCGCTCGTGCTCTATGGCAGTTTCGCGCTGCTGGCGACCGTCCTGATCCTGCCCGAGACCAATCCGGAGCCCGACCCGACCGCGACGCATGTGCGCCGCATGTTCGGCAATTACGCGATGTTCCTGCGCAACCGCCTCTATCTCGGCTATCTGTTCGGCGTCGCCTGCGCCTATGCCGGCATTTTCTGTTTCATCTCGGGATCGTCGTTCGTGCTGGTCGATCTGGTCGGCGTCACGCCCGATATTTACGGCTTCTGTTTCGGGGCGATCGTGGTCGGCTACATCGTCGGCAGTACCGCCAGCGGAAAATTGTCGCGCCGCCTGGCGCCCGACCGGCTGGTCATGATCGGCAGCTTTTTCATGCTGGCCGGTGCCGGCGCGATTTTCATGTTTGCCCTGGTCCGTGAGACAAGCGTTGCGACCATCGTCGGGCCGACCATCGTGTTCATGATCGGCATCGGGCTTACCATGCCGAGCGCCTATGCCGGCGCGCTCATCCCGTTTCCACGCGCGGCGGGTGCCGCCTCGTCACTGGTCGGTTTCATCCAGATGGGTTTTGCAGCGCTCGTCGGTCTTGGCATCGGCCATGTCTATGACGAAACCGCCTTGCCGATGGCCGGCGCGATGGCACTGGTCGCGGGCGGTGCCGCGCTTTCCTACTGGCTGATCGTGCGTCCGGCTGCGAAGCGCGAGGCGCTTGCGCCGCAACCTTAGGAGAGAGAGCGGGCCGGCGGTGCGGCCACGCGCCACGCGGCAAGCACGGTCGCAAGGCCGAGCAGTGCAAGCAGGATCGCGACAGCGAGGACGAAATCGTAGCCGCGTTCCCAGCGCTGCCCCTCGGTCCACAGCAACGCCGCAAGCGTGGGTGCTGCGGCATATCCCGCCGTGGTCGGCATCGCGAGCAGGCCCGACACGAGACCGAAATTGCGCCGGCCGAGCAGTTCGGCAATCACGACGGGCCGGACGATGCTGGTGACGCCGACACCCGCACCCATCACGATCACAAATCCCGCGACGAGCCCGGGCTGCGCGACGAAGCCCGTCGCCAGCAGCAGAGCCGCCGCGACCGCCAAAGAAAGGTCGCAGGCGACGATAATGAAGCGGGTCGAGACATAGCGCTCCGCCGCCATCATCGCGAGCCGCCCCGCGACCTGCATCGGCCCGATCATCGCGGCCGCCAGCACGGCTGCGTCTTCATGTACGCCGCGATCGGCGAGAATCGGCAGGATATGCGTGGTGATGATGCCGTGATTGATCGCGATTGCCGCAAACGACAGTGCCATCAGCCAGAAGACCGCCGTCCTTGCCACGCGCATCGCCTCGCTGGCGCGCGCGCTGGGCTGGCGCTCGAGTGCGAGATCGCTTGCGCCCTGCGGCCTTGCGCCGATCCAGAAGAGCGGCACCGCGACGACGAGAATGGCGATCGCAAAGACGATGACGGCGAGCCGCCAGTCGGAAAGCGCCACGAGACTATGCGCGGTCGGAAACGAGATGGTGCCGGCAAAGCCGGCCACGAGCGACACCAGCACGATCGCACGCCGGGATTTTTCACCGAGCGCATGGGTGAGAAACGCAAAACAGGCCTGATAGAGCGAGCAGGCCATCGCAAGGCCGAGCCCGACCCACAGCGCATAGAAATGCCAGAGCGTCGTCGCCTGCGAGAGCAACAGCAGGAAGACGGCGCCGAGCACTGCGCCGCCGGTCAGCACTACGCGCCCGTGACCGTGGTCGATCAGCCGGCCGGCGATCGGTGCGACGACCGCGCCGGTCAGAAGCGACAGAGTGAACGCGCCGGAGAGCGCCGTCTTCGACCAGCCGAGATCGCTCTCCCAGGCGGGCAGCAGCGCCGGAAACGCATAGTAGACGCCGGCCCAGATGATCGTTTCGGCGATCGCCAGCGGCCAGACAATGCGACGGAAATCGGGACGCGACCGCGTACCATCCTCAACCGACATGGCACCATTGAAACACAGGGCCGGGGAAGCCGCCAACGGGCGGCCGGAATCGATCTGTCATGCCGTGCCGAGCACCGTGTCGACGGCGTCCGCATACCGGCGCAAGGTGGCGGCACCGTCGCCATGAAACGACGCGCCATGCATCACCGCCAGCGTTCGCGGCTCGAGTGCTATCAGCCGGTCAAGCAGCCGGCGCGTGTCTCGCGTATAGGGCATGTCTTTTGCCATCGGCCCTTCGAGCGCGGCGCGCATCGCGTCGACGGCCGGCTCGACGATATCGCTTTCGCTCAGCGGTTTCGCATTGCCCGGTTGAAACAGAAGATCGGAGCAAAACAATGTTTTGTCCGCTTCATCGAAGAACAGCCCCGCATCCCAGCCATGCGGCAGATGCGGCGTCGAAACGAAACGCAGCCGATGCCGGCCGGTTTCGAGCAACTCGTCGTCGGCCATCGGCTGTGCCGGGCGATCCGAGAAATCGCCCAGCATGACCATCGCGCCGACCATGCTGCAGACCGCCGTGGCATGCGGAGCGACGCCGAACCACTCATTCAGCGCACCGCATTCGTCGGGCTCGAAATGGCTGTAGCCGATCCAGCGCAACGTGGCGGGATCGATGATTCGTGCGACCGCCTCGAGCGTTGTCGGAAACATCCGGCGCATGCCGGTATGCATCAGGAACGGTTCGGCGTCGCGCAGCAGAAACTGGTTGAACTGGATGCCAAATCCGTCGACGTAGGTCGAAATGCGAAAAACATCGGGAGCGATCTCGTGAACAGTCGTTTCCATGGCGGGCTCCTGTTTCAGCGCGTTCCGGGCCGGTGACGCTTTTTCCGGGACACGGCCGCCGGCGCGCCCGGCCGGCCGGGGTCGTCGTGCCGCTCGTTCGCATACCAGGTGGCCGCCATCGCGGCGACAGCCTGCGCAGCCCGGTTCGGTTTGATGCCGCGCATTCGCATCGCATCGTAAGTCGCCGGATCGAGAAGCGCGCCGACGAACCGGATGGCGGCCATGTCAGACCTGTCCGGTTTCAGGGCGAATTTGACCAGTGTTGCGACGGTGGACTGCAGATACGATTCCCATTCGCGCACGGCCGGCAATTTGCGTTCGCGCGCATCGAGCCTGAGGCTGCCCCCCGCCCGTTCGTAAAATGCGAACAGCTCTTCGGCGACCTGCCGGAGCCTCGCCTCATGGCCGAGCGAATCGCCGACAATGCGGGGACCATCCTCGGGCGCGGGCGGGCGCGTGCGCTCCATGAGCATTGCCCCGCAGGCCGGGACCAGGTCATCGAGCGACGGAAAATGCTTGTAGACGGTTCCGATCGATACATCCGCCTTGCGGGCAATGTCCTGCCAGGACGTACCGAAGATACCCTTTTCCGTGTGCAGGACGACGGTCGCCTCGACGATCCGCCGTCGGGTGTCCTCGGCGGCGTACTGGCGCTTCGACATCTGGTAGCGACGTGGAGACATCGGGATTCGGACGTTTAATTTAGATAAATTATCTTTTTAATTAAATCATCGGCGGGGCGATCCGTCAAGCGGGTCGCAGGGCGCCATGCCCCGAAACCACGACAATCGGCGGCGCGCCGACCGATACGTCGAGCGAACGGAAACCGGTTATTTGCGCTCGCGATCGGTGCCGGCAGGGCCCGTCCTGGTCTCGCTGTCGTTGCTGGCGCTCGGCGGCGAGGGCGTACCCTTGTCGCCCCCGGAGAACAGCGAATCGATCAGTGTGCTGAGCTCGTCGACGATGCCCTCCGACCCCGGTTCGGAGAGCGGCTCCACGCTCACCACCTGCGGTTCGCTCGGCGCCGACCAGGGCAGCGATCGGACCGGCTCGCCTTCGAGAGCCGGTGCCATGAACGCGGCCCAGAGCCGCGCCGGCAATCGTCCGCCGGTCACTTCCGTCATCGGCCGGTTGTCGTCATTGCCGAACCAGACGCCGGTCACCAGTTCGGCGGTGAAACCGACGAACCAGGCATCGCGATAATCCTGCCCGGTCCCCGTCTTGCCGCCCGATGGACGGCCGATGTCGGCTGCCTTCCCGGTGCCCCAGCCGATGACCGCGGCGAGCACGTCCTGCATCTGGGCGACTTGCTGCGGCGCCACAACCGCACCCGCGCCCGAGCCGCTGCGCTCGTAGATGACGGTACCGTCGAGCAGGCGCACGCGGTCGATGCCGCGCGGCAGCACGACGCGGCCCTGATTGACGAAGGTCGCATAGGCACCGGTCAGATCGACCAGGGTCACCTCGCTGGTGCCGAGCGCGATCGACGGCGTCGCCATCAGATTCGTGCCGATGCCGAGCCGCTGTGCGATCTCGACCACGCGATCGGCACCGACGATCCCGACCAGTTGGGCCGCGACCGAATTGAGCGAGCGGGCCATCGCCTCGCGCAACGTCACGTCGCCGTAATAGCGATCCTCGTAATTGGCCGGCGTCCACCCGCCGATCGAGACCGGGCCGTCGAACATCCGGCTGTCCGGCTGCAATCCGGATTCGAACGCCGCGAGATAGACGAACGGCTTGAACGCCGACCCCGGCTGGCGCAACGCCTGGGTCGCGCGGTTGAACTGGCTTGCGCGATAATCGAGCCCGCCGACCAGCGCGCGTACCGCGCCATCGGGTGTCATCGAGATGAGCGCGCCCTGCGAGGCGCCGCCCGGTGTGGTCTGTTCCGCAACCACCGCCGCCATCTGTTCGTCGGCGATCGACTGCAGCCGCGGATCGAGCGTCGTTTCGACGATCAGATCGCGATCGGTGAGGCCGACGAAATCGGGCAGCTGGTCCATCACCCAGTCGGCGAAATACTGACCCGATGCGCGGGCGATCTGCGTCGGGCCGCCGCCGATCGAGCCTTCGGCGGCGGCTTCCGCCTCGCCTTCCGAGAGATAGCCGGCATCCGCCATCGCCGCGAGAACGATGCGCGCGCGCTTTTCCGCGAGTTCGCGATTCGAGATCGGGTTGTAGCGCGAGGGCGCACGGATCATGCCGGCGAGCATCGCCCCTTCGTACGCCGTCACTTCGCGCGCCGATTTTCCGAAGTAACGCTGTGCCGCCGCCTCGACGCCATAGGTGCCGGCACCGAAATAGATACGATTGAGATAGAGCGTGAGGATTTCGTCCTTGGTAAAATGCCGCTCGAGCCAGATCGAGAGCATTAACTCCTGACCCTTGCGCCGCAGCGTGCGCTCATGCGTCAGGAAGACGTTCTTCGCGAGCTGCTGGGTGATCGTGCTGCCGCCCTGCACGAGATCCCATTCGGCGATATTGGTGTAGACGGCGCGCGCGAGACCGCGCGGATCGACGCCGGAATGATCGTAGAAGCGGCGATCCTCCATCGAAAGAACCGCCTGCGGCAGATAGACCGGCAGCTCGGCGAGCTGCACCGTTTCGCCGTAGAGATCGCCATAGGTGGCGAAGATGTCGCCGTTGCGATCGAGGAGCGTGACGCTCGGCCGCTTGTCGATCTCGTTGAGCCCGGCGACATCGGGCAAATCGAAGGCGAGCCAGGCGACGAAGCAGAAGCTCAGAAACAGCGCCCAGATCGCGGCCACCGCCGTCCATTTGGCGATGTTCCGCCAGAGCGGGGGTCGCGCGATGCGGCGCTTGGCTGCGGCCGGCTGGCGTTGTTTTGTAGAACGGGTCGGTTTTCGATTCGCCATTGCTTCGATTATCGCATGCGGCGCGCCGACCGGCGCCACCCGCTTGCCTTGTCTCCCCCTTTTATGCCCGGCATGATCGCCGGGTCGGCCCGGCCCCTGGATGGGATGCGCGTCCGGCCGCTCGGATAGAGGATGAATTTGACCGAAACAGGGCGGTGCCAAGGCGCGCCTGGCGACGTGGACTGAGAATGGCGAGCCCTGCTGTGCCTCCCGGCGCCCGATCCGATCCGCTTGCGGCAGCCCTCGCCGCGTTGCGGACGAATGCGCCCGCGCGCTGCCTCGAACTCTGCGAGGCGTTGCTCGCCCGCACGCCCGACAATATCGGCGCCGTTCATCTGGCGGCACTGGCGCTCGGGCGGCTCGGCCGTTTGCGCGAGGCGATCGACAGGCTCGCCCGCGCGGTGGCACTGGCACCGCAGAATGCGGATCTGGTCACCGACCTCGGACGGCTGCGCGCGGCCGCCGGCGAATTCGCCGCCGCCGCGAGCGATTTCACTGCGGCGCTCGCGCTCGATCCGGCACGCCTCGACGTGCGCGACGATCTCGGCACGGCCTTTGCCTGTCTCGAGCGCTTCGAGGAGGCGCGGCGCGAATGGCAGCAAGTGCTGGCAACGGCACCCGATCGGACGGCAACGCGGCTCAAGCTCGCACGGCTGCATGCGATCGCCGGCGAAGCGGAGGCGGCGATGGCCGAAGCCAACTTCGTCTTGCGCCATGCGGCCGCGGGCGACAGGCGCACCGCTGCGCGCGTTGCGATGGTGCGCGGTGTCGCCTTTCTTGCGACGGCGCGTTATCGCGACGCCGCCAACGCGTTTGGCGATTCGATCCGCACCAGCGAATCGGCCGGACCCGTTGCCGCGGTCGAACGCGGCGAGGCGCTCGTCGGCCGCGCGCGGGCGCGGCTGCGGCTTGGCGATCCCCAGGGTGCGCGCGGCGATGCGGAAGAAGCGCTCGCGCTTCGGCCGGGTGACGAAGAAGCGGCCCTCACTCTGGCGCGCGCTGCACGCGAGATCGCGGATATGGGTGCGGCCGTAACCGCGCTCGATGGGCTGATCCGCGTTCGTCCGCAGAGCCTTCGTGCAAGATGGGCACGGCTCAACCTGATCGAGCCGGTGCCTTCCGATCAGGCCGCGATCGACCAATCGCGCGCCCAATGGATGGATGCGATCGCATCGTTCGAAGCGGATCTCAAACTCGACAGCCCGCAGCGCATCGCCGAGGGGTTTCTCGCGATCCAGGGCGCCAGTAATTTCCATCTGCACTATCAGCAGGATGACAATCTGGCGGCGCAGATCGTCTATGGCCGCGTCCTGCATCGCATCGCGGCGGCGCGTTTCCCGGCGCTGGCGGCGCAGCCCCAGCCGCGGCCTGCGCGTGCCCGACCGCGCGTCGGTTTCATCTCGGCCTATCTGCGCCAGCATTCGATCTGGAAGACGCATGGCGCCTGGATCGCTGGCACGCAGGGTTTCGAGAAGTATGTCTATTACGCCGGTACGGCGATCGAGGACGGCTATACGACATCGATGCGCGACGCGGCGGATGCGTTCTTCCATCTGAGCGACGTGCGCAAGCTCGCCGAGCTGATCGCATCGCACGAACTCGATGCGCTGATCTGGCTCGATCACGGCATGGCGATGGAACTGCAGGCGCTCGCGGCATTGTGGCTCGCACCGATCCAGGCCAACGGACTTGGCCATCCGATCACCTCGGGCTTGCCGACGATGACCCATGCGCTGACCAGCGCGCTCATGGAACCGGCGGACGGCAGCGCGCAATGGACGGAAATGTTAATCCCGCTCGCGCATACGGCCTCATGTTATGGGCATGCGCGGATTGCAGCATTGCTCGCAGACCTGCCCGACCCGGCGCGCGATGACCGATATGTGGATTTTCTCTGCGCCCAGAATCTTGCGAAGTACCGGCCGCGCGACGATGCGCTGTTGGCGGCGATCGCGGCGCGTCTGCCGGAGGCGCGATTCAATTTTCTGGGCGACAAGCCGAACGAGATCAAGGCGATGCGCGGCCGGCTCGATCGCGCCTTCGCCGCCGAGGGGCTCGACGTGACCGCGTTCTGCCGCTTTCACGGGCCGCAGATGCCAGCCGAGTATCTCGCGCTCAACCGGCGCTGCCATGTGTTTCTCGATACGCCCGGCTGGTCGGGCAACAACACGGCGCATGAGGCGATCGCCTGCGGCCTGCCGATTGTCACGCTGCCGGGATCGACCATGCGCGCGCGGCACGCCGCGGCGTTGCTGGCGATGATGGATCTCGGCGACACGGTCGCGCGCAACGATGAGGACTATGTCGCGATCGCGGTCCGGCTCGGCGAGGATGCGGCCTGGCGGCGCCATCTCGAGAACGAGACCGCCGCGCGCGCCGAGCGGCTGTTCGACGACCCGACGCCCCTGCGCTCGCTCGAAACCTTCCTGATCGAAGGCACCGGCCGAAGCGTCTGAGCCACCCGGCACGCTTGCGCCGGCTTTCTTTTCGGCAACCGACCGATCGTTGACCGCGTGGCCGCCCGGCCTGCGGCGGTTAGTCTTTCCCCCGGATTTCTGCCGGTTTCAGCGCAGGGTCGATGCCGGCCACCGCACGCGCTATCGCCCTTTTCTCGCCACTGTAATATGACAAATCTGCTTCCCAGCTGTTACAGGACGATGACCGTGTCCCTGCGATCCCTGAACGCGAGGTTCGGTGCGCGCGCCCGTGTGTGGCTCGCGGCCCTTCTGCTGACCGTCCTTCTTTGGGCGGCGGCCCGCATTGCGGCGGTCATGGTGTTCGACGTCGCACTGGCGTCGGGCCGCTGGTGGCTCGATCTGGCGGCCGCGACCGGCATGGGCCTCCTCCTCTTTGCGCTGTCGCGCCGGCTGCTCTGGTTTGGCATCGCGCTTAGCCTGCTGTTCGGCCTGCTCTATCTCGGCAACGCGGCCAAGATCGCGTTCCTCGGTGCGCCGATGCTGCCGGACGATGCCTATGCGCTGCCGGCGCTGATCGAGGTGCTGCCCGGCGGGGCAAGATTGGTCGTGCTGCTGCCCCCGCTCTTGTTCGTAGCGCTGCTGGCCTGGAATTTCCGCCCGCGTCTGCCGGCGGCGGGTGCCGCGCTTGTGCTCGGCGCGATCGCGGCCGCGATCGTCTACGCGCCGCATCGGGTAAACGGGTTTCTCGATCCGCTGACCGGCTATATCGAGTGGAACCAGGCCGGCACCTATCAGATGCGCGGGCCGCTGCTGCACACCGTGCAGGAAACGGCGCGCTTCGTTGCCGACCGGCCGATCATTCCCGATCCCGCCACGGTCGAAGAAGCGGTCGCGCGCGCGACGCCGCATCCGCTCGAGCTCGCGGCCGCGAGCGAGTTCAGGCCGCGCAACATCCATATCATCGTCGGGGAATCCTTCTGGGATGCGGCTTTGCTCACCGGCGCGGGCATCGCCGAGGATCCGTTCGATCCCGCGTTTCGCGCGATGTGGGAAGCAGCCGGCAGTCCACGCGCGCTGAGCCCGACCTTCGGCGGCCAGACGGCGAACGCCGAGTTCGAGTTTCTCTGCGGCTTTCCGGTGACCGAGCGCGCGGTCAAGTTCGAGCGCGAATTTTCCAACAGTGCGCCGTGCCTGCCGGCAGTCCTTGGCGCGCTCGGCTATCGCACGGTCGCCTCGCATCCCAATACACCGGCCTTCTGGAACCGCACCAACGCCTATCGCCGCGCCGGATTCGAGACCTACTGGGCCGCGCCCGATTTCGTTCTCGACGATCTGGTCGGCCCGTTTCTGTCGGACGCGTCCCTGTTCCGCCAGGTCGACGAGAAACTTGCCGCATCGGTGGATCCGCGGCCGGTCTTCAATTATGTGCTGACCTTCCAGGGCCACTGGCTCTACGACGTCAACGAGCGCTATCCCGAACTGATCGAGACCGCGTCGAGCGCCGGCGAGGTCGGCCCGTTCGTCGCCACGATGCGATACAAGACGGTCGCGTTCCTCGGATATCTCGAAACGATTCTCGCCGCCGATCCCGAAGCGCTGATCATCCTGTTCGGCGATCATCCGCCGTTCCTCGGCCAGCATTTCGGCGCCTACGCGGAATCGGGCCTGCTGCTGCCGGACGAGGGCGCGTTCGATGCGGCGATGCTCGAGACCTATGCGGCGACGCCGCTTCTGGTGATCGACGGCTGGCGCGGACCGGTCGATACCGGGACGATGCCGATCTATGCGCTGCCCCAGCTCGTGCTCGATCTGATCGGCTATCGCGGCATGACGGCGCTCGATCTCACGCGCGAGCCCGAGGGGCTCGTGATCCGGCCGATCAAGGACCGCACGCTGGTGATCGGCGAAAGCGGCGTGCCGCGCCATTGCATGACCGGCCATCGCCATCCCGACTGCCGGCGCGCGAATGCCTGGCTTTCGAACGTGATGCTGCTCGGCGACGATATCTTCCTCGGCGACCAGCATGTGCTCGACCTGCTGCCGCCGATCGAAACACCGGCGCAGCCCGACAACGCACCGCTGCAGGCTTCGGCGCCGGCGACGAGCGCCGCTGGGACCGTCGAACCGGTCGATCTGCCTTAGTTTTTCTGAAACCGCCGCCGCGCCGCGTCGTTACACGTCGAGGTTCGAGACCTCGAGCGCGTGGCGCTGGATAAATTCGCGGCGCGGTTCGACGATGTCGCCCATCAGCGTCGAGAAAAGGTCGTCCGCCTCGTCGCCATGCGCGACCTTGACCTGCAAGAGCGAGCGCGCCTGCGGATCGAGCGTGGTTTCCCAGAGCTGTTCCGCGTTCATCTCGCCCAGCCCTTTATAGCGCTGGATCGCCACGCCCTTGCGGCCGGCTTCGAGGATGCGCTCGATCAGGCCGAGCGGGCCGTCGATCCGCATTTCGCGCTCCTTGGTCGCCAGCATCGACGAGGCGAGATAATCGTTCTGCAGCTCGGCCGCCATCGCATCGAGACGATGCGCCTCGGCGGAACGCAAAAGCGGCCCGTCGACCACATGACGCTGCGTCACCCCGCGCAGCTTGCGCGAGAAGACGAGCCCGCCATCGGCACCCGCCTCGCCATGCCAGCCGCGTTCGGTCTCGAGCGCGAGTTCGTCGAGCCGGCGCGCGATATATTTCGCCGCCTCGCTGGCCCGCGTCGCATCGGGAATAAGATCGGGGTTGAGCGCGCCGGCGATCGCAGCCTGCTCCACCACAGCGGCCGAGCCGATCTTGCGGATCATCGGCTGCATCAAGTTGCGCGCGGTCGCCGCACGGTTGACGCGCTGCACCAGATCGGCGCCGGCAACCTGCGTGCCGTTGCCCATAGTCAGCACCGCGCCCTCGGCGCCGGTATCGATCAGATAAGCGTCGAGCTCGCGATCGTCCTTCAGATAGCGCTCGGAACTGCCGCGCTTGGCGCGATAGAGCGGCGGCTGGGCGATATAGAGATAGCCGTTTTCAATCATCGGCCGCAGATGCCGGTAGAAGAACGTCAAGAGCAGCGTACGAATATGCGCGCCGTCGACGTCGGCGTCGGTCATGATGATGATCTTGTGATAGCGGATCTTCGCGATGTCGAATTCCTCGGCACCGATCGAGGTGCCGAGCGCCGCGATCAGCGTGCCGATTTCCATCGATGACAGCATCTTGTCGAAGCGCGCGCGCTCGACATTCAGGATCTTGCCGCGCAGCGGCAGGATCGCCTGGAAGCGGCGATGGCGGCCCTGCTTTGCGGACCCGCCGGCCGAATCGCCCTCGACGATGAAGAGCTCGGACAAAGCCGGATCGCGCTCCTGGCAGTCCGCGAGCTTGCCGGGCAGCGAAGCGATATCGAGTGCGCCCTTGCGCCGCGTCAGCTCGCGCGCCTTGCGCGCGGCCTCGCGGGCGGCCGCCGCCTCGACCACCTTGCCGATGATGCGCCGCGCTTCCTGGGGATGTTCCTCGAACCACTGGCCGAGCTTCTCATTCACCATGTTCTCGACCGGCTGGCGAACCTCGGAGGACACCAGCTTGTCTTTCGTCTGCGAGGAGAATTTCGGATCGGGCACCTTGATCGAGAGTACGCAGGTGAGCCCTTCGCGCGCATCCTCGCCCGAGAGCGCGATTTTCTCCTTCTTCGCGATGCCGCTGTCGGTCGCGTACTGGTTCACCTGGCGCGTCAGCGCGGCACGGAAGCCGGCGAGATGGGTGCCGCCGTCGCGCTGCGGAATGTTGTTGGTGAAGCACAGCATCGTCTCGTGATAGCTGTCGTTCCATTCGAGCGCGACCTCGATCGTGACGCCGTCGCGCTCGCCGGAAACCACGATAACCGAGGGATGGAGCGCATTGCGCGTGCGATCGAGATAGCGCACGAAGGCCTCGAGCCCGCCGAGATAATGCAGCTCGACGGTTTTCTCCTCGACATGGCGCGCATCGGTCAACAGCAGCCGGACGCCGGAATTGAGGAAGGCGAGTTCGCGCAGCCGGTGCTCGAGCGTCGCATAATCGAAATCGACATTGGTGAACACGTTAGTCGAGGGCAGGAACGTCACCTCGGTCCCGCGCTTGCCCTCGGACTGGCCGCGCACCGCCAGCGGCGCTTCGGGTTCGCCGTCGCGGAAGCGCATGAAATGTTCCTTGCCGTCGCGCCAGATCGTGAGATCGAGCCGCGAGGAAAGCGCGTTCACCACCGAAACGCCGACGCCGTGCAGGCCGCCGGAAACCTTGTAGGAATTCTGGTCGAATTTTCCGCCGGCATGGAGATGGGTCATGATGACCTGCGCCGCGGAGACGCCTTCCTCGCGATGGATGTCGACCGGTATGCCGCGGCCGTTGTCGCGCACCGTGACCGAGCCGTCGCCGTTCAGCACCACCTGGATCAGATCGCAATAGCCGGCGAGAGCTTCGTCGATCGCGTTGTCGACCACCTCGTAGACCATGTGATGCAGGCCCGAGCCGTCGTCGGTGTCGCCGATATACATGCCCGGCCGCTTGCGCACGGCATCGAGCCCGCGCAGCACCTTGATCTGCTCCGCGCCGTAATCGGCGCCGCCGCCATCGGGGTTATGTTCCGCGTGTTGCATAGCCATCGTGATCTGTCCTTAAAACACGTTGGGGCCGGTTATCGGCCCGTGGCCGAGCACCCGGCCCGGCGCGACAGCGAATAGCTGCGCGCGGCTGCCGAGGCTGGCAAAAATTTCGGCATCGGTTCCGGTCATCCAGGCCTGGGCGCCGAGTCCGAGCAGCAGTTCGAACAAGGCCTGACGCCGTTCGCGGTCGAGATGGGCCGCGATCTCGTCGAGCAAAACCAGCGGCGTGACATTGCGCGTGGCGGCGACCAGCCGCGCATGCGCGAGCACGAGCGCGATCAGCAGCGCCTTCTGTTCGCCGGTCGAGCAATCCGCCGCCGGCATCGAGCGCGCGACATCGCCGCTGCCGAGATGCAGTACCGTCATGTCGCTGCGATGCGGCCCCGTTTGGGTCATGCCGGCATCGGCATCGCCGCGACGATTTTCCGCGAGCTGTGCGCGGAAGCGATCCTCGACGGCGAGCGCCGGCATCGTATCGAGCCCGGATTCCAGCAGGCCTTCGACCATGACGGCGGCGGCCGGAAACGGCGCCAATGTTTCGCGCACCAGTGCATCGAGGCGTTGCGCGAGCAGGCGCCGGGTCGCGGCGATCGCCACGCCCTCTTCCGCCATGCGCGCCTCCAGCGCATCGAGCCAGTCCCGCTCGGGCGCCACGCTCTCGCCGCGCAACAGCCTCAGCCGTTCGCGCATCGCATGCTCGTAGGCATTGACGTGGCTGCCATGCTCCGGATCCAGCGCCTCGGCGAGGCGGTCCATGAAACGCCGGCGCTCGGATGCGCCATCGAGAAACAGCCGGTCCATCTGTGGCGTGAGCCAGACCAGGGCCACGATATCGCCGAGCGCTGCCTGGCTGCGGGCCGGCGCGCCGTCGATGCGCACGATGCGCCGCTCGCGGGCGGTCTCGCTTTGCTCGGGATCCGGGCCGGTGCCGATCGAGACGCCACCGGATGCGGTCGCGATTTCGGCCGCGACCGCCCAGGGATTCCCGGCAACGCCGTCGCTGTCGCGCCGGGCGACGCTGCCCAGTTTGGCGCGGCGCAATCCGCGCCCGGGCACCAGGAACGAAACCGCTTCGAGCAAATTCGTCTTGCCGGCGCCGTTCGGCCCGGTCAGCACCACCGGCCGCGCATCGAGATCGAGCCGCGCGCGACCATAGGAACGAAAATCCGTCAGCGTCAGGCGCGTGATAGCGAGCGCCGGAACCTCTGCGAGAGCGGCGTTGTCGATGTGCGGCAAAAAGGCGGGCCCCGGAATCGTCCGCTCCTAGACCCGCATCGGCATCAGCACATAGAGCGCCGATGCGTCGCCGGGATCGCGCACCAACGTCGGCGAGGCGGCATCCGCCAGGGCGAAGGCGGCAGTATCGCCGCGGATCTGCTGGGCGATGTCGACCAGATAGCGCGCATTGAAACCGATCTCGAGCGGCTGGCCGTCATACTCGATCTCGACCTCTTCCTGGGCCGTGCCGCTTTCCGGGCTGGTTGCCGTCAGCGTCAGCGTGCCGGACGAAATCGCGAGTTTGACCGCACGCGATTTCTCGCTGGAGATCGTCGCCACGCGATCGACCGCCTCGGCGAAGCTCTTGCAGTCGACCTTCATGGTCTTGTCGTTGCCCGCGGGAATGACCCGTTCGTAATCGGGGAACGAACCGTCGATCAGCTTCGAGGTCAGCAGCACCGATCCGATCGAAACGCTGATGCGGGTCTCCGACAGATCGATGTGAACCGCGCCGTCCGCGCCTTCGATCAGCTTGACGATCTCGCCGACCGCCTTGCGCGGCACGATGACGCCGGGCATCCCGTCGGCGCCGTCGGGCAGCGCGAATTCAACCCGCGCGAGACGGTGCCCGTCGGTCGCAACGCCGCGCAGCGTCTTTTTCTTGGTGCCCGCCGCATGCAGATAGATGCCGTTCAGGTAATAGCGCGTCTCCTCGGTCGAGATCGCGAAGCGCGTGCGATCGATCAGGTCGCGCAGCTCGCTGGTCGGCACGTCGAATTTGTGCGGCAGGTTGTCGCCGCCGACCGCGGGGAAATCCTCTTTCGGCAAGGTCGCCAGCGTGAAACGCGACCGGCCGGCGCGCAGTGCCATCTGCCCGCCATCGGCGCTGGTTTCGAGCGCAATCTGAGCGCCCTCGGGCAGCTTGCGCACGATGTCGTAGAGCGTGTGCGCCGGCACCGTGGTGGCGCCCTTGGTCGCAACCTCCGCCGGCACGGTCTCGACGATCGCGAGGTCCATGTCGGTCGCGGTCAGGGTCAGCCCCTCGCCGACCGCATCGATCAGGACGTTGGAGAGGATCGGAATCGTGTTGCGGCGCTCCACGACGCTCTGCACATGGCCGAGCGATCGGAGGAGCGCGGCGCGTTCGATGGTCAATTTCATGGGCGTGCCAGCGCTCGGAGGTTTGTTGCTGTTCTTGTCAGGACCATTCCCGAATTCGCGGAATATCGTCCTGAAGGACGCTTCCGACCGCCCGGCACCAGCCCGCTTTCAGGAGGCCCGCTGCGCCCCCGGGAGCACCGGTCGGACGCCATTTCGGGCCGACGCGGGCAAGGCGTCGTAACGGTTTCGCATCATAGCAAGCGACCCTCAGGCGAGCAAACGCCGCAGAGGCGATTTTTTGGCCAATTCGCCTTTTATTCTCAATGGCTTGCGAGGTGCTTTCGGACGCTTTGGCGGGGTCCCGCCGGAAGCACGAAATTGCGTGCCGAATCGGGGTCCGACTCGGGTTTCAGCGGGGGCGCGGACCCTAGCCTTCGAGCATCCGCCGGAGCAGATCGACATCGTCGGAGAAGCTCGAATCAGTCGAACGGAGTTCCTCGACCTTGCGCACCGCGTGCATCACGGTCGTGTGGTCGCGGCCGCCGAATTTGCGCCCGATTTCCGGCAGCGACCGCGAGGTGAGCTGTTTTGCGAGATACATCGCGACCTGACGCGGCCGGGCGACCGCCCGCGCGCGCCGCGCCGACGTCATCTCCGAGAGCTTGATGTTGAAATGTTCGGCGACGCGCTTCTGGATCTCTTCGATCGTGACCCGCCGATCGTTGGCGCGCAGCAGATCGTGCAGCACTTCCTGCGTCGTCTCGAGCGTCACGGGACGGCCGATCAGATCGGCATGGGCGACGATCCGGTTCAGCGCGCCTTCGAGCTCGCGCACGTTGGAAACGATCTTGTGGGCGAGGAACTCGAGCACCTTGGGCGGCATCGTCTTGCCGAGATTGTCGGCCTTGGCCTGCAGGATGCCGAGCCGCAGTTCGTAGGTGGTCGGGTGGATGTCCGCGACCAGCCCCCAGCCGAGGCGCGAGCGCATGCGCTCTTCCATCCCTTCGAGATCGGAGGGCGATTTGTCGGCCGAGATGATGATCTGACGGTTCTGGTCGACCAGCGCATTGAAGGTGTGGAAGAACTCTTCCTGGGTCGATTCCTTGCCGCTGATGAACTGCAGGTCGTCGACCATCAGCACGTCGACCGCGCGGAACTGCTCCTTGAACGCGACCGTGTTCTTGAAGCGCAGCGCGCGGATGAACTGGTACATGAATTTTTCGGCCGACAGATAGATGATGCGCCGCTCCGGCTGGTTGTTCCGGATGTACCAGGCGATCGCGTGCATCAGATGCGTCTTGCCGAGCCCGACCCCGCCATAGAGATAGAGCGGATTGAACGGCACGGCCTTCGCCTCGGCGACGCGGCGCGCGGCGGCATAGGCAAGCTCGTTCGGCTTGCCGGTGACGAAATTCTCGAAGGTGAAACGCAGATCGAGCGGCGCCGTGAGATCGAGCGCGACGTCGTGACCGTTGGTCGCGGCGTGAGCAGCATCGGCGACCGGCTTGGAGCGGTGGCTGGCCCCGCCGGTTTCCGGACGCGGCGGGCGCGGCAAAGTCGGGCTGTGCGCCTGTTCGACCGAAACCGAGACTTCGACCACCTGCGGCACTTCGGTCGACCAGAACCGGGTGAGCTGGTCGTGGTAATGGGACAGGATCCAGTCCCGCATGAAGCGGGTCGGCGCGGACAGCCGCAATTGGCCGTCGGTCAAACCGGTCAGGGTCAGCGGCTTCAGCCAGCTTCGATAGGCGGCATCGCCCAGTTCGCTGCGCAGGCGGCCCCGCACACGGGCCCAGGCGGCGTTCAGTTGGCTGTCGGTGCCGGCTTGCATCCCTGGCGCCTCCGTCATTCCTGGACCCACGGAAGGCCGTCGGCCTTCCATCCGGCCTTGCAACCACGATGGCGCTGCTCGTCGGTGCCGCCCTCGAAACCGGCGCTCACGTTGTAGCAACGCCGATAGCCGGCCTTGGTCATCGCCTCGGCCGCGTCGCGCGAGCGCGCGCCCGAACGACAGATAAACAATAGCGGGCGATCCGGTTCCGGAAACGCGCCGCCGAGTTCGGGCACGAACTGCTCGTTGCGGTTCATGGCCGGAAAAACCTGCCAGGACATAAACACTGTCTGCTTGCCGATCGGCGCCAGATCGGGCACGCCCACGAACGACCATTCGGGTCGCGTGCGCACGTCGACCAGAACCGCGTCGGGCTCGTTCTCGAGCAGCGTCCAGGCCTCGGCGGGCGACAGATCGCCGGCATAGGTCATGGCTTGCGCCTTCCCCTCCGCGTCCGCCTCAGCGGACAAAACAACCCCTCGCGGACGACCGTGCCTGTCGTCCGCGAATTACTTTTATCGTCCGGTGTCGACCCGGTGCGCCCGCGCAGTTTGTTTTGTTGTCGTGCGGTGCGGACCGGTTTGCTGACCGCGTTGAAGTGCAACTCCTCGCCCAAGTTGCGTCTTCATTGCGTATGCCTCCCTGTCGACTGCGAGACCAACTCTAACCACGACCTGCGGGACTCGCAACAAGGAGTACGAGCCGATCCGGCACCCGACGGCGAAGCGCGGCGATGCGATGCACGCATGCCACAGCACCGCCGAGATGCAGGCGTTGCGTGAAACGAACAATCGAAGGAAAGGGCTAGAGAGCCTTGATGCGCTTGGACAGTCGCGAAATCTTGCGCGACGCCGCATTGCGATGCAGGACGCCTTTCGTCACGCCGCGCTGCAACTCGGGCTCTGCTGCGCGCAGCGCCGCCGAGGCAGTGGTCTTGTCGCCGCTGGCAATCGCCGTCTCGACCTTCTTGACAAAGGTGCGGACGCGGCTCGTGCGCGCATCGTTCACGTCGGTGCGGCGCGCGGTCTGGCGAATGCGTTTCTTGGCGGACTTGTGGTGCGCCATGGTTTCTTCTCTCGTGTTCCGGAAAATGTGGCGGCGGGTTATATCCCCGGGCGCCCGGAGCGTCAAGGAGCCCCGGAAACAAGCCTCAAACGGTCCTAGCGGTCCTTGAAATCCGGCTGGCGCTTCTCGGCAAAGGCGGCCATGCCTTCCTTTTGGTCCTCGGTCGCAAATGCCGCGTGGAACAGACGCCGTTCGAAGCGCAACCCCTCGGCCAGCGAGGTCTCGAAGGCCCGGTTGACGGCCTCCTTGGCCATCAGCACGACCGGCGTCGACATGCCGGCAATCCGTTCGGCTATCTTCATCGCCGTATCCATCAGTTCATCCGCCGGCACCACGCGGGACACAAGGCCGGCTTGTTCGGCCTCGTTGGCATCCATCTGGCGACCGGTCAGCACCATGTCCATCGCCTTCGCCTTGCCGATCGCAAGCGTGAGGCGCTGCGTCCCGCCAGCACCGGGCAGAACGCCGAGCGTGATTTCGGGCTGACCGAATTTGGCGTTGTCGGCGGCAACGACGATGTCGCAGGCCATCGCCACTTCACAGCCGCCGCCGAGCGCGTAACCCGCGACCGCGGCGACGATCGGCTTGCGGCATTTCGCCACGCATTCCCAGTTCCGCGTGATGAAGTCCGAGACATAAACGTCGACGAAACTGCGGTCTTTCATCTCCTTGATGTCGGCGCCGGCGGCAAATGCCTTCTCGTTTCCGGTCAGCACGATCGCGCCGATATCCGCGTCATCCTGCATATCGTCGAGCGCGCGGCCGAGCTCGATCATCAGGGCATCGCACAGCGCATTCAGCGCCTTGGGCCGGTTGAGCCGCACGACGCCGACGCGGCCCTTCTTTTCAACGATGATATTTTCGTAGGCCATGATGGCTCCCTCGAATTTATGGGCCGCGGCCGCAACCGGCGGGACCAATGCGGCGATGGTTCGGTTGTTATTCCTGCGGGGCGAGCTGGAAACGGACGGTGAGCGGCTCGGCGCCCTCGACGAATTCGATCGCCAGCGTCTCGCCCTCGCGCTGCCAGGTCTGGTCCCCGGCCGCTTCCGCGGCGGGCTCCCAGCCAAGCGCCGGCAGCGTGCTCTCATAGAAGGCGAGCACCGCTTCGGGCTCGATCGTTCCGCCGGCATAGGCCTCGACCAGGCGGCCCGAGGCGGTATCGAAGGCGAAGCCGGACCCGTCGATCGGTTCGAGTTCCGCCATCAAAGGCAGATCCTCGATCCCCGGCACGAAATCGCCGGCGCGGACCGGTCCGCCCGCAAGACCGGCGATGGCGAATGCGAGCGCGAGGCATCCCGCGGCAACGAGGCGACGGAGCAATGCGGGGCGCCCGATCAAGAGAAGCGGGGACATGGCCGGTTTCTAGCTCACCGCTGGTGGCGCGGACAATAGTAGGTCGAGCGGCCCGCCTGGACGATGCGTTTGATGCCGGGGCAGGACCGGCCGCAATGGCGGCAGCTTTTCCCCTCGCGCTCATAGACGACCCAGCGATGCTGGAAATAGCCGAGCTCGCCCGAGGTCTGCACATAATCGCGCAGCGAGGAGCCGCCGGCCTCGATCGCAGCCTCCAGCGTCTTGCGGATCGCCACCGCGAGCCGATCCGCCCGCCCGCCCTGCACCGTGCGCGCGATCCGGCGCGGCGAGAGCCCGGCATGATGCAGCGCTTCCGACACATAGATATTGCCGAGCCCGGCGACGACGCGCTGATCGAGCAATGCCGCCTTGATCGAGGTCGCCTTGCCCTTGAGACGCTTTGCCAGGGCCGGACCGTCGAATTCGGGATCGAGCGGCTCGGGCCCGAGGCCGCGCATCAGCCGGTGCGTTGCGAGATCGGCGGCCGGCCAGAGATCCATCATGCCGAAACGGCGCGCATCGTTGAAACGCAGCCAGCCGCCATCGTCGGTTTCGACCAGCACATGATCGTGCGCCTCGGGTGCCGGCGGCTTGCCGCTGCCGATCAGCATGCGTCCCGACATGCCGAGATGGCAGAGCCAGATCATGCCGTCGTCGAGCCGGATCGCGAGATATTTCGCACGCCGTCCGACCTGTTCGACACGGCGGCCCTGCAGCCGTTCGGCGAACCGCTCCGGAAGCGGAAAGCGCAGATCGGCCCTTCGCTGCACGACACGCGCGAGCGTGCGGCCTTCGAGACAGAGCGCAAGGCCGCGGCGAACGGTTTCGACTTCGGGCAGTTCGGGCATCGGCGCTCAGGCGCTCTCTGAAATTGGGATCAAGGCGGCGGAAGCGCTCAAGCTAGCCGCTCCGGCGCCCGGCCGCTATTGTCCCGCGCATGAGCGCACCCGACGGAAAAGCCGGCACGACCGACAACGATACGCGCGCCGAACCGGCCTGGTTCGGCGACCGGCCGGTCGATGCGGCCGAGAAGCCGGGACTGGTGCGCGGCGTCTTCGACAGCGTCGCCGGGCGCTACGATCTGATGAACGATCTGATGTCGGGCGGCGTCCATCGTCTGTGGAAGCGCGCGATGATCGACCGGCTCGCGCCGAAACAAGGCGAGATCTTTCTCGACGTCGCCGGCGGCACCGGCGATATCGCCTTTCGCATCCTCGAGCGCACCGAACGCGCTGCTCATGTGACGGTGTGCGATCTGACGCCGGCGATGCTCGAGGTCGGGCGCGACCGCGCGATCGATCGCGGCATCCTCACCGCCATCGACTGGGTGACGGGCGATGCCGAAAACCTGCCCTTCGAGAATGCCGCGATGGATGGCTGCACCATCGCGTTCGGGCTGCGCAACGTGACGCATCCCGAGCGCGCGCTCGCCGAGATGCATCGCGTGCTGAAGCCGGGCGGGCGCTTTCTCTGCCTCGAATTCAGCCATGTCGTGCTGCCGGGTTTGCGCGATCTCTACGATGTCTTTTCGCGCTCGATGCTGCCGACCTTGGGCGCCGGGGGCGCGCGCGACCGCGCCTCGTACGAGTATCTGGTCGAGAGCATCCGCCGCTTTCCGACACAGGAGGCGCTGGCCGCGATGATGCGCGATGCCGGTTTCGACCTCGTCTCGTTCCGCAATCTTTCCGCCGGCATCGCAGCTTTGCATGTCGGCTGGCGGACCTGACCGGAACGCCGATGTTCCGCAGTCTCCGCCAATTGCTGCGCCTCGCCGCGATCGCGCGCACGCTCGCGCGCCACGACGCGCTGGGCCCGCTGCTCGAGCTGATGCGCGGACCGGGCAGCGCGCCCATCCTGCTGCGGGGCGTGCGGATCTTCTTCGGCCGCCGTGGTGAGGGCGAGGGACGGGGCGATGCGCGGCCGGGCGAGAAACTGGCGGCGGCTTTGGTCGAGCTCGGTCCGGTTTTCATCAAGTTCGGCCAGATGCTTTCGACCCGCACCGATCTGCTCGGCGATCGCATCGCCGCCGACCTCGCGCAGCTTCAGGACCGGCTGCCGCCCTTTCCCGCCTCCGAGGCGCGCGTCACCATCGAACGCGAACTGGGCGCGCCGATCGGCCGGCTGTTCGCCGAATTCGACGACAATCCGGTCTCGGCCGCCTCGATCGCACAGGTGCATTTCGCGCTTCTGCCCGAGAGCGATCCGTTTCCCTATCGCGAGGTCGCGATCAAGGTGCTGCGTCCCGGCATCGAGGCCGCATTCGAACGCGACATCGCGCTGATGGAGTGGCTGGCCGAACTCTGCGAACGAACGCAACCCGCGTTGCGCCGCTTTCACCCGATCGCGGTCGTCGAAACCTTCGCCATCATCGTGCAGCAGGAAATGGATCTGCGCATCGAGGCGGCGGGCGCCAACGAACTCGCCGGGAATTTCGCGGGCGACGACAGTTATGTCGTGCCCGCCGTCGACTGGCAGCGCACCGCACGCCGCGTGCTCACGTTGCAGCGCCTCGCCGGCATCCGCATGGACGATCGCGAGCGCCTGCTCGCCGCCGGCCACGACCTGCACGACATCCTCGCCAAGGCCGCCGCCATCTTTTTCAGACAGGCCTTCCGCGACGGGTATTTTCACGGCGATCAGCATCCCGGCAACATGTTCGTCGATGCAGGCGGGCGGATCGGCGCGGTCGATTTCGGCATCATGGGGCGGCTCGACCGGCAGACGCGCTATTACCTCGCCGACATGCTGCTCGGCCTGCTGAATCGCGATTACCAGCGGCTTGCCGATGTTCATTTCGCCGCCGGCTATGTGTCGGCGAGCAAATCGCCCGAAGCCTTCGCGCAGGCGCTGCGGGCGATCGGCGAACCGATCTTCGGCCGGCCCCTCGCCGACATTTCATTCGCGCGCGTACTCGGCCAGCTCTTCCAGATCGCGCAGACCTTCGAGATGGAAGTGCAGCCGCAGCTGCTCCTGTTGCAGAAGAACATGCTGATGGCCGAAGGGGTGAGCCGCCAGCTCGACCCCGATCTCAATATCTGGACGCTGGCCGAGCCGCTGATCGAAGACTGGATGCGCGAAAATCGCGGGCCCGAGGCGCGGCTCCGCGAGGCGCTCTCGGAGACCGGCCGGCTGATCGAGCGGCTGCCGCGGGTTCTTCGGCACCTGGATACCGCGCTTTCCGGCTTCGCCGAGGGCGGGCTCAGGCTCCATCCCGAGACGATCAGGGCAATGGGCGGCGGCCGGCGCGGCGGGGCCCCCTGGTGGCTGGTGGCGATCCTGGGGATCGTCCTGCTGGCGATGCTGGTTCACTGATCTCGCCGCCGCCCGCTTGAAACCCCTCCGGGCCGGGCCTACGTTAAATCCATCGTAAAATTGTAGAATGCCGGAGCGTGTCCCGATGCTCGCAGGCAAGCGCATCCTGCTCGTCATTTCCGGTGGCATTGCCGCCTATAAGAGCCTGGAACTCACCCGTCGCCTCCGCGATCGCGGCGCGAGCGTACGCGCGATCCTCACGCGCGGCGGTGCGGAATTCGTAACCCCGCTGTCGGTTGCGGCGCTGACCGGCGACAGGGTCTATCAGGAGCTGTTCTCGCTGACGGACGAGAGCGAGATGGGTCACATCCGGCTTTCGCGCGAAGCCGATCTCGTGCTCGTCGCGCCCGCTTCGGCGGACATCATGGCGAAGATGGCGCAGGGCCGGGCCGACGATCTGGCAACGACCGCGCTGCTCGCAACCGACAAGCCGGTGATGATCGCGCCCGCGATGAACGTCGAGATGTGGGGTCATGCGGCAACCCAGGCCAATATCGCGACGCTCGAGGCCCGCGGCATAACGCGCATCGGTCCCAATCCCGGCGATCTCGCCTGCGGCGAGATCGGGTTCGGGCGCATGGCGGAACCGGCCGAGATCATCGCGGCCATCGAAAATTTCTTCGCGACCGGCGCCCCGCTGGCCGGCCGCCGCGCCCTCGTGACCAGCGGCCCGACCTTTGAACCGATCGATCCGGTGCGCTTTCTCGGTAACCGTTCGTCGGGCCGGCAGGGCCACGCGATCGCCGCCGCTCTCGCCCGGCGCGGTGCATCGACCGTGCTGGTGTCGGGTCCGACCGCCGAACCCGATCCCGCCGGCGTCGAGATACGCCGCGTCGAGACCGCGCAGCAGATGCTCGCTGCGGCACAGGACGTTCTGCCGGTCGATATCGCGGTCTGCGCCGCGGCCGTCGCCGACTGGCGGCCGCGCGACACGCGCAACACCAAGATCAAGAAGACCGGCGATGGCAAACAGGAGGGTGGCGCACCCGCGATCGCGCTCATCGAAAACCCCGATATTCTTGCGACGCTGAGTACGGCTGGAAAACAGCGCCCGCGTCTGGTGATCGGCTTTGCCGCCGAGACCGACGACCTGATCGCCAACGCGCAGGCGAAGCGCACGAAGAAGGGCTGCGACTGGATTGTCGCCAACGACGTCTCGCCCGAGACCGGCACGTTCGGCGGCCCCAACAACACGGTGCATCTGATCACCGCCGACAAGGTCGATTCCTGGCCGGCGATGAGCAAGGACGAGGTCGCCGAGCGTCTCGCCGACAGGATTGCTGCCCGCCTCGGTGGCGCCTCGTGATCGCCGCTGCCGGGCGCCCCGTGACGGTGCCGATCGAGCGGCTCGCACATGGGCGCAATCTGCCGCTGCCCGCTTATGCGACAAACGGCAGCGCCGGGCTCGATCTGATGGCCGCGATCGCGACGACGGTCGAGCTTGCGCCAGGTGCGCGGACACTGGTGCCGGCCGGCATCACGCTGGCATTGCCGGCGGGTTACGAGGCGCAAATTCGACCGCGCTCGGGTCTCGCGCTCAAGCATGGCATCACCGTGCTTAACAGTCCGGGCACGATCGATTCCGACTATCGCGGCGAGATCAAGGTTCTGCTCGTCAATCATGGCGGGGATGCGTTCCGGATCGAACCCGGAATGCGCATCGCCCAGCTCGTCGTCGCACCCGTCGTGCGCATCGCCTGGGCGGAGGATGCGGTGCAGCCCGCAAGCGAACGCGGTGACGGGGGCTACGGCTCGACCGGCGTCGCGGCACGGTAGGAAGGAGGGCGACGATGCTGAGGCTATCGAAGCGCCTGCTGTTTGCGATCGAGGCGGTCGCCGACATCGCCTATTACGGCGGACAACGGCCTGTGCAATCGGGCGAAATCTCCGAGCGCCAGGGTATTCCCCGACGTTATCTCGAACAGGTGCTGCAGCATCTGGTGAAGAACGGCATCCTGACCGGCCAGCGCGGCCCGCGCGGCGGCTATCGGCTCGCGCGCGAACGCCGCCTCATCACCGTCGGCGAGCTGGTGCGCGTTGTCCGACAGATCGATGCGATGCCGGATCCTTTGACCGACGACGGCGGATCGCCGATCGGCAACCAGGTGGTGCGGCCGATCTGGCGCGACATGCAGAACCGCATGATGCAGGAGCTCGATTCCATTACCATCGAGGAAATCTGCGAGCGCGCACGCCGCTCCGGCGTGCCCGGCGAACCGCTGCCACGCATCGATTTCAGTATCTGAATTTCCGTTTCCGGCGAACCAACCGACCATCGCAGATCGCAGAAAGAGCCGACCCGACCCATGCCCGAATCCGCGCCCGCTCCCTCCGCCGCCCAGCACGGGCGCATCTACGAAAATATCCTTGAGACGATCGGCAACACGCCGCTGGTGCGGCTGCGCCGGATTGCAGCCGCGCATGGCGTCGTCGCCGATCTGATCGGCAAATGCGAGTTCTTCAATCCGCTCTCCTCGGTCAAGGACCGCATCGGCTATGCGATGATCGAGGCGCTCGAACGTGAAGGAAAGATCGGCCCCGATGCCGTGCTGGTCGAACCGACCAGCGGCAATACCGGCATTGCGCTCGCCTTCGTCGCCGCCGCCAAGGGCTATCGGCTGATCCTCTGCATGCCCGAGAGCATGTCGATCGAGCGGCGCAAGATGCTGAAGCTGCTTGGCGCCGAGCTCGAGCTGACGCCGGCGGCGGAAGGCATGGCGGGCGCGATCCGGCGCGCCGAACAGATTCTCGCGCAGAACCCGAAAGCCGTGATGCCGCAGCAATTCAAGAACCCGGCCAATCCGGCGATCCATCGCCGCACCACGGCCGAAGAAATCTGGCGCGACACCGGCGGCAAGGTCGATGTGGTGGTGAGCGGCGTCGGCACCGGCGGCACGCTGACTGGCGTCGGCGAGGTTCTGAAACCGCGCAAGCCAGGCCTGCGCATGGTCGCGGTCGAACCCGAAGACAGCGCCGTGCTCTCCGGCGGCAAGCCGGGCCCGCACAAGATCCAGGGCATCGGCGCCGGGTTCGTGCCGGAGATTCTCAAGGTCGAACTGATCGACGAGATCCTGCGCATCGGCAACGACACGGCGCTCCGCATGGCCCGCGAAGTGGCGTCGACCGAGGGCATTCCGGTCGGCATCTCGTCCGGTGCCGCGATCGCGGCCGCGGTCGAGCTCGGACGGCGATCCGACATGAAGGGCAAGCTGATCGTCACGATCCTGCCCTCCTTTGCCGAACGCTATCTCTCGACCGCGCTCTTCGACGGCCTCGCCTGACAAGGCGGGCGGCGAACCATCCGGCCATGACCGCGACCGAACTCAGCGACGAGCAGTTGCTGCGTTATGCGCGGCATGTCGTGCTCGACGAGGTCGGCGAGGAGGGCCAAGCAAAACTGCTCGCCTCGAGCGCGCTGATCATCGGTGCCGGCGGACTAGGCTCCCCGCTCATGCTCTATCTCGCTGCCGCCGGAATCGGCCGCATCGGCATCGTCGACGACGATGTCGTCGATCTCACCAATCTGCAGCGTCAGGTGATCCACAGGACCGAGGATGTCGGTCGACCCAAGGTCGAGAGCGCGCTCGACGGCGGGCGGCGTATCAATCCCGAGATCCGCATCGAACCGCATCGCCTGCGCCTCACCGCGGCGAACGCCGCGGAACTGATCGGGCGCTACGACATCGTCGCCGACGGCAGCGACAATTTCGCGACGCGCTATCTGCTCAACGATGCCTGTCACCTGGCCGGGAAGACGCTGGTCGCCGCCTCGCTCTTTCGCTTCGAGGCGCAGCTTTCGACCTTCAAATCGCATCTGGGATCGCCGCATCCCTGCTATCGCTGCCTGTTTCCCGACCGGCCGGGCGAGGATCTCGTGCCGCGCTGCGAGGAGGCGGGGATCATCGGCGCGCTGGCCGGCGTCATGGGCACGCTGCAGGCGACCGAAGTGATCAAGGAATTGCTCGGCCTCGGCCGCGGCCTCTCGGGCCGGCTGCTGCTCTACGATGCGATGGAGGCGCGCTTCACCGAAATCGCGTTGCGCCGCGCACCCGACTGCGCGCTCTGCGGGCCGCAGGCGACAATCCGCGACCTCGCCGTGCACGCGGCGTGAGGGGCCGGATTCATTTCGCCGGAAGAACCCCTCACCCTTCCCTTCCCCTTTTCAGGGGAGAGGGTGAATGAAAATAGCGACGCGTTCTGAAAACCCTCTCCCTTTGGGAGAGGATGGCCACGCGAGCGCAGCGAGAGTGCCGGGTGAGGGTCTACCGCGAGAGTGAACCCGCTAAATCATCGCCTCGATGACGCGGTCGGGCGGGCGGTGGCCGTCGACGAAGGTCTTGATGTTGATGATGACCTTCTCGCCCATGTCGATGCGGCCTTCGATCGTGGCCGATCCCATATGCGGCAGCAGCACGACATTGTCGAGCCGCAGCAGACGCGGATTGACGGCGGGTTCGTGTTCGAACACGTCGAGACCGGCGCCGGCGATCTCGCGTTTTTCCAGCATACGGGTGAGCGCGTTCTCGTCGATCACCTCGCCGCGCGAGGTGTTCACGACATAGGCCTGGCGCCGCAGCAGTTTCAGGCGCCGCGCCGAGAGCAGATGGTAGGTCGCCGGCGTATGCGGACAGTTGATCGAGATGATGTCCATGCGCGCCAGCATCTGGTCGAGGCTTTCCCAATAGGTCGCCTCGAGCTCGGTTTCGAGCTCGGTGTGGACGCGGCGACGGTTGTGATAGTGGATCGCGAGACCGAAGCCGCGCGCCCGGCGCGCAACCGCGGTGCCGATGCGGCCCATGCCGATGATGCCGAGGCGCTTCCCCCAGATGCGATGGCCGAGCATCGTGGTCGGACCCCAGCCGGTCCAGTTGCCGGAACGGATCAGACGCTCGCCTTCCGCGAGCCGGCGCGGCACGGAAAGGATCAGCGTCATCGTCATGTCGGCGGTGTCTTCGGTGAGGACACCGGGCGTGTTGGTGATGGTGATGCCGCGCTGGCGCGCCGTCGCCAGATCGATATGGTCGACGCCGGTGCCGAACGAGGCGATCAGACGAAGCTGGGAACCTGCCTGCGAGAGCACCCCGGAATCGATCCGGTCGGTGACGGTCGGCACCAGCACGTCGGCTTCCTTGACCGCCTGGATCAGTTCGGCCTGGCCCAGCGGCTTGTCCTCGAGGTTCAGCTTGACCCGGAACAGCTCCATCATCCGGGTTTCGATCGGATCCGGCAGCTTTCGGGTGACGACGACGAGCGGCTTGGTGGCCATGGAAGCTCCCTGAGGGGCCTTGGCGGGAACCGCTCGATCAAGGATCGGCGGCGGGCTCCCGGTGGCCTGATTGCGGCCTGCCATAGCAAGCCGGTTTTTCCTTGTCCAGCATAGCACCCGCCTTTGGAGCGATGCTTGCCCGCAACCGCGGTCGGCAGGCAGAATCGCAGGATGGCGCGGCGGCGCTGCGTCCGATTCGTCCGCCCGTTCGTCCGCCCGTTCGTCCCGAGACCAGGAGGCGTTCTACCGATGCAGTTCCCCCGACTTGTTCGCGGCATGGCCATGACAGCCCTCTGTGTCGCGATTATGGCGCTTGGCCTCGTTGCGGCCGGCGGATCCGGCGCTTCGGCGCAGAATACGGTCGAGAACCCGTCGGGGCTGCCGGTGCCGCGCTTCGTCTCGCTCCGCTCGAATGAAGTCAATCTGCGCACCGGGCCCGGCCTCACCCATCCGATCGAATGGGTCTATCAACGCAAGGGCCTGCCGGTTCTGGTGATCGGCGAATTCGATACCTGGCGACAGATCCGCGACTACGAAGGTACCGAGGGCTGGGTGCATCAGAGCATGATCGACGGCGAACGCAGTTTCATGGTGATCGATGCACAACGTGCCGCGCATCTGACGCCGCAGCCGGAAGCAAAGGTGGCGGTACGAATGGACCCCGGCGTGATCGGCCAGCTTCTCGAATGCGACGCAACCAACTGGTGTCTGGTCAGCGTGCAGGGTTATCGCGGCTGGGTCGAGCGCGGCGAGATCTGGGGCTCGCTCGACGGCGAAGTGTTCCGCTAAACCTCGCCGACCGCTCCGCGCCGCACCGTCATGGACGAGCGTTTCAAAAGCGGCCGGCTCGATCTCGGCGAGGATGTCTCGATCTTCTATCGCCATGGCGGATCGGGCCCGCCCTTGCTGCTGCTGCACGGCTATCCGCAGACCCACGTCATCTGGCACAAGGTCGCGCCCGCGCTGGCGCAGCGTTTTACGTTGGTGATGCCGGATCTGCGCGGCTATGGCGCGAGCCGCGGGCCGGCACCCGATGCGGCGCATCGGAACTATTCGAAGCGCGCGATGGCCGGCGACATGGTGGCGCTGATGCGCGCGCTCGGCCATGACCGCTTCGATCTCGCGGGCCACGATCGCGGCGCGCGCGTTGCCTATCGCCTGACGCTCGATCATCCTGAACGCGTGCGGCGTCTCGCGTCGCTCGACACGGTGCCGACGATCGATATCTGGGACGGCATGAATGCGGCCGAGGCGATCGCCACCTATCACTGGCCGTTTCTGGCGGTGCCGGCGCCGCTGCCCGAGCGGCTGATCGCGGGCGATCCCGAATTCTTCGTGCGGCATTTGATCGAGCGCTGGGCGGGCGATGCTGGCCGGCTCGATCCCGACGCGCTCGCGCAATATGTCGCGCAGTTTCGCAATCCGGCGACCGTGCAGGCGACCTGCGAGGATTATCGCGCCGGGGCGAGCTGCGACTGGGACGACGATCGCGCCGATCGCGCTGCCGGCCGCAAGATCGGATGTCCCCTGCTGATCCTCTGGGGCCGCGGCTATATCGGCCATTCCGTCGCATCGGCCGACAGCGCGCCCGGCGCAATCTGGCGGCGCTGGGCCGACGATGTGCGCGAGATCGCACTCGATTGCGGCCATTTCATCGTCGAGGAGGAGCCGGAAAAGGCCGCCGCCGCGTTGCTCGCCTTCTTCGACGCGTCCTGAGCGTTCAGCGTGCCTTTTTGCTCGGCAGCGGGACGGCCGCGACAACGCCGAGCGTGCGCCCGTCATGGGTCCCCTCGATCCGCTCGGCGCCGGTCTTGAAATCGAATTCGTAGACGATCTTGCCGCTATGCGCGCCGGCGACGTTGAACGTCATCTGCCAGCCCCAATCGTCATGGGTGTCGCGATAGACCGCCGTGCCGGTCAGCGCCGTATCGGCCCAGATACGGCATTCGTCCAGTTGGTAGCGATAGATGTAGGCGCGCTGCGTCGGCCGCGCGAGGGTCAGCGTGCCGCCATGATCGCAGCCGATCGTCATCGCTTCGCTGCCGCCCCAGCCCGACGTGAGTTCCGCCGAAATGACCGCGCTGACAGCGCCCCAGCCGATATCGGCCGCGTCGCCGGGATCGTAGTTTCGCGTCACGTCGACGACATAAAAGGGATCGAGCACCGATTGCTTGCAATGGATCTCGCCCGGCTTCGGCTCTCGTCCCGACACCAGCCAACTGGTGACGACACTGTCGACGCAGGCATCGCCCCAGCCGAGCACGACATGGGGCCCGTCTTCGACCGTGATCATCGTCGCATCGCCGAGCCGCTCATAGACATCGACCGCCTGCGCGATCGGCGTCGCGTGATCGGCATCGCTCGCGAGGATGAGCGTCCTGAAATCGCCGCCGGCGAACAGCGGTATCGTCTGGCGTTCGTCGAGCCCCGGCCAGAACTGGCATTCCAGATTGAGCCCGATCATATAATGGAAGAAACGCGGGAACTCGCTGCGATAGCCGAGCCCCTGTTCGAAGACCGAGAGTGCGCTTGCCGAAGGATTCGCGGGCTGGATACCGTAATCGGGACAGGAGACCGCGTAGAACGCGCCCCAATACATGCCCGAGCCGGTACCTTCGACCGCGAGCGGCGTCATCGTGTCCGAATCGAATTCGAGCGCGCGATAGGCCATGCGCAGCATCGGCACCAGTTCGCCCTGTTCCGCCGAGGCGAGTGCGTGCAGGAAGGCGGTACGATCGAACGGGGTGTACAGCGCGTAAGAGAGACTGCCGACCACCATGTCGCGCGTGAGCTGGCGCTGGTCGAGCCAGCCGCTCGAGAGCGGGAACGGAACGTCGATCGGCGCATGTTCGAGCTGCGCCAGCAGCCGGTCATAGGCATCGGTAACCGAATTCTCGAACAGCCCCCCGCAATCGACATCGTCGCGGCAGGCGCGGCCCATGCGCTCGAACAGATCCTCGGCCGCGCGCGCCGCCACGAGCCCGTCATTGGTGATATCGGCGGCAGGATCCATGACGCTGTCGAGGATCAGCCCTTCGATGGCGTCGGGAAAGGTCGCGGCATAGGCCTGCGCGAAAAATGTGCCGTAGCTGGCGCCATAGAGCCAGATCGGCGGCGCGCCGACCGTCTGGCGGAAAATTTCGAGATCGCGCACTGCCTGTCGCGTGCCGAGAAACGGCACGATCTCGGCGCGACCGGATTCAGTAATGCAGTCGGTCACGAACGTGCCGGCCTCTTCAACATTGATCTCGGGATGCTTGAAATCCCAGGGGATCAACGAATAGACCGCGGCCGCGCGGCGGCAATCGACGCCGTGACGCGGACCCATGCCGCGCTGGTCGAACAGCACGACATCGTAATGTTCTAGAATGCTTCCGTCGAAACTCCACAGCGCCCAGTCCGAAATGCCCACACCCGCCTGGCCCGGCCCGCCGACCGCGTAGACGAGAATGCCGCGATAATCGCCGGTCGCCAGATGAATCGCATATTCGATATCGAGGGTCCGGTTGTCGGCAGGATTGTCGTGATCGAGGGGCACCGGGACGGTGACGCAGACGAGATCGCCGACATAGCAGTCATGCGGACCGAGCCGGTCGAGGATGTCGGCGAGGCCGGCGGCCGGCGCCGGTCCTGCTGCGAGGCAGCATCCAGCGAGCGCCATCGCTGCCGCGACGGCCATCCGGAACATATTGCGGCTGCCCTCGATCATTGACCGCCCGCGTTTGGGTGATGTCGGCGCGAACCTAGGCGGCGGAGCCGGGTCGGCGCAAGCCCGCCATCGTGCGCGGGTGGCCATCGGCGCGGATAATCGTTCGGAAAACCGCAACCGCGCGGACTAGGCCTCGACCGGTTCGCGCGCCATCGTCTCGACCCTGTCGACATCGTGCCGCGGGCGGAAACTGCCGAGCGTCTCCCACCAGTCGCCGAGCGCGTTGATCAGCGGCACGAGACTCTCTCCCGCTGCCGTCAGCGCATATTCGACGCGCGGCGGTATCTCGGGATAGATCGTCCGCGAAATCACGCCGGCCGCCTCGAGTTCGCGCAGATCGAGCGTCAGCATCCGGTGCGAGATTTTCGGATTGTCGCGGCGCAGGTCGCTGAACCGCTTCGGTCCATCGATCAGATAGTAGATCAGCAGCGTTCGCCAGCGGCCGCCCAGAAGGCGCATCGCGTCTTCGATCGGACAGCCCGATATGGTTTCCTTCATCGCGTCACCTCGTCGCATGACCGCGGTATAATTTATGTTACCGCGCGACATTTTTGTGCGTTCTTTACGACCCCTGCAGCGTCGCGCATATGGGAGCCATTCGCAACATTACCATCGCGCAGGGAGATCAACATGGAACCGGTGCTTTTTTATGGCGTCCCGCAGGGCTGCTCGTTCGGATCGATCGTCGCCCTTGAATGGCTGGGCCAGCCCTACCGCCTCTGCCGTATCAACATGCCCGACGATATGCAGAACGATCTGTACGCGCGGGTCAACGAGATACGGGAAACGCCGGTGCTGTTGCTCGAGAACGGCGCGACGCTGAGCGAAAGCGCGGCCATCCTGCAGAATATCGGTACGCGCGGCATCGACCGCGGGCTTGGCTTCGCGCAGGGCAGCGCCGATTTCGACCGCCTCAACCGGATGCTGTCATATCTGACGACGACATTCTTTGCTGCCTTCAGTCCGCTCTGGACCGCCTATGAGATGGCGGAAGATCCGCCGGTCCAGGCGATGCTGCGGGAACTCGGCCGGCAGCAGGTCGCCAGGGCGCATAGACAGCTCGATGCAATGCTCGCCGGCCGGGATTGGCTTGTAGGCGAGCGGTGCAGCGTTGCCGATGCTTATTTCATGGGAATCGCGCGCTGGGCGGACTATCACAAAGCCATCGACCGGCGCGACTATCCGAACCTGTATCGGCATGTGCAGACGCTCGAACGCGATCCGGCGATCGATTTCGCCCACGCGATCGAAGCGGGCAGGCCGGCGATCTCAGGCGGAGGATTTCTTGGGCATGTCGCGCTGACCGATCTGCAGAAGCGGATCGCGGCTTAGAGATCGCGTGCGCCGCGGCGCTAGTCGAAATCCTCGGCGAGCGCCGCACGCACATTCTCGGGCATGGTCGACATATGGCCGTAGACCGGATGGCTGAAGCCGATCACCACCTCGGCACCGTGTTTTGCGAAGGCCGCAACCTGCGCATCGGTAAACGGAAAATGCAAAAACTGCACGGCGGAAGCCTTGCCGGCTGCGTTGGTGCGATCGACGTCGACCTCCGGCACGGCCTTGATCATTTCGCCGCCGACGCGAATGAACGCGGTTTCCTCGATGCCGCCCAACCGCGAGAGAAACGCCTTGCGCCGCGTCGGCTCGTCGATCTCGAACAGAACCGTCGCCACCAGCTCGTGGCCGTTCGGAATCATCGGGCCGTAGGCCGCGAGCTCGTCGTCGATCTGCGCGTCGCCGCCTTTCTCGATGTAGAGCATCTCCTGGATCTGCAGCCACATCGTTTCGAAATTCTCGAAATGAAACGTCGCGACCGGCCCGATCTCCATGCGGCGACTGCGTTTGCGCGCCACGATCTCGGCACGCCGTGCCCTGCGGATCGCCTTGTATTCGTCGAACGGCATGAGATCCGCCCGCGTGATGCTGCGTCGCTTTGCGAGTGCCGTCATCGGTCGCGTCCTCGTCAAGTTTCGAGCCCGTAGGCCCGGGCCATCAGCTGGATCGGATGCGGCGCATCGCCCGGCACGGTCGCATCCCCGAGCCGTTCCATGCCCTGCAGAATATGCATGCCCGCGAGCGGGCATTCCGAGGCGACGATGCGCTTCTCGCTTTTGGCGGCCTGGCGCGCAACCGGCTTGCCGATCTTGATCGCCGTTTCGAAATTTCCCTTCATCACGCCCCAGGATCCGCCATGACCGGCGCAGCGCTCGATCACCGCGAGATCGATGCCGGGAAGAAGCCGCAGCATCTCGGCCGCTTTCTGGCCCATGTTCTGCGCGCGCGCGTGGCAGGCGATATGCAGGGCGACACCGCCCGGCAGCGGCGTCATGCCGGGGGCAAGCCCCTCTTTCTTCGCGATATCGACGACATACTCGCTGACATCGTAGGTCGCATCCGCGAGCTTTTTCACCGCCGCGTCGCCGGGCAAGATCAGCGGCCATTCGAACTTCATCATCAGCGCGCAGGACGGCACCAGCGCGACGACATCGTGGCCGGCATCGATCAGCGGACCGAAAGCGGCGGCCGCGCGTTTCGCCTTTTCGGCGACGGCCTCGAGATTGCCGTTTTCGAGCTGCGGCATCCCGCAGCAGCCGGGATAGTCGAGCCGGGTTTCGACGCCGTTGCGCGCGAGCACGGCAAGCGCCGCCTCGCCGATCGCCGGATTGTTGTAGTTGGCAAAGCAGGTCGCGAAGATCGCGGCCTTGCGGCCGAAGGCCGGCGCATCGCGATTAAGCGCGGGCGGACGATCCTTCGCGCGCATCATCAGCGTCTTGCCGTGATATTTCGGTAGTGCTGCCTTGCGGTCGACACCGACGACACGCTCGAGGACGCCGCGCGTCAGCTTGTTCCTGGTATTCGAAGCCCAGTTCGCGATCGTCGGCAACGCAGCACCCAGTTTGCCATTGCGGTCCGTCTTCGTGAGCTGCTGTTCGATCGCGCCGACCTTGCCGCCGCGGAACTCGGCGGCGCGATAACGCAGCATCAGATGTGGGAAATCGACGTCGAACTCGTGCGGCGGCACATAGGGACATTTCGTCATGAAGCACATGTCGCAGAGCGTGCAGGCATCGACCACGCTCTTGAAGCCGTCGCTCGGCACGCTCTCGAGCTCGCCGCTTTGGGATTTGTCGATCAGGTCGAAGAGGCGCGGGAAACTGTCGCAGAGATTGAAGCAGCGCCGGCAGGTGTGACAGATGTCGAACACGCGCCGCATCTCGGCGTCGATTTTCTCTGCGTCGTAGAAATCGGGATCGTGCCAGGCAAGCGGATGCCGGATGGGCGCCTCGAGGCTGCCTTCGCGCATCGGTCTCTTCCTTCAGGGTCGGGGGCGACGAAAATCGCAGCCGAAGATACGCCCGGGAATGGCCGGCGGAGCCCCGAATCGCCGGATCGGCGGCGGGGTCCCGGGACCGATGGGCGATCGGACGTCCCGGTCGGAACGCCCGATCGTCAATTGCCCCGACGTCAATTCAGCGTGTCGAGCGCCTTCTGGAAGCGGCCGGCATGCGACTTCTCGGCCTTCGCCAGAGTCTCGAACCAGTCGGCGATTTCTTCGAAGCCTTCTTCGCGCGCGGTGCGCGCCATGCCCGGATACATGTCGGTATATTCGTGCGTCTCGCCGGCGATCGACGCCTTCAGATTCTTCGACGTGTCGCCGATCGGTTCGCCGGTCGCGGGGTCGCCCACTTCTTCCATGAACTCAAGATGCCCGTGTGCATGGCCGGTCTCGCCTTCGGCGGTCGAACGGAACACCGCAGCCACGTCGTTGTAACCCTCGACGTCGGCCTTCTGGGCGAAATAGAGGTAGCGGCGATTCGCCTGGCTCTCGCCGGCGAACGCGGCTTTCAGATTCTCGAGCGTCTTGCTGGTCTTTAACTGTGCCATGGTTCTGTCTCCCTTATTGCACCAACGTCGCAACAAATCGGCGCGGCAGCGCCGTCAATATCGAGTCCAATATGGCGGCCGAATCCGGCCCTGTCAACAGTTTGGAGTTATTCTAAAAAGATCGAGCGAACGGCGCGGCGCCTAGTCTTTTTTGACGCGAACGATCACGTCGACACGCGCGATGCGGGTGCCGTCGGGCGGTACTGGCAGATGGCGCACTTCGATGCCCGCGGCATCGAAATCATGCAGCTCACTTGTTCCTTCGACGAAGAAATGATGATGGTCGCCGACATTGGTGTCGAAATAGGAGCGGCCCGGATCGACCACGACTTCGCGCAGCAGACCCGCATGGGTGAACTGGTGCAGCGTGTTGTAGATCGTCGCCATCGAGACCCGCACGCCGGCATGACTGGCCTCGCCCAGAAGCTGCTCCGCCGTGACATGGCGGTCGCCTTGGTCGAACAGTAATCGCGCCAGAGCGAGCCGCTGACGCGTCGGCCGCAGGCCGGCGGCGCGCAGCCGGTCGAGTACCGGGGCAAAAGGCTGGGTCTCGGATTCGGGCTTCATCGGGCCTTTATATGGCAATGAAGGGCCGGAATAAAAGACCGGCAGGGAAGACGCTGCCGAGCTTTCTGGAACAAGTCAAAATCCAGGGCCGCGCGCCATCGGGTGTCGCATGCCGCTCTCGATCAGTCCCCGGTGCCGATCCGCTCGACCAGTTGCTTGACGCTCGGGATGAAGCCGCCGTCGTAGAACGGATCGTTGGCGAACCGATAGGCGTTATGGCCGGCGAACATCAGCTGGTTCTCGATCTGGTCGGAGTGGCTGATCGCCTGCAGCGTCTTCTGGATGCAGTAGGAACGCGGGTCGGCCTTCTTGCCGGTCGTGCCGGCCTCGTTCTGCGCCCAGTTCGAAAAGCGGCAAGCCGAGAGACAGCCCATGCAGTTGATCTGGTCGATGCGGATCTCGCGGCCGTTCTCGGGCGTGACGAAGATCAGCGTCGAATCCGGCGTGCGCATCGCCTCGGTAAAGCCGGCGGCGACCCATTCGTCGGCGCGCAATTTGTCGGCCGCCGTCAGATAGACGATGCGGCCGCGCGCGCCGGCCGCGAAGGGCCACTCATGTTCGCCGACCGGCGAGTTCGAATAGGCAACCTGATGCTCGTTGCGCCCATGCAGCTCGCGCAGGAAATCGTTGTTCACGGCCGACGAATAGAATCCGGTCGGGCTGAAGCGGTTGAGATAGACGGCGCCCTCGTCGAGATGCAGCAGGCGCTGTTTCCACGCATCGGAAATCGGGCTCTCCTGCGTCAGAAGCGGCCGCGTGCCGAACTGGAAGGCGACCGGGGCGATCTCCGGATCCTCGATCACATCGGCCCATTCGCGCAGGAACCATACGCCGCCCGCCATGACGATCGGCGTTTTGACGAGCCCGCATTCCTCGCGCATGACGCGGCGCAGCTCGACGAGACGCGGGCGCGCCGGCTCGGGCTTCAGCGGATCCTCGACATTGGACAGGCCGTTATGGCCGCCGGCCAGCCACGGATCCTCGTAGACCACGCCGCCGAGCAGCTCCGCGAATTTGTGATAGGCGCGCTTCCACAAGGCGCGGAAGGCGCGCGCCGACGAGACGATCGGATAGTAAAAGACATTGTACTGCGCGCAGATCTCGGCGATGCGATAGGGCATACCGGCGCCGCAGGTGACGCCGTGGATCAGGCCCTGCGCACCTTCGAGCACGCCATGCAGCACGCGCTCGGACGCCGCCATCTCCCACAGCACGTTGATGTGGATGCGGCCTCCGCCGCCGGAGAGCTCATGCGCGATGCGCGCCTGGGTGATGCCGCCTTTGATCGCATAGGCGACCAGCTCTTCGTGGCGTTCGCGGCGGGTGCGACCGTTATAGACCTGCGGGATCGCGCGGCCCGCTTCGTCGTACGAATCGGCATTGACGCCGGAAAAGGTGCCGACGCCGCCGGCCGCAGCCCAGGCGCCCGAGCTTTCGCCGTTCGAGATGGAGATCCCCTTGCCACCCTCGACGATGGGCAGCACTTCCTTGCCGGAGATCAGAACGGGTTCCAGTGTTTTCATGCGGCAGGGACCTGTCCCCGGTCGCTCGCGCGACCTGTGGTATCCGTTACCGTTGTGCCCAGGGTACCGGAATCATCGGTAATGATGGTGTCGACGCCCCATTCAATCAACTGGCGGGCCAGTGCCGGGTCGTTGACAGTGTAGACGATCAGAATATAGCCCGCCGCCTTTACCGCATATGCCATTTCCCGGGTCAGATGCTGGTGCGCGCAATGGATCGAAATGCAATCCAACGCCGCCGCATCCTCGATCATGGTGGCGACACGGTCCCAGACCAGCAGCCCGCGCGGCAAGTTCGGCGCCACATCGCGGGTCCGGGCCAGCGCCGCGCGTGAAAAACTGGAGACAATGAGCCGCCCGTAATCGGCCGGCCAATGTGCCTCGATCGCGGCGGAAACGACGCTCGCCGTTGCGGTTTCGCGGCCGGGACAGGGTTTGATCTCGACATTGGCGCCCATGCCGCATCCGACCAGGAACACCAGCGTCTCGGCCAAAGTCGGCACCTGCTCGCCCGCGAAGTCCGGCTGGAACCAGGATCCGGCATCGAGCGCCCGGATCGCCGCGAACGGCGTGGCCGCAACCGGGCCTTCGCCGTTCGTCGTGCGATCGAGTGTGTCGTCGTGAAAAATCAGCGGTACGCCGTCGCCCGAGAGCTTGGCGTCGAACTCGACCCAGCGAAGCCCCGACGCTGCCGCCATACGCATGGATGCGAGCGTGTTTTCCGGGGCACGAGCCGCCTCGCCGCGATGACCGATCAGCCGCGGCAACCACAATTCCTGCGCTGTGGACGCCTTCAACGATGCGGCCATGATCGGCCTTTCGCTGCGTGGCGTGGCGTTGGCTGGGATCAGCCCTCCGCCTCCGCCTTCTGTTGCGAAATGTCTTCGCCGGTCGCCTGGTCGACGGCCTTCATCGACAGCTTGACCTTGCCGCGATCGTCCATGCCGAGGACCTTGACCTTCACCGTGTCGCCGACCTTGACCACTTCGGTCGTTTCCTTGACCCGTCGCGGCGCCAGCTCGCTGATATGCACGAGCCCGTCGCGGCTGCCGAGGAAGTTCACGAAGGCGCCGAAATCGACCGTCTTCACGACCTTGCCGGTGTAGATCGTACCGATCTCCGGTTCGGCGACGATGCCCTTGATCCAGTTGATCGCCGCCTGCGCCGCCGTTTCGTCGACCGCCGCCACCTTGATCGTGCCATCGTCCTCGATGTCGATCTTGGCGCCGGTCACTTCGCAGATTTCGCGGATGATCTTGCCGCCGGTGCCGATCACTTCACGGATCTTGTCCTTCGGAATGCTGATCACCGTAATGCGCGGTGCATTCCGCGAAACTTCCGCCCGCGAACTGTTGAGTGCCTTCTCCATCTCCTTAAGGATATGGAGGCGGCCATCGCGTGCCTGACCGAGTGCGATCTTCATGATCTCCTCGGTGATCGAGGTGATCTTGATGTCCATCTGGAGAGCCGTCACGCCGGCTTCGGTACCGGCGACCTTGAAGTCCATGTCGCCGAGATGATCCTCGTCGCCGAGAATGTCGGAGATTACCGCAAATCCGTCATCTTCCTTGATAAGACCCATCGCGATGCCGGCAACCGGGCGCCGCAGCGGCACGCCGGCATCCATCATCGAGAGCGACGCACCGCAGACGGTCGCCATCGACGACGAGCCGTTCGATTCGGTGATCTCGGAGACGACACGGATCGTATAGGGGAACGCTTCCTTCGCCGGCATGACCGCGTGGATGGCGCGCCAGGCGAGCTTGCCGTGACCGATTTCGCGCCGCCCGGGCGGAATCATCCGTTTGGTTTCACCGGTCGAATAAGGCGGGAAGTTGTAATGCAGCATGAAATGCTCACGAAACTCGCCCGTTAGCGCATCGATGATCTGCTCGTCCGACCCAGTGCCCAGTGTGGTCACAACGAGCGCCTGGGTTTCACCGCGCGTGAACAAAGCCGAACCGTGTGCGCGCGGCAGCACGTTCACTTCGCTGACGATCGGGCGAACCGTCTTGGTATCGCGCCCGTCGATCCGCTTGCCGGTCTTGAGAATGGCACCGCGAACGATGTCCTTCTCGAGATATTTGACCGCCGAAGAAGCGAGGTCCGGCGACAAGCCGGCCGCCTCGACCGCCGCGGCGGCCTTCTGTTTGGCTGTATTAAGAAGGTCGGTGCGCGCCTGCTTGGAGGTCTCGGCATAGACGCTTTCGAGATCGGCACGGATCGCCGCGGAGACCACGGACGATGCCTTTTCCGCCGCCTCGTCGGAACCCGGCAACGGCCATGCCGCCTTGGCGCTCCGTTCGGCGAGCTTGATGATCCCATCGATCACTGGCTGGAATTGCTTGAAGCCGAACATGACGGCGCCGAGCATGGTTTCCTCCGAAAGCTCGTTCGCTTCCGATTCCACCATCAGCACACCTTCAGCGGTGCCGGCGACGATCAGATCCAGCTGCGAGTTCGGGAGCTGGTCGATCAGCGGGTTCAGCACATATTGACCGTCGATATACCCGACCCGTGCCGATGCGATCGGCCCAAGGAAGGGAATGCCCGAGATCGTGAGCGCCGCCGAGGCACCGACCAGAGCGACCATATCGGGATCGTTCTCCAGATCATAGGAGAGCGTGGTGCAGATCACCTGCGTCTCGTTGCGATAGCCCGATGCGAAGAGCGGACGGATCGGCCGGTCGATGAGGCGCGATGTCAGCACCTCTTTTTCGCTCGGTCGGCCTTCGCGCTTGAAGAAGCCACCCGGAATCTTGCCGGCGGCGAAGGTCTTTTCCTGATAGTTGACGGTGAGCGGAAAGAAATCGATGCCCTGCTTGGGTGTCTTCTGACCGACGACCGTGCAAAGAACAACGGTATCGCCGTACTGCGCCAGCACGGCGCCATCGGATTGACGGGCCATACGCCCGGTTTCGAGAATGAGGGGACGTCCGCCCCAGTCGATCTCGACACGATGAATATCAAACATTCTTTACCTCTGATGAATCCGGTCGGTGTTCTGATCTACCGGACCCGCGGAAGGGGCAGCCCGCTGCCCCTTTCGTCGGCCCGGTATTCGAATGCGTCCGCCGCCGACCGTGTCGTCGGATGCATCCGGTGAAACATGGTTTGTTCGATCGGCCATATGCGCGCAGCCCGCCGCATCCTGTGCACCCCGTCAAGAGATGCACCGGCTGTCGTCGTCCGGCCTTGCGACATGTCCGATTCTCGTCTCAGCGACGCAGGCCGAGAGACTGGACCAGCGTCTGATAGCGCGCCTGGTCCTTACGCTTGAGATAGTCGAGCAGACGCCGACGCTGGCCGACCATCACGAGAAGGCCGCGCCGCGAATGGAAGTCTTTCTTATGCGTCTGCAGATGATCGGTGAGATTGCGAATCCGTTCGGACAGGATCGCAACCTGTACTTCGGGCGAACCGGTGTCGCCCGCGGCAGTGGCGAATTCGCCAATGAGCGCCTGTTTGCGCTCGGCGGTAATCGACATCGTCTATTCCTTTCACAAGACTAGAGGTGCAGAACGCGCACCGGTTTCACTTCCCCGGCCTCGTATCGGGCAATCGCCACAAGTCGGCCGCCGGACGTGGCGCAAATGAGCGCCCCGCTTTCCAGACTGCCAATGCGATTGAGGTCGCTGCGACGCAGCAGGCCTACGCTTTGCCCGGTTCTGAGCCGGTTCGCCTCCGCTTCCGTCAGGGCCAGCGCCGGGATGTCGGCCAGCGCGGTCTCGACCGGGAGCAAATAGCTCGAGGCGGCGGCACTATGCCCCAGCCCCAACAGCGATTCCAGCGAAATCGCCCGTGTTTCCTCGAACGGACCGACCGAAATACGGCGCAATTCCGCCACATGGCCGCAGGTGCCGAGGCGCCGCGCGAGGTCCCGGGCGAGGCTCCGCACATAGGCCCCCTTGCCGCAATCCATGAGGAAGACCGCCTGCCCGGGATCGCAGCATTCGAGGATCGAGAGCCCGTGGATGGTCACCGTGCGCGGGGCGAGGTCGACCGGCTCGCCGGCCCGGGCCAGATCGTAGGCCCGCTCGCCATCGATCTTGATCGCCGAGAAGGCCGGCGGAATCTGTTCGATCCGGCCGAGAAAGGCCGGCAGCGCGGCCTCGATCGCAGCCCGGTCGGGCCGCACGTCGCTGGTTTCGATCACCGCGCCCTCGGCATCGTCGGTCGCGGTCGCACGGCCCCAGCGCACCGTGAACCGGTAGCGCTTCGCCGCGTCCATGACATGCGGCACGGTCTTGGTCGCCTCGCCGAGCGCGATCGGCAACATGCCCGTTGCCATCGGATCGAGCGTGCCGGCATGTCCCGCCTTCTGCGCATCGAAGGCGCGACGCACCGCTGTCACCGCGCGGGTCGAGGTCATGCCAGCCGGTTTGTCGAGCAGGATCCAGCCGGAGACCGGCTGGCCCTTACGCCGGCGCGCCATCGGAACCGGAGCCGGCGGTGTCGTCGCCCGCATCCCCGCCGTTGCGTTCGAGATCGCGGCGCACCACCGGATCCTCGAGCCGTTCCGCAATCTTGGCCGCCTCGTCGAAGGAGCGGTCGCGCTCGAACGCGAGCTCGGGCACATGGCGCAACTGCATCGAGCGGCCGAGCTCGCGGCGCAGATACGGCACGGCGCGATTGAGTGCTGCGACCAGCTCGGTCGCATCGCCACCGGCGAACGGCAGCACGAACGCCGTCGCCCGCTTGAGATCGGGGCCGAGACGCACTTCGGTCAAGGTGATGTTCACATCGAACAGAGCCGGATCGCGCCAATGCGCATCGGCGAAGATGCGGACCAGCGCATGCCGCACTTCTTCACCGACGCGAAGCTGACGCTGGCTCGGCCCGGGTGCGGGCTGCCGCGCAGTCATCTCGGGCTCATGCCTCCAGAGCGCGGGCGACTTCCTCTATCTCGAAACACTCGATCGTGTCGCCGACCTGGATGTCCTGATAGTTCTCGAAGGCCATGCCGCATTCGAAGCCTTCCTTGACTTCGCGCACTTCGTCCTTGAAGCGCTTGAGCGTCCGGAGGCTGCCCTCGTGGATGACCACGTTGTCGCGCAGCAGCCGCACCTTGGCGCCACGCTTGACGGTGCCTTCGGTGACCATGCAGCCGGCGACCTTGCCGGCCTTGGTGATGTTGAAGACCTCGCGGATTTCTGCATTGCCGAGGAATTTCTCGCGCATCTGCGGCGCGAGCATCCCGGTCAGCATCGCGCGGATGTCGTCGACCACATTGTAGATGATCGAATAGTAGCGGATATCGACACCGTCGCGCCGCGCCATCTCGCGCGCCGCGGCGTTCGCACGCACGTTGAAGCCGACAATGAGCGCATTCGACGCACGCGCGAGGGTGACATCGGATTCGTTGATGCCGCCGACGCCGGTGTGAAGGAGGCGCGCCGCCACTTCGTTGGTGCCGAGCTTGGAGAGCGCGCCGGCCAGAGCCTCGACCGAGCCCTGCACGTCGGCCTTGACGACGACCGGCAGTTCCTTGGTTTCGCCGGCTGCGATCTTCTGGAACATCTCGTCCAGCGTGCCGCGCGCGCCGCTCACCGCCTGCTTGTCGCGCTCCTGGTTCGCGCGATATTCGCTGACCTGACGCGCTTTCGCTTCGTTCTCGACGACGGCGAAAAGATCGCCGGCATTCGGCGCGCCCTGCAAACCGAGCACCTCGACCGGCATGGACGGACCCGCCTCGTCGATCGTGTTACCGCGATCGTCGAGCATGGCGCGCACGCGGCCCCATTCGGCGCCGGCGACGAAAATGTCGCCCACGCGCAGCGTGCCGCGCTGCACCAGCAAGGTCGCGACCGGACCGCGGCCGCGCTCGAGCCGGGCTTCGATCACCGCACCCTGTGCGGCGCGGTCGGTATTGGCCTTGAGTTCGAGAATTTCCGCCTGCAGCAGAATCCCTTCCTCGAGCTTGTCGAGATTCTGTCCCGTCTTGGCCGAGACGTCGATCACCTGCACGTCGCCGCCCAGTTCTTCGGGAACGATCTCGTGGCTCAGCAGCTCCTGACGCACGCGCTGCGGGTTCGCGTCCGGCTTGTCGATCTTGTTGACCGCCACAATGACCGGAACCTTCGCGGCACGGGCGTGATGAATGGCCTCGATCGTCTGCGCCATGATGCCGTCGTCGGCTGCGACCACGAGCACGACGATGTCGGTCACGTTAGCGCCGCGCGCCCGCATCTCGGTGAAGGCGGCATGGCCCGGCGTGTCGATGAAGGTGATCTTCTGCCCGCTGGGCCGCGTCACCTGATAGGCGCCGATATGCTGGGTGATGCCGCCCGCCTCGCCGGCCGCCACGTCGGTCTGGCGCAGCGCGTCGAGTAGCGAGGTCTTGCCGTGGTCGACATGGCCCATGACGGTGACGACCGGCGAACGCGGCGCGACCGCATCGATATCCTCGTGACCGTCGAACAAACCGAGTTCGACGTCGGCGGCCGATACACGACGAACGCGATGGCCGAATTCGGTCGCGATCACTTCGGCGGTGTCGGCGTCGATCGTCTGGGTGATGGTTGCCATCGTTCCCATGCGCATCAGCGATTTGATGACATCGGTGCCGCGTTCGGCCATGCGGTTCGCCAGTTCCTGGACGGTGATCGTTTCCGGAATGATCACGTCGCGGACAATCTTGCCCGGCGCTTCCTCGCCTCGAGCCTTGAGCTTTTCGCGTTCGCGCGCGCGACGCACCGAGGCAAGACTGCGCGTGCGCTCGCTGCCATCGTCGTCGAGCACTTTCTGTACATTGAGCTTGCCCTGGCGACGGCGCGGCTCGCCGCGCTTGCCGGCACCGGGTGCCGGCCGTGCGGGCGGACGGGCAGCGACGCCGCCGCCCGGCCGGCGAACCTGCTGGCGCTGCGCGCGCTGTTCGGCTTCCTCGGCGATATCGGCTTCGAGAATCTGTTGCGCCCGCGGCGAGAGACGCGGGCCCCCGCGCGCCCCCGCGCGTTCCGCGCGTTCGGTGCCGGCAAGCGGCGTCATCGCGACGCCGTGCGCGGCCGCGCGCTGCGCTTCGGCTTCAGCAGCCGCAGCATCGGCCGGCGGGTTCGCGGCCTGTTCGGCTTCGAGCCGCGCGCGTTCGACCACTTCTTCCTCGGTGCGACGCTTTGCCTCTTCGTCGGCCTGGACGCGACGCTGTTCGTCGTAATGCTTTGCTTCCTCGACAGCACGCGAGCGTGCGGCGCGTTCGTCGGCGGTCAGGCCGCGGACCGGTCGCGTATCGACCGGCGGCGGTGCCGCGGGCGCGGGTGCGGGCGCCGCAACCGGCGTCTCGGTCGCCTCGACCTCAGGCTCGGCTTCGGGCTTTGACTTGCCGCCCGGCGCGATGCTGCGCCGCCGCTTGACCTCGACGGCCACGGTCTTGCTGCGGCCATGCGAGAAACTCTGGCGCACCTGACCGCCATCGACCGTCTTCTTCAGCTCAAGACGGCCGGGCCGCGACAGCTTCAGCGGCGTCTGGCCCTTCGTTTCGTCGCCCGAGTCTTTCGTCGTCATTCGTACCGTTCCCAACCGTCTTGTTATCGTCGGTTCCGGCCGTCGCGCAGCGCGGCCAGTCTTGTCGTTTCGCGCAGGATTCGCGCGGCCATGTTGCCGCTCTCGATCGCCGCATGGACCACATTGCCGCTGCCGAACGCCGCCGACAGCGAGTCTCGATCGAACAGCGCCACCACCGGCACATCGCCCGCCGCCGCTTCGAGCCGCCGCCTGCCATCGGCCGCGCCATCGCTGGCACTCAGCAGAATGCCGGCGCGCCTTTTGCCGATCATCGCGGCGACCCGGTCATGGCCGGTCACCGCAACGCCGGCGCGACGCGCGAGACCGAGCAAGGCAAGACATTGCCGCTCGACCTGGGCGGCGGCCTGGTCGGCGAGATCCGCCGGCACGCACACGGCGCCACCCGCAACCTTTTCGAAATTACGCTTCTTCAGCGCCGTCTCGATCACATCGCGATCGGCCGTCACCCAGAAACCGCGGCCCGGCAGGCGCTCGGTCGCATCCGGCACCAGCGTGCCATCGGGCCCGACCACGCAGCGCAGCAGACCGGCTTTCGGCGCGGTCGACCGGGAGACGATGCAGCGACGCTGCGGCCGGCGTGCAGGCATGCGCGCGACCATCTCGTCGCTCTCCGTCTCCACCATCGCCGCATCCGTCATCGTCATGCGTTCCGTCGTTCCCTTACTCGGCCGGTGCCGCAGCCTTGTCGTCGGCCTTCGCCGGTTCGTCGGCGAACCAGTGCGCGCGGGCCTTCATGATCAGCGCATCGGCATCCTCGCGCGTCATTTCATGCTCGCGCAGGATCCCGTCATTCGCGTCGATCAGCTCGTCGGTCGCGAGATCGGCAAGATCGTCGAGCGTCTTTACGCCCTTCTCGCCGAGCGCCACCAGCATCGCCGGATTGAGCCCCTCGAGGGCCGCCAGCTCGTCGCTGACGCCGAGCTCGCGCCGCCGCGAGGTGTTGCGTTCGTCGCGCTCCGTCAGATAGCGGCGGGCACGTTCGCGCAGTTCGTTGGCGACATCCTCGTCGAACCCTTCGATCGAGGCCAGATCGTCGAGCGGAATGAAGGCCACTTCCTCGACCCGGGTGAAACCCTCGGTCACCAGCAGATGCGCGATGACGTCGTCGACGTCGAGCGCATCGATGAACATCTGCGATCGCACCTTGAACTCCTCGCTACGGCGCTCCGATTCCTCGGCCTCGGTCAGGATGTCGATATCCCAGCCGGTCAGGATCGAGGCGAGACGAACATTCTGGCCGCGCCGGCCGATGGCCAGCGAAAGCTGATCGTCGGGCACCACCACTTCGATGCGCCCGGCGTCCTCGTCGAGCACCACCTTGGCGACTTCCGCCGGGGCGAGCGCATTGACGACGAACGTCGCCGGATCGGGCGACCAGGGAATGATGTCGATCTTCTCGCCCTGCAGTTCGCCGACCACGGCCTGCACGCGGCTGCCGCGCATACCGACGCAGGCACCGACCGGATCGATCGAACTGTCGTTCGAGATGACCGCGATCTTGGCGCGGCTGCCGGGATCGCGGGCGACCGCTTTGATCTCGATGATGCTGTCGTAGATTTCCGGCACTTCCTGGGCGAACAGTTTCGCCATGAATTCCGGATGGGTGCGCGAAAGGAAAATCTGCGGACCGCGCGGTTCTTCGCGCACGTCGATGATGTAGGCGCGAACCCGATCGTCCTTGCGGAAGCTTTCGCGCGGCAACGATTCGTCGCGGCGCAGCAAGCCTTCGGCCCGTCCGAGATCGACCGTCACGTTGCCGAACTCGACGCGCTTGACGAGGCCCTGCACGATCTCGCCCTTGCGATGCTTGTATTCCTCGAACTGCCGCATCCGCTCGGCTTCGCGCACCTTCTGCACGATGACCTGCTTGGCAGTTTGCGCGGCGATGCGGCCGAAATCGATCGGCGGCAGCTCGTCGACGATGAAATCGCCGACATTCTTTTCCGGATCGACCTTGCGCGCCAGCTTGAGCGGGATCTGCGTATGCTCGTCCTCGACTTCCTCGACGACCTGGCGATAGCGCGCCAGCGCGATATCGCCGGTCTTGCGATCGATCGTCGCGCGGATGTCGTGTTCATGGCCGTATTTGGAACGACCGGCCTTCTGGATGGCCTGTTCCATTGCCTCGAGCACCTGATCGCGCTCGATGTTCTTTTCGCGTGCGACCGCGTCGGCAACCTGGAGCAATTCGTGGCGCGCGACAGCAAACATCGGTTCCATGGGTCAGCCTCGATCCATTTCGTTCATGTCAGACCATTCCTTCTTTCGCGGCGGCGGCAATCAGCTCGTCGGTCAGCACCAGCTTTGCCTTCTGGATGCGGCCGAATGGTACGTCTGCCTCGCCGTCTTCCGTTTCGATCCGCACGCTCTCGCCGGCAACGCCCTTGATCCGGCCGCGAAAGCGCTTGCGCCCTTCGAGAGGCGCCGAGAGTTCGACCTTCGCCTCGAACCCGGCGAAGCGCGCAAAATCGTCGAGCCGGGTGAGCGGCCGATCGATCCCCGGCGAACTGACTTCAAGCGTATAGCTGCTGGAAATCGGATCCTCGACATCGAGCACTGCCGACACGGCACGGCTTATATCTGCGCAATCCTCCACCGTCATGCCGACGCGGTCACGCCGCTCCGCCATGATCTGCAGGGTTTGTCGCCCTACACTGCCGATCAGCGCGACCCGCACCAGGTCGTAACCCATGCCGTCGAGCGTCGGCGCTATCAGCCGTTCGATCCGATCCGTCGCGTCCACCAAGGGTCCTTAAATCGCATCGTCCGCTCCGTTCGCCCGGCGCGGGGTCAACAAAAAAGGCGGGCGTTTGGCCCACCTTTTTATTGGCCTCTGTCGAGCAGGGGCTATGAATGGCGGAAATATAGGGATTTTCAGGTTGGCCGCAAGAACTTTCCCGCCCTTATGGCGTCATTATTCGGGGCCGGCGGCGATAGCGCAGATAGGCCGGGCGGCGCCCTGCAACAAGGGCCTTCGCCTCATACCTCGTTTCCGGCCAGTCGGCCGGCCGGGCCTGCCAATCCGCGGGCTGGCGGGCCAGCCACTCGAACTCGGGCCGGGCCCGCATCTGCATCAGAGTCCAGACGATATAGCCGGGATCGTCGCTGGCGATCCGCAGCTCCGCCCCGTCCGCCAGAAGCCGGGCGAGGACGTCCAGATTGGGCGGGCAGACGAACCGCCGCTCGGCATGGCGGACCTTCGGCCAGGGGTCGGGGAACAGGAGGAATATCCGGCCAATACTGGCGGGCAATAAAGCCGGCAGGAGGAGCCGGGCGTCGGCCGGCCAGATCCGCACATTGTCGAGCCCGCCCTCATCGATCGAGCGCAGGAGGATTGCGATGCCGTTCTTGAACACCTCGCAGCCGATAAAACCGGTATCGGGATGGGAAACTGCCTGCCAGGCGAGATGCTCGCCGGCGCCGAACCCGATCTCCAGCCAGATTTCTTTTCTGGGAGCGGCAAAAAGCCGGTGCGGATCGAGCACGGCACCGGGTTCTGGTGCGGCGATCGTGAGCAGCGGCAGCAGACGCTCGTAGCGTTCCGCCTGCCCCGCCCGCAGCCGGCGACCGCGCCGTCGGCCGTAAAGTCGGATCCGTCCGTCGGGATCGGAAGGCGGCAGCGATTTCGTCTCGCGGTTCAGCCGACCGCCGCGCGAATCGCGTCGACCAGATCGAGCCGTTCCCAGGAGAACCCGCCATCGGCTTCCGGCACGCGGCCGAAATGACCGTAGGCCGCCGTGCGCGCATAGATCGGACGGCTCAGCGAGAGATGCTCGCGAATGCCGCGCGGCGACAGATCCATCACCGTGCGCAGCACCTGCGAGAGTTTCGATTCCGCGACCGTGCCGGTGCCATGCGTGTTCACGTAGACGGACAGCGGCTTCGACACCCCGATCGCATAAGAGAGCTGGATGGTGCACCGATCGGCGATGCCGGCGGCGACGATGTTCTTCGCAAGATAGCGCGCAGCATAGGCGGCCGAGCGATCGACCTTGGTGGGATCCTTGCCCGAGAACGCACCGCCGCCATGCGGTGCCGCGCCGCCATAGGTGTCGACGATGATCTTGCGGCCGGTGAGGCCGGCATCGCCGTCGGGACCGCCGATCACGAAACGGCCGGTCGGGTTTACATAGAATTCATCCTCGGGGCACATCCAGCCCTCCGGCAGCACGTTCAGCACGTGGGGGCGCACGATTTCGCGCACCTCTTCCTGGCTGAGATTTTCGTCATGCTGCGTCGAGACGACGACGGACGCCGCGCGCACCGGCCGGTCGTTCTCATAGACCAGCGTTACCTGGCTTTTCGCATCGGGGCCAAGACCGGGTTCGGCGCCGGAATGCCGCGCCTCGGCAAGCGAGCGCAGGATCGAATGCGCGAGATAGATCGGCGCCGGCATCAGATGCTCGGTCTCGCGGCAGGCGAATCCGAACATGATGCCCTGGTCGCCGGCACCCTCGTCCTTGTTGCCGGTCGCATCGACGCCCTTCGCGATGTCGGAGGATTGTGCGTGCAGATAGACGTCGACCTTCGCATGCTTCCAGTGGAAGCCCTGCTGCTCGTAACCGATTTCCTTGACGCAGGCGCGCGCGATCTCGGCGATGCGCTCGTGGTCGATCTCGCCGTTGCGATGGACCAGCGGTTCGGGCCCGCGCACTTCACCTGCAATTACGATCCGGTTTGTCGTGCACAATGTTTCGCAGGCAACCCGCGCCTGCGGATCATGCGTCAGGAACGCATCGAGAATCGCATCGGAAATGCGATCGCAGACTTTGTCGGGATGTCCTTCGGACACCGATTCGCTGGTAAAGAGATAACTGCCCTGTGGCACGGATCTTCCCCTGGTCGTCTGCACGTTCGCGCCCGGATGCGTGCGGATCAGGCAGCCGGAACGGGCGGCAGCGCCGACGCGGCCCCGGGGCCCGGCCCCGAAAGGCGCCGGATCATGGAAAAGCGGCCCTACGAGGTCAAGGGCAAGGTCAAGGGTACGTCGTGCCGCAGGCGGCCTGCCGCCCGCAGCGCCCGCATGATGCCCACATGACGCCCGGCGGGCGCCGATCAGCTCTTCGTTTTGCGTTTGCGGGTGCGGACGGTACGGCCGAGCGACTTGGTCAGCTCGAACAGCCGTTTGCGCACCGATGGCTCCGGAATGCGGTAATAGGCGCGAACCAGTTCGAGGGTTTCGCGCTTCATCATCGGATCGCGTTCCATCGGCTCGGGCTTCGGCTCGGCCAGTTTGCCCTGCAGGCGGCTGGGCGATTTCGAGGCAACGCCCGCCGGCATCTCCTCGAAGAAATAGGCGATCGGCACATCGAGAACGCGGGAGAGGTCGAACAATCGGCTGGCGCTGACCCGATTCATGCCGCGCTCGTATTTCTGGACCTGCTGAAAGGTGAGACCGAGCGCCTCGCCGAGTTTTTCCTGGCTCATGCCGAGCAAGGTCCGACGCTGGCGCATGCGATTGCCAACATGAACGTCGACCGGATTCGGGTAACCAAGGCTTGCCATCCGTCCGGATGATTTACGCGGCCGTCGCATCGTTCGTCGTCTCCCCACTCGTGAATTACACCACCGATCCGGAATTGGACCATATTTTTTGGATTGGCCAGATTGATTGGTCACAATCCTGATAGATTATTGAAGTCGCCTTCTGCAACGCCGGGATGTGGAGGGGCCGAAGCGGGCGTTGCAAGGAATATTGTAGACAAAATTTAATATACCAACAATAGAATCTAGCGCCGCCTTGCCCCGAACATGGCGACGGCGAGTGCCGCCAGCAATAGCAATCCCGGCGCGAGGTTCGCCCAGCGCGCATAGGGCGTTGCCGGCAAAGGCAACGGCAGGCCGGTATCGACCACCGCCTGGTCGCCCAGACCGGTCCGCAGGACGACGCGGCCCCAAGGGTCGACCACTCCGGAAATGCCGGTGTTCGCGGCCCGAACCATCGGCAGCCCCTCTTCGACCGCGCGAAAACGGGCGGCGGCGAAATGCTGGTGGGGGCCGGTCGAGATACCGAACCAGCCGTCATTGGTCAGGTTCAGGAGCCAGTCAGGACGGTCGGTATCGTCGACCACGTCCCCGGCAAAGATGACCTCGTAACAAATTAGGGGCGAGAAGGCCGGCAGCCCCGGCAGGCGCACCGTGACCGGTCCCGGACCCGGGGTGAAATCGAGACTGCCGGGCGTCACTTTGGCGATGAACGGAAACCATTCGCGCAACGGCACGTACTCGCCGAACGGCACGAGGTGAAATTTATCGCCGGTCGCGACGCGGACGCCGGCCGGATCGATCGCGGAGAGACCGTTGTAGATGCGCTCGAGCGGGCCGGTATCCGGTTCGCCGCGCACGGCACCGGCCAGCAGATAGCCCCCGGGCGGCACGACTGGCGCTAGGATGGCGGCCATCTCGGGCTCGCGCTCGACCAGATAGGGGATGCTCGCTTCCGGCCAGAGCACATGGGTGATGCGGTTGAAGCCCGGCGTTTCGAGCGTCAGCGTGCGATGGCGTTCGAAATTCGCCCGCCGTGCGGCGGGATCGTTCTTGAGCGTCTGGGGAATGCCCGGCTGCACGATACGCAGGGTCACGTCGGGCACCATGACGACCTCGGCGCCGGCAAGCCGCCAGACCCCGAATCCGCCGGCAATTGCGAGCAGGGCGATTGCGAACAAGGTTGGCCGCAACCGCCGGCCGATTGGGACAGATGCATCGCCGGTCGCGATCGTCGCCGGCATGGTCGCCGCCAGCACTGTGATAAACCCGAGCCCGTATGCGCCGACGAGGGCCGCAGGCTGCATCATCCAGTCGACCCCCGTCCAGGAATAGCCGATCAGATTCCACGGGAAACCGCCCATCACCCAACTGCGTCCCCATTCGGCGACGACCCAGGCGACGGCAAACAGAATCACGCGCGACGCGCCGGGCGAGCGCCACGCGCGCGTGACCGCCGCCGCAGCCCCGACGAAAAGACCAAGCAAGGCCGCGAGGCCGCAAACCGCGAAGGGAATCATCCAGCCGAAGCGCAGCGGATCGAGCAGCATCGAATGCGCAATCCAGTACAGGCCGAACGTGAAATGTCCGAGAGCGAACCAGAAGCCGGTCCAGAATGCGCCACGGATGCGCGCGGTCGCCTCGATCATCCAGAACAACGGCACGAAAGCGACGATCAGCAGCGGCAGCACATGGAACGGCGGCAACGCGAGCGCGGCGCCGGCGCCGAGCAACGTGAGCAACAAAACGCGGCGCCAGCCGGTGAGCCCGGCCAGACGCGCGGGCAGACCGGTCAGCGTCTGACGCGGTGCCGGCTCAGCTCTGCGCACTGTCGCTGGTTGCGCGCGCCGGCAGATTGCGGACGCGCAGCCGTTTGATGCGCCGCGGATCGGCGTCGATCACCTCGAAGGCGATGCCGGTCGTTTCGTGGGTGACAAGTTCGCCGCGCGCCGGGACGCGACCGATCAGCGAGAAAACGAAACCGCCGATCGTGTCGATGTCTTCTTCCCGCTCCACGTCGGTCAGCACCGGGCCGACCTCCTGTTCGAATTCCTCGATCGTCGCGCGCGCATCGGCGATCAGCGTGCCGTCCGGGCGCCGGATCAGTTTCGGCCCTTCCTCGATGTCGTATTCGTCGGCGATATCGCCGACGATCTCCTCGACCACGTCCTCGAGCGTCGCCAGCCCGTCGATGCCGCCGAACTCGTCGATCACCAGTGCGATATGCTGGCGCTTCAACTGCATGTCGAGCAGCAGATCGAGCGCCGGCATCGAGGGTGCGACGAACAGGATGGTGCGGCACAGCTCGCGCAGATCGAAGGCGCGTTCTCCGGCGCTGCAGGCCAGCACGTCACGGATATGGACGAACCCGATCACGTCGTCGAGCGTTTCGCGGAAAACCGGCACGCGCGAATGGCCGGATTCGAGCATCAGCCGCACCAGCCCTTCGAGCGGCAGATCGAGGGGTGCGGCTACGATGTCGGCGCGCGGCACCATGACGTCGACCGCGGTGCGCTCGCGCAGCTTGAGCACATTGAGGATGAGATGCCGCTCGTCGCGGCGTACCGTCTCGCCGGTGCTTTCGGGTGTGGGCTCGTCCTCGATCAGCTCTTCGATCGCATCGCGCAGCGCTTCATCGCCGCCGCGCCGACGCCGCCCGAAGAGATTGCGCAAACCCTGTAGTCGGTTCGCGCTGCCGTTACCGCCCGGACTACGCGATGGTCGCCCGCCGCCGGATCCATTTTCGCTCATCGCGCTACCGCCCGCGCGCCGTCACGACGTGCAGCCGATCGGCGGACGGCGGGGCGACCCGAAATCGGAGATGGGGCCGCGGATTTGGGCGCAACCTTGTGCCGGGATGTCGCCGGAACCGGCCGATAGGGATCGGCGATACCGAGGGTCTCAAGCACACGCACTTCGAGGCTTTCCATGCGGCGGGCGCTGCCCCCGTCTTCGTGATCGTAGCCGAGCAGATGCAGCACGCCGTGGATCACGAGATGGCTGACATGATCGGCCAAAGGCTTGCCCTGCGCCTCGGCTTCGGCCGCGATCGTGCCGGAAGCGAGCACCACGTCGCCGAGCAAATGCGGCATCCCGGGTATGGCCTTCGGCGCGAACTTCGATGCGCGCTTTGTCGCAGCCACCAGCGGGACATCGTCACAGGGAAAGGCGAGCACGTTGGTCGGCTTGTCCTGGCCGCGCCAGTCGCGATTGAGTTCGCGCTGCCGCGCGTCGTCGACCAGCACGATAGCCAGTTCGACCGGCTGCGCCGGTCCAGCCGCTGCGAGTGCTGCCTTTGCCGCACGGCGCACCAGAGCGGTCGCCCCGGGCAGCAGGCGGCGCCAATCCGCGGTTTCGCTCAGCACGATGATTCGGTGGCGCACCATTCCTGTCAGCGCCCCTTGCTGGCGTCGCCGCGATCGGCCGGATCCGCGTTCGGTCCCGCGTTCGGTCCCGCGTTCGGCCCCGCGTTCGGCCCCGCGTTCGGCCCCGCGTTCGGCCCCGCGTTCGAACGATCGCCGGTATGGCGGTCATAGGCGCGCACGATGCGCGTCACCAGCGGATGGCGCACCACGTCGGCATCGGTGAAACGCAGGATACCGACACCCTCGACGCCTTCCAGCACGGCGAGCGCCTCGGCAAGCCCGGAGCGCGCGCCGGTCGGCAGATCGACCTGCGAGAGATCGCCGGTCACCGCCATGCGCGAACCTTCGCCGAGGCGTGTGAGAAACATTTTCATCTGCACCGGCGTCGTGTTCTGCGCCTCGTCGAGGATGACGAAGCTGTTCGAGAGCGTGCGCCCGCGCATGAAGGCGAGCGGCGCGATCTCGATTTCACCGGACGAGATTCGTTTGATCACCTGTTCGGCCGGCATCATGTCGTAGAGCGCGTCGTATAGCGGCCGCAGATAGGGGTCGATCTTCTCGCGCAGATCGCCGGGCAGGAAGCCGAGCCGTTCGCCGGCCTCGACCGCGGGCCGCGACAGCACGATGCGATCGACATGGCCCGCGCTCAGCATCGCAACCGCGATCGCAACCGCCAGATAGGTCTTGCCGGTGCCGGCCGGGCCGACCGCCAGCACCAGATCGGCCTCGCGCAACGCTTCGACATAGCGCGCCTGGCCGGCCGATCGCGGCCGGATCTGCCGGCGCTGCGTCTTGACCGCCGTGCCGTCGCCGGAAAGCGGGCTGAACAGACTGGGTTCGCCTTCGCGTTCGGCGCGAGCGAGGCGGATCGCGGCATCGACCTCCTGGCGATCGATCTGGTGGCCGCGCTTCAGGGTCTGATAGAGCGCGGTCAACGCACGCTGCGCGATGGCGACCGCCTCGTCGGGACCATTGATCGCAAGCCGGTTGCCGCGCGTCACGAGCTGCACGCCGAGGGCCTGTTCGACGGCCGCGAGATTGCGGTCATGCTCGCCGAACAGCATCGCCAGCAGCCGGTTGTCGTCGAACTCCATCTGGACCGGCGGTCCAACGGTGACGGCGGGGGTTGGGCTCACGCGCTCAATCGCTCCGCCGCGCGCGCGCCGTTGCGGCCGCGCGGGCCATCGACGATGCGGCCGGCCAGCGAGTTCGGATGCACGTCGACGATCTCGACGCGCAGGATCGAATTGGTCGGGTCGAAATCGGCGGCCAGATGGACCGCCTGGAGCCACGGGCTGCGCCCGCCGAACTGGCCGGGATAGCGGCCGGGCCGATCGACCAGCACGTCGACCTCGCGGCCGCGCATCGCGTTGTTGAATGTCGCCTGCTGGCGCGCTATCAGCGCCTGCAACCGCGCGAGGCGTTCGGCCTTCACCGGCTCCGGCACCTGGTCGGGCAACGCAGCCGCCGGCGTGCCGGGCCGCGCGCTGTATTTGAAGGAGTAAGCCTGCGCGTAGACGACCTGCTCGATCAGATCGAGTGTCGCCTGGAAATCCGCCTCGCTCTCGCCGGGAAAGCCGACGATGAAATCCGACGACAAGGCGAGATCGGGCCGCGCGCGGCGCAGCTTCGCGATGATCGCCCGATAGTCCGCTGCGGTATGCTGCCGGTTCATCGCCGCGAGCACACGATCCGCACCCGACTGCACCGGCAGATGCAGATAGGGCATCAGCTTCGGTTCGGCGCCATGCGCCTCGATCAGCGCCTCGTCCATGTCGCGCGGATGGGACGTCGTGTAGCGGATGCGCTCGAGCCCGTCGATGCGCGCGAGATGCCGGATCAGCCGACCAAGCCCCCATGCTTCGTCACCCGATATTTCGTCGCCAGAATTTCCAGCACTTGCAGCCGCACCGTGCCAGGCATTCACATTCTGTCCGAGCAGCGTGATCTCGCGCGTACCGCGCTCGACCAGACGGCGCGCTTCGGCCTCGATCGCCGCAACCGGCCGCGAGAACTCGGCGCCGCGCGTATAGGGAACGACACAGAACGTGCAGAATTTGTCGCAGCCTTCCTGCACCGACAGAAATGCGCTGACGCCGGGCGGCGTGACGCTCTCCGGCAGGAAGTCGAATTTCGATTCGACCGGGAAGTCGGTGTTCATCACGCCGCGCCGGTCCGGATCGGCCGCGCGTTCGGCGCGCGCGACCAGTTCGGGCAGACGATGATAGGCCTGCGGCCCGACGACGATATCGACATGCGGTGCACGGCGCTGGATTTCGGCGCCCTCGGCCTGCGCGACGCAGCCGGCGACCGCGATGATCATGTCGGCCCCCGCGTCACGGCGCTCGCGTCGCAAGGTCTTCAGCCGGCCGAGTTCGGAGAACACTTTTTCCGATGCCTTTTCGCGGATGTGGCAGGTGTTGAGCACGACCATGTCGGCGCTCTCGGGCGCATCGGTCGGCGCATAGCCGAGCGGTGCCAGGACATCCGCCATGCGGGCGGAGTCGTAGACATTCATCTGACAGCCATAGGTCTTGATGAAGAGCCGTTTCGCCAAGGTCGGGTCGCAGCCGGCCTTTCCGGTCATCCGCGCGTGTTTTGTCGTCAACTTCGCTCTGATTGCCATCCTGCCGCACCGCCCGGGACCCGTCCGGCCCCGCTCGCGACGGCACGGCCGGAAGATAGCATCGGGGTACCGGTTTCGGTAGGGGACCGGCGGCCTAATCGGCCCCCGCCACGGTTTTCGCCCCTTCCGGCGCGGGAAGGGCCGAGACCGACGCCGGTTCGGCGAGCCGCTCGCGGTCGGCCAGGCTCCGCGACCGGCCGGTGATCGCCGCCGAATGGCCGTTTGCCACATGGCGGTAACAATATTCGGTGAGCGCCTTGCGGTTTCCGACCGCGGCCAGGGTGGTCGGCGGGTGGAATTCGACCACGACCTCGATCCGGCCGAGCCCGGCCAGGGTGAACAGATGCTGGGCCAGCTCCATGTCGCCATACCAGGCGACCAGCGGCCGCAGGTGATAGCCGAGCGGGCAGCCATCGAGCTTGGTGTAGGAGACCGAGACGGGCTGCACTTCGAGCGCCGGCATCCCTTCGGCGGAGGTCCCGCGCGGCGCCTCGGCCGCGCCCAGCAGCGCGCTGCGGAACGGCAGGATCCGGTTGCCGTCGCTCGACGTGCCTTCGGGAAAGAGGACGAGATTGTCGCCGCGCGCGATACGTCCGCTGAGCTGGTCGCGCTGATCGGCGGTGGTGCGCCGCTGCCGGTCGACGAAAACCGTGCGCTGCAGCCGCGCCAGCAAACCGAAGAACGGCCATTCGGCGATCTCGGACTTGGCGACGAAACTGCCGGGAATGAGCGAGCCGAGGACCGAGATGTCGAGATAGGAGGAATGGTTCGCCACGAACAAGGTCGGCTTGTGTCGCGACATGCGGCCGCGACGCCTTACCTTGATGCCGAGCAGCCGCAGCACATTGCGATGGAAGAAGCGCGGAATCTGATCGCCGATCGGCAGCCGCAGCGCGACCGCCGCCATCTGCACGGGGATCAGCAGAGCCGCCAGCAGAGCCGCCGGCGTGAGACGCAGCACGGCGCGAACCTGCGAACCGAGCTCGCGATTGGCGAGCGGCTCCGGCGCAACCAGATCGAGCTTGATCGCAAAGGCGCGCCGCAGCAGGCGCCGTTCGTTAAGCCCCGGTACGCCCTGCGTCATCGCGTGTGTAGTGCTTGTAATATTTGTCGGTGACAAGATCGGTCTTCACGGTGATGAAAACATCGGTCGTGTTGAACTGATGATCGATGACGGCCCCGTCGCCGACGAAACCGCCGAGCCGGAGATAGCCTTTGATCAGCGGCGGCAGCGTGGTCAGCGCACGGCGTTTGTCGATCTCGTCGGCACTCATCAGATTCATGTCGACATAGCGGCTCGGCAAGGCGCGGGCGCGCAGATCGGGCGGGGCCATGTGGAAATGATTGAGATAGGAGAGCGCGACGGCATGCGCCTTGGGATCGGTGCCGGGCAGGCTCGCGCAGCCGAACATCAGCCCGATATCGTGATAGAGCACGTAATCGGTGATGCCGCGCCACAGAAGCTGCATCGCCGCGCGCGCGCGATAGTTGGCGAGAAGGCAGGAGCGGCCGAGTTCGAGAATCTCGCCCGGGAACGCCTCGATACTCGAGATATCGTATTCGTCGACCGAATAGAACCGCCCGACCTTCTCCGCCGCGGGGCGCCGGATCAATCGGTATGTGCCGACGACGGCGGCCGAGCCGGTGCCGATACGCCGGTCGATCACCAGAAGATGGTCGCATTCCTCGTCATAGGCATCGAAGTCGCGTCGCGCCGCCGCCATTTCCGGCGTCGGCTTCGCCTTCATCTCGTCGTAGAAGACCTCATAGCGCACGCGCTGGGCGGCGAGCATTTCCTCGTGCGTCTCGGCCAGGCGTAACTCGAACTCACCGGCGTGGATCTGAACCGGTTTGTCGCTTTCGGCCATTTGCACAGCCATGGGTGAAGCCTCTCGCTCGCTATCGTTCGTCGGTGTCATTGTCGCTGGCGGCGGCGGATCGTGCCGGCCGCACGCCGTTCATTCCGCTTCACCCTCGTCGGGCGATTTCCTGTTCAACGGAACGGCGAACAATTCGAGGCGATGATCGATCAGCTTGAAGCCGAGCTGCTCGGCGATCCGCCGCTGCAGCTTTTCGATCTCCTCGTTGGAGAACTCGATCACGCGACCCGACTGCACGTCGATCAGGTGATCATGGTGGGTTTCCGGCGCCTCCTCGTAGCGGGCGCGCCCGTCGCCGAAATCGTGACGGGCAAGAATGCTCGCCTCCCCGAACAGCCGGACCGTCCGGTACACGGTCGCAATCGAGATTCGCGGGTCGATTTCCGTCGCCCGGCGATAAACCATTTCGACGTCGGGGTGATCGGCAGAATCTGACAGCACGCGCGCAATGACGCGGCGCTGCTCGGTCATTTTCAAACCCTTTTCGGCGCAGAGCTGCTCGATCCGCGACGGTGCCGGGCTATCGCCCTCTCCGCTTGTCATGACAGGGCCGAGTATAGACGAGGCCCCGGCGAGCGCCTACCCGTCGCCGCAGCCCGGGGCGGACAGGCGCAGCCGGTGCGGGGTTTCAGCGGGTTCGTTCCGGAAAGGCGGGGCATCGCGATCGGATCCATGCCGGTCAGCGGCGACCCCTGCTCGCCTTCGGCAGGCGGCCGAGCCCGATCGATTTCGCGAGCTTGCTCCGCGTCTTCGCATAAGCCGGTGCGATCAGCGGATAATCGGAATCGAGCCCGAACGAATCGCGATACTGGCGGGGCGTCATGGCGTGCGCGGTCCGCAGATGGCGTTTCAGCATCTTCATCTTCTCGCCGCAGGCGAGGCAGGTGATCTCGTTCTGGCCGACCGAGCGGGCAACCGGGATCGCGGGCCGCACGCGCTCGGGTGCTGCCGGCGCCATGCCGCCGACCGAGGCCAGCGCCTGATAGACCTCGCGGATCAGCGCCGGCAGATCGGCCTGCGGCATCTGATTGTTCGAGAGATAGGCCGCGACGATTTCCGACACCAGCGGCAACAGATCCGCCGGGCTCGTTTGTGGGGGCATCTTGATCCTCGATATTCCGGGGAATCGGATCGACGAGGGCGGCAATCTAACGTGCCGCCGCGCGCCGTCAACAAGAGGACCGGTATCCGACCGGTCATGCCGGCGGCAAAGCGCGCTCGCAGGCGAGCATCAGCGCATCCGAGCCGGCTGCCGCACCGTAATAGGCCGCACGCCGTCCGACCGGCACGAACCCGTGCGTCGCATAGAGCGCGCGCGCCGCATCGTTCGATTCGGCTACCTCGAGAAAGACGCGCGGAACATTCTCCACCGCGATCGCGTCGAACAATGTGGCGAGCAGCGCGCGCGCGACGCCCCGCCGCCGATGCGCGGGGACGACCGCGAGCGTCAGAATTTCCGCCTCGCCGCCGGCCATGCGCGCGAGCAGCAGCCCGACCGGTTCGCCTTCGCTTGTCGCGATCCAGCCGGCAACGCCCGGCTGCGCGAGCAGGGTTGCAAACGAGGCCGCATCCCAGGCCGGCTCGATCGCCTGTTCATGCAGGGCTGCGAACAGCGGTGCATGCGCGGGCGATGTAATCACCATCGCGATGCGCGCATTCATCGTCAGCGATCCTGCGCCGCCATCGTGACCGCCGCCATCGTGACGGCCGGGGGTGCGACATAAAGCGGTCGCGGCGGCAAAGCCGCACCGTCGCTGCCGCGCCCGTCGCTCGCGAGAATGCGCAACGCGATGCGCGCGGCGGCGTGCGCGAGATCCGCGACATTGGCCGTCATCGGCCGCATGTCGGCACGATCGGCAAAAATCGCATCGAGTTCCGCCGGCGCCACGAGATGAAACGCATCGCGCGGCGCGAGCGGTGCGATCGCCGCCGCTTCGAGAATCGCAACCGCCGTATCGTCGGCCGGATTGCCGCCGAATCGGCGGACGAAATAACTGCCGCGACCGGTTTCGATCGCGACCAGAGCCGGGCGCGTCGCGTTCGCCGCTTCGAGCGCCGCCGCGAATCCGTCGATGCCGATGAGCCGTGCCTGCGTCACCAGTGCGAGCCCGCGCGCCGCCGCGAGCGCGATGCGGATGCCGGTGAAACTGCCCGGTCCGACCGGCACGGCGATCGCGCCGATGTCGCGATGCGCGATGCCGGCTGTCGCCAGGACCCGTTCGATCATCGGCGGCAGAACCTCCGCCTGGCCGCGCGCCATGGCCGCACCCTCGGCGGCCAGCAACCGGCCGTCGCGCAGCACGGCGGCCGAGCAAGCGGCGCGGCTGGCATCGATGCCGAGGATCGCAGCAATGCCGGAGGCATTGCTCATTCGCGCGCGCCATGGGGACATGCGGCGTAAACCGGGGCGTTGCCGAGTGGCCGGCGACGCGATAGGACTGCCCCAGGCCGGAACACGGCACGGATTGAATGGAGTCGTTCTTGCCCGATTCGCATGATGCAACCCCGTCCGCTACCGCCATGCCGGCCCCAGAGCCGGCCCATGAGCCCGCCCATGAACCAGCGTTGGGCCTGGTCGCCATTGCGCCGCCCGCGTTCGACGTCGATCTGGCGCTCGCCTATGCGACGCCGGACAATGTAACCGGCAAGCCGATCTATCGCCACGCGCGCTGTTATCTCCATCGCGATGCCGCCGCCGCCCTCGCCCGCGCGATCGCGCTGGCGGCCGCCCTCGATCTGCGCTTCCGCATCTTCGATGCGTTCCGCCCGACCGAGGCGCAATGGGCGCTCTGGAACAAGTTTCCCGATCCCGAATTCGTCGCCGACCCGCGACGCGGCTCGCCGCATTCGCGCGGCGCGGCCGTCGATCTCACCTTGCTCGACCGTAAGGGGCGCGCACTCGAGATGGGCACCGGCTTCGACGATTTCCGGCCGATCGCGCATCACGCAAGCCTGGGCATTCCGGTCGAGGCGCAGAAGAACCGCGCGATCCTGCTCGGCCTGATGACGGCGGCCGGCTGGGATTTCTACCGGAACGAATGGTGGCACTATCAGCTCTTCGATGCGCGAAAGCTCTATCCGCTGATCTCCGACAAATCGCTGCGCCTCGGATTGATGTAGCGCGGGCGGCGACGAGTCATCGCAGAAAATCCTCATGGTGAGCTCGTCGAACCATGAGCGCCTCATCCTTCGACCGGCTCAGGATAACGCGAGTGTTGGTGCCGCTCAGATGATCTTGCAGGCCTCGTCGAATTCGAGGCGCGGATAGCGCGGATGCAGATCGTGCGGATCGCCGAAACCGAGATTGCAGAGGAAATTCGAGCGCCAGGGCATGCCCTTGAAGAATTCCTCGTCGACCTTTGCATTGTCGAAACCCGACATCGGTCCGCAATCGAGCCCGACCGCGCGCGCGGCGATGATAAAATAGGCGGCGAGCAGGGTGCCGTTGCGGAAGGCCGTCGTCTCGATTGCCTTCTGCTTGCCGACGAACCAGCTTCGCGCATCGGTATGCGCAAAGAGCTTCGGCAGATGTTCGTAGAACTCGAGATCGTAGGCAATGATCGCCGTGACCGGCGCCTTCATCGTCTTTTCGCGATTGCCCTCGCTGAGCGCCGGTTCGAGCCGCTTCTTCGCGTCGGTCGACCGGACGAAGAGAATGCGCGCCGGGAGCGCGTTGGCGCTGGTCGGGCCGAAGCGCGCGAGATCCCATGCATCGCGCAGCAGCGAATCGGGGACGGGGTCGTCGCGGAACGAATCGAAGCTGCGCGCATCGAGAAAAATCTGCGCGAGCGCAGCCTCGTCGATCCGACTTTCCGTCATCGGCAATAAAGCGGCAGCGGCGCGTGCGGATCGGGTCACCCCGATCAGACCGCGCGCACCTCGACGACTTCGGGCACGTAATGCTTCAGCAAATTCTCGATGCCCATCTTCAGGGTCGCGGTCGAGCTCGGGCAGCCCGAACAGGAACCCTGCATATGCAGGAACACGACGCCGTCCTCGAACCGTTCGAAGGTGATGTCGCCGCCATCCTGGGCGACGGCCGGGCGCACGCGGGTATCGAGCAGTTCCTTGATCTGGACGACGATCTCTTCGTCCTCCGCATTGCCTTCCTTATGCGCGACCTTGGTCGCCTCGGCGAGCACGGCCGGCCGGCCGGCCGTGAAATGCTCCATGATGATGCCGAGAATCGCCGGCTTCATCACCGTCCAGTCATTGTCTTCGCCCTTGGTGACGGTGATGAAATCGCCGCCGAGAAACACGCCGCTCACGCCCTCGACGCGGAACAGCCGTTCGGCCAGCGGCGAGCGCGACGCCGCTTCGACATCGGTGAAGTTCGCGTTGCCGTCGCCGAGCACTTCGCGCCCGGGCAGGAATTTGAGGGTCGCCGGATTCGGCGTGGCTTCGGTCTGGATGAACATGAGATGCAGCTCCTCGGCTGGGACTGGCGGCGAAAAACCGAGCCACCAGGTGGGTCTTTGACCGCAAGATGGGACGTCGCGCGTTTCGCTTCAACCATAAACTCTTCGCGGGCATTGCCCGGTGATCGCGGGATCCGGCCGAAAAACTGTCCCTTCGCGGCGGCGCTATCTATACTGCGCCGGTAACCCTCGGCGGCGCCGGCCGCAAACAAGAGGGGCAAGGGCGTGGGGAAGGCGCAGGACGACGACACTGCCGAAGCGGCGGCAGTATCCGCAGCCACGATCGGGAGAACCGGACATGACCAGACATCTTGCACGCAGCTTTGTGTTCGCAGCCTTCGTGACCGCCGGCCTTGCCGTGCCGGCGCTTGCCCAGGAAACCATCGTCCTCGGCGCGGCCGTCTCCGAGACCGGCAAATATTCGGCCGAGGGCATGCACACCAAGAATGGCTACGACCTCGCGGTCGAGCGCATCAACGGCATGGGCGGGATCACCGTCGGCGACACCACCTACCTGCTCGAGATCAAATATTACGACGATGAATCCGAAGCGGCGCGCGCGGCGGAACTGGCCGAGCGCCTGATCGACCAGGACAATATCCAGTTCATTCTCGGACCCTACGGCTCGCCGATCACCGCCGCGATGGCGCCGATCACCGAGCAATATGGCGTGCCGATGGTCGAGGCGAACGGCGCCTCCCGTTCGATCTTCACCAAGGGATACAAGTTCACCTTCGCCGTGCTTTCGACTTCGGACCAGTATCTCTCGAGCGCCATCGATCTTGCCGCCGAGAAGGCGACCGAAATGGGCGAAGACGCTTCGGCGCTGCGGGTCGCACTCGCGATGGGCGACGACAATTTCTCGCAGGACGTCCGCGCCGGCATCGTCGAGGCGATCGAAAAACACGGCATGGAAATCGTGATCGACGACAAGCTGCCCGATTCCTTCACTGACATGTCGTCGACCCTCGCCAAGGTGAAAGCGTTACAACCCGATCTGCTGCTGGTCTCGGGCCACGACAAGGGCGCGCTGACCGCCGCCCGCCAGATCGCCGAACAGCAGGTCGATACGCCGATGGTGGCGATGACGCATTGCGATTCTGCCGACATCGCCGGCCAGGTCGGCCCCGGTGCGGAGTACACGCTCTGCGCCGCGCAATGGGCGCCGTCGCTCAGCTATGAAGACGGCTGGTTCGGCACCGCGGCCCAGTACGCGGCCGATTTCGAGGCGCAGTTCGGTTACGCGCCGCCCTACCAGGCCGCCGAATCGACCGCGGCGGTGCTGGTCTTCGCCGATGCGTTCGCGCGGGCGGGTTCGCTCGACCGTCAGGCCGTGCGCGATGCGATCGCAGCGACCGATATGGAAACCTTCTTCGGCCGCATCGATTTCGACGAGACCGGCAAGAACATCGCAAAACCGATGGTGCTCTTCCAGGTTCTGGACGGCCAGTACAAGGTGGTCGCACCGACCAAATGGGCGGCGGAGCCGGTCGTTTACCCGCGTCCGCCATTCGCCGAACGCAGCTAGCGGCCGCACACGGCTTGATCATGACCCGGCGGCGCGTTTCGGGGTTCGGACCCGGGATGCGCCGCTGGCGTATCGGCCGCGACCGGTGATCTAGCTTATGGACATGATCGGGCTTCTCTTCGAGGCGCCGCCGCTGGCGCTGCAGCTCGTCATCGACGGTGTACTGATCGGCGCGATCTTCGCCCTCATCGCCTATGGCATGGCGCTGGTCTGGGGCGTGATGAAGATCGTCAATATCTGCCAGGGCGAATTCGTCATCCTCGGCGGCTATATCTCCTATTACTGCTGGGAAGCAGGCTATCCGCTGGTGCTCGGCGTCACCGCCGCATCGATTGCGCTGTTTGCGCTCGGCTGGCTGCTCTACCGCACCATCATCTTCCGCGTCGTCGAGCAGGATCTGTTCATTTCGATTCTTGCGACCTTCGGGCTTGCGATCCTGCTGGCGCAGTCGATGAACCAGGCCTTCGGCGCCGACGTGCGCACGGCCGATGCCGGGCTCGGCAACTGGTTCCTGTTCGACAATCTGGTGTCGATCGCGGCGATCAAGCTGGTCGCGTTCGGCGCAACCGCCTTCGTCGCCGCCCTGCTGATCTGGTTCATGCGGAGAACGCGTCTCGGCCAGGCGATCCGCGCGACATCGCAGAATGCCCGCGCCGCCCGCATCCTCGGCATCGACACCCATAGCGTTTATGCCTTCACCTACGGGCTCAACGCGGCGATCTGCGGGGCCGCCGGTGCGCTGATCGCGATGATCTGGGTGATCGCACCCTTCGGCGGGCTCATCTACACCGTGCGCGCCTTCATGATCGTGGTGGTCGCGGGCATAGGCAATCTGCCGGGCGTGATCGCGGCCGGGCTCGCGCTCGGCATCGTCGAATCTTTTATCGGTTTCGTGCTCGGCGCGCAATTCCAGATCGCGCTGATCTTCGTGCTGCTGGTGCTCATCCTGGTCGGGCGCTCGCTGCGTCTGCGCCGGCAGCGCAAGGTGCTCGAATGACGCGACGCGGCATCGAACGGCTCGCGATGATTGCGATCCTGCCGCTCGCGCTGGCCGCGCCGTTTCTGGCGCCGGCCTATATGACGTTCTTCACGTTCATCTGCATCATGATCGTGCTGGCGCTTACCTGGGACGTGCTGGGCGGCCAAATGGGTTACAATTCGTTCGGCAACATCCTGTTCTTCGGCATCGGCGTCTACACGACGACGATCGTGCAGATCGGTCTGTTCGCCGATGTCGGCGCCTATACCGCGGCCTATGGCGTCGAGACGATCGAGCTCACGCGCAACCAGTTCCTGATCGGCCTTGCCGTCGGCCTGGTCGCGGCACCGCTGCTCGCCGTTGCGGCGGCGGCATTCCTCGGCAGCGGGCTGCTCGGCCTGCGCGGCCAGTATTTCGCGATCGGCACGCTCGGCCTCGGCATTGCCGGCGGCGAGCTTGCGGCCGCCTGGGGCTGGATCGGCGGCGCGTTCGGCGTGCAGGTGCCGGTCTTTCCCGGCGAGGTGCTCGAGCGCCGCCTGCTGTTCTATTTCCTCGCCTTCGCGCTCGCGGCCGCAACATTCCTGACGCTCAAGCGGCTCTATGCCGGGCACTTCGGCCTCGCGATCAATGCGATCCGCGACGACGAGGACAAGGCCGAGGCGATGGGCCTCTACACCACGCGCTACAAGACGATCGCCTGGTGCATCGCGGCGTTCTTCCTCGGCATTGCCGGCGGGCTGGTCGGCCAGATCAACGGCTATATCGAACCGCGCGAGGTCGCCTTCGCCGGCGCGAGCTTCGGCATCTGGATGGTGCTGATGGCGATTCTCGGCGGCAAGGGCACAATCTGGGGGCCGGTGATCGGCGCGATCCTCTTCTATCTGATGAAGGAATTTTTCTGGCAGCAATTCTTCGGCTGGCAGCGCGTCGCGCTCGGGCTTCTGATCGTCGTTATCGTCGTCTTCTTCCCGATCGGCATTCTCGGCTGGCTGAAACAGCGCTTCCCCGCGCGCTTCGGACCGAGCGTCGATATGGTGGCGCGCGCAAAACCCGGTGCAGGATCCGACGGAGCGCGGCGATGACTGCCTTGCTCGAGATTCGCGCCGCCTCGAAGCATTTCGGCGGCGTGATCGCCAATCACGCCATCAGCCTCGTTGTGCCGGAAGGCCGCATCGTCGGATTGATCGGCCCGAACGGTTCGGGCAAATCGACCTTGTTCGGTTCGATCGTCGGCGCCCATCCCGCCGATGAAGGCTCGATCGCCTTCGAGGGCCGCGAGATCACGAAACTGCGCACGCCCGAGATCGCGCGGCTCGGCCTGATCCGCACCTATCAGCAGACGCGCATCTATCGGAAGATGAGCTGCGTCGAGAACATGCTCATCAGCGCGCCGGCTGCGCGCGAAACCTTCCTCGACATGCTCCGGCCACGCAACGATGCGGATATCGGCGAGGCGGAAGAGTTGCTCGAGTTTGTCGGGCTCTATGCGAAACGCCATCTGCCGGCCGGGTCGCTCTCATTCGGGCAGCAGAAGCTGCTCGAATTTGCGATGGCCCTGATGAACCGCCCGAAGATGCTGCTGCTCGACGAGCCGACCGCCGGCATCAACCCGACTCTGATCAACGGGCTGCTCGAACGGTTGAAGCGCGTGAACGCCGATCTCGGCATCACGCTTTTTATCATCGAACATAATATGCGCGTGATCATGAATCTGGCCGAGCATATCTATTGCCTCGCGCATGGCGAGCTGCTTGCGGAAGGATCGCCCGATGCGATCCGCGGCGACCAGCGCGTGATCGACGCCTATCTGGGGGTGCGCTGATGGCGCGCGATTCCCGGAACGCCACCGAACCCCGCCGCGCGCGCGGGCACGGACTCGGCAAGGTCGACACGGTGCTCGCGGTCGACGACGTCCAGCGCCAGGCGGCGGCGCTGGGCAGCGCCGTCGACAAAGCGGCGCTCGACACGCTGGTGATCGGCGAACCGCTGCTCGCGCTCGACGATCTGGTCGCGGGCTACGGCACGATGGAAATCCTGCACGGGCTGTCCTTGCGCGTCGGCGCCGGCCAGTCGCTCTGTCTGATCGGGCCGAACGGCGCCGGCAAATCGACCGTGCTGCATGCGATCTACGGTTTCGCCCGGGTGATGGACGGTGCGATCCGCTTGGCGGGCGAAAACGTGACCACGCTCTCGCCGAACCAGAAGCTTCAGCGCGCCGGTATCGCTTACATCCTGCAGGACAGTTCGATCTTCCCCGGCATGACGGTCGAGGAAAATCTCTGGATGGGCGGGTTTCTGCTGGCCGATACCAAAGCGGCGCGGCAGGCGGCCGAGCGCGTGTTCGACCGCTACCCCCGCCTTGCGGAACGGCGCCGGCAGCCGGCCCGCGTGCTGTCGGGCGGCGAGCGGCGCCTGCTCGAAATCTCGCGCGCGCTGGTGATGGAACCGAAACTCCTGCTGGTCGACGAACCGTCGATCGGGCTCGAGCCGCGCTTCATCGACATGGTGTTCGAGATCCTCGGCGACCTGCAGCGCAAAGAAGGCAAGACCATCGTCATGGTCGAACAGAATGCGCGCAAGGGGCTCGAATTCGCCGATATCGGCTATGTGCTGGTCTCGGGCGAACTGGCGCTTGCCGGTCGCGGCCGGGACCTGCTCGACAATCCGGATGTGGGGCGCCTGTTTCTCGGCGGGTAACCGGCCGGATACCGAGCGGGATCACCGGGAATCATTCCCGAGTGAACGGCAGCAACGCACGCCCTTGATCCCGGACGCCGACTCGCCACCTAATGCCCCGCATGCCCGGAGACATCGGAACCAAAGACAGCAAGCCAGCCGCATCCGACGGGTCGCGTCGCATCGCCATGAAGCCGGCTGTGCCCGGCAGCGCTTCCACCGCGCTTGCGGGCGTTCTCGGCGCGCGCGACTGGCTGCTCGAGCATGGCGCCGAGCTCGCGACGGCAGGGGACGTGCTGCGCGAAGCGATCCAGCGGATCTGCGAGGGCGGGTGCGCGCTCTCCCGCGTCATGGTGTCGATCCGCACGCTCCACCCGCAGGTCGCGGCGATCACCTATGCGTGGAATGCGGGCGAGAGCGACATCGAGATGACGCCGCGCGGCTACAGCGTGCTCGACAACGACATGTATCTGGCGAGCCCGATCCGGCACATCCATGCCGGCCAGCCGATGATCCGCCGGCGCCTCGTCGATGCGCCCGCTGAGGACGATTTTCCGATCCTCGCGGATCTGCGGGCCGAGGGTGCGACCGACTATCTCATACTGCCGCTCAAATTCAGCGGCAACCGGATGAATGTCGTGAGCTTCACCACGAAACTGCCGGATGGATTCACCGACGAGGCTGTTGCGGCGCTCACCGCGCTCTCGCGCGTGCTGGCCCTCGTGCTCGACCCTCTGGAAACGCGCCGCATCGCGCGCGTGCTGCTCGGCACCTATCTCGGACCCGATGCGGGACGACGCGTGCTCGACGGGTTGGTCCGGCGCGGCGACGGCGTGACCATCGCGGCGGCGCTCATGTTCACCGATCTGCGCGGCTTCACGGCGATGAGCGAAACGCTGCCGCGCGAGCAGATCCTCGATCTGCTCAACGGCTATTTCGATGCGATGGCGACGGCCGTGCGGGAACAGGGCGGCGAAATCCTGAAATTTGTCGGCGACGGCATGCTCACGATCTTCCCGATGAGCGACGATCTCGACCGCGATCGCGCCTGCCGTTCCGCATTGCGCGCCGCCCAAGGCGGCAGCGATGCGATCGACGCGCTCAACGCCGAACGCGCGAAAGAAAATCAGCCGCCGCTCGAGGTCGGCATCACGCTGCATTCGGGCTCGGTGTCGTACGGCAATATCGGCACCGCCGACCGGCTCGATTTCACCGTCATCGGCCCAGCGGTCAATCTCGTCAGCCGCCTGCAGTCGCTGTGCGAACCCTTGCAGCGGCGCATTCTCGCGAGCCGGCGCTTCGCCTCGGCCTGCCATTCCGAGCTGGTGCCGATCGGCCGCCATCGCTTCAAGGGCATCGCCGACGAGCAGCAGGTGTACGGGCTGCCCGACGCGACATAGCCGCACTGCCTTTACAAAAATCCGCGCGACCTATCCAAAGGCATGTCATGGCCGGACTTGATCCGGGCATCCACGCCGCGATCAGTCGCGGCCGACCGCGACGGGTTGCCGCACCCGGAACGAGACGGTTGTCCCCTGGGTCGCCGGGTCAAGCCCGGCGATGACAGTAAAGTTTGGATCCGTCGATCGGTGCCGCTGACAGGCTCAGCCTGTCACGCGATCTTTTCGATCTCCGCTTCGGTGAGATTGCCGGGCACGATGGTGATCGGCACCCGCAGCTTGCCGACGAACTTGCCGGTCAATGCCTGCACCAGCGGTCCCGGTCCCTTGCCGGTGATCGCCGCACCGAGCACGAGGATCGAGATCGACGGTTCCTCCTGCATCAGCTTCAGCACCTCGTCGCGCCGGTTGCCTTGGCGGAAATACAGAACCGGCATCGCGCCCGACCATTTCTGCACCTGCGTCGCCATCTTCTGCATGAGCTGCTCGGCCGCCTGGCGGCTTTCCTCTTCCATCAGCCGTTCGACGCCGGCAAACGGGCTGACCTCGTTCTCCTCGACGACATGCAGCAGGGCGACGCGGCCGCCAGTGTTCCACGCGCGCCGGCAGGCATAGAGCAGCGCCACGTTCAGCTCAGGCGTGTCGTCGATGACCACCAGAAAGACGCGATCGGGCGCTTTCGGCGGGGGCTGTTCCGGCGTTTCCGCAGCGATGCTGTCTTCAGCCATGACTGTTCGTTCTCCGTTGCTGCGGGTTATCAGATGCGGCGGAACACGAGATGCGCGGTCCACCCGGCAACCAGCGCCATTGCCACGGTCGCAAGACCATACAGAAACGACTGACGGTGCGCCCATTCGAAAATATCGGCGCCGATGCCAATCTTCGAGATGACCAGCGGCGTGGTCTGCGCGCTGACCACGGCGCCGTCGCGCACCAGCAGCACCTCGATCACATAGGAACCGATCGGCACGTTCGAGGGAAACCAGATATCGGTGCGGAACAGGGTGTCGCCGAGAAAATTCACCTCGATCGGATTCGGCCAGTAGAGCAGCTGCCGCATCTTGATCCGTTCCAGCGCCGACCGGAACGCCGCCGGATCGTCGGCGTCGCTATCGGGCGCCACCGCGAACTGCAGGGTATCGAGCCCGATCGCATGACGCCGCCGTGTCGCCTCGTCGATCACCTCATCGAGCGGCCGCGTGCTGGCGACCGCGTAGAAACTCGGCACCGAGATGAACTCGACGCTGTCGCGATTGACCCAGACCCCGGCGATGCGTTCCTTGCGCCGCACCGCGATGTCGGTGACCGGCCCGCGCACCACGACGATCACGTCGCCCGGCCCGTCGACCGCGCCGAACAGCAGCACGTCGGTACCGGTAAAATCGGTGGTGATCGCGATCAGATGGTTCGAGAGATCGGCGACCAGCGGCGCCGCGCGCAGCAGCGATGCCGGGACCAGCAGCAGAACCAGCAAGCCGGCAGCGAATGCCATCCGCCCGATGCTGCGGCGACGTTCGTTGCCGGGAGCGATCGCGCTCACAGCGGAATCCCCAAAGGCGCGATCGAATAAAACTCGTCCGGAACCGCAACCAGCTCATAAGCGAGGCCTGCGCCCACGATGAACACGATCAGCGCCAGCAATACGCGGAGCTGGTCGCCCTTGAGCCGGCCGCCGAGCCTGCCGCCGATCTGCGCGCCGATCACGCCGCCGATCACCAGGATGAGGCCGAGCACGGCATCGACCGTCTGGTTCTCGACCGAATGTAACAGGGTGACGTTGATCGCGACGAAGATGATCTGGAAGAGCGACGTGCCGACCACCACCGTCGTCGGCATGCCGAGCAGATAAATCATCGCCGGCACCATCAGGAAGGCGCCGCCGACGCCCATCAACGCTGCCAGAATGCCGACGAAGAAGCCGACCGCGATCGGCAGCAATGCGCTGATATAGAGCCGCGACTTGCGGAAGCGCATCTTGAAGGGAAGGCCGTGCACCCAGGTATGTTGATGCAGCTTGCGGGCCGGCCCTTTCGTGCGGCGGCGGCGCAGCAAAGCGCGGATGCTTTCCTGCAGCATGGTGACGCCGATGAAGGCGAGCAGCACGACGTAGGCGAGGGCGATCACCAGGTCGATCTGGCCGACCTGCTTCAGGACGCCGAACAGGAATACGCCCGCCGTCGATCCGAGAATGCCGCCGGCAAGGAGCACCAGCCCCATGCGGAAATCGACATTGCCGCGGCTCCAATGGGCGAGCACGCCGGAGACGGATGAGGCGACGACCTGGTTGGCCTGGGTTGCGACTGCGACCGCCGGCGGCACGCCGATGAAAATCAGCATCGGCGTCAGAAGGAAGCCGCCGCCGACGCCGAACATGCCCGAGAGGAAGCCGATCGCGCCGCCGAGACCGAGCAGCAGGAACACGTCCAGCGACATCTCGGCAATCGGCAGATAAACCTGCATGTTGCGGGTCGGTCCTTCTCCCGCGATCGGGGCCGGAAAACGCCGGATTCGCGTGGTTCAATGTACACGCGCGGCGCGCAGTTCGGAAGAGCCGGCGGGCAAATCGGGCACCGGGGCCCGTCGAACCGGCGTCGGCGCGCCGCTACTTCAACAGGATGTTCGCGATCTCGCGCATCTGGACGCGCGCGCGCAACAGGAAGAAGCCCTGGGACGCGAGATGGCTCGGCAGGACCTGGCTTTCCGGGCTGCCGTTGACGACCATCCAGGGCTGCAGTTCCGCCGCCGCGAACAGGCTTTCCTCCATCTCGTTCCACACCGTCGACAGCGAGCGCTCGACGATGACGTCGGCAAAATCGCGCTCGAGGGCGCGAATCAGGAGGGCATAACCGTAGAGCTTGCCCTTGGCGCGGTAGTAGACGTCGTCGGAGGTGAAATCGAACAAGACGCCGCCGCCATGCAGCACGCGCTGGTCGATTTCGGCCGAGGCCGAACCGAGGTCGGAGGCGATGCGTTCGAGCGTCGCCAGCAGGTTGTCGGCGCGCCGTTCGAACGAGGCGCGGCCCGCGGCGAGCCGTTCGTTATAGGCCCGCAGGCGGCGCACGCCCTCGCGATATTGCTGTTCGGAGGACGCGGTGGGCGCCCAGCTCGTCGAGAAATCGAAGATCCAGATGGTGCCGGAATATTTCAGCAAGCCGACCGCCTTCTCGAGATCGGGGTCGGCCTGGCTCGAACCGCGCGCGCGGCCGATCTGGTCGGTCATTTCGACGGCGAAGCGCGCCATCGCCGCCATGATGCCCTGCTGGAAGTTCGGCATATTGTCGAGCGCGGCGCTCGGCAGGAAAAACGGATCGTTGGCGCGCCAGCCGTTCTCGTCGACCTCGCGCTCGATCAGGTCTGCCGCCAGCGCGATCGCATGGCTCGCGCCTTCCGGCACATCGGCCGCATCGAAGGCCGGATTGTCGTCGACCTTGTGCATGACGATCATGCCGACCGGATAATAGAGCAGCAGCAGGATCAGGATGCCGAGCGCGATGCGCATCAGCGTGCCGCCGCTGAACCGTCGCCGCAGCCAGCCGCCGAAACGCCGCCGCCGCGGCGCGGGATCGGTCAGGAAATCGTCGCCGCTGGCATCGTACGCCGGCGCGTCTGGTTGGGGCGCGTCATAGCTCGGAGTGTCGGACATGGGGCCAGTCTAACAAGAACGCGGGTGCGCAGGCGATGCCGGCGCTGACATGGGGGTCGGGCCCGGTTGCCGCAAGGATCGCGGCAGGGTTCACGCTATAGGGATCGCGACGCGGCCATCGCGGCACCGGGATCGCGGGCCGGCGCTCGCGTAACTGCCTAGGGATGCAGGAAGCCGACGATCCCCTCGACCTCGCGCACGATCGGATCGGAGAGGCCGCGGGCGCGTTCGGCCCCGTCGCGCAGCACGCCGTCGATCTCCGCCGGATCGGCCATCAGGCGTTTCATCTCGTTGCCGATCTGGCCGATCGTCGCGACCGCGAGATCCGTCAGCACCTGCTTGAACTGCGAGAAACTCTGCCCTTCGAATTCGGCCAGCGCGGCCGCGAGCTTCTTGTCGGACAAGGCCGCATAGATGCCGAGCAGGTTGAACGCCTCCGGCCGTTCCGCCCAGCGCAGCGCCTCGACCTCGCCCTTTCCATCGAGCGCGTCGGGGCCGGGCAGCGGGTTGGGATCGGTCTTCGCCTTGCGGATCTTGAGCGCGACCGTGTCGGCATCGTCGGTCATGTTGATCCGCGAATAATCGCTCGGATCGGACTTGCTCATTTTCTTGGTGCCGTCGCGCAGGCTCATCACACGCGTTGCGGTGCCGAAGATCTGCGGCTCGGGCAGCGGAAAGAACTCGATCCCGAAATCGTTGTTGAACTTCTGCGCGATGTCGCGGGCGAGCTCGATATGCTGCTTCTGGTCCTCGCCGACCGGCACATGCGTTGCCTTGTAGGCGAGGATGTCGGCGGCCATCAGGCAAGGATAGGCATAGAGCCCGACCGAGGCGTTCTCGCGATCCTTGCCCGCCTTCTCCTTGAACTGGGTCATGCGGTTCAGCCAGCCGAGCCGTGCCACGCAATTCAGAATCCAGGCGAGCCGCGCATGGCCCGAGGCCTGGCTCTGGTTGAACACGATCTGCTTGCGCGCATCGATGCCGGCGGCGAGGAAGGCGGCCGCCACCTCGCGCGTGCTCTTGCGCAGCTCGGCCGGGTCCTGCCAGACGGTGATCGCATGCATGTCGACGATGCAATAGAGGCAGTCGAAGCTTTCCTGCAGCTTCACCCAGTTGCGGATCGCGCCGAGATAATTGCCGAGATGCAGGTTTCCGGTTGGCTGGACGCCGGAAAAGATGCGGCTCAGGGGCTCTGCGCCCGACGCGTTCGACTGGTTCATGGCGGGAAGCGACCTTCGCTGCGGCAATCGGCAAGGGTTGGCGACGAGGCCCGGCCGGTTTTCGGTTCGATGCGGCACCCGGCAAGGACCGCCAAATCCGATGGGCCGCGCCTTATCGCAAGGCCCGCCCGGCACGGTCAAGCCGGCCGGCGCGGCTGTTTCTGCCGCCTCGCCATGGGGGGCCGGTTCGGATTCTGGCCGGGCCCGCAACCGGTTACGCTTGATTTGCAGGGCTATGCCCCCGATATTGGACCCGCGTTTCACCAACGAGGGATTTGGCAGATCATGGCATTCGGACCCGACCGCAGAAACGTGACCGGTGCGCAGCGGATGACGCGCACCCAGGCCGAGGCGGCCCAGATCGATGTCGGCCTCCGCCAGTACATGCTGCGGGTGTACAACTACATGACCGGCGGGCTCGCCTTGACCGGCGTCATCGCCTATTTGACGGCGAATTCGCCGACGATGCTCAACGCCATCTACGCGACGCCGCTGCAGTGGGTCGTCATGCTCGCCCCGCTCGGTTTCGTGCTGGTGCTGAGCTTCGGCGTGCATCGCATGTCGGCCGGCGTCGCTCAGATCCTGTTCTGGGCGTTTGCCGCCGTGATGGGCCTGTCGATTTCGTACATCTTTCTTGCTTATTCCGGCGCGTCGATCGCACGGGTCTTCTTCATCACCGCGGGCACGTTCGCGGCGATGAGCCTGTTCGGCTACACGACCAAGCGCGATCTGACCGGCATGGGCTCGTTCCTGATCATGGGCCTGATCGGCATCATCCTCGCCAGCATCGTGAACATGTTCCTGCAGAGCTCGGCTTTGCAGTTCGCGGTGTCGGTGATCGGCGTGCTGATCTTCACCGGCCTCACCGCCTACGACACCCAGCGCATCAAGCATGAGTACGATGTGCAGGACGATGCCGGGGTCGCCACCAAGAAGGCGATCATGGGTGCGCTGCGGCTGTATCTGGACTTCATCAACCTGTTCCTGATGCTGCTGCGCCTGATGGGCAACCGCAACTAGACCCACGCGACAGCGTCATCCGATCGGGAAACGCCCGGACCATTGGTCCGGGCGTTTTCGTTTCCGCAGCGCGCCGTAGACCGACGGGAACCGCGGGACAGTCGCGCCCACGCTTGACAGGCGGTTGCCGCCGGTCACCATGTCGCCCTCGCAATTCCGGGGAGGAAGCCTGCCGATGTACACGCTCTATTGGGCGCCCAACAGCGCCGCCCTTGCGCCGCAAATCTGTCTCGAAGAGGCTGGCCAACCCTACGAGCTGGTGTCGGTCGATCTCGCGGCTGCGCGCGACCCCGACTATCTGAAGCTCAACCCCGGCGGCAAGGTGCCGACCCTGGTAACCGACGACAAACAGATCGTGACCGAATCCGCCGCGATCTGCCTGCTGCTCGCCGATCGCTACAAGCAGGCGGCCCTGCTGCCGCCATCGGGCGACCCGCAACTGGGCAGCGCGCTGCAATGGCTGGTATTCCTCACCAACACGCTGCAGCCAGCGATCCTGCGGTTTTATTATCCGGAGCGTCACACGACCGATCCGTCGGGAACGCAGGCGGTGATCGACAGTGCGATGAACGACGTCGCGACCCTGTGGGGTCGCGT
>JBBDMS010000028.1:0-13998 GCA_040878185.1 Dongiaceae bacterium | reverse complement strand
CCCCTCGACCGGCATCTCGCCGCACACGGGCCCTATTTCCTCGGCGAGCGCTTCTCGGTTCCCGATGCCTTCGCCTTCATGCTGTCGAACTGGCAGCAGAGCTGCCCCGGCATCGCCGATCGCTTTCCCGATGTCGCGCGCTGCGCGGCTGCGGTCCGGGCCCGGCGAGCCGTTCAGGGCATTCTCGGCGTCAACGAGCTGGCGGCGTGAGCGCAGAGACCGATCCGCGCGCGTTGCTCGATTTCTGGTTTTCGGCGTATGCGCGGGAACGCTGGTTCGTAAAGGAAGACGCGTTCGATGCCGAACTGGCGCGGCGTTTCAGCGGCCAGCAGCGCGCGGCCGCCGACGGCAAGCTCGCCGACTGGGAAGCGGCACCGGAGAGCGCGCTCGCCCTCGTGCTGCTGCTCGACCAGTTGCCGCGCAACATGTTCCGTTCGAGCCCGCGCGCCTTCGCGAGCGACGCCGATGCGCGCGCCGTCGCGACCCGCGCGATCGCACATGGTTTCGATCGCGAGACGCCGCTCGACCGGCAGTTTTTCTTCTATCTGCCGTTCGAACATAGCGAAGCGCTCGCCGATCAGGACCGCTGCGTCGACCTGTTCCGGGAATGGGCCGCCGCGCACGGGCCCGAGGCGGCCGAGCGCCTGCGCGAGCATCTCTGGTTCGTCGAGCGGCATCACGAGATCATCCGGCGCTTCGGCAGGTTTCCGCACCGTAACCAGACACTCGGCCGGACCTCGACCGAGGCGGAGATCGCGTTCCTCACGGAGCCGAATTCGGGTTTCTGACCGAATTTTTCCCGGCCCCGCGCAGGAAATTCGTCATCCATCCGTGAGACACGGTAGGTTGTTTCTGATACCGTCCCCTGTGGCTAGGAAATGCGCGCCCGATCAGTCTTTTTTATCCTCCTGCTGATCGCCGCCGGGGGCGGCGGTTACTGGTATCTGCGCGCCAGCCCCGACGGGGCGGCGCCGGCCAGCGTGGCTTTCCAGCAACCGGCCGTTCCGGTCGAAACGGTCCTGGCCGAAACCCAGCGCCTGACCCTCTCCATCCCCGCGGTCGGCACCCTGCGCTCCAACGAATCGATCATGGTGAGCCCGGAAATCGCCGGGCGGATCGTCGCGATCCACGCCGACGAGGGCACGACGATCGCCGCGGGCGAGCCGATCGTTACGCTCGACCAGTCGATATACCAGGCGGAAATCGCCGCGGTGCAGGCGCGCATTTCGCTCGCCGAGTCGAACTACGATCGCGCCCGCGAGCTTCTGGCGCGCGAGGCCGGTACGCAGCGCGCGCTCGACGAGGCCGACGCGCAACTCAAGGCCGATCGCGCCGATCTGCAACTCGCCCAGGCCATGATCGACAAGACGGTGATCCTCGCCCCCTTCGATGGCGTCCTCGGATTGCGTCGGGTCAGCGTCGGGCAATATGTCGAATCCGGCGATATCATCGTGAACCTCGAATCGATCGATCCGCTCAAGGTCGATTTCCGCATCCCCGAAATCCATTTCACCCGCACCTATATCGGCCAGGATATCGCCGTCACGGTGGATGCGATCGGCGGGGAAATCGTCAACGGCAATGTCTATGCGATCGACCCGCTGGTCGACGAAAGCGGCCGCTCGCTGGTATTGCGCGCGCGTATTCCCAATGACGACGGCAAGCTGCGGCCCGGTTTGTTCGCGCGCATCGACCTCATCTACGACGTGATCGACGCGGCACTGATGGTGCCCGAGGCCGCGATCGTGCCGCTCGGCCAACGCAATTATGTCTATGTGGTCGAAAACAATTATGCGCGCTTCGTCGCGGTCGAACTGGGCCAGCGCGTGCGCGGCGCCGTCGAGGTCACCGGCGGCATCGAAGTCGGCGCCGAAATCGTCACCGCCGGACAGCTCCGGCTGTTCGATGGCGCCGAGGTGCAGGTCGTGGGCGGCAGCGGTGGCTGAGGCGCGCATCCGATATCTCGCCCGCCGAACCGGCGCCCGCTGAGCCACCGGGGCAGCGCGCCATGTGGTTCTCCGAACTCTGCATCCGCCGGCCGGTCTTCGCGACGGTGCTGAGCCTCATCGTGATGCTGGTCGGTATCGTCTCCTATGACCGGCTCTCGGTGCGCGAATATCCCAACATCGACGAGCCGGTCGTCAGCGTCCGCACCGATTATCCCGGCGCGAGCGCCGAGATCGTCGAAACCCAGGTCACCAATCCGCTCGAGGATTCGATTTCGGGTATCGAAGGCATCGACATCATCGAATCATCGAGCCGCGCCGAGGAAAGCCGCATCACTGTGCGCTTCAATCTCGAGCGCGATCCCGATGCCGCGGCGAACGACGTGCGCGACCGCGTCGCCCGGGTCCGCGGGCGCCTGCCTGACGAGATCGACGAACCGATCGTCTCGAAGGTCGAGGCCGACGCCTCGCCGATCATTTATCTCGCCTTCTCCAGCGACCGGCACGACATTCTCGAAGTGTCGGACCTCGCCGAGCGCCAGGTGCGCGACCAGCTCGCCACCATCACCGGCGTCGCAGACGTGCGCGTGTTCGGCGAACGGCGCTATGCGATGCGCATCTGGCTCGACCGCGCACGGATGGCCGCCTTCGGCGTGACGCCGACCGATGTCGAGACGGCGATCCTGCAGCAGAATGTCGACGTGCCGGGCGGCCGGATCGAAAGCGATGCGCGCGAATTCACCGTCCTGACAGAGACGCGCCTCAGTTCGACGACGGAGTTCGAGGCCATCATCCTGCGCCGCGCCGAAGGCTATCTGATAAGGCTCGGCGACGTGGCGCGGATCGAGCTCGGCCCGGAGGACGAACGCGTGATCGCGCGCCAGAACGGCGAGGCGTCGGTCGCGCTGGGCGTCATCAAGCAGGCGACTGCCAATCCGCTCGATGTCAGCCAGGCGGTGCGCGACGCGCTGCCCGACATCATCGCCAGCCTGCCGCCCGGCATGACCGTCAGCATCGGCAACGACACATCGATCTTCATCGAACGGTCGATCGAAGAGGTGTTTCTTACCATCGGCGAGGCGGCCGCTCTGGTCGTTCTCGTCATCTTTTTCTTCCTGCGCAACGTTCGCGCGACGCTGATCCCGATCGTTACCATTCCGGTCTCGCTGATCGGTGCGTTCACGCTTATCTATATGTTCGGATTCTCGATCAACACGCTGACGTTGCTCGCCTTCGTGCTGGCAATCGGCCTCGTGGTCGACGATGCGATCGTCGTGCTCGAGAACATCTACCGCCATATCGAACGGGGCATGGAGCCGGTCGCCGCCGCGATCAAGGGCATTCGCGAGATCGGTTTTGCCGTGGTCGCGATGACGCTGACTCTGGCCGCGGTGTTCGCGCCGATCGGCTTCTCCGAAGGGCGAACCGGCCGGCTGTTTGCCGAATTCGCGATGACGCTGGCCGGAGCCGTTCTCATCTCGGGCTTCGTCGCCCTCACCCTCTCGCCGATGATGTGCGGACAGTTCCTGCGCCCGCAGAAGCGACGCATGGCGATTTCGGCGGCGATCGATCGCGGCATGAACGGGCTGATCGCCGGCTATCGGCGCACGCTGGGCGGGCTCATGGGCACGCCGGTTCTCGTCATGGCGCTGCTGCTGCCGGTCGCGATCGCGGCCTGGTGGCTCTACAGCCATCTCGAATCCGAACTCGCGCCGGTCGAGGACCGCGGCGTGGTCGTCGGCATTTTCTCGGGGCCCGAGGGCGCAACGCCCGAGGTGATGAGCGAGAACGCGCGCAAGCTCGAGGCGCTCTATGCCGAGGTGCCTGAATTGCGGAGTTATTTTCTGGTGGTCGGGTCGCCCACCGTGTCGCAGGGCATTTCATTCCTTCGACTGCAGCCCTGGGAGGATCGCGACCGCAATTCGCGCGAGATCGCGGAGACGCTGCGCAATCCGATGTACATGATTCCCGGCATCCGCGCGGTGCCGACCACGCCCGCCTCGCTGGGCGGCGGCGGCTCGCGCAGCAATCCGGTCGAGATGGTATTGCTGACGACGCGCACCTATGAAGAGCTGCAGGCGATCGTCGATCGGGTGATCGAACGGGCGCGCGAGAACCCGGGCCTGATCAATCTCGATTCCGATCTGCGCCTCAACAAGCCCGAAATCCGCGTCGAGGTCGGACGCGACAAGGCGGCCGATATCGGCGTCGACGTGGTCGCGATCGGTCGCACGCTGGAAACCATGCTCGGCGGGCGCAATGTCACCCGCTTCGAGCGCGCCGGCGAGGAGTATGAGGTGATCGTGCAGGTCGAAGGCTTCGACCGCGCGGTGCCGCGCGATATCGCCCCGATCTTCGTGCGCGCCAGCGACGGCACGATGGTCGAGCTGGCCAATCTCGTGACGATCGAGGAATCGGTGGCGCCGCGCGAACTGCCGCATTTCAACAAGCTGCGCGCGGCCACCTTGTCGGCGTCGCTGGCCGACGGCTATGCGCTCGGCGCGGCGCTCGCCTATCTCGAGCAGGTCGTCGCCGAGGTCGGCGGGCCGGGCATGCAGATCGACTATAAAGGCCAGTCGCGCGAGTTCCTGTCGGCATCGGGCGGGCTCTATACCGTGTTCGTCCTGGCGCTGCTGTTCATCTATCTGGTGCTTGCCGCCCAGTTCGAGAGTTTCCTCGACCCGTTCATCATCATGCTCTCGGTGCCGCTCGCGATGACCGGCGCGCTTGCCGCCTTGTGGCTCACCGGCGGTACGCTCAACGTCTACAGCCAGATCGGACTGGTGACATTGGTCGGACTGGTGACCAAGCACGGAATTTTGATCGTCGAGTTTTCGAACCAGCTCCGCAAAACCGGCAAGAGCGCCATCGAATCGGTGGTCGAGGCGGCGTCGATCCGGTTGCGCCCGATCATGATGACGACCGGTGCGATGGTGCTGGGCGCGCTGCCGCTCGCGCTGGCGACGGGGCCGGGTGCTGAAAGCCGGCAGCAGATCGGCTGGGTGATCGTCGGCGGCATGCTCTGCGGCACGCTGTTCACGTTGTTTGTCGTGCCCGCCGCCTATCTGGTGTTCGCGCGCCGACATGGTACCGTTGCCGCCGAACACGAACCTGCCCCTGCGGAGTAGAGCGATGCGATATCCCGGCCGCTTCGCCACGACCGGGATCGACCGCCGCCGCTTCCTTGCAGCGCTGCTGGCGGGCACGACTTTGCCAGCCTGGGCGCGGGCACAATCGTCGAATCCCGATGTGGTGATCATCGGCGCCGGCGCCGCCGGGCTCGCCGCCGCGCATACGCTCGCCGAAAAGGGAATCAGTTTCGTCGCGATCGAGGCGAAAGACCGCATCGGCGGTCGCGCCTTCACAGACACGACGAGTTTCGGATTGCCGTTCGATCACGGCTGTTCGTGGCTGCATCATTCAGATCGCAACCCCTTCACGCCGATCGCCGAAGCGGCCGGGTTCACATTGCTGCCGCATGACGACGCGGGCGAAGCCGTTTTCGTCGGCGACCGGCCGGCGAGCGATGAAGAGATGAGCGCGTTCAACGATGCCTGGGACGCGGCGATCAATGCCGTCAGCAGGGTCGGCGGCTCCGGCGAGGATATCGCGCCCGGACCGTCGATGCCGATCGATCTGCCTTGGTCGAATGTCAGCAAGAGCTGGATCGGGCCGCTCTCGATGGGCGCGGATGTCGAAGATTTCTCTGCGCATGACTGGTGGTCGCTCGACGATACCGATCCCGATCTGATGGTGCGTGAAGGCTACGGTACGATCGTCGCGCTCTATGGCAAGGACGTGCCGGTGAGTCTGTCGACGCCCGCGACATTGGTGCGCTGGGGTGGCAGCGGCGTCTCGGTCGAAACGCCGTCGGGCACGATCAATGCGAAGGCCTGCATCGTCACCGTTTCGACCGGCGTGCTGGCGAGCGAAGCGATCCGTTTCGATCCGCCGTTGCCGGTTGAAAAGCAGGAAGCGATCGACGGCCTGCCGATGGGATTGCTCGCGAAGATTCCATTGCAGTTCGAAGGCACGCGTTTCGGCCTCACGCCGAACGACTGGCTCTCATACGCCGCGAACGATCGGCAGCTCTGCTATTTTCTCACCTGGCCGTTCGACATGGATCTGATGATCGGCTGGGTCGGCGGTCGCTTCGGCTGGGAATTGTCGGCGGCAGGCGAAGACGCCGCGATCGATTTCGCGCGCGGCGAGCTGCGCAAGATTTTCGGCGGCGAGGTCGACAAGCATTTCGTCAAGGGCCGCTTTACCGGCTGGGCGAACGATCCCGACGTGCGCGGCGGCTATGCCTACCAGCGGCCCGGCGCCGCGGGCGCACGCACCGCTTTGGCGCGGACGCTCGACGATCGGCTGTTTTTCGCCGGCGAAGCGGCCGCCGGCAGCCTTTCGATGACCTGCGGCGGCGCGCAAAAGAGCGGCGCGCGGGCCGCCCACGAGGTCGCTTTCACCCTCGGCTGAGCGCTGGAACGGCCAATGAGGGCAGATGCCCCGCCAAACGGCGGCGGCCGGACCGCCTGCTCCCTTCATCCCTATCCGGTCGCCGTCCTGCCTATCCGGATATGCCTGACGCGTAGGTATGCAGCACTTGTATATACCGTGGTATGTAACCACCCGGTTGAAGTATAAGCCCTTATGATCTTGTAAATAAACGGATATCTAAGTTCTTATGTAGCTCCGTCTCGCTAGATTTTGCCCTGGTTAACCAAACCAAACGCGGCGCACGAGGGGTCCCACACAAGCCTCGATCGCCGCCACAGGGCAAAACGAGGCGACCATGACCAAGAAACTCCTTCCCAACCTGGGCAAGATCGACCGCCGCGCATTTCTCGCCGGCCTCGCCGCGACCGCCGCTTTTCCGGCCTGGGCGCAGGCAGCACCCACCAACCCCGATGTGGTCATCGTCGGTGCCGGCGCCGCCGGTCTCGCGGCGGCCCGCATCCTCGCCGAGCGCGGCGTCTCCTTCGTGATCCTCGAAGCCAAGGGTCGGGTCGGCGGGCGCGCATTCACCGAGACCAGCAGCTTCGGCGTTCCCTTCGATCACGGCGCCGCCTGGATCCATCAGGCCGATCACAATCCCCTGACGCCGATGGCGCATCGCAACGGCTATACGCTGGTCGCGCATGACGACAATGGCGAGCAGCTCTTCGTCGACACGCGGGCCGCATCGCCGACCGAGCGGGCCGCGTATGACCAAGCATGGTACGAAGTCACCTCGATCCTGCGCGGCATCGGCCACTCGGGTCAGGACGTAGCGCCCGCGGGACGGCTCCCGGTCAGCCTGCCCTGGACCAATGTCGTCAAGAACTGGATCGGCCCGCTCGATCTCGGCTGCGACATCGACTCCTTCTCGGCCGCCGATTGGTGGAACCTCGATTACTCGACCCCGAGCCTGATGGTCCGCGAGGGCTATGGCCGCTTCATCGCTGACATGGCGAATGGCGTGCCGGTGCAGACCTCGACCCCGGTCACCACGATCCGCTGGGGCGGCGCGGGCGGCGTCACCGTTGAAACGCCGTCGGGCAACATTCAGGCGAAGGCCGTCATCATCACTGTGTCGACCGGCGTGCTGGCCGCGGAATCGATTCGCTTCGACCCGCCGCTGCCGGCCGAAAAGCAGCGCGCGATCGAAGACCTGCCGATGGGCCTGGTTGCCAAGATCGCGCTCGAGTTCGATGGCGGCAGCCGCTTCGGCCTGCGCGAGAACGATTGGCTCAGCTACACGCGCGATTCGAACGAAGTTGCGTATTTCCTGACCTGGCCGTTCGGCGACAATCTCATGGTCGGCACCGTCGGCGGCAAGTTCGCGTGGGATCTCACCCGCGCCGGCGAAGCGGCCGCCGTCGATTTCGCGCTCGGCGAGCTGCGCCGTCTGTTCGGCCCCGAAGTCGACCGGCATTTCGTGCGCGGCGTGTTCACCGGCTGGGGTAGCGATCAGGACGTGCGCGGCGCCTTCGCGATTGCCCGGCCGGGCGGTTGTGCGGCGCGCGAGCAGCTCGCCCAGCCCGTCGAGAAACGCCTCTTCTTCGCCGGCGAAGCGCTCGGCGACGGCATGGCCACCACGGCCGGCGGCGCTTTCGTCAATGGTCGCCAGGTCGCAGCGGACGTCGCCCGCCTGGTCGGCTGATCGTCCGATCGTCCGTTCCATTCGGTTGCCCCCTCGGGCCGGCCTCTTCAGGCCGGCCCAATTTTTCTGGACCGGCCGGCCTCTTCAGGCCGGCCAATTTTTTGTTTCAAACGCCACGGGTTTACCACCCCGCCCGACATGGACTTTGCCGGCGCGGCGCGGCATTGATGCCGGCAGCGGTGCCTGCGGGCGCCTCACGGCGCAGGCAGCGGTTGCGGCGCCGGATCTGACGGAACGGTGCCATGGGCGAAGCGACCGCCGACGAAGTCCGGGTTCAGGGTCATATGATCAGCCGCGAACCCCTGATTTTCTGGGGGCCCACGGATATGCCCTACCCCGCGGGGCCGGGCAGCTCGCTCGGCCCCTTCATCGGCAACCGGCGCGCCTGGTTCCTGCTCTCGCCCGCCTGGACGCGTGAGAAGGAGGCGCTGGTCGAGCACGACATCGCCCATTTCGCCGAGTTGCGTACGCTCTATCCCGAACATCGTTACATCGTGTTGTGCAACACGACGGCGGAGCTCGAGAACTACCGCAAGCGCGGACAGCCCGCGGTCATTACCAATGCCGGCATGTTCACCGACGAACGGAAATACTACGTACCGAAGCCGGCGCCCAAACGATTCGACGCGATCTACAACGCAACCTTCGCACCCTATAAGCAGCACCATCTCTGTACCGACATCGCAAGCCTCGGCCTGATCTACCATCGCTACGCCGATCTCGGCGACCAGGCGGCGCATCCCGAGAAGGTTCGGGCGATGCTCAAGCATGCGACCTTTATCAACGAACTGGGCGGCGAGTTTCGCTATCTCTCCTCCGACGAGATCGTGAGCTGGCTCGGGCGCAGCCATGTCGCGCTCTGCCTTTCTGCCGTCGAAGGTCACATGCAGGCCTGCACCGAGTATCTGCTCTGCGGCGTGCCGGTCGTGTCGATCCCGAACATCGGCGGGCGCGACTGGGTCCTCGATCCCGATTACTCGATCGAAGCCGAACCGACGCCCGAAGCGGTCGCAGCCGCCGTGCAAACGCTGAAGGCGCGGAAGCTCGATCCGCACAAGGTCCGCGCCGGCATTATCGCGAAGCTCAAGCCGAGCCGGATCCGCCTGCTGCAACTCATCGCAGCGATCCATCAGGAAGAGAACATGCCGCTTCCCGACGCCGACTGGGTGCGGATCTTCCGGTTCGGTTTCTGGCCCTACAAGACGGTCGCCGAACTGCTCGCCGAACAAGCCGTTTCAGAAACCCGCAAGGACATCGCGACGCCTTTGGCCAACACACGATGAGCGACGAAGGATGGACCTGACCGACGATCCTGTCTTCGGCCTCATGGTCAGTCGGGAGCCGCTGATCCTCTGGGGGCCGTCGAACCCGCCCTACCTGGCGGCGCTCGGCACCACGCTCGCCGAACGTGTCGGCAATCGTCGCGCGTGGTTCCTGATCTCTCTTTCCTACACGCGGGAAATCGATCCGCCTTTGAAAGCTGATCTCGAGCATTTCGCCGAGCTGCGCGCCAGATATCCCGAGCACCGCCACGTCGTGTTGTGTAACACCCCGCAGGAGCTCGAGCGCTACGGCAAAGCGGGGCAGGCAGCGATCGTGTGCAGCGCCAACGTGTTCATCGACGAGAGCGTGTTCGATATCCCTCCGCCCGAGCCGAAGATCTACGATGCGGTCTACAACGCGGCGCTGGTGCCCTACAAACGTCACGCGCTGTGTACCGGGATCGACAGTCTTGCGCTGATCTATCACCGTTTTGCAGACCTGATCGCCGACCGTCCGACCTATCCGGCCGAGGTGCGGGCGATGCTGCCGAAGGCAAGCTTCGTCAACGAGAGCAAGGGCGTTTATCGGAACCTGACGTCCGAAGACATCGTGCGATATCTCGGCCGCTCCCATATCGGATTGTGTCTTTCACAGATGGAAGGCCAAATGCGCGCCTGCGCCGAGTATCTGCTCTGCGGCGTGCCGGTGGTGACGACACCCAATGTCGGCGGGCGCAACCGCCAGCTCGATTCGTCCTATTCAATCATGGCGGACCCGACCCCCGAATCCGTCGCCCGGGCGGTCCATGAACTGAAAGAGAGAAAACTCGATCCGCATTTCATCCGCCGCGGGGCCATGGCGCGCCTCAAGCCGGACCGGATGCGTTTGTTGCAGCTCATCGCTGCGATCTATCGCGATGAAGGCATGCCGCTTCCGGAGGCCGATTGGATTCAGCTTTTCCGTCGCGGCACATTTCCGCGCAAGTCGCCCGACGAAGTGATGGCCGAAACCGCCATCGCGGAGACGCGGGCGATGACGCCTCGTCCCGCATGAGTGCCATCGCCTTTCAGCGGGCGGCGCTGGAGGACAAGACGCAGGCGGCGGGGCTCGTCATCAGCCGCGACCCGTTCATCGCCTGGGGGCCGAACGGGCCGCACTGGCGTATCGGCCCGGGCAGCGCACTGGCACACCATATCGGCAATCGCCGAGCCTATTTCCTGTTCAACGTGAGCTACAGCCGCCATTCCCCGGGCATGGTCGACGACGACGCCGCGGCGATCGCCGCACTGCGTCGAGACTATCCGGAGCATCGTCACATCATGCTCTGCAATACGCGCCAGGAGCTCGGGCTTGCGCGCGAGCGCGACATCGATGCCATTCTGTGCAGCACACTCGCCTTCGTGAACGAAACCGTCTTCCGGATCCAGCCGACGGAGACGGTCCGCTTCGATGCGATCTATACCGCGACGCTGACCGAGCTGAAGCGTCACGAACTGTGCCGCGACGTTCCGAACCTGGCGCTGATCTATCACTGGTTTCACAACGAAGGACAAAGAAGCGCGGCGATCCTCGAACAATATCGCGCGATGCTGCCGCAGGCGACCTTCGTCAACGATCTCGGCCCCGACTATCGGCTGCTGCGCGGGCCCGATGTGGCGACCTGGATCAATCGCAGCCGGGTCGGGCTCTGCCTTTCCGATGTCGAGGGGGCGATGTGTGCCTCGATCGAATATCTGCTCTGCGGCCGGCCGGTGATAACAACGCCGAGCATCGGCGGGCGCGACCGGGTGCTCGACCCCGCCTGGTCGATCACGGTCGAGCCGACGCCGGATTCAGTCGCGGCGGGCGTGCGCAGCCTGATCGATCGAAGGCTCGATCCACAGCAGGTCCGCAAGAGCGCCGCGGCGGCACTCCGGCCGGATCGGATGCGCCTGCTCCAACTCATCGCCGCGATTCACGAACAGGAAGGCGTGACGTTTCCCGAGCGGGCGCCCTGGCTGCAGTTGTTCCGCAAGAGCCCGTGGCCGCAAAAGACGATCGGCAAAATGCTGAGCGAAACGCCGATCGCCGACCTGCTTGCGATCCGATAACCGATTTCGTTATGACTCAATCCTTGCCCGATCCCAATCATCCGGCGGAAACCGACGACGGCGAATCGCTGGCGGGTTTTACTGTGAGCCACGAACCGGCGATATTCTGGGGCCCTTCGGCAGACAAATATCCGCTCGGGCTTGCGTCCACGGCTGCCGAACTGGTCGGCAATCGTCGCGCCTGGTTCCTGATCTCGCCGAGCTGGCATCGCGAAGATATCGACGGGGTCCGCGGCGATCTGGAGCATGTTCGTGCCGCCGTGGCACGATGGCCGCAGCATCGGCATGTATTCCTGGCCGCGACGCGAAGCGCGCTCGAAAACTATCGCGCGGTCGGCCTGCCGGCGATTGTCTGTTCCAGCAATGTATTTGTCGACGAAACGATCTTCGAGCCGGTGCCATCGGAACCCAAGCGGTTCGATGCGATCTACAATGCCGTTTTCGGCAGCTACAAGCGCCACGAACTGTGCCGCGACATCGCCAAACTGGCGTTGATCTATCATCGATACCCGTATTTCCTGGCCAACGAGCCGGACTATGTCGCCAAGATCCGTATGCAGCTCGCGCATGCCACCTTCATCAATGAAATCGACGGACCCTATCGGCAGTTCAGGCTGCGCGAACTGCCCACCTGGCTGACGCGCGCCCGCGTCGGGCTCTGCCTTTCGGCGCATGAAGGGCCGATGCGGGCTTGTGCAGAATATCTCTATTGCGGATTGCCGGTCGTGACGACGCCCTCGATCGGCGGGCGCGACCGGATGCTCGATCCCGCTTTTTCGATTGAAACCGAGCCGACGCCCGAAGCGGTTGCCCGGGCTGTCGACGTATTGATCGCGCGGCGTATCGAACCGGCTGCCGTTCGCGCCGCGGCCCTTGCAACGGTCCAACCCGATCGGGTGCGGCTGGTAAAGCTGATCGCCACGATCTTCCGCGAGGAGAACGTACCGTTTCCGGACGATACCGATTGGTTGCAACTGTTTCGCCGCGGCGCCTGGCCGTTCAAGACGGCGGAAAACCTGATGACGGAACGACCGGTGGCGGCAACTGGGCGGAAGCCCGAAAGCGAAACCCGGATATGAGCCCCGGCATCGAACCGGACCGCACCGACGTCGTCGGCCTGCTGGTCGCGCGCGAACCGTTCATCTTCTGGGGACCGGGCAGACCGGGCGAGCGCGTCGGAGCGGCGAGTACGCTGGCACCGCATGTCGGCGACCGGCGCGCCTATTTCCTGGTCCGGCTCGCCTGGAATCGCGAGAACGTGGAGGGTGTCGCCGAGGATGTCGCGGAATTTCACGCGTTGCGCGCCCGCTATCCCGAACATCGCCACATCATGCTGTGCAACAGCCATCGCGAACTCGAACTCTATCGCGCGCAGGGCATTCCCGGCATCCTCTGCAGCACGCTCGCATTCGTCGACGAAACCCGGTTCGATGTCTCACCGCCGGCTGAGAAAGAGTTCGATGCGGTCTATACCGCGGCGCTCGTGCCGTTCAAGCGGCACGAGCTGTGCCGCGATCTGGCAAGCGTTGCCCTGATTTATCACCGTTATCATCCACGCTCGGTCCAGGTAGAGAATTATCCCGAAGGCGTGCGTGCGATGCTGCCGCAGGCAACCTTCGTCAACGAGATCGACGGTGAGTACCGCTTTCTGGAGCCGGAGGACGTCGCGCACTGGGTTTCGCGGGCGCGTGTCGGACTGTGTCTTTCCGAAGCCGAAGGCGCGATGCGCGCGGCGGTCGAGTATATGCTCTGCGGCCTGCCCGTCGTCTCGACCCCGTCGATCGGCGGGCGCGATCGCATTCTCGATCCGGATTTCTCGCGCATCGTGGCGCCGGAGCCGGCCGCGATCGCCGGTGCTGTGCGCGAGCTTGCAGCACTTTCAATCGATCCGCGTTACATCCGCAGTCGTACATTCGAACGGCTGCGGCCCGATCGGATGCGGCTGCTGCAACTGATCGCGACAATTCATCAGGAAGAGGGCGTCGCGTTTCCGACCGATGCGCCATGGCACGAGCTGTTCCGGCGCGGTACCTGGCCAACCGCATCGATTGCAGATGCGCTGACGAGCACAGCGATCGCGGAGCTGCCGGCGGGCGGGAGGCGGTGAACCGGAACGGATGCTGGTGCCGCAGGAGGGACTCGAACCCCCGACCCACGCATTACGAATGCGTTGCTCTACCAACTGAGCTACTGCGGCGCCCGATGGCCGCGGTGCGAAACACCAGGGCCCAAATCTGCGCGGAGCGGCATCAACCGGCCGTCCGTGCCGGCGCTGGGAATCCCGTTCGGGAGCCCCGAAAAACGCGCGCGGAAGCTAGTTGACGAGCCGGGCGGCGTCAACTTGCGCGCCGGCCGCCTCGTCCTCCGCTTCGGGTGCGCCGGCGTCGCGATCGGGGGCCGCCGGAAAGGGCAGCGCCTCGGAGGGCGGGCGCCGTTCGAGCGCCAGGGCAACCGGCTTTGCGGCCTCGACATCGGGCGTGGTCGTGCCGGCCGAGGCCCCGGTCGCCGATCGCGGGGTTGGGCACGTACACGACCGTGTGGCGGGTGCGGTCAAGGC
>JBBDMS010000027.1:0-27137 GCA_040878185.1 Dongiaceae bacterium | reverse complement strand
GCGTGCCGCAGGATTCCAGCAGCGAGGAATGGAACCAGCCGCGATGCTGGTCCGAACCTTCGAGATAGAGCGAGGCCGGCCAGGCGAGGTCCGTATCCTTGCGCGGTTCGAGCACGAAGGCATGGGTCGATCCGGAATCGAACCAGACCTCGATGATGTCGGAGACCTGCTCGAAATCGTCTTCATTGTAGTCGTTGCCGAGGAACCGCGCGGGCGGGCTGGTGAACCAGGCATCCGACCCCTCGCGCTCGAACGTGTCGGCGATGCGGTCGATCACCGCCTGATCGCGCAGCGGCTCGCCGGTCTTCTTGCTGGTGAAGATGGTGATCGGCACGCCCCAGGCTCGCTGGCGCGACACGCACCAGTCGGGCCGCGTCTCCATCATGCCGCGCAGCCGGTTGCGGCCCTGCGGCGGGAAGAAGCGCGTATCGTCGATCGCCTGCAGCGCCGTCTTGCGCAGATCGTTCGTCTCCATCGAGATGAACCATTGCGCGGTGTTGCGGAAGATGAGCGGCGCCTTCGAGCGCCAGCTATGCGGATAGGAATGTTTGAGCGTGCCCCTGGCAAGCAGCGCGCCGGTTTCCTCGAGCACGGCGATGACCGCCTTGTCGGCGTCGCCCTTCTTGCCCTGCTGGGTGAGGACGCGCTTTCCGGCGAACAAAGGCACGTGTTCGTAATAGAGACCTTCGGCATCGACCGTCGGCGGCACTTCGAGCTTGTGCGCGGTACCGAGCACGAAGTCGTCGGCGCCGTGGCCGGGCGCGATATGCACGAAGCCGGTGCCCTGCTCCATCGTCACGAAATCGGCGGCAAGCAGCGGCACGTCGAACTCGTAGCCGCGGCCGCGGAAGGGATGCGCGGTGATCGTGCCGGCAAGATCGGCGCCGGTCACGGTCTGCAGGATCTTGTATTCCGCGATCTTCGCGTCGGCGGCGACCCGCGGCAGCAGGTCCGCGGCGATGACCATCGTTTCGCCGGCGCGGGCGAGCGAGCCATCCTCGACGCGCGTCACTTTGAGGACGGCATAGTTCGCCTCCTCGGCATAGGCGATCGCGCGGTTGCCGGGAATGGTCCAGGGCGTCGTCGTCCAGATGACGACGCTGGCATCCTCGAGCGCCGGCAGCGTCGATGTCACCACCGGGAAGCGCACCCAGATCGTGTTCGAGACGTGGTCGTGATACTCGACCTCGGCATCGGCGAGCGCGGTCTTTTCCACGACCGACCACAGGACCGGCTTCTGCCCGCGATAGAGCCCGCCATTCATCAGGAACTTGCCGAGCTCGCGCGCGATCTGCGCTTCGGCGGCGAAGCTCATCGTCGTGTAGGGATGCGACCAGTCGCCCTCGACGCCGAGCCGCTTGAACTCGGTGCGCTGAAAATCGATCCAGCCTTCCGCGAACTCGCGGCATTCGCGCCGGAACTCGACGATCGGCACCTCGTCCTTGTTCTTGCCGGCGGCGCGATAGCGCTCTTCGATCTTCCATTCGATCGGCAGGCCGTGACAGTCCCAGCCCGGGATGTAGAACGCATCCTTGCCGGACATCTGCTGCGTCCGGTTGACGACGTCCTTCAGGATCTTGTTGAGCGCGGTGCCGATATGGATCGGACCGTTCGCGTAAGGCGGGCCGTCATGCAGGATGAATTTCTTGCGGCCCTTCGCATTCGCTCTCAGCTTCCCGAACAGATCCATCGCCTGCCAGCGCGCCAGCATCTCCGGCTCGCGCTCAGGCAGGTTGCCACGCATCGGAAAATCCGTGCGCGGCAGGAAGACCGTCGTCTTGTAATCGATCGTCACGGGATTGTTCAGCCTGGCGATTGGGGGCGCGGCTTGAGCGCCCGTTCGTAGGGCCCCGGTCGAATAAAGCGATCCTCGGGCAAATGCAAGGGCGGCGGGACGGCGCCCGGCGGCGGTCCCCGATAGGCGGCGAGCGCGGTGCGGGCCTTTTCGGCGTCCTGGGTCATCTGCCGCTTCAGCAACGAGAGATCGCCGAACTTGACCTCGGGCCGCAGGAAATCGATCAGCGCCACGCGAAAGATTCGGTGATAGAGATCGCCCGAAAAATCGAACAGATAGGTTTCGAGCAGCACTTGCGTGCCGTTGACCGTCGGCCGGATGCCGATGCTGGCGACGCCGTCATGCCAGTGGGTCTGGGTACCCTCGTCGATGCCGGCCTTCACGGCATAGACACCCCATTTCGGCTGCAGATATTCGGCCATCGAGACGTTCGCTGTCGGGAAATCGAGCACGCGCCCGAGCTTGGCGCCATGCTCGACGCGCCCGGCGATCTCCCAGGGCCGGCCGAGCAGCTGCGTCGCCGCCGCCGGTTCGCCGGCGAGGAGATGTTCGCGAACCCGGGTCGATGAAAAGATGATGCCGTCTTCCGATTGCGCCGCATCGACGCTGGTGACGCCGAACCCGTACTCGCGCCCGAGTTCGCGCATCAGCGCCGCATTGCCGGTGCGGCCGCGGCCGAATACGAAATCGTAACCGCAGACGACATGGTTCGCCTCGATGCCTTCGCCGAGAATCTCGACCACGAACGCCTCGGCGCTCATCGCGGCCAGCGTCGCATCGAAATGCAGCACGACGACATGGTCGATGCCGATCGCCTCGATCTGGCGCATTTTCAGGCGAAACGGCGTGAGGCGAAAAACCGGCTGGTCGGGCTGGAAGAATTCGCGCGGATGGGGTTCGAAAGTCAGCACCGCCGGCGCTGTTCCGAGTTCGCGCCCGATGCGCGCCGCCTCGCCGATCACGGCCTGATGGCCGCGATGCACGCCATCGAAATTGCCGAGCGCGACGACGGCACCGCGGGCCTCGACCGGCACTTCCTGATGATGGCGAAAGATCCGCATCGGCTCACTCGTCCCGAGCGATCGCCGCCCGGAAGTCCCTGTTCTGCCGGCGCAATACGGCGCCGGGGCGGGTGACCATATCGCGTGTGTCGGGCGAGTGCGAGGGCGCGTGTGCCCGCTATTCGGCGGCCTGGCGGTCGGCACGACGCGGCACCATCAGCACCGCCTCGCCGTCGATCACCGTCTTGTCGCCGACCATGCAACGCGTCGAGACCGTGATCCGGGCGCGGTCGCGATCGATCTCGGTCACCTCGACGACGGCACGAACCGTGTCGCCGATCCGGACCGGTGCCTTGAAGCGGAGATTCTGCGAGAGATAGATGCAGCCCGGCCCCGGAAGGCGCGTGCCAAGCACGGCGGAGATGAAACTCGCCGTCAGCAAGCCGTGCGCAATACGGCCCTTGAACATGGTGTCGCGCGCATAGTCGTCATCGACATGCACGGGATTGCTGTCGCCCGAGATGCCGGCGAACAGAACGATGTCAGCCTCGGAGACTGTCTTGGCGTACGTCGCCGACATTCCGACATCGAGGTCTTCCAGAAACAGGCCGTTGCTCATGCGACTCGAACTCCCGCCAGGATGCGATATTGCAGCGCAATATAATTACGCCGGAACCGGCCTGCAAGCGGGCGTTTCGTCGTTTTGCAAGGGCGAAAGGGCGGGAATCCGCGAGATCGACCTCAGCGCGGCGCGCGCACCGGCTGGATGGCGGGCACCGCTTCCTCGTCGCCATCCTCGGGCGACGGCACGATCGCGGCATCGTCGGTCGCCTGGTCGTCCGATGCGACGGCCTCCGCTTTCTCCTTGCGCACCAGATAGACGCTGTTCGCTTTGCGCACAGCCGCACTGGCCTCGTCATAGAGGAACGGCAGGAACACATACCGCTTGCCGCGTTCGACCGGCATGGCCTGGTGCAGCATCGAACAGGAGAACACGACGGCACCGCCGCGCGGCGCGTGATAGACCTGCGGTCCATATTCGGGGAAGTTTAGGCCGCCGCCCTCATAATCGCCGGTATTGAGATTGATGGTGACTGCGAATTTGCGATGCGCGGTTGCGAGCGTGGTGTTGTCGCGATGCGGCTTGAAATAGCCGCCGACCCCCGCGTCGTAGCAGGCAACAATGTAGCGTTCGATACGCGTGACCTTGAACTGAAAGGCCTTTTCAATCTCCGGTATGAGACGTCGCGCAATGCGGCGTTGCGTTCCCTGCTTGAGGACGCGATCGACGATCTCGTGGTCGCTGCGCCGTTTCAGGCGATAGTCGATGATGCCGACAGTGCGACCGTCGACATCGCGCATGAAACCCGAATCGTTACCGCCCTGGGTGTCGTAGAGATTGATCAGCTGTGCGCAGAGCGACGGCTCGAAAATCCGCGGCACAACCAGCACCGGCGCCTGGGCCGGAACGCCGGCATGCATCGCGACCTCGGGCATCGCCTTCAGTACCGCGATCAGCTGATCGGCATGGCGCATGTCGTCGGCAAAGGGGATTACGGCATAGACGCGCATCGAAGGATCGGCGATGACGATGCGGGGCTCGTCCTGATCCGTCTCGGGCGAGATCGCGCCGAGGGTGCGGCTGACCTCCCGGTCGAAATCCCAGATAAAGCGGATGCCGGGCAGAATCGAACGAACCCGGCCCAGCGATTCGTCAGCAGGATCCGTGCTGACCCCGAAGAACGTGATCTTCTGATCGTCCATCAGGTTGCGATGGGCGATCACGCGGTCGAGCGTCTGGCGGGCCGCCGGGTCCGCCGCGGAGCCGAACATGCAGAAGACGCTGTAACGGCCGGCAAGGTTGCTGAACGTAATGCGGTCCCGGCCCGACGTGCGTCCGGCGATCGTCGGCATCGGGTCTCCGAACATCAGGCGTCGTTGCAGCGATTCCATGGCCTTCCGATTCATTCCTGGCGATTTACGGCGGTCGGCCCGATTGTGCCCGCCCAACGCCGGGGCGGCAACCGCGACGGCTGCCCCAAGCTGTTATGCCCGCGGGTCGATCGGTGTCAGTCCCGCCACCCCTGCAATTTCTTCGAACGATGCGGCGGCCGAGAGCAGCGACCAGTCGCCGCGCGGCCGGCCCACCATCTGGATGCCGACCGGTCGGCCGTCTGCCGTGAAGGCCGCCGGCAGGGCGATCACCGGGCATGTCGACATTGTTACGACAGAAACAATTCGTAACCATTCGACATAATTGTCCCAGTGCACTCCTTCGAGTTCGCGCAACCAGCGTATCTCGATCGGCAGCGGCGGCGTGCACGCCGCCGGCGCGATCAGCACGTCATAGGTCTCGAAGAAGGCGACCATGTCGGCATAGAGCCGGCTCTGGCGCAGTTGCGCCTGGCCGATCTGCTCCGGCGTCAGCGTGAACCCGAGTTCGATGTTCCACACGATGTCGGGCTTCAGCAGATGGCGATGATTGTCGTAGAGCGGTTTCATGCTGGTGGCGAAGCTGAGCGCGCGCAGAACCTGGAACGCTTCGAACACGCCCTCGAAATCCGGGTGCGCATCCTCGACGCGCGCGCCGGCCGCCTCAAGTTTCCACGCGGCCTCGCGGCAGAGGCGGCGCACTTCCGGATCGACCGGCGTGATGCCGAGATCTTCGCTGAAGGCCACGCGCTTCGGCGCCTCTCGCCAGTCCGCCGCCATCTGGAAGGGTTGCGGCGGCGGTGGCAGCGACAACGGATCCTCGATATGCCAGCCGGCCATCGCATCGAGCATCAGCGCGGTGTCGCCGACATTGCGCGCCATCGGCCCGTGAATCGACAGCGGACCGAACTTGAGCTCCGAGGGCCCATGCGCGACACGACCCGGCGACGGGCGAAAGCCGACCACCGAACAGAAGCTGGCTGGCGTACGCAGCGAACCGCCAAGATCGGAGCCGGTCGCGAGCCACACCTGCCCGGTCGCGAGTGCCGCGGCGGATCCGCCGGACGAGCCCGCGGCGTTGAGCGCGACGTTCCACGGATTGCGCGTCTCGCCGTGAACCTCGTTGAACGTGTTTCCCCCCGCACCGAATTCGGGCGAGTTCGACATGCCGATCGCGATCGCGCCGTTCGCCTCCAGCCCCTCGACCATGATGTCGGAACGCGTCGGCACATTGTCGGCGAAGATCGGCGAACCATAGGTGGTGCGCACGCCGGCAAGATCGTCGAGCTCCTTGATTGCGATCGGCAGGCCCGCGAGCCAGCCCGGGCCGGGATCCGCCGGCACGCCCATGCCCGCGGCGAGCCGCATCGCATGGCCGCGCGCCCGATCCGGGCACAAGGTCGGCATCGCGTTGATCGCGCCGTCGGTCTCGGCGATCCGCTCGAGCGCGGCATCGACCATTTCAAGCGGCGAGACCGCGCCCGATTTGAGCAGCGACACCGCTTCGCGTGCCGTCAGCCTCGTAAGTTCGTCGCTCGCCATTCCGCATCCTCCGACCAAGCCCGCCTTGTCACGCCACCCGGGAGACGATCCGCGTGAAAGCCGGCCGGACGCTACTACAACAAGGCGACCGCCGGAATCAAAAGCCCGAACGGAGTCGGCCGGCAGCCGAAGACCACCCGATTGCCGCGGCGCGCGCAGTTTGCCATTGTCCGGCCGATCCACGCAGGATCCAGCCCGGCGCTGTCGCGCGCCGCTTCCGGAGCATCGGTCATGAATGTGCAGCAGCGCTCGTTCAACGAATACGGCACGCTGGCCCGCGTCGCGCTGCGCCATCCGCGGGAGGCGTTCGTCGACGACGCGCGGATCGATTCCGAATGGCAGGCGCTCAATTATACGGCGCGGCCCGATCTCGCTTGCGCGATCGACGAGTTCGACCGGTTCGCGGCGATCCTCGCCGGCACGGGCGCGACGATCGACTATCTGCCGGCGGCACCTGGCCTCACCATCGACAGCCTCTATGTGCGCGATGCGGCGCTCGAAACACCGAGGGGCCTGGTGCTGTGCAACATGGGCAAGCCCGCGCGGCAGCGCGAACCGGCCATCCACGGTACAGCGCTCGCGGCAGCCGGCATCGCGGTGCTCGGCCACATCGAGCCGCCTGGCCGCATCGAGGGCGGCGATCTGGTCTGGTTCGATGCGCAGACGCTCGCGGTCGCGCGCGGCTATCGCACCAATGACGACGGCATCCGTCAGCTCGCGGCGCTGGTCGGCGGCGATGTCGAGGTCGTAACCGTGCCGCTGCCGCATTATCGCGGGCCCTCGGATGTGTTCCATCTGATGTCGATCCTATCGCCGATCGACCGCGATCTGGCGCTGGTCTATTCGCCGCTGATGCCGGTCCCGTTCCGCGAATGGCTGATCGAGCGCGGCATCGCGCTGGTCGAAGTGCCGGACGAGGAATTCGACAGCATGGGCTGCAACGTGCTGGCAATCGCGCCGCGACGCTGTGTCATGATCGAGGGCAATCCCGAGACGCGGCGACGCCTCGAGAAAGCCGGCGCCGAGGCGATCGCCATCGCCGGGCGCGAAATCTCCGAGAAGGGACAGGGCGGCCCGACCTGCCTCACCCGACCGCTGGTGCGAACCTGAAGGAGCAGCGACGTTGAATCAGAACATCACGGTGCTCGATCATCCGCTGATCCAGCACAAGCTCTCCCTCATGCGCGACAAGCGCACGCCGACGATTCTCTTTCGCCAGCTGCTGCGCGAGATCGCGCTGCTGATGGGGTACGAGGTGACGCGCGATCTGCCGCTCGGCAGCGAAACCATCGAAACACCGCTCGTGACGATGGCAGCGCCGACGATTTCCGGCAAGAAAGTGGTCCTGGTTGCGGTCCTGCGCGCCGGCCTCGGCATGGTCGAGGGGCTGGCCGATCTCATTCCCGGCGCGCGCATCGGCCATATCGGTCTTTATCGCGATCACGATACACATCGGCCGGTCGAGTATTTCGTCAAGCTGCCCGACCCCGAGGATCGCCTCTTCATCCTGTGCGATCCGATGCTGGCGACCGGCGGTTCGGCGGTGGCGGCGCTCGACATCCTCAACGAGCGCGGCGTTCCCGATGCGCGCATTCGCCTTGTCGTGCTGGTGGCAGCGCCCGAGGGCGTCAAACGCGTGCGGGAATCGCATCCAACAATTCCGATCTTCACCGCCGCGCTCGACGAACGACTGAACGAGATGGCCTATATCCTGCCCGGCCTCGGCGATGCGGGCGACCGGCTCTACGGCACGAAATAGCGTTCGCTACATTCGTTTCGGCAGCTTGAGCGCGACGAACGCGACCACGATCAGCCACAGCCCGCTGACCACGAACACCGCGCGGAGGTCGTACCAGGTGAGCAGGGCAGAGAACAGGATCGACGGCAGCAGCTCCGAACAGTCGATATAGGTGCGGAAGACCGTCGTCATCTGCGGTCGCTCCCACGGGCGGACCGAGCGCATGAATGGAATATTGCCGAGCGCATCGAGGATCACAGTGCCGGTCGCGCCGGCAAGCAGAACCGCGGCGACCGCCCAGGGGAAATCGTAGAGCACGACCGCCAGCAATGTGCAGATGCCGGAGCCGGCCAGCGCAAAAATGATCGGCCGGCGCATGCCGATGCGATAGGCAAGGCGACCGACCAGCGGACTGAAGATCAGCAAAGCGTTGCCGGCCGAAACCAGCAGCGCACCCATCTCCGCGCCGAGCCCGGAGCTCTTCGCATAGATCGGCGGATAGACGAAGAACATCGCCCACCAGGTCGAGCGCGCGAAGGGAATGATCCAGGCAAGCCGCAGCCGCGGTTGACTGACAAAACGCCGGATCGCGGCAAACGGCGATGGCGGTGGCCGTGTCGCCGCGGCGACCGCCGGATTGTCCTGCATGCGCAGATACCAGAAATAAACGATGAGACACACGATCGAGACGGCACTCATCGCCTCTGCGGTACCGTGGCCGAAGCGCGCGTTCAGATAGACGCCGAGCCACGGCCCCAGCGTCCACGCACCCGAACTCATCATCAGACGGAACGGCTCGACCTTCGTCAGATCGCGGCGGCGGATATAATCCATGATGTAGAGCGACATCGAGATGTTCATCGCCGCGATCGCGAAGGATCGCAGCACCATGCCCACCGCCTGGGTCGGCAGCGTATGCAGTGCGATCAATCCGGCCGCGACGATCATGCCGATCGCGCCGCCGGTATAGACCCAGCGACGCCGGAAATGCCGAATCAGAAACGGGATCGAAAAACTGCCGGCCAATCCGGTGAGGCCGACGGCGGTATAGAGGATCGCCACGTCGCGCGCATTGCCGAGCATCTCATGCGCGCTCAGCGGAATGACCGTCGCCAGGCTGGCGCGGGCAAGCGATTCGAACGTGAACAGGATGGCGAAGACCATCGCGCCCGGGTTCGAGGCTCTACGCAGCCAGATCGGATAAGAAACATGCATTGGAGACGGCCCCGAAGGCGCGACCGGTACGTCTCACGCACCGGCCAACGCAGACATCATCCCGCGTAGCCTATGACGCGGCGCGCGGGCAAGGGGCGAACGCGGCGAATCTTGCATGCCAGCCCCCACGATCCGGCAGCGGTCGGTAAGCAGTCGATAAGCGGTCGGTTCTGGGACGGCCAAGGTCGGGGCCCGGGCAGACGCAGCCTTGGGATCGGCCCATGCAGAACCGCAGAAGGAGCTTTTCATGCCCGAAACCGCCTCGGAAACTGATGCCGCCGCGCCGCACGAACCGACGACCGGCGAGGCGCGGGCCGACGGGCGCCAGCGACGGCAGCGGCGCCGGGCAAGCGGTTTCCGGCAGCAGGCCTGGCGGCCGCTGGTCAATCCCTATCGCCCGATCGAGATTCTGACCGAAGAGCAGCTTGCCAAAGTCGAGGACGCCTCGTTCCGCATTCTCGAAAATATCGGTCTCGAAATCCTGCATGACGGCGCGCTCGATCGTCTCGAGAAAGTCGGCGCGAAGGTCGATCGCAGCAACAAACGTGTGCGCATGGATCGCGCGATGGTGCTGGAATATGTCGCGAAGGCGCCGGCCGAGTTCATGCTGCATGCGCGCAATCCCCAGCGCAGCGTCACCATCGGCGGCAATCATGTCGTGTTCGCGTCGGTCTCCAGCGCACCGAACGTCTCGGACCTCGATCGCGGGCGCCGGCCCGGCACCAGGGCGGATTTCCAGAATTTGCTGCGGATCGCGCAGAGCCTCAATGTCGTGCATTCGATCTCGGGCTATCCGGTCGAACCGGCCGATCTGCCGCCGGCGGTGCGCCATCTCGATGCGCAATACGATTTCATCACGCTGACCGACCGGATCTGGATGCCGTCCGGCATCGGCGCCGGCCGCGTCGCGGATGCGCTGGCGCTCGACTGCATCGCACGCGGCATCTCGGAAGACGAGGCGGCACGCCGCCCCGGCCTTCATACCGTCATCAACACCAACTCGCCGCTCAGGGTCGACCAGCAGATGATCGACGGGCTGACATTTCTTGCCGAGCATGGCCAGGCGGTGATCGTTACGCCCTTCACGCTGTCGGGCGCGATGGCGCCGGCGACACTGGCCGGTGCGCTCGCCTTGCAGAATGCCGAGGCGCTCGGCGTCATCGCCTATATGCAGATGGTGAAGCCGGGCGCGCTCGCGATCTATGGCTGCTTCACCTCGAACGTCGACATGAAGTCGGGCGCGCCCGCCTTCGGCACGCCGGAATATACCCGCGCCGCGATGGCCGGCGGCCAGCTCGCGCGCCGCTACCGCCTGCCCTACCGCTCGTCGAACTGCTGCACGGCGAACGCGGTCGACGCACAGGCGGCCTATGAAAGCTGCATGTCGCTCTGGGGCGCGGTGATGGGCGGCGCCAACATGGTGAAGCATGGCGCCGGCTGGATGGAAGGCGGGCTCGTCGCCTCCTACGAGAAGATGATTCTCGATGCCGAGATCCTGCAGACCATGAGCGAGGCCTTGCAGCCTTTCGCGGTCGACGACGATGCGCTCGGCCTCGATGCCATCAAGGAGGTCGGACCCGGCGGCCATTTCTTCGGTGCCGCGCACACGCTGGCGCGCTACGAGACGGCGTTCTATGCGCCGATCCTTTCTGACTGGCGCAATTTCGAAACCTGGCGCGAAGCCGGCGGGCTCGATGCGACACAGCGCGCCAATGCGATCTGGAAGCAGATTCTCGCCGAATACGAACCGCCGCCGATCGATCCCGGGGTCGACGAGGCGCTCAAGGCCTATATCGCGCGGCGCAAGGCGGAAGGCGGCGTCGGGAGCTGACCGACGGCGACATTTCGCCCGCTTGATACGCCGGCGGATCGCGGTCACGCTGCCGGCCTGATCCGGGCGGGGAGTTCCAACGATGCCATCCGATAAACGGCCGGTGCTGGTGACCGGCGCCAACGGCACGACTGGGCGCGCGGTTGTACGCGCGATCGGCGATGCCGGCATCCCCTTGCGCGCGCAGGTCCGCAGCCGCGACACGGCCGCCGACCTGCCCGCGAGCGTCGAGATCGCAATCGGCGATTTCGCCGAACCGATATCGCTCGCTGCGGCCTGCAAGGGCGTGCGCTCAGTCTTCATGGCCTCGTTCGATCATGCCGACCAGCTTGCCCTGCAGAATAACCTGATCGAGGCCTGCCGCGCCGCGGGCGTCGGCATGGTGGTACGGCTGTCGGCCAGCTCCGCCGCGCACGATGCGCCCTCGCGCTTAATCCGCGCGCACGCCGCCGCCGACGAACAGCTTGCCCGTTCAGGTCTCGGCTACTGCCTCCTGAAGCCGAGCTGGTTCCACCAGAACTTCCTCATCTATTGCCCCGGCGGCAAACTGCGGCTGCCGGTCGGCGACGGGCGCGTACCGTTCATCGACGTGCGCGACATTGCAGCGGTTGCGGTCAGGGCGCTGACCGAACCCGGCCATGTTGGAAAATCCTATCTGCTGAACGGCCCCGAGCTGCTGAGCCACAGTGATGTCGCCCGGATTTTATCAGAAGCGACCGGCCGGCGTTTCGTCTTCGAGGACATCGCGCCGGAATCCTGGCAGCAGGAAGCGATCGCATCCGGCATGACCGAAGATGCGGCCGGTCAGGTGCTCGATATCCTCGCAAACATCAAGGAAGGCAAGTCGGCGATCGAGGGCGGCGACGTCGAACACGTGCTGGGCCGCAAGCCAACCGGCCTCGCGGCGTTCGCGCGGGACCATGCGGCAGCCTTGGTGAAACAGCTCTAGCCGCCGCGCTCGCCGGGCTGGCACCCGCCCCCGCCTCTTTCCTATGATCGAGCCCGCACGGGTTGCTGGCCCGCAAATTGAGTTCCGGGCACTCGCCCTTTCCCATGCGTCATGTCCGGGCCTGACCCGGACATCCATCGATGGATCGCCGGCTCGATCCCGGTGCTGACGAACGTGAGGGGTCGAGTGATCCCATCGACGACGGAGACCTTCGCCGATGACCGATAGAAAGCTGCCCGCCGAAGCCGAGATCGTCATCGTCGGCGGCGGCATCATCGGCTGTTCGATCGCCTATCATCTGACGCGCATGGGCCGGACCGATGTCGTCGTGCTGGAGAAATCCGGCATCACGCACGGCGCCACCTGGCATGCGGCGGGCCTCGTCGGCCAGTTGCGCTCCTCGCGCAACACGACGCGGATGCTGCGCCACTCGGTCGATCTTTACGACACGCTTGAGGAAGAAACCGACCAGGCGCTCGGCTGGCACAAGGTCGGTTCGCTGCGCCTTGCCTGTTCCGGCGAGCGCATGATGGAACTGAAGCGCGCCCTCACCATGGCGCGCTCGTTCGGGCTCGAGATGAATCTGGTCTCGGCCGACGAGGCGCAGAAACTCTTTCCGCTGATGTCGACCGAAAACGTGCTCGGTGCGGCCTATCTGCCGACCGACGGTTACATCGATCCGGCCAGCGTGGCACAGGCACTCGCCAAGGGCGCGCGCATGAAAGGCGCACGTATCTTCGAGGGCGCGCGCGTCACCGCGGTCAAACGCAACGGCAAGCGCGTCGTCGAGATCGTAACGTCGGATGGCACGATCCGTTGCGGCCTCATGGTCAATTGCGCCGGCATGTGGGGCCGCGAACTCGGGCTGATGAGCGATGTCGCCGTGCCGGCGCTGGCACTCGAACATCAATATCTAATCACCGATCCGATCGCCGACATGCCGAAGGGGATGCCGACGATGCGCGATCCGGATCTGCTGGTTTACTACAAGCCTGATGCCGGCCGCCTCGTCATGGGCGGTTACGAGCCCGACACGAAGCCGTTCGGCGATCGCGGCATTCCTACGGAGTTCGGTCGCGAGCTGTTGCCGTCGAATTTCGACCGGTTCGAACAGCTCGCAGCCCTCGGCGCGAAACGCACGCCGGTGCTCAACGAAATCGGCATCCGCGAGCTGATCAACGGGCCGATCCCCTATTCCGCCGATGCGGATTTCATCATGGGCAAGGCGCCCGAACTCGATAACTATTTCGTGGCGAGCGGATTCCTCTACGGCATCGCAGCCGGCGGCGGTGCCGGGCGGATGATGGCGGAATGGATCGTCGACGGGCGTCCGAGCCTCGATCTCTGGCCGCTCGACGTCAGACGCTTCGCGGCGCACCACAACACGCGCGCCTTCATGTATCCGCGCGCGATCGAGCTTTACGGCCATCACTACAAGATGGCATGGCCCGGCCAGGAACATGAGAGCGCGCGCGACCTTAGGCTTTCGCCGCTGCATCACATACTGAAGGAACGCCGCGCGGTGTTCGGTTCGAAGGCCGGCTGGGAGCGGCCGGTCTGGTTCGCGCCCGAAAACATGGAACCGGTCGATCGCCCCGCCTGGGGCAAGGCGAACTGGTACGAGCCGGTGATGGCCGAGCATAAGGCGGTGCGCGAACGCGCAGCTCTAGTCGACCAGACCTCGTTCGCCAAATTCGAGATTACCGGCAAAAGCGCGCTCGCATCGCTGCAGCGCCTCGCCGCCTCCGATCTCGACAAGCCGGTCGGCCGCGCCAATTACACCCAGCTTCTGAACGAGCGCGGCGGCATCGAAGCCGATCTCACCATCACGCGGCTTGCTGAGGATCGCTTTTACATGGTGACCGGCAGCGGTTTCGGCGTGCATGACCGGCACTGGATCGAAACGCATTTGCCGGACGACGGCAGCGTGACCGTCCAGGACGTCACCTCGGCACGCGCGGTCATCAATCTCTGCGGACCGAAGGCGCGCGCGGTGCTCGAACGGGTCGCCGATGCCGACGTCTCGAACGCGGCACATCCGTTCTCGACCTGCCGCATCATCGCGATCGGCGTCTGCGCCGATGTGCGCGCGATCCGCATGGGATATGTCGGCGAGCTCGGCTGGGAGCTGCACCTGCCCCAGGAATATGCGGCGCATGTCTATCGGCTGCTGCGCGCGGCCGGCGAAGAATTCGGCATCGCCGATGTCGGCTATCGCGCGATCGAGACCTTGCGTGTCGAAAAATTCTATCTCTACTGGTCATCCGACATTACGCCCGACTATAACCCGCTCGAGGCCGGGCTCGGCGCGCGCGTCGCCTGGAAGAAGCCCGATTTCATCGGCCGCGATGCGCTGCTGCGGCACCGCGATGCCGGCATCGAGCGCAAGCTCTGCCTGTTTACGCTGGAGAAGCCGGCGCCGGTTTTCGGCGGCGAGGCCTTGCTGCACAACGGCAATGTCGTTGCCGTCACGACCACCGGCAATGTCGGGCATACGGTCGGGAAGCCGATTGTCTATGCTTATCTGCCCATCGAGCTTGCAGACGCGCGCGATTTCGAGGTCGAGAGCTTTTGCGAGCACTACCCGGCGCGCCGACATGACGGCGCGCTGTACGACCCCGCGAACGAAAGGCTGAAATCGTGAGCGACGACCATCTCGCGAGCGATCGTGAGCGCGCGTTGCGCGTCCCGCTCTTCGCCGGCGCCGATGCGTCGCTGAAGCTCGACCGGCTCGGCGGGCTGACCAACCGCAATTATCGGATCGACTGGCGCGGCAAATCCTGGGTGCTGCGGATCCCGGGTGAAGGTACGTCGGAATATATCGACCGCAAGGCCGAAGCGCAGAACGCGTGCATCGCCAGCGATGCCGACGTGAACGCCCCGCTGGCCTTTTTCGATCCGACCGACGGCGCGATGGTGACCGGCTTCATCGACGGCGGCATCACCATGAACGGCGAGCGGTTCAAGCAGCGCGGCCGGCCGGCGCGCGCGGCCATCGCCTTGCGCCGCATGCACGAATTCAAGCAACCCTTTGCCTCGCGCTTCGAGCTGTTCGCACAGATCGACACGTATCTCGACCTGCTGCGAAAAAAAGGCGCTACCATTCCCGACGGCTACGATGCGGTGCAGAAGGAAGCGGAGAACGTTCGTGCTGCGCTGAACGCAAATCCGGAGCCGCTGGTGCCGTCCCATTGCGATCCGCTCGCGGAGAATTTCCTCGATACCGGCGACCGCATGTGGGTGGTCGACTGGGAATATGCCGGCAACAACGATCCGATGTGGGATCTCGGCGACGTCTCGGTCGAAGCGGGTTTCGACGAGGCGCAGGATGCCGAAATGATGGAAGCCTATTTCGGCGGCAGGCCACCGGCCGACCGATACGGCCGCATGGTCATGTACAAGGCGATGTGCGATCTGCTCTGGACGCTCTGGGGTGTGATCCAGCATGCGAACCAGAACCCGGTCGACGATTTCTGGGCCTATGCGACAAACCGGTTCGGCCGCTGCCAGCGCCTGATGGGCGATCCGGATTTCGGCCGGCATCTCGACGCGGTGAAGCGCGGCGGCTGAGTTAAAGAACCCCGAGCAGCGTCTTCAGGGCATAAGCAGCAGCACCGACCGCGGCGACGCCGCCGATCCATAGCAGGATGAACCAGCCGAACCGCGCGGCACCGCGTTGCCGCGATGGCTTCTCCGTCTCAGTGTTCGTGATAACCCTCCCCGTCGCGATTCTTGCCGCGGAAAATCCAGTAGACATAGCCGGTATATCCCAGAATGACCGGCAGCAGCACCAGTGCGCCGATCAGCAGAAATCCCTGGCTCACAGGCGGTGCGGCCGCGTCCCAGATCGTCACCGAAGGCGGCACGATGCTGGGAAACAGACTGATGCCGAGTCCGATATAGGAAAGGGCGAACATGCCGAGCGCGATCAGGAATGGCTGGTATTCGTAGCGGCGGCGCAAGGCACGAGCCAATGCGAGCGCTAGGGCGGCAACGAGCAGCGGCACTGGCGACAGAATCGCGATATTCGGCCAGGTGAACCAGCGCGCGGCGATCTCGGCGTGAAGGAGCGGCGTCCACAGGCTAACGCCCGCCACCGCGACCAGCACGGCACCGAAGAACGGCCAGGCGAGATGGAAGGCGCGCGCCTGAAGCTCGCCCTCGGTCTTCATGATGAGCCAGCACGCACCGAGCAGGCCGTACCCCGCCACCAGCGCCAGCCCGGTCAAAAGGCTGAACGGCGTCAGCCAGTCGTACCAGCCACCGGTATAGGCCCTCCCCGCCGTTTCGATGCCGCCGATGAATCCGCCGAGCACCACGCCCTGCGCGAAGGTCGCGACAATCGAACCCGCCATGAACGAAAAATCCCAGAGCCGTGTGTGTCTGGGGTCGCGAAAGCGGAATTCGAAGGCGACGCCGCGGAAGATCAAAGCGAGCAGCATCACGATCAGCGGCACGTAGAACGCGGTCATCAGCAGCGAATAGGCCAGCGGAAAAACGGCAAACAGACCGCCCCCGCCGAGCACGAGCCAAGTTTCGTTGCCGTCCCAGAACGGGGCAACGGTATTGACCATCACGTCGCGATGCGCGGGCTTTCGGATGGCCGGAAACAGAATGCCGATGCCGAGATCGAACCCGTCGAGAATCACGTACATCAGGACGGCGACGGCTATCAGCCCGGCCCAGATCAGCGGCAGATCGATCGTCATGGCGTTTCTCCGTCGGCATCGAGACGCGCCGAGACCGTCGGCGGACTTTCCGGCGTTTCCTCCCGGCGCTTCGCCGGTTGCGCCATCATTTTCAGCATGTACCAGATACCGATGCCGAAGACCGCGCAGTAGACGACGAAGAAGGCGGCGAGCGAGCTCGCGACGGCCGGCGCTGCGATCGGCGACCGGCCGTCTTCGATCCGCATCAGCCCATAGACCAGCCAGGGCTGGCGACCGACTTCCGTCGTCACCCAGCCGGCAAGCATCGCAACGAAACCGCTCGGCCCCATGGCAATCGCGAGACGATGAAACGTCCGGGATTCGGCGAGCCGGCCGGTCCAGCGCAGCAGGAGACCGATGAGACCGGTTAGGATCATCAGCGTGCCGAGGCCGAGCATAATCCGGAAAGCCCAGAACACGACCGCCGCGTTCGGCCGTTCGTTGGCCGGCCAGTCGAGCAGGCCCGGCACTTCGCCGTCGAGCTCATGCGTCAGGATCAGGCTGCCGAGTTTCGGGATCTCGATTGCATAGCGGGTCTCTTCCGCAGCCATATCCGGCAGGCCGAACAGGATGAACGGCGCGCCGCGCTGCGTCTCCCAATGGCCTTCCATCGCCGCGATCTTGGCCGGCTGATGTTCGAGCGTGTTGAGGCCGTGCAAATCGCCGACAACCAGTTGCAGCGGCGCGACCAGGCAGGCCATCCACATCGCCATCGAGAACATGACGCGCGCCGCCTCGTTCGCGCGATCGCGCAACAGATGGAACGCGCCGACTGCGCCGACCGCGAACGCCGTCGCGAGATAGGCAGCCAGCACCATATGCACGAAGCGGAACGGAAAGGACGGATTGAAGATCACGTCCCACCAGTCAGCCGGGAAATATTGCGTACCGACGATCTCATGACCGGTCGGCGTCTGCATCCAGCTGTTGGCCGAGAGAATCCAGAACGCCGAGAGCAGAGTGCCGAACGCGACCACGCATGTCGAAACGAAATGCAGCTTCTCGCCGACCCGCTTCATCCCGAACAGCATGATTCCAAGGAAACCCGCTTCGAGAAAGAAGGCAGTCAGCACTTCGTAACCGAGCAGCGGGCCAAGAACCGGTCCGGTCGCGTCGGCAAACGGACCCCAGTTGGTGCCGAACTGGTAGCTCATCACGATGCCCGATACGACGCCCATGCCAAAGGCGAGCGCGAAGATCTTCACCCAGTAGCGGAAAAGATCGAGATAGACCGGCTTGCGGCGCCACAGCCACAGACCTTCGAGCACGGCGAGATAGCTCGCCAGACCGATGGTGAAGGCGGGAAAGAGAATGTGAAACGAGACCGTAAAGGCGAACTGTAGCCGGGCCAGCAACAGCGCGTCGGATAACATCGCCATCCCCACCCCCTGGACCGGTTGCCGACCCAAGCTTCGCAGGTTGCACCACCAATACAACCGCCATCGGCGTGGCATCCCGACCCAGGGAAAATTTCGGCGCAAACCGGCGCCTCTGGACGGGCCGGCCCCGACGCCCTAAATCATGACACATGCGAATTCTTGCGATTCAGAATTATCCCAGCACGCCTGTTGGCGCCGTCGGCGAGGTTCTTGAGCAGAGCGGCGCCCGCGTCGATGTCGCGCATGTCTACGATCGCGATCCGGTGCCGACCGATCCCGACGACTATCACGGACTGGTCGTTCTCGGCGGTGCGCAGAGCGCCGCCGAAGCGGACAACGATCCCATGCTGAATTCGGTCATGGATCTGATCCGCAAATTCCATGCGGCCGACCGGCCGGTCATGGGCATCTGCCTGGGCCATCAGCTCGTCGTCCGCGCCTTCGACGGGCCGGTGCATCGTCTCTCGGGATTCGAGTTCGGTTTTTCTCCGCTTGCGACCGCGAAGGCGGGCGAGAATGATCCGCTGGTCGCCGGTCTCGCGACGCCGCATCGGATGATGCAATGGCACGAGGATTCGACCGGCCTGCCCGATGGCGCCGTGCATATTCTCGCGGGCGAGACGACGCCGATTCAGGGATTCCGTCTCGGTCGTGCGACCTATGGCTTCCAGGGTCATTTCGAGGCGACGCCGGCAATCCTCGAAACCTGGATCAAGGGATCGACCAGCCCGCAGCGCCATTTCGGCGAGCGGGCCGGCATCGAGTTCGAGCGTGTGCGGCGTGAAATCGGCGAGCATGCGGTCGCCGCGCGCGCGTTCGCCGAGAATGTCACACGCCGCTGGCTCGGGCTGGTACGCGGCTGAGGCCGCGGCGCGTCGTCGTTTCGCACTCCTATCGCATCGCAATCACAAACCGGAAGGACGCCGACATGGCCGCCGACACGACCGCCGACACGACAGACGTAAAACTGTTTCGCCAGCGCGATCAGAAATTCGAGATCGAGGATGGCAGCGCCGTGCTCGCGCTGGTCAACGCCGGCAACAGCCCGACGATCGGCGCCGGCATCGGCATATTCGAGGATTGCGCGGTCGAATGGACGGTCACCTATGACGAGGTGCTGTTCATTCATGACGGAAATTTCCGGCTGCGCGTCGGCGATGTGGTCTATCACGCGGGAGCGGGCGATACGCTGTGGATTCCGGCGGGCACGGCGCTGGTCTACGAGGCGGATGCGCGGGTCACGTTCTTCTATGCCGTCTTTCCGGCGATTAAATCGCCTTCGGCGATGCAGAAGATCGCCTACCCGACCGCACCGCCGCAGCGTTAATCCGCCGCGCGGTCAGTGCGCAGCTATCGTCGCGACGAATATCGTTCCCTCGCCCGAGACGGCGGCGTTCGCTGCGATGTCGCCCGCCGCGGCGATCGCCGTGTCGCCTTCCGTGATCCGCTCGATACCGGCGATGCCCGACAGGACAGCATGTCCGGCCAGCGCGTGCAGGATCAGCGTTTGGCCGTTCGCCGCCAGGCGGGCAGGCTTTGCACCGAGCTCGACGATCTCCCAGCGCCGCGTGGCCCGCGCCCGGTTCACCATCAGATTGAGATCGCGCACCGGCCCGGATGCGAGCCGGCATCGGACCGCCCATTCGCCGGGAAAATCCTGCGGCACGAACCGGCGATCGAGGCTGATGACCGTGCCGGTCCCGGTCGTCAGCGTCATGCCCGCGCCCTCGACCAGCATGATCGAGCGGTCGATACCGGGAAACGCCGAGAACGGACCGTCCTCTTCGATGCTGGCGAGACTGAGCCGCCAGAGAAAACCGTCGCCCGCGAGATCGGCGCCTTCGGGCGCAATCGCGATCTCGGCTGTCATGCCGCCGCCGTTCTTCCATTTCATGACGCGATGCGCATCGGGACGAATCAAACGGGCGGTCATAGCGCGTCGCGTCCGGCATCGACGTTGGCGGGCGCGCCTGCCAGAACCGGGTCCGGTTCGTCGGCATAGCCCCAGCGGATATGTGTCCAGACCCGTTCGTGGAAATAGTAGAGCACCATTTTCGTCAGGATCTCGCCGACCGCGATGGAACCGGCGGTCACGGGGCTACCGGTGAAGATGTAGCCGAGCAGGAATGTGTCGATCGAGGCGAACCCGCGCCAGGAGACCGTCTTGGCGATCGAGCGGCGGCGCGAGCTATGTGCCGGCGGCAGCTTGGGAGCGTGCATGGAATCTGGCCCTGGATAAGGGTTGTACGGATTGAGCGCCTGGCTCGTCAGCGGTGAATGCCGCACTCGGTCTTGTCGCGCCCCTGCCAGCGGCCGGCGCGGACATTATCGCTGTCGAGCGGCGGCGCGGTGCAGGGCTCGCAGCCGATCGAGAGATAGCCGTCGTCGGCGAGCGGATGCGGCGGCAGACGACGTTCCCGGAACGCGGCCTCGACCCAGGGTCGCGGCCAATGCGCCAGCGGATTGACCTTGATCCGGCCGTCGCCCGCTTCGAGCACCGGCAGACGCGTGCGCTGGCCGCCATGAAAACGCTTGCGACCGGTTACCCAGGCGTCGAACCCGCCAAGCGCGCGCGCCAGCGGCCGCACCTTGCGCAGATGGCAGCAGCGGTTCGGATCGCTCGACCAGAGCGCGCCGGCCGCATCTTCCGCCGCGAGATCGCCAGGATCGGGCTCGATCGTGCGCACATCGGTGAAGCCGAACCGGTTCACCAGTATGTCCTTGTAGGTGAGCGTCTCGAGAAAATGCTTGCCGGTATCGAGAAAGACGATCGGCGTCGCGACATTGATCTCCGCGACGAGGGAGAGGATCACCGCCGCCTCGCTGCCGAAGGAGGAGACCACCGCGATGCGGCCGGCGAATTCATGCTCGATCATCGGCCGCAGCAATGCAGCACCGTCCAGATGGCCGTAACGGCGCGCGAGGCTTTCGAGCCTTGCCCGCCCGGCCGCTTCGGGATCCTGAATGCCGTCGAACATCGGTCGCCGTCCGGCCCCGGACCGGCTACTCGGCCGCCATCGCGCGGTGGCGCAATTCGGTCGCCGGCACGCGCGCATCCGCCGCCGGCTGATACCAGACCGAGAACTCGCGCATCGCCGCGCGCCAGTCGTCGATCGTGCGTTCGGGTGCGAGTTCGAACGCGTCGATGCCGCAGCGCGCCATGAACAGCAGCAGATCGCGGATCACATGGCCGGTCGCCCGGATCTCGCCCGCGAAACCGAAACGCTGGCGGATCATGCGTGCCTGGCTCAGCGCGCGACCGTCGTTGAATTTGGGGAAGTCGAGCACGATCAGCTCGAACCGGTCGAGATCGGCACGGATCGATACCGGGTCGGCGGCGGACGGCAGCCGCAAACCGAGCCGGCCGTTATGACCGGCGAGCGCATCGCGCTCATTCTGCCAGCGCGCGAGCGACACGATAATGGCGCCGTCGCCCGGCAGCGCATCCTCGTCGCCGAGCGCGATCCATTCGTTCTCGATGAAGGCGCCATGCTTAACGATGTGCTTAACCAGCGGCATAGACTCTCTCCTTGAACGGCTCGATGCCGACGCGGCGATAGGTGTCGAGAAACAATTCGCCGTCGGCGCGCAAGCCCAGATAGGTGTCGACCAGCTTTTCGATCGCATCCGGCACCTGCTCGGCTGGAAAACCTTTGCCGAGAATCTTGCCGACCGTCGCGTTCTCGTCGGCACTGCCGCCGAGCGTGATCTGGTAAAATTCCTCGCCCTGCTTGTCGACGCCCAGAATGCCGATATGGCCGACATGGTGATGGCCGCAGGCATTGATACAGCCCGAAATCTTGATCTTCAGCTCGCCGATCAGTGCCTGGCGATCGGGATCGGCAAAGCGCTCCTGGATGCGCTGCGCGATCGGGATCGAGCGCGCATTGGCCAGCGCGCAGTAATCGAGACCGGGGCAGGCGATGATGTCGGTGATGAGACCGAGATTGGGCGTCGCCAGCCCTTCCTTGCCGAGCTCGCGCCACAGTGCGTACAGATCGGCCTGCTTCACGTTCGGCAGCACGAGATTCTGCTCATGCGTCACGCGGATCTCGCCGATGCTGTAGCGGTCTGCGAAATCGGCGATCCGGTCCATCTGGTCCGACGTCGCATCGCCGGGAATGCCGCCGGTCGGCTTCAGCGAGATGACCGCGATCGCATAGCCGGGCTGCTTGTGCGCAACGACATTGTGCGAAACCCAGCGTGCGAAATCGCGATCCTCGAAACGGGCCGCCTCGAAGGTGCGCACCGGCGTTTCGATCCGCTCGTAGGCGGGCGGCATGAAATAGGCGGCAACGCGTGCGATTTCCGCGGCGGGCATCGGCGAGCCTGAATCGCGCGTCGCGGCGAAATCCGCGTCCACCAGCTCGCGGAACTTATCGATGCCCAGCGCATGCACCAGGATCTTGATCCGCGCCTTGTGGATATTGTCGCGTCGGCCCATCAGATTGTAGACGCGGATCACGCTCTCGATATAGGCGAGCAGCTCCGCTTTCGGCACGAAATCGCGCACGAGTTGCGCCATCATCGGCGTGCGTCCCTGGCCGCCGCCGGCAAACACCTGGAAGCCGATCTCGCCCTTGTCGTTGCGCTTCATGAAAAGGCCGACATCGTGCGTCTTCACCGCGGCACGATCGGGCGATGCGGCCGTGACTGCGATCTTGAATTTGCGCGGCAGGAACGAAAACTCGGGATGCAGAGACGACCATTGCCGGATGATCTCGGCATAGATGCGCGGGTCCTCGATCTCGCCGGCCGCGACGCCGGCATACTGATCCGCCGTCACGTTGCGCACGCAGTTGCCGCTGGTCTGGATCGCGTGCATCTCGACCGCGGCGAGATGGTCGAGAATGTCGGGCGCCTCTTCGAGCTTGATCCAGTTGAACTGGAGATTCTGGCGCGTCGTGAAATGCCCGTAGCTCTTGTCGTATTTGCGGCCGATCGCGGCCAGCGCGCGGAGCTGCTTCGAGGAGAGCGTGCCGTAGGGCACCGCGATGCGCAGCATGTAGGCATGGAGCTGCAGATAGAGCCCGTTCATCAGGCGCAGCGGCTTGAACTCGAGATCGGTCAATTCGCCGGCCATGCGGCGGCGCACCTGCTCGCGGAATTGGGATGCCCGTTCGTCGACGAGGCGCTGGTCGATCGCGTCGTAGCGATACATCGATCCCTCCTCAGCCGTTCGCCGACTGCTTACCGAGATCGAGCCGGATACTCGGCCCCTCGGCGCGCAGCCGCTCGCGATAAACCAGGGGACGGGTCTGCCCGTCTTCGATCGCGACCTCGATCGCATAGACATCGACCACCCGGCGCTCGGCAAAGGCCGTATCGGCGATCGCCTGCAGCCGCGCTTCGTCGTCGGGCGACTGCACAATCGCGGCATCGCCGATCCGCTCGGACCAATGTCCGTCTGCCGCCAGATAGACGACGCGGCCCGAGAGAATATCGTTCGCGTTGAAAACTTTTGTGCTCATGCGGCGCTCCCGCCCGCGGCCGCCAGCGCTGCGATATCCTGTCGTTCGGCGAGTGCCGCGACGCGGCCAATCACCAGCACCGCCGGCCCTTTGATCTCGCTTCCGTCCACCAGCGCGCCGAGCCCGGCGAGATGGCCGGTCAGCACACGCTCGTTCTTGCGGGTGCCATTCTCGACGATGGCGATCGGCGTCGTGCCGTCGAGTCCGTTCTCGATCAGTCGCGCCGCGACACGCCCTGCCGTTGCGACGCCCATGTAGACGACCAGCGTGTGATTGGTGCGCGCGAGCGCCGCCCAGTCCAGATCCGGTTCGCCGCCATCCTTCGCGTGACCGGTGACGAACGTGACCGCCTGCGCCATGTCACGATGGGTGACCGGCACGCCCACCGATGCCGCGCAGCCGAGTGCGGCGGTCACGCCGGGAACGATCTCGGCGTCGATGCCGTGCGCGCGCAGATGCAGCAGCTCTTCGCCGCCGCGACCGAACACGAAGGGGTCGCCGCCCTTCAACCGGACGACATTGAAACCTTCGCGCGCGAGGTCGACCAGCAGCGCATTGATCTGCGCCTGGTCCATCGTATGGCAACCGCGCATTTTGCCGACATAGATGCGGCGTGCATCGGTGCGGGCATGATCCAGGATCGCGGGATCGACCAGCCGGTCATGCACCAGCACATCGGCGTTTTCGATCCGGCGCAGCGCACGCACGGTCAGCAGCTCGGGATCGCCCGGCCCGGCGCCGACGATGCTGACGCGCCCGATGCGAGCGGACCGCTGGCGGCGCTGACCGAGCGCAACGATGCGTTCCTGCTCCGATTTCCTGACGGACATCGCCTATCCTTCGCCGAGCCAATGAGTCGACGCGCGGGCGCTCGAAAGAGCGCCCCGCTACCGGCTAATTTCGTCACTCATAGGCGGGTTTGTCAATGAACCACGTGCCGCCATGATGAATTAAGGTATTTATACTTAATTATACCGTTAAAACAGGGTAACAGCTTATACTGCAACAACAAAATCGAAATCCAGGGGTGCGGACCTCCGGCTTTAAATCCTAAACTACAGCGTTAAATGAATATTCCCGAGGCCAATTCGCGTCAGATCATCGCGGACAGGACTGACGGGGCCGCCGGCGAGCGCGAAACGGCGTGCGCTGCCTTGGGAGAAGTTGGAGCGGGTAGCGGGAATCGGACCCGCGCGTTCAGCTTGGGAAGCTGACAGGCTACCATTACATCATACCCGCACCCGGCCCGTAGCGGCAGATCAGGCTGGTTTGGCTATATAAACCCGGCTTTGTGCGCCCTTCAAGACAGCGCATCGCGACCGCTCGTCGCTCAGGATCGGACGCGCCTGCGCTGCGGCAGCGGCTTCGCATCGCGCACTCGCGCCCAGGCGCGTTCGACCATCGCCGGCCAATGCGGACCGATCTCGGCTGCGCTGAGTGTGCCGTAGCTCGCCATCAGTTCGACGGCAACCGCCAGCGCAAATGGCTTCTCCTCGAGACGCCAGCGTTCGAAATCCCACGAAGCCTCGTCGGGCCGCAGTTTCTCGGTCGCGATGAACATATGCGCCTCGATGCGCGTATCGTCGGCTGCGACGGGGAACGGCCGCAGCCGATAATCCTCGCCCTCGAAATACTGCACGCGATCGAGATCGCCCCAGCTCAGCCCGTCCACCAGAGATCCGTCGACCGCACCGCCCGGCTGCCGAACGATCACGGGGAAACTCTCCCCCCTGGCGCGGCGGCGATCGAAGCCAAGCAGACGCGCCGGTCGCGACGCGACGCCGTCGAGCGGCCGGTCGAGCACGACCGACAGCAAATCCGAATCCATCAGGCTGCCGAAGAAGAAAAGCCGCATGGCCAGCTCCGTCATGGCTCGGCGCCGCTTTCGCGTGCCGATACGGCATCGCGATTCCGGCGCTGGGTCAGCAAAGTGGTCCGGGGGCGTTGTTCCGCTTAGCGGCCTGGGCGGGTCGCGGCGCTGGTCCGGGAACGCGCGGAACTTATGCGATTCGCCGACGGCGATTCAACGAAAAACCACGCGGCGCCCTTGCGGAGACTCGGATGATCGACGCCGCGCGAATCACCGCGACGCGATTCGTGCGTGCGCCGAGCGACGGTGTCGCGCCCCATGCGACGATCCTGCATAGCGAGCGGCATGTCACAACGATCACACAGCCGGACATCGATCGACGTTCGCAATCCGCGATTCGTCGAATACCCCGCGAATGCAAGGCGCGACGAGCATTCGCGGCAGTTTCGCGGCAGTACTGCGCGCGCGTCACCATGCCACGTGCGCCGAGTCGCGGCGTTGGGAGGGTTGCATCGGCGTCCGACGCGCCACGTCGGCGCACGAATGATCGTGAAAGACGATGTCAGAAGGCCAGGCAGAGCAGCGCCCCATGGCTCCGAAATAGGGCGCTCCGGGGTCGTCGCGCGGCCCCGGTCGTACGTTTGATGAGGCTGGGAACCGATTCTTACCCCGGGCTCCGGCCACGCCCCGTCACGATCTCTGTTGCGTAATTGCCACAGGCTGACGGAAAAGCCACAGAGGGGGCCGATTCATCCCCATATACACTGACAGGCGGAATGCCGGGTTCTTATGATTGTCTCGGAAATCCAAGGGTTATGCTTTCTGTCGGCCCGGCGCGCGTGATAGCATCCGGGACGGCCATCAGGACCGAAAACCTCAAAAATGAGCGGCACTCCGGTGCCGAAGGTGGGGAGAAACAATAATGCTGAAGATGAAGTTCATAGGCGCTGTCATGGCGCTCGGCCTACTGGCGGGTTGCGCGACTCACATCGAGCAAATGCGCGATGTTCAGGCCTCGGGTACCCCGTTCACGCAGGCTCTGACCGAAGAATACCGCAGCATCGTCGCTTTCGAGGCGGATGAGATGTACGACTGGCCGGATGCCGATTATTTCGCCGAGAAGGGCCTGCGGGCTGCTTCGGGCGAAGTCGTGCTCCCGGAAGAGCTCGGAAACTGGATGCTGCCGCCCGATGAGTCCTTCTGGCGTGACTGGACGTTGACCGACGAGTGGGTCGGCGGCGGAAGCCTCGCCGAGATGCAGGACGGTCGCAACCGTCTGATGATTGCGCTCGACGGCGGCGGTCGCGACTTGCATCCGGAGCTCGCGGCGCGGGCTCAGGGGCGGTTCGATTGCTGGGTTGAACAGCAGGAAGAAAATCACCAGGCCGACCATATCGCCGCATGCCGCGACGATTTCTGGGCGGCTCTGGAAGAGCTCGAGGCAGCCCTCGCGCCCGTCGCAGTGATGGAAGAGCCGGCGGTAATGGTGCCGGATATCTACATCGTCTACTTCGATTGGGATCGTGCCGATATTCGTCCGGACGGCGCAGCGGTAATCGCTGACGTGGTTCGCGATGCCGGCTCGCTCGGCAGCCCGCCGATCTCGGTTGTCGGTCACACCGACCTCTCGGGTTCGGCCGAGTACAATATGGGCCTGTCCCTGCGCCGGGCGGATGCGGTGCGCGATGCACTCCTCGCCGGTGGGGTAACGCCCGAGCAGATCACGACGGCCGGTCGTGGCGAAGCGGAGCCTGCGGTGCCCACC
>JBBDMS010000026.1:0-121712 GCA_040878185.1 Dongiaceae bacterium | reverse complement strand
AACACCGGCTATGGCGTGATCTATGGCAGCCTCGAGGATTGCGTCGCCTCGGCGATGACCGGTCGCGTCACGCGCGACGAACGGATCTGGTCGTGAGCAAAGCGCGCGCCACCAACCTGCGCGGCAAGGTGCAGATCGCCGGCGAGGCGGAAGGCACGGTCCTGAAACTGCGCAAGCCGATCAGCTTCTGGGGCGGCGTCGACCAGAAGAGCGGCCTCATCGCCGATCCGCGCCATCCCGATCATCCGGCAAGTGTCGCCGGCACGATCCTCGTGCTGCCCGGCATGATCGGCTCGTCCTCGTCGAGTTTCGTGCTGGCCGAGCTGATGATGGACGGCAACGCGCCGGCGGCGCTGATCCTGCCCGAACCGGATGCGATCCTGCCGCTCGGCGTCATGGTCGCCGCGGAAATGGGCTGGGGCTCCATCCCGGTGCTGCTGCTGCCGCTCGACCAGCATGCCGCGCTGGAAAATGGCATGCGGGTCAAGATCACGAAGGACGGCGCGATCGCGCCCGCCTGATCAGGCAGCTTCGAACTCCAGATAGAGCCCGCTGGCATCGCCGGGGCCAAGCGCGATGCCGGAATTTCGACCGAACCCCGATGCGCGCGGCCCGAAACCGCCGGCTGCGAGCGCCGCGTGGCAGCGCCCGATATCGCCAACGCCGATGGTCATCGCAACGGCCCAGGGAAGCGGATGATCGGGCATGGGCGCAACCCGCTCGTAGCGGCGCGCGAGGACGCCGGGCGTTGCGAAATCGATCCAGCCGGCGCCGGTTTCGACCCGCAGCCAGTCGTCACCCGCGCGGACGCCATGCTCGCCGAAGAGGCGCCGATAGGCCGGTGCCAGCGATACGGGATCGTCGCTCGCGAGCGTCATGCCGAGCAGCGCAGTGGCCCCATTCGCATGCGCGAGCCATTCGGGCTTCCGCACGAGGTCGGGCGTTCGATGCTGGCAGACAAAAGCCCTGAGATCGGGCGTCGCTTCGCCTGGCAGATAGACCAGCGAGAATTCGGGGGTGACCGTCCCTTCGGGCAATTCGAGCAGCCGCTTCAGATCCTTTGGTCCGTCGGCGGCAATGCCCGCCGCCCGCAGCGACGAGGCGCAGCGCGTTGCATCGTCGCTGGCAAGAGCGAGCCCCATCAGCCCCTCGCGCGTTTCGAGGAAGCGGTCGAGATTGTTGGTGAACTCGGCCGCGTTCACGATGCCGAGCAGCTCGATGTAACCGCGATCGAGCATGATGCAGTAATTGCCGGTGCCCCAGCCGATATGGCGGCCGCGCGGCGTAACCGTGAAACCCAGGCGCGCCCATTGTTCGCGCGCGGCCTCGAGATCGCGCACGCCGACCAGCGTGTGGTCGATGCCGTCGATGAAATTCATCGCCATCCGGACCGCCAAAAACAAAAGGCCGCTCTCGCGAGCGGCCCTTCGTCATTCCGTGTGGCGATGCGCAGGCTCAATGGACGTTGGCCCAGACCCGGCGTTTCACCGCATAGGCCAGCGCCGTCATCACAATCAGGAACAGCATCACCTTGACGCCCATACGGTGCCGCTGTTCGAGATTGGGCTCCGCCGCCCAGGCGAGGAACTGCGTCACGTCTTCGGCCATCTGCTCGACTGTCGCCGGCGTGCCGTCGGGATACTCGACCGCATCCTCGAACAGCGGCGGCGGCATCGCGATCTGATGGCCGGTGAAATATTTGTTGTAATAGAGGCCCTCGCGCACGGTCACGTCCGCCGGCGGCTCCTCGTAGCCGACCAGGATGCCGTGCAGATAGTCCGGACCGCCAACCCGCGCTTTGGCGATCAGCGACAGATCGGGCGGCAGCGCGCCGTTGTTCGACGCGCGCGCCGCGTTCTCGTTCGGGAACGGCGACACGAAACGATCGGCCGGCGTCGCCGCGCGTTCGAACATCTCGCCATTCTCGTCGGGTCCGTCGGTGACGAGATACTCGGCCGCAATCGCCTTCACCTCTTCCTCGCCGATCCCAATTTCCATCAGGTTGCGATAGGCGACGAGACGCAGGCCGTGACAGCTCGCGCAGACATTCTTGTAGACCAGAAAGCCACGCTGCTGGGCGCCGCGATCGTAGGTGCCGAAGACGCTTTCGAACGACCAGTGCATCTCGGGCAGTTCCACATGCCCGGTTTCGGCCGCCTCGGCGCCGCCCGACGCCATAATCGCCCAGCCGAAGCCGGCTGCGGCCGCGAGTTTCACAAACGAGGCGCGCATCAGGCTTTCTCCATCGGCTTGGCATGTGCGCCGGTCGAGACCTGAACGCCGCCCTTCAATACCGGTTCGCTGATCGACATCGGCAGCGGCTTCGGCCGCTCGAAGATTCCGACCAGCGGCAGGATGACAAGGAAATGGAGGAAGTAATATGCGGTTGCGACACGGCCGATCCACAGGAACGGAATGCCGTGGAACACCGCATCGGGCGAGTTCTTGCCGACCCAGCCGAGCACGATGCAGTCGAGCAGCAAGAGCCAGAAGAACTGCTTGTAGACCGGGCGGAAGCGCGCGCTCCGGACCGGCGAACGATCGAGCCAGGGCAGGAAGAACAGGAGGATGATCGAGCCGAACATCGCGATGACGCCGGCCAGCTTCGCATCGATGAACCAGATGTCCGGCACGGCGCGCAGGATCGCGTAGAACGGCAGGAAGTACCATTCCGGCACGATATGCGCCGGCGTCACCAGCGGGTTTGCCTCGATGTAATTGTCCGGCTCGCCGAAGAAATTCGGATCGAAGAACACGAAGCCGGCAAAGACCAGCAGGAACACGCCGAGCCCGAAATAATCCTTCACCGTGTAGTACGGATGGAACGGGATCGAATCCTGCGGCCCCTTGGCATCGATTCCGATCGGATTGTTCGAGCCGAAGCGGTGCAGCGCCATGATATGCAGAATGACCACGCCGACGATCACGAACGGCAGCAGGTAATGCAGGGAGTAGAAGCGGTTCAGCGTCGGATTATCGACCGAATAACCGCCCCACAGCCACAGCACGATGTCGTCGCCGATCAGCGGCACGGCCGAGAACAGATTGGTGATGACGGTGGCACCCCAGAAGCTCATCTGGCCCCAGGGCAGCACGTAACCCATGAACGCGGTCGCCATCATCAGCAGCAGGATGACGACACCGAGGATCCACAATATTTCGCGCGGCGCCTTGTACGAACCGTAATAGAGGCCGCGGAAGATATGGATGAACACCAGGATGAAGAACATCGAGGCGCCGTTCACATGGATATAGCGGATCAGCCAGCCATAGTTCACGTCGCGCATGATGCGCTCGACGCTGTCGAAGGCGTGATCGACATGCGCCGTATAATGCATCGCAAGCACGATGCCGGTGACGATCATGACGACCAGCACGATTCCGGCGAGCGAGCCGAAGTTCCACCAGTAGTTCAGGTTCTTCGGGGTCGGATATTCATTCAGCTCATGATGCATGAAGCTGAAGACCGGCAGTCGGTAGTCGATCCAGCGGACGATCGGGTTCTTGAAGTGCGGTTGTGCCATGGGTCGATGTCTCCCTAACCGACCCGCACGAGGGTGCCGTCGAAGGCGTATTCCGGCACCAGGAGATTCTCCGGTGCCGGGCCTTTGCGGACGCGCCCTGAGGTATCGTAATGCGAACCGTGGCAGGGACAGAGCCAACCGCCGTAGTCGCCACGCGGGTCGCCCGGCTTCTGGCCGAGCGGAATGCAACCGAGATGCGTGCAGACGCCGACCACGATCAGCCAATCCGCCTGCTGCACCCGCGCCTCGTCCGGCTGCGGATCCGGCAGCTCGTCGACGGGGACGTCGCGCGCTTCCGCGATCTCCTGTTCGGTGCGATGACGCACGAAAACCGGTTTGCCGCGCCAGGTGATCGTGATGCTCTGACCGACTTCGACCTGGGCGAGGTCGATCTCGGTGGTCGAGAGCGCCAGCGTGTCGGCGGCGGGGTTCATCTGATCGACGAACGGCCACACGATCGAGGCGACGCCGATGGCGCCGACTGCCGCGGTGGCGAGGTAAAGAAAATCGCGCCGGCTGACGTCGCCGGCTTCCGGCCCGTGATCGTCCGGCCCGTGACCGCCCGACGCGTGACCGGCCGTCGTCGTTCCGGCGCCCGAATGTTGTGCCATGCTTGCTTTCCCGTATTGGCCCATCTGGTCCGTGCTGGACGGATCGCAACCGGTTGGGTGACCGGCCTCTCCCTGCTTATAACATCCCGGCCCGAAGAGCCGGTTTTGCGCCGATTGCGACAAACCGACGCAGACCGCCGGCCCTCCCCGTCGCGGCGCCGGTATAGTCGAATTGCCCTGATTTGCCTAGACGGAGGCCGCCCGACCCGATGCGCCTTGCCCTCTACGAACCGGACATTCCGCAGAACGCCGGAACGCTGCTTCGCCTCGGCGCCTGTCTCGATGTCGGCATCGATATCGTCGAGCCTTGCGGCTTCCTGCTGGACGACCGGCGGATGCGCCGCGCCGGCATGGATTACGTCGCGGCGGCCGACTGGCGCCGGCATGCGAGCTGGCCGGCGTTCCGGGAACAACTCACCGGCCGGCTGCTGCTGCTGACGACGGCGGGCGACCTGCCTTACACGCAATTCGCTTTCGCGGAAGACGATACGTTGCTGGTCGGACGCGAATCGGGTGGCGTACCCGACGACGTGCATCGCAGCGCCGATGCCCGGCTCGTCGTGCCGATGCGGCCCGGGATGCGCTCTCTCAACGTTGCGCTTGCCGCCGCAATCGTATTGGGTGAAGCGATCCGCCAAACCCGAACCGATGCGGTCCGGACCGATATGGCATGAGCGAGACCGAAACGAGACAGGCCCGCGCCCGCATCTGGTTCGAGGAGCTGCGCGATCGCATCTGCGCCTCGTTCGAAGCGATCGAGGATTCGTATCGCGGGACGCTGGCGGACAAGCCGGCCGGCCGCTTCGAACGCAAGTCCTGGCGGCGCGAGGACGAAAATCATGCGGGCGACGGCGGCGGCGGCACCATGGCGCTGATGCATGGGCGTGTGTTCGAGAAGGTCGGCGTCAGTGTCTCGACCGTGCATGGCGTCTTCTCGGAAGAATTCCGCAAGCAGATCGCCGGAGCCGGCGAGGACGGGCAATTCTGGGCCAGCGGCATCAGCCTCGTCGCGCATCCGCAATCGCCCAAGGTGCCGGCCGTGCATATGAATACCCGCCATATCGTGACGCGCCAGAGCTGGTTCGGCGGCGGCGCCGACCTGACGCCGATGGTGCCGGACCCGGTCGACACCGATACGTTCCATGCCGCGCTCAGGGCGGCCTGCGACAGGCACGATGCCGGTTACTATCCGCGCTTCAGGAAATGGTGCGACGAATATTTCCATCTGAAACATCGCGACGAGCCGCGCGGTGTCGGCGGCATCTTTTTCGACAACCTGGCGACCGCAGACTGGGAGAAGGATTTTGCCTTCACCCGCGATGTCGGGCTTGCGTTTCTCGAGGCCTATCCGGATATCGTGCGCCGCCAAATGAATGAGAACTGGACCGATTCTGAACGCGCGCATCAGCTCGTCCGGCGCGGCCGCTATGTCGAGTTCAATCTGCTGTACGATCGCGGTACGACCTTCGGCCTCAAAACCGGCGGCAATGTCGAAGCGATTCTGATGTCACTGCCACCGGTCGCGGCCTGGCCGTAAAACCGTAAGACGATCAAGTATCGGTCGATCGCAACCTGGCGTCAGCCGCCGCTCGCGCAATATTCGGCCCAAGCGCGGCGCAGCCCCGCTTCGAGATCGCGCACGAAACGCGGATTGTCGCCCAATGTCGAGCGCGCGAAACGATCGCGCATGTCGGTGCGCAGCGCGGCAAGGCGCATGCGATCGGCCGCCAGCGCCTGTGCGACGGCGAGATAGCCGGCATCGTCGGCCGCAACCAGATCGCCGAGACCGAGCGACACCAGGCTCGATGCGCTGTGATGGCCGCAATAGCGGTCGCCATGCTTGGTCACGACCGGCACGCCCATCCACAACGCCTCGACGCTGGTGATGCCGCCATTGAAGGGAAACGGATCGAACGCGATGTCGATCTCGTTATAGGCCGCGAGCAAGGCGGCGCGCTGTGCATGGCCGGCAAAATCGATCCGCGCCGGATCGACACCTGCCTTGCGGAACAGGTTGCGAAACCGTGCGACCGTGCCGGCATCGCCGAAGGCACCGGTGCGCAGCATGAGTCGCGCCGTCGGCAACTGCGCCAGCACGGCGGCCCACAGGCGAACGACACCCGGGCCGAGTTTCGCCGCGTTGTTGAAACAGCCGAAGGTGATGTGGCCGCGCGCGAAGCAGGGCGGTGCCGCCGGCGCCGGCGCATCCTCCGGCGGCGCAAAGGTCACGTAGCTGTCGGGCAGATAAAGCGGCCGCTCGGTGAATTGCCCGGCTTCGGCGGGCGGTATCAGGCGTTCGTCGGCGATGATTCGGTCCATCGTCGGCAGGCCGGTCGTCGCGAAATATCCGATCCAGGCCGCCTGCAGCGGTGCCGGCCGCCGCGCGAACAGGCCCGGGCGACCGGCCGCGGTATGACCGGACAGATCGATCAGGATGTCGACGCCCTCCGTCGCGATTTGCGCTGCCAGGGTCGCGTCGTCGGTTCCGGCGATATCGACCCAGCGGTCGGCTCCCGGAATCAAACGCTCGGTAATGCCATCGCGTTGCCGGCTGTTGGCATAGCAGGTGACATGGAATCGCGTGCGATCGTGATGCGGCAGCACGGCCGTCAGATAAATGCCGACGGGATGGCCGCGAAAATCGCCGGAGACATAGCCGAGTTTCAGCTTTCGCTCCGGATTGCGAGAGCGCGCCAGCAGCGGCACGCGCGGTACGTCGGCCAGATGCCCGCCCCATTGGCGCGCGGCTTCCGTCCGCGACGCCGCGTCCTGCCCGGGATCGTATTGCAGGGCCGAGAGCAGATTGCTCATCGCAATGCCGTTCGCCGGATCGAGCGTATGGGCGCGCCACGCCGCCGCGGCCGCTTCCGCGGCGCGCCCCTGATTCAGCAATCCGACCGAACGATTGAGATGGCCTGCGGCCGAATTCGGATCGATGTCGAGGGCATGATCGAGCAGATCGAGCGCCTCGGTATAGGCATGGCGGCCGATCAGCAGCGAGGCGAGGTTGATCAGGGCCGGCACCAGATCGGGTGCGCAGACGATGGCGCGCCGGAAACAGGCCAGCGCCTGCGCATTGTCGCCCGTCGCACTCGCAATCAGGCCCAGCGTGTTCCACGCCGCCGCGGTCGCCGGTGCGGCGGCAAGGATCGCGCGATAATCGTTGGCGGCGGCCGCGAGATTGCCGCGGCGATAACGCAGATCGGCGCGCGCCGCGAGCGGCGCCGGCAGAGCGGGATCGACCGCGAGAATGCGATTGAGCGCCAATTCCGCGCCGGCGAGATCGCCGGCCGTCGCCCGCAATTCGGCGAGCTTGCAGGCCCAGTCCGGCTGGGCTGCATCGCGCGCGAGCGCACGGTCGAGCGCAATGATCGCGCCGGCCCTGTCGCCCGCTTCGGCGAGCAGCAGCCCCAGATTGGCCTGGGCAACCGCTAGATCCGGGCGGCGTTTTGCCGCCGCCCGAAAGCAGTCGATTGCGCCGTCGAGGTCGCCGCTGCGATGAAGTGCTACGCCGAGATTGGTGCGCAACGCGACATCGTCCGGCAGGGAATCGAGCAGGCGGCGATAGAGCGCGATCGCAGCCGCGAAATCGCCGCGATCGAGCAGAAGTTTCGCCTCCCGGCGCAAAGCCAGATCGGGCGGCGCGGCGATCGGCGCGTCAGTCATGGGCCGCAAGGTCCCGAAGCTTGGCGAGACAGGCGGCGCGATCGGCGCGGAAATCGCCCTCGATCCACCAGCGTTCGACCGCGCCCACCAGTTCGCCGATGCGCGGACCGGGCGCAACGCCGAGGCTCAACACATCCGCACCCTTGATCGGAAATGTTGGCGCGGTCCATTCGGCGGCGGTGACGAGCATCGCCTGCCAGGCATCCGCGTCGCCGAGCGCCGGGGCATTCACCGCAGCGTTCCGCGCCGCCCAGGCGAGCAGCATCCGGTCGCGAAACAGATCGACGCCGACCGCATGGATTCGGGCGTGAACCATCGACATGGAGAGCGGGGCGTCCGGCAAAGATGCCGCACACATCGCCAGCAGCCGGTCGCGGTCGCGATTGGCAAGCCGCAGCCGCTCGGCAACCGCCCGCGCATCGCTTTCGCTTTCCAGCAAGGCGGCAAGGCGGCGGATCGGATTGACACCGCCGGTCAGACGCTCGGGCAAACGGTCCTCGAGTGCGATCAACGCGGCGAGCCGATCGAACGACCGCGCCTCGTCGAGACAATGTCGGAGGACGCCGCGCTCGCGCATCAGATCGAGTACCGGCACGGGATCGGGCGCTGCGAGGAGGCGCAGCATTTCGTTGCGCACCCGCTCGCCCGACAAAGTCGGCAGTTGATCGGCCATGCGCGCGGCGGCATCGAGCGCTTCCGGGTCCGGCGGCACGCGACCGTAGTGAGCCTGGAAGCGGAACAGGCGCAGCAATCGCAGCACGTCCTCGCGGATGCGCTCGGTCGGATCGCCGACAAACCGGACATGTCCGGTGCGCGCATCCTCGATCCCGCCGAAATAATCGTGCAGGCGGCCGTTCGCCTCGCAGAAGATTGCGTTCATCGTGAAATCGCGCCGCGCCGCATCTTCGCGCCAGTCGTCGGTGAATTCGACGCGCGCATGACGGCCGAAGGTCTCGACATCGCGGCGCAGGGTCGTGATCTCGAACGGCCGATGCTCGGCAACGGCGGTGACGGTGCCGTGCTTGATGCCGGTCGGATGCACGGCGATGCCGGCCGCTTCGAGAAGCTCGATCGCGCGTTCGGGCGCCACCGGCGATGCGATATCGATATCGGAGACGGGCCGGCCGAGCAGCGCGTCGCGCACGCAGCCGCCGACGAACCGGACACCGATGCCGGCCGCCTCGAACGCGCCGACGACACGGCACGTCGCTGCTGCCGTCATCCAGGCCTGCAGTTGGATGCGCTCTTCAGCCCCCGCCATCGCCGGATTCTACTCGGTGAAGTAGCCCGGCGCGACCTTTCCGTCTTCGAGATGCGGCGGAACATAGGTGGCGCCCGGATCTGCCCCGTCGAACAGCCAGAGGGCACCCATCGTAATCAGCATCAAGGCCGCGCCGGCAACCGCCAGCCAGATCCACGGCACCGGGCGGATCTCGCCGGCGCTGTTTCGTCGTCCGACGACCAGAAAATAGACCAGCGCCGGCGCCAGCAGCGGCAGCAGGATGGACAGGGCGGCCCTCATCCGGCGGTACCCAAAATTTCGGCGAGATTGTTGAGCATGCCGGCGGTCGCACCCCAGATATGCCGGCTTTGCCAGTCGATCGCATAGAACCAGCGTTCGCCATCGTCGAAGCGGCGCGAACGCAGATAGAGCGCGCCGGGCCGCATTAACTCGTCGAGCGGCAGTTCGAAGATTTCGGCGACTTCTGCCGGATCGGCCTCGAGCGCGAGCGACGGACGCAAAAGTCCGACGACCGGCACGACTTCGTAGCCGGTGCGCGTCACATAGGTGTCGAGCCGGCCGACGATGGAAACCTTGGCGCCGTCGAGCCCCACTTCTTCGCGCGCCTCGCGCAGCGCCGCGGCTTCGGGGTCGGAATCGCCCGGATCGATACGGCCGCCGGGGAAACTGATCTGGCCGGCATGATTGGTGAGCTGATCGTTGCGCCGCGTCAGCAGGATCGTGGTTCCCTCGTCGCGTTCGATGAGCCCGACCAGAACCGCGGCCTCGCGCAAAGGCAGACGCGGCGCGAGATCGGGATTGAGATCACGATCGCCGCGCATGCCGGGAAGCGGGACAGCGGTTTCGACCGGTCCGTTGACTGGAACGCGCGGTGCGCGACGGCGGCCGGGCGTCACGGTGCCGAGCCGTGTGCGGATGTCGGCACCGGTCAGCCCGCCGCCCGCATCTCGCCCAGGGTGAAAAACTGCCCGCCGCTCCATACGCCGAATGTCTCCCTGCCGCCGGTCTGGCGAAATTCGCCCAACTCGACGAGCTGATAGTAGACCGGGCGGAGAATGCGCGCCTCCAGCCCGTCGCGCACATGGACATAGGGGCGCGGCTCGCCCGTGACCGGATCGGTGTCGACACGGATCGGGTGATCCGCATCGGCCGTCACGAGATCGTCGAGATTGGTGCGGAACTTGAGACGCTGTGTATCGCCGCTGCCGTCCGCATCGACCTCAACCGCCGTGAACGGCGCATCGTCGACGACGATAAGGCCGCGCTCGACCGGAGTCACCAGCCAGTAACCGCCGTCCTGCTCGCGGCGCAGCACCGAGGCGAACAGTTTAACCAGCGGCAGCCGGCCGATCGGCGAATTGCGATAAAACCAGGTGCCGTCGGCGCCGATGCGCAGATCGAAATCGCCGCAGCTCTCCAGCGCCGGCGCACCCGATTGTGACTGGCCGGGCTCCCGCGGCCGGACCATCGTGCGCAGCAGGTCTGCGGGCTTTTTCACCGGACCGGTCATAGAATGGCCATGAAATCTGCTATCGTGTCGTCCCGTTGCACCATGAGGAGCGCCGCCCGTGAGCATGATCGACACAGCAGCCGGCGACAATCAGCTTGTCGGACAAATTGAGGCGCTCGGCAGCCGCCTTCAAGAGGTGCGGGCGGGCATCGGCAAGGTCATCTTCGGTCAGCGCGAGGCGATCGACCAGACGCTGATCACGCTGCTGGCCGGCGGCCATCTGCTGCTGATCGGCGTGCCCGGCCTCGCCAAGACCAAACTGGTCGAAACCCTCGGCACCGTGCTCGGCATGGACGATCGCCGAATCCAGTGCACGCCCGATCTGATGCCGGCCGACATTCTCGGCTCCGAAGTGCTCGAGGAAGCGGAATCCGGCCGGCGCGGTTTCCGTTTCATCCGCGGCCCGGTCTTCTGCCAGTTGCTGATGGCCGACGAAATCAATCGCGCGAGCCCGCGCACGCAGTCGGCGCTGCTGCAGGCAATGCAGGAGCGCCGCGTCACGGTCGCCGGTACGACGCACGAACTGCCCGCGCCGTTCCACGTGCTGGCGACCCAGAATCCGCTCGAACAGGAAGGCACCTATCCGCTGCCCGAAGCGCAACTCGACCGGTTCCTGATGCAGGTCGATGTGACCTATCCCGACAGCGATGCCGAACGGCAGATGCTGATCGCGACGACGGGCGTGGACGAAGCCAAACCGAAGAACGCGATGGGCAGCGGCGAGCTGATCGATGCGCAGCGTCTCGTGCGCCGGATTCCCGTCGGCGCCAGCGTGGTCGACGCGATCCTCACGCTCGTGCGCTCCGGCCGGCCGGATTCGACCGATATCGACGAAGTGCGCCGCCATGTCGCCTGGGGACCGGGCCCGCGTGCCAGCCAGGCGCTGATGCTCGCGGTGCGTGCCCGAGCACTCCTCGATGGACGCTTCGCGCCCTCGCCCGAGGACGTACTGGCGCTCGCACCCGCCGTGTTGCGTCATCGCATGGCGCTCAATTTCGCGGCACGCGCCGATGGGGTAACGCTCGACGACGTGATCGACCGGCTGCGTCAGCCTCTCGCCTGAGCCGGGCGGAAGACCGCCTGCGATGCCGACACCGACCGAACGCCGCGCCCGCGCCGAAGCGCTCGCGTCGCGTTTGCCGCCGCTGCTGGTGGCCGCGCGTCAGGTAGCGGCGACCGTCGAGCAGGGCATTCACGGTCGCCGTCGCGTCGGGATCGGCGAAACATTCTGGCAGTTCCGCCGCTACGAACCAGGCGACGCGCCGACGCGGATCGACTGGCGCCAGACCGCCAAATCGGACCGCGTCTATGTGCGCGAACATGAATGGGCGGCGGCGCAGACGATCTGGCTGTGGCGCGATGCCTCGCCGTCGATGCGGTTTACCTCCGACGCGCGGCGCCACGAAAAGCGCGATCACGCGTCGATCCTGATCCTCGCGCTCGCCGCCATGCTGTTGCGCGCCGGCGAACGGATCGGTTTGCTCGGCAGCGAGATGCGGCCGGTCGCCGGTTCGGCCGCGCTCGATCGGCTGGTTTTCGAGCTCGACCGGCTCGAAACCGCCGAAGACAGTCTGCCGCCGTTCCGGCCGCTGCCGCGCCATGCGCCGCTGGTGATGGTCGGCGATTTCCTCTCACCGCTCGAAGCCATCGATCGGCGCCTGCGCGAGTTCGCCGGCGGCAATCGCACCGGCCATCTCATTCAGCTCTTGGACCCGGCAGAAGAAGGGCTGCCCTATCATGGCCGCGTCCGCTTCGAGGGCATGGAGGGCGAAGGCGATATGCTTGCGAGCCGCGCCGAGGCGCTGCGCCCCGAATATGAAGCACGAATGCGCGCACATGAGCAGGGCCTGGCCGACATCGCCCGCGCGATCGGCTGGAGTTTCACGCGCGCCCATACCGACCGGCCGCCGCATCTGACACTGGTCGCGCTCTATGCGTTGCTCGCGGAGGCCCATGGCTGAGAGACCGTCATGCTGACGCTCGGCGGACTTACCTTTGCCGCGCCCTGGATGCTGGCCGCGTTCGCACTGCTGCCGGTCGTGTGGTGGCTGCTGCGTCTGACACCGCCGGCGCCACGTCGCGTTCTCTTTCCGCCGCTGCGTTTGCTGCTGGGATTGCTGCCCAAGGAAGAGACGCCGCATCGCACCCCCTGGTGGCTGATCCTGTTGCGCCTCTTCATTGCAGGTTTGGTGATCCTTGCTGTGGCGCAGCCGCTGCTGCGTGCCAGCGACGCGCTTCCCGGAGACGGCCCGATCGTCATCCTGCTCGACAATGGCTGGAGTGCCGCGCCGCATTGGGAGCGGCGAACCGAAGCGCTCGACGATCTGCTCGATCAGGCGGCACGCACCGACCGCCTTGTGCTGCTGGTGCCGAGCGCCGATCTCGATATTCCCGGCACAGCCGCGCCTGAGATCCTGCCGCCGGCCGAAGCGCGACGCATCGCTGCGGGGCTCGCGCCGCGCCCCTGGCCGGCCGATCCGGCGGCGGCGCTTGCGACGATCGAAAGCGCGACGCAGTCTTTGCCGACCAGCGCCGTCTGGCTCGCCGACGGGCTCGCGGGCGACGACCAGACCGCGCAATTCGCGCTCGCCACTTGGCTGCAGCAAAACAGCGATCTGCGCTTTTATGCCGAACCGGCCGGTCAGCGCGCGCATCTCGTGCTGTCGCCGCGCCACGACGCCAGCGGGCTCGCGCTGCGGATCGCGCGCGCCGATGCCGGGGCGGTCGAGACGGTCGCGCTGCGCGCGCTCGATGCGGATGGCGGCTTCGTCGCGCGGCAGGAGATGAGTTTCGCTGCCGATGAAACGATCGCCGAAGCGACCCTCGACATTCCCGGCGAGCTACGCAATCGCATCGCGAGCATCGTGCTCGAAAACGAGGAAGGCGCCGGCGCCGTCTATCTGCTCGACGAGAGCTGGCGGCAGCGGCCGGTCGGTCTCGTCGCCGGCGGTCAGGAAGGAGACAGCGATACGCTGCTCGGCGATCTTTATTACGTCCAGCGCGCACTCGAGAGCAGCGCCGAACTGCGCGAAGGCACGATCGAAGATCTGCTGATGCGCGAAATGGCGGTGATGATTCTAGCCGACGTCGGTACGCTCGGTCCGAGCCAGAGCGATCAGCTCGCGCAATGGATCGAACGCGGCGGCGTGCTCGTTCGCTTTGCCGGGCCGCGCCTCAGCCAGCAGGAGGAGGACGACCTGCTGCCGGTACGGCTCCGCGCAGGCGATCGCATGCTCGGCGGCGCGATGTCGTGGGCGGAGCCGGCCTCGATCGCCCCCTTCCCGCAGGAGAGCCCCTTCGCCGGTCTCGCCGTGCCGCCGGACGTGCGCGTCGCACGACAGATACTGGCCGAGCCGGATCTCGATCTGGGGGGCAAGATCTGGGCGCGGCTGGCCGACGGAACGCCGCTGGTGACCGGCGAGCGGCGCGGCGACGGCTGGACCGTGCTGGTGCATACGACTGCGAACGCCGACTGGTCGAACCTCGCGCTCTCGGGTCTCTTCGTGCAGATGCTCGAGCGCCTGGTGGCGTTGAGCCAGGGGGTCGCGACCGGAACCGCGGCGGAAGCGCTGCCGCCTCTTCTCACGCTCGATGGTTTCGGCCGGCTCGGCACGCCATCGGCGCAGGCCGGCGCGCTTGCGCCCGATGTCACCGCGAACAAGCCGGGGCCGACCCTGCCGCCCGGCTATTACGGATACGAAGCCGCGCGGCGCGGCTTCAGTCTCGCCGACGGCATCGCTCCGCCCGAATCGTTCGCGCTCCCCGCCGGCATTGCGACGCTCCCATACGCTGCAACGGCAGAGCTCGCATTGCTACCCTGGCTGCTGGCGGCGGCATTGCTGCTGCTGGCGATCGACGGCGCGATCGGGCTCGCTTTGCGGGGTCTTTTAATGCCGCCGAGACACGCCGCGACGCCGATCGCCGCGCTGTTGTTCCTGATCGCGTTCGCGGCACCGGCAGCCGCGCAGGAGATGGCGTCACCCGCCAGCGATCTGAGCGACGAGGCGATCATTGAAGCTGTCGGCGTGACGCGGCTTGCCTTCGTCGCGACCGGCGACGACGACGTCGATGCGACGACAATGGCCGGCCTGCAGGGCCTCACGTTGATCCTGCATCAGCGCACCGCGGCCGAGCTCGGCACGCCGGTCGCGATCCATCCCGACCGCGACGAAATCGCGTTTTATCCGATCCTTTATTGGGCGGTGACGCAGGGGCAGCCGCCGCTCGACGAAACCGGGCGCAACCGTATCAACGAATTCATGCGCAATGGCGGCATGGTGGTTTTCGATCTGCGCGATCCCGGCGTGACCGGCCTCGGCGCGAGCGCGCTGCAGACGATGACCGCAGGGCTGGACATTCCGCCGCTGACGCCGCTCCCGGCCGAGCATGTGCTGGCCCGCACCTTCTATCTGCTGCGCGAATTTCCCGGGCGCTGGAGCGGCGGCACCGTCTGGGTCGAGCGCGCAGAGGGCCGCGTCAATGACGGCGTCGCGTCGGTCATCGTCGGCAGCAACGACTGGGCCGCCGCCTGGGCGACCGATGAACTCGGACGCCCGATGTTTCCCGTCGTGCCGGGCGGCGACCGGCAGCGCGAATTTGCCTTCCGCTTCGGCGTCAATCTCGCGATGTACGCGCTGACCGGCAACTACAAGTCGGACCAGGTGCATATCCCTTCGATCCTGGAGCGGCTCGGTCAATGACCTCGCAGCATCTCTCCCTCGATTTCGCCCCGCTGCTGCCCTGGCTGGCGATTGCCGCGCTTTTCGTGCTGGCGCTGCTGCCGGTCGCACTGGGTGCCTGGCGACGCGCGCGCGGCGCCGGCTGGCGCGGCCTCGCCGCCATCGTGATTGCGGGCGCACTCACCAATCCGACCCTGGTCGAGGAAGAACGCGCATCGATCGACGATGTCGCCGTCGTCGTGCTCGATCGCTCGCAGAGCATGCGCGTCACCGACCGCATCGGAGAGGCCGAGGCGGCGGCGGACGAAATCGCACGCGCGATCGAGGCGATCCCGGGCTTGACCTTGCGCCGCCTCACCATCGATCCCGATCCGCGCGAGGCCGATGACGGCACCCGAATCTTCGGGCCGCTGCGCGCGCTACTGGCCGATGTGCCCGCCTCGCGGTTGGCAGGCGTGATCGTGGTCGGCGACGGGCAGGCCCACGATGCGCCGGGCGATCCGGCCACGGCCGGCTTCGAAGCGCCACTGCATCTGCTGTTGGCCGGCGACGAGGACGAGGGCGACCGCCGTCTGTCGGTGCCGCAGGCGCCAAGCTATGGGGTCGTCGGCGAAATCATTTCGATGACACTGCGGGTCGACGATCTGCCGTCGGGGCCGGGCACGCCGGTGCCGGTCAGCCTGTCGATCGACGGCGAGGCGATGGCGCCAATCATGGTGCCGCCGGGGGTCGATCATCTGGTCGAACTGCCGGTCGATCATGCCGGGTCGATCCTGTTCGAACTCGAAGCCGCGCCGGGCCCGCAGGAACTCAGCCTCGTCAACAATCGTGTCGCCTTTTCGGTCAACGGTGTGCGCGACCGGCTGCGCGTGTTGCTGATCTCAGGCGAACCTCATCCCGGCGAACGCACCTGGCGCAATATCCTGAAATCGGATCCGACTGTCGATCTGGTGCATTTCACGATTCTTCGGCCGCCGGAGAAACAGGACAACACGCCGATCGAGGAGCTCTCGCTGATCGCCTTCCCGATCCGCGAGCTGTTCGAAGTGAAGCTGTACGATTTCGATCTGATCATCTTCGATCGCTATCAGCGTCGGGGCATCCTGCCGAGGGAGTATTTCGACAATATCGTCACCTATGTCGAACAAGGCGGCGCGCTGCTCGAAGCGTCCGGGGTGAGTTTCTCCGGCGCGCTCGGTCTGTGGCAGACGCCCCTCGCGCGCGCGCTGCCCGGCGAGCCGACCGGCAATGTGCTCGAAGCCGGCTTTCGCCCCGAACTCAGCGAGATCGGGCAGCGTCATCCGGTGACAGCGGACCTGCCCGGCGCCGGCAGCGACGGCGCCGAGCCCGAATGGGGCCGCTGGTTTCGTGTCATGGATACCGTTGCGCGCCAGGGCGACGTGCTGATGACGGGCATCGACGAACGGCCGGTTCTGATCCTCAAGCATCACGGCGAGGGCCGAGTCGCGCAGTTGCTGTCCGATCAGATCTGGTTATGGTCGCGCGGCTTCGAGGGCGGCGGCCCGCAGGCCGAACTGCTGCGGCGCATCGCGCACTGGCTGATGAAAGAGCCGGCGCTCGAGGAAGAGACGCTGCTCGCGACCATTGTCGACGACCGCCTCGAGATCGAACGCCGCAGCCTCACCCCGGGCGAGGTCGAGATCACCGTGCAGATGCCGGATGGAACCAGCCGCAGCGAGACAATGACCATCGACGAGACCGGACACGGCCGGATTACGATGCCGGCCGAGTCGAGCGGGCTTTATCGGGTGGGCGACGGCAACCAGGAGACGTTCGCGGCGAGTGGCGCGCTCAATTCGATGGAGCTGGCCGATCTGCGCGCGTCGCCCGATCGCATGGCGCCGATGGTCGAAGCGACGGGCGGTGCCGTCGTCCGCATCGCCGATTCCGGAGTTCCGGAAATACGCCGCGTACAGCCGGATCGCGACGCGGCAGGCCAGCGCTGGATCGGTCTCGTCGAAAACGGCGATTATCGCGTCATCGGCATTCGCGAGCTGCCGATGTTGCCGGGACTTCTGGTTCTGGCGCTCGCGCTCGCAGCCACGATGGCGGCGTGGTATCGCGAAAGCCGGTGAAATCCAAGGCGTTCCGCGCTAGACAGGTCGCAACTGCGCTGGATCGTTGCCCCCTGCACCCAATCGGCGCCATGCTGGCGACCAGGGGGTCCGGCCAGGGGGGTCCAGCCAGGGGGGTCCAGCATGACAGCACCGATGGGCCCGGAAGCGTTCGCGTCGGCCGAAACAGGCGATTGGCCGGCCGGCCAGACGATCGCGCATCTGGGCGACGCCCGGATTGTTCTGGCGACACGATTCGGCGACTGGCCCCGCTATCATGACGGGCTGCTCGCCGCGATCGCGGCTGCGGCGACGGACGCGCACTACATGCGCCGCTACATCGCGGCCTTCGGCGGGACCAAAGTCGAGTCTCCGGAGCGCTGGGAACATCCCGCCGCGAACCTGGTCTGCCGGCGGGCGCTGGCGTTCTGTGCCGCGGCGTTGGGCTCTCCCGTCCCGCACGCATTCGAGAGTTGGGCCAATGTCTACCGCGCCGGCGACTATGCGATGCCGCACAGCCATCCCGCCGCCACCGTCAGCCTGCTCTATGTCGTCGATATCGGAACCGACGAAGCGGCCGGCAAAGATCACACCGAAGATGATCCGCTGAGCGGTCACTTCGCCATTGTCGATCCGCGCTACCCGGCCTGCTGCAAGGCGGAGCCCGGCCGCGTGACCAATCCCGTCATGCCGAAACTGTCACCCGGAATGATGCTGCTATTCCCCGGCTGGCTCGTGCATTCCGTCAACCCGCACCGCGGAACGCGACCGCGCATCACCATGACATGGAATGTGCGTCTTGCCGCGGAACCGCCGGGGATGCAGGGAAGCGCCGTCGTCTAGACGCCGACGGCGCGACTATAGAGGCGGCAGCAGCGGCGCGATTTCCGTCTCGAACACCGACAGCAGTTCGACCGCCGCCGGATCGTCGCAGCCATTCGCTTCGATTTTCATCTCGGTGCCGGTCTTCGCCTGCTCGATCAGATCGAGCCGCTCGCCGACATTGATCTGGTATTTGAGTTCGCTGTCGATGAACGCCCCGATTCGCGACTTGGCCTGAGCGATCCAGGCGATGTCGGCGTTGTCGGCCCTGCGATCGAAATTATATCCGGCACAGAGCTCGGCGGCGCGCATCGCGGCATGATACTGAAGATAGCGTTCTTTGACCGATCCTGACGACGCAGATTCGGTCACCGCGCCGGCAAGCGCGGATTCAGTGGTCAGGATTGAAATCGTCACCGCCATGAAGACCGCGCGAAAACGGTTCATCCTGCCCCTCCTCCCCAATGGCGTCGCACCGCCGGCGCGGATCCTTCAAAGGATCAGGCACCCGGCGGCACGAACCTACCATCGCAGGAGAAGCGTTTGAACCCCGCGCGTCGTTCGGACGCACGGGACCCGGCACTGACCCTTACCGCGGCGGCAGCAGCGGCTCGAGTTCGGCCTCGAACAACGCCAGCCTCTCCTGGGCCAGCGGATCGTCGCAGCCATGCTCGTGGATATAGGCGTCGGCCTCGCCCTTGGCGCGCTCGATCAGATGCAGGCGGTCGCCCGCGCTGACCTGGTTGTTCACGACCGCATCGATATAAGCGCCCATGTTTGCCTGGGCCTGCCCGATCCATTCCTGATCGGGGTCGTCGGTGCCGTGCATTTCGAACTGATAGTCCTTGCACAGATCCGCGACGGAGATGGCGCTGTGATAGAGGATGTAAACATCCTCCACCGTCTGCGCGTTGCCTTGGCCGGAAAAAGTGAGTGTCGATGCCGCGATCGCCGCGGCCGCCATTGTTTTGAAAGGATGCATCGGTCTGCGCTCCCTTGACCTGAATCATGGCCCGCGCCGGTGGCCGGACCCGATGGATTTGGCCCGGCTGCCCCGATTGCACAAGCTCGACCCGGAAAATGCCACGGCCCGGTGAACCGGCAGAAGCCGGCGCTTGCCCTGCGGCACTGCGCTAGAATGGGTGTCGGATTCGGCCGCGCCGTCGCGCAATCGCCCAGGAGGCCTGCATGAAACGCACCACGACATTGCGCCGGCTGGTCGAGGCCGATCCGATCCTGATGCTGCCCGGCGTGCATGACGCGCTCGCCGCACGGATCGCAGAACAGGCGGGCTTTCAGGCCGTCACCTGCGGCGGCTATGCCTCGAGCGCGAGCCTGCTCGGCGCACCCGATGTCGGGCAGCTTTCGATGAGCGAAATGACCGACGTCTACGCGCGGCTTTGCGATGCGGTCGCGATCCCGGTCTTCGCCGATGCCGATACCGGCTATGGCAACACGACCAATGTCGCGCGCACCTTGCGTGCCTACGAGCGCGCCGGCGTCGCCGGCCTCTTCATCGAGGATCAGGTCTCGCCCAAACGCTGCGGCCACATGCAGGGAAAGCAGGTCGTGCCCGCCGTCGAGATGGTGGCCAAGCTCAAGGCCGCGCTCGATGCGCGGCAGGATGTCGATCTGGTTCTCATGGCGCGCACCGATGCACGCGCGGTCGAGGGCATCGATGCGGCGATCGAACGCGCCAATCTCTATCTTGAGACCGGCGTCGATCTGATCTTCGTCGAGGCACCGCAATCGGTCGAGGAGATGCGCCGCATCTGTTCGGAAATAGCGGCACCCTGTTTTGCCAATTATCTCGAGGGCGGACGCACGCCGCTCTTGTCGGCAAAGGAGCTCGAGGATGTCGGCTTCGCCGTCGTCGCCTATCCGGTCAGCGCGACCTATGCGATCGCCCGCGCGCTGCAGGAGGTCTACGCGATCCTCAAACGCGACGGCGAGACCGATTCCTTCCGTGAACGCATGCTGGAGTTCGATGAGTTCAACCGGCTGGTCGGGCTCGACGAGTTGCGCGCCCGAGAAAACGGCTATGCGGCGGAAGCTGCAACCGACGCCTCCGGCCAAACACGCCGGTCTCTGGCATAAAAGCGGATTCTCCCAATACTTGTTGTAAAACGTTGAACATTCGCCGCTTGCGAGCATGAATGGGCCGGAGCATAATTTATTAATCAACCGGAATGAGCGCATTCTCACTGCTCGCCGGCTAGGGGCATCATGTCGTTCGACGACCGGAGGCACGCCGGATCGCATTTTCGTATAGCAGCGATTGCCATGCGCGCGCTTTCCTACACCGTACTTATCCCGTCGGGCCGGGCGGGATCTTAATGCCACGACGCCACGATGCAGCCCTGCTTCAGGCCGTCATCGAGACGGCCGTCGATGGCGTTATCCTGATCGATCGCAGCGGCCAGATTCACATGTTCAATCCCGCCTGCGAACGCCTGTTCGGCTACAGCGCCGACGAAGTGATCGGGCGGAATGTCAAAATGCTGATGCCCGCTCCGTATCGCGAGGAGCATGATGGCTATCTGGAAAATTATCACCGTACGGGCGACGCAAAGATCATCGGCATCGGCCGCACCGTCGAAGGCCGCCGCAAGGACGGGAGCGTCTTTCCGATGGATCTTTCCGTCGGTGAATCCCGGGCAGAAGGCGAACCGATCTTCGTGGGTATCATTCGCGACCTGTCCGAGCGGCAACGCCAGGAACGTGAAATCCGGGAGGCCGCTGCGCAGTTGCGTGCCGTCGTCCATACCGCGGTCGACGGCGTCATCCTGATCGACGCAAAGGGTACGATCAGAATGTTCAATCCGGCCTGCGAGCGGCTCTTCGGCTACGACGCCGCCGAAGTCATCGGCCAGAACGTAAAGATGCTGATGCCGGAACCCTATCGGGCCGAGCATGACGGATATCTCGAAAACTATCGTCAGACCGGCAAGGCAAAGATCATCGGCATCGGCCGCGAGGTCGAGGGGCGCCGCAAGGACGGCACGACCTTTCCCATGGACCTCTCCGTTGGCGAAGCGAAACAGGAAGGTACACCGATCTATGTCGGCATGATCCACGACCTGACGGAGCGCAAGCGGGTCGAGCAACAGCTTGTCCAGGCGCAAAAGATGGAAGCCGTCGGGCATCTCTCCGGCGGCATCGCGCATGACTTCAACAATCTTCTAACGGTCATCTCCGGCAACACCGAGTTCCTGATCGAGGCGCTGGCACCCCGTCCGGACCTTCGGGAAATGGCTGAAAGCATCATGGCCGCCGGCAAGCGCGGCGCCGAGCTGACACAGCGACTGCTGGCGTTCAGCCGGCGCCAGATGCTCAAACCCGAGGAGATCGACTGCAACGCACTCATACGCGAAGCCCAGGGTTTGCTGCAGCGGACCCTGCGAGCGGACATCGAAATTCGCATGTCATTGCACCAGACTCTGTCGGCTGCCTATGCCGACGCGAACCAGCTGGAATCGGCAATCCTGAACCTTGCCCTGAACGCGCAGGATGCGATGCCCGATGGCGGGCTGCTGACAATTACCTCCGACAATATGCGGCTCGACGACGATTATCACGACCAGCATCTCGAAGTCCGCCCGGGGGATTATGTCCTCATCGCTGTGAGCGATACCGGCGAGGGCATGCATGCCGAGGTACTTTCGCATGTGTTCGAGCCGTTTTTCACGACCAAGGAGGTCGGGAAAGGCAGCGGTCTCGGCTTGAGCATGGTCTATGGATTCGTCAAACAGTCGAACGGTCATGTCGCGATCTATAGCGAACCTGGTTTGGGGACGACGGTACGGATTTATCTCCCGGCCGGCACCGGTTCATTTGCTGCCGAGCCATCGCCAAAAGCCGGTGTCGCACAGGACAAACCGGCGCCGGGGCGCGAGGTCATTCTGGTGGTGGAAGACGATCCCTTCGTGCGGGCCTACGCCGTGCGCACCCTGGAGACACTCGGATACAATGTGATCGCCGCCGTCGATGCCCATGAAGCACTTGCAAAACTGACGGGCGGGCATATCCCCGACATGCTGTTTACCGACATCGTGATGCCCGGCAACGTCAACGGTTGGGAACTGGCGCAGCGCGCGGCAGAACTGCTGCCGGCCATGAAAGTGATGTTCACATCCGGCTATGCGCTGGAGGCGCTTTCTCATACCGGCCGCCTGCCACCGGATGTCGCATTTCTGAACAAACCTTATCGAAAATCGGATCTGGCGCAGCTCGTCCGCCACGTCCTCGATTCCTGAACCACCACTAACCGTTTGGCAGGAAAGGGCGTGCGGCGGTTAGAGCCCCTTTGCCGCCACGGCAGACGGGCACGGGGCAGAGCCGGCCCCGGCGCGAACCGCGCTGACCGCGCTCAGCTCTCCTGCGGGAGCTGCAACATCCGGCGCGTGCCCGCCGCCACGTCGTAGATGTGAAACGAGTTCATGTTGCGCCCGTAGAGATGGAGGCTCAGCACCGCCGGCCGCGTCTCGGGCACGCCGGTCATATGAATATGGTCGGGGTTCGGCACGAAACTGGTAACCGATCCGCATCCCAGCAGGATCGCGCCGCCACGCTTAAGGCGGATGCCGCTGTCGCTGCGGATCTCGCCGTCGACCGCCATGAAACTGCGTTCCTCGAGCACGCCTTCGACCACGCCGACGACGCCCCAGCTGCCGTGATCGTGCACCGGCGTCCACTGCCCCGGCTGCCAGACAATCGAGAACAGCGACAGGTTGCCGTCGGACGCCACATGAAGCGGGTGACGCGCGTAATGCGCGGGATCGGGTCGGCGATGCGCCGCGGTCAGGAATGCGCCCGCCTCGGGCAGCAGTCGTTCCATCAGCGGCGCGATCGCGACCACACGGTCGGCGGGATCGGAAAGCTGTTCGGCGATGGCGGCGCATTCCCCGATGAAGCCGGTGATCGGCGTCGGTTTCATGAATGTCTCCCGGTCGATCGCGCAGCATGACACAAGCGGCCCGGTCGAATCACGGCGTTCGACAAACGACGCCAGCGAAACGGGCGATGCCGGCAGCGAAACAGGCGGTTCCGCTATCCGGCGCACGGGCCTTCCTGTAAGCTCGGCCCATGGACGAAGCAAAATTCGACGCGCCCGCAATGGGGCGCCTCGCCAAAGCCGTCTCTTTCATCTGCGGCGCCGATCATCCCTGCACGGTCGCGCTGGCGGCGGCCGCTGAAAGCGGCGCCGAGAAAGATGTGAAGAAGGCGCGCGCCCTCTTCCTCAAGCTGCGACCGAACCAACGCCAGGCGGCGCTGGTCATGCTCCAGGACCAAGAGGAAGAATAAAGCGTCGGCCACGCCCGCAGGCGACCGCGTCGCGCCAAATCCGAATTGGGTAAGGCCGGGACCTAAGCTGCCAGGCGAGGACTGGCTGGGGCGCCAGGATTCGAACCTGGGATGACGGGACCAAAGCCCGTTGCCTTACCGCTTGGCTACGCCCCAACGCACCCTGAATAGCCGCCGAAACCGTGCATTCCCGCGGCGGCGCCAGCCTTAGCGCAAGGGCCCGCGCCGCGCAACTCGGGCGGCCGCCATGACGGTCATCACAACATTACCACCGCCCGCCCGAACGCCCGCGCGGCCGTTGAACACCGCTTCTACGGCGGATGCGGCCGCTCGTTACGCGACGGTACCGTCAGCGAAATTTGCTTCGGAATGCGTGTCTGCCCAATCGCGAACACAGGGCCCGGCGATCGCCGCGGCTGTCTCAATCAGGGCGATATTGGGGCAGGGCTTGGAAGTCCAAAGCTATCGCCTCATCTATCAGCGGAGCCCGCCGGACCCATAGCCGGCGAGTGCGACAACGAAGAATGGAGACATCCACAATGCGTCACATGATCCTGGCATTGGGCGCGAGCGCGCTTTTGCTTTCCGCTTGCGGCAGTTCCGGTTCGTTCGATTCCGATCGTGCGAAACCGGTCATTACGCTGACGGCGCTCGATGCCAAAGGCTCGCCGAGCTTCCGCAGCAATGAATCCTCATCCAATCCCGACGATGCGTGCGCGATCGCGTCGCGCTTCGAAACGGATATCAACATCGCGATCAGCGATTCCAGCGGCATCGATCGTGTGCGCGTCCGGATTCATCCGGACGAGCTGAACGAGAATTCAGTCTCGGTCGTCCCACCCGAGCCGGGCACGGCGCTCGAACTGCGCCGCGATGGCGGGGCCGACATCATCGATGTCTATGTCGCGGAGAACGAAAAGACGCGCAGTGTCGTGGTCGATTTCTCGGTCAAGGACAAGGCGACGATCGTGGCCGAGGCGGTCGACCGCGACGGTAACACCACGCGCCTGTACGAAGTCCGGCTGCAGGACGACGATGACGACGTAAACTGCCGCGGCTAGGGGTTACCCGCCCTCCCCGGGGCCGCGTTTTCGCGGTTCGCCTGATACCATCGATAGGCGTCGCGCAGGCCGGCTTCCAAACCGGTCTGCGCGCGCCATCCCAGAGACTTCAGCAACGTAACATCCATCAATTTGCGCGGCGTGCCGTCGGGCTTCGAGGCGTCGTACACGAAACGCCCGTTCCAGCCGACGACGGCGGCGATCGTTTCGGCGAGCTCCGCGATCGTGACGTCGCTGCCGGTGCCGACGTTCACGTGGCTTTCGCCGGAATAATGTTTGAGCAGATACACCAGCGCGTCGGCGAGATCCTCGACATGCAGGAACTCGCGGCGCGGTTTTCCCGAACCCCAGATCTCGGCCGATTTCTCACCGGCCTGCTTCGCCGCGTCGATCTTGCGGATCAGTGCCGGAACGACATGGCTGGTTTGCAGGTCGAAATTGTCACCCGGCCCGTAGAGATTGGTTGGCATCGCGGAAATGAAATCGCTGCCATGCTGGCGGCGATAGGCCTGGCACAGCTTGATGCCGGCGATCTTGGCGATCGCATACCATTCGTTAGTCGGCTCGAGCGGCCCGGTCAGCAGCGCGTCCTCGCGGATCGGCTGATCGGCGAATTTCGGATAGATGCAGGACGAACCGAGAAACAGCAGCTTGGCGACATTGGCCTTGTGGGCGGCCTCGATCAGGTTCGTTTCGATCACCAGATTGTCGTAAAGGAAATCGGCGGGCCGCGTCGAATTGGCGAGGATGCCGCCGACCGTCGCCGCGGCAACGACCACGACGTCGGGTTTCGCCATGCGAACCCATTCTTCGGTCTCGTCCTGGCGGCGAAGATCGGCTTCGTCGCGTGTTGCAATCAGGATTTCGCAATCTTCCGAGGCAAGCCGGCGCACGCAGGCAGCACCCACCATGCCGCGATGGCCGGCAACGAAGACGCGCCGTCCGGCAAGCCGGAATGGCGGATCAAGCGCTCGGATCGTGTCGCGGTCCGTCATTGCGCCCGCCGTTCTTCATCAGGTCGATATCGGCAGCGACCATTTCCTGCACCAGCGCATCGAAGCCGATCCGATGCTGCCAGCCGAGCTTCGCGCGCGCCTTCGCCGGATCGCCGAGCAGATGATCCACTTCGGTCGGCCGGTAATAGCGCGGATCGATCTCGACCAGTACTTTGCCGGTCTCGCGGTCGATGCCCTTCTCGTTCTTGCCTTTGCCCTGCCATTCGACGATGCGCCCGGTCTCGGCGAACGCACGCTCGACCATCTCGCGCACCGAATGGCTTTCGCCGGTTGCCAGCACATAATCGTCGGGTTTCGCCTGCTGCAGCATCAGCCACATGCCTTCGACATAATCGCGCGCATGGCCCCAGTCGCGTTTCGCATCCAGATTGCCGATATAGAGCGTCTCCTGAAGGCCGAGATGGATTGCCGCCACCGCGCGGGTGATCTTGCGCGTCACGAAGGTTTCGCCGCGGATCGGGCTCTCGTGATTGAACAGGATGCCGTTCGAGGCATGGATGCCATAGGCCTCGCGGTAATTGACCGCGATCCAGTAGGCATAGAGCTTCGCAGCACCATAAGGACTGCGCGGGCGGAACGGCGTCATCTCGTTCTGCGGAAATTCGGTCGCATTGCCGTACAGCCCCGACGTCGAAGCCTGATAAAAGCGCGCCGTCTTCTCGATGCCGAGGATGCGGATCGCCTCGAGCATGCGCAGCGTGCCGATCGCATCGGCGTTGGCGGTGTATTCCGGCGTCTCGAAGCTCACCTGCACATGCGACTGCGCCGCGAGATTGTAGATCTCGGTCGGCTGCGCCATCGCGATCAGCCGGATCAGATTGGTCGCATCCGTCAGATCGCCGTAATGCAGGAAGAAGCGAACGCCCGCTCCGTGCGGATCGCGATAGAGATGATCGACGCGCGCCGTGTTGAACGAGGACGACCGGCGCTTGATACCGTGCACGACATAGCCTTTGCCGAGCAGCAGTTCGGCCAGATAGGCGCCGTCCTGTCCGGTGATGCCGGTAATGAGTGCGATCTTCTTCGCCATGCGATCAGCGCCCGTGCCGTGGCCGTTGGTCCGGGGCGCGGCGCCCCGATTCCGGCGGACGCTACCGCATTTTGCCGGGTCAGGGGAAATCGCGACATGCGACATGCGGGGCATTCACAGGGCGGCGAAACGGCGCTAATGCTGCGCCCCCATGCATCGCCAAGTCCCGAGGGAGCGCAGGACCGCCTCATGAATGCGCCACGCGAACGGCAGGAGCCGAGACTGGGCAACGACCCGATTGTGCCCTCCGAGCGGTTCGGCGGACTGGCCGCGGCCGACCGGCCGGTGGCGAGCCGCGACAATGCGCGCGGCGGCGGGCCGCTGCTCTGGCTGATCCTGGTGGCCGTCATTGCGGCGGGCGCCTGGGCCATCCATGCATGGACCGATCTCGACGATTCCCTGCTCGCCTTGCTCGACCCGGCGACGCCCGGCCTCGAATCGGTCGATCTGGTCTATGAAACCGAGATGCTCCTCGACGAGCTCGGGCTGATGCCGGGTCGGATCGACGGCGAACTCGATCCGGTCACCGTCGATTCGATCCGGCTCTATCAGGAATCGGCCGGCCTTCCCGTCACCGGCGAGCCCTCGCGCGATCTGCTGGAGGATATGCGCGCGGTCGCGGCGGAAATCGACTCCGAACAGGCGGAATGACCTAGCTCGACGGCCGCGGCGCGAGGCCTTGCTGTCGCAGGCGCCAGAGCAACATGTCGAACCGGTCCTGACCGAAGAAAATCTCCCCGTCGAAGACCATGGCCGGCACGCCCCAATGGCCGGCCGCGCGCAACATGCGGTCATTCTCCGTCAGCCGCGCATCGTATGGCGCCGGATCTTTGGCGATCGCCGCTTCAAGGGCGTGCAGATCGAGACCGGCGCGCGCGGCGGCGTCGGCCAGATGCGCGCCCCGATCCCAGCCGTTCACGCTGCCATCCCATAACAGCCGCGAAACTTCGCGCGCGAATTCGAGCCCGCGCTTTTGTTCGACCGCTTCGATACCGAGCCGCCCAAGCCGCAATGCGAGCGGCTGCGTTGGTGCGATCGCCAAGGTTACGGGATTCTGTTCGATCGGATCGGGCACCGGCCGGCGAAACGGCAGATCGTGAAACGCGGCGGCCCGTGCGCTATCGCTGAGAAAATAGGGCCGCGCCAGCGGATCCATGCGCGCGAAATAAGACGGATTGCGGATCGCGGCGGGATGCACGATGCGAAGATCGACGGTGACGCGATATTGCTCGCGCAGATCGAGGATGCGCGGCAGCAGCACATAGGAATAGGGGCTGCGGAACGACCAATAAAGCGTGACGGTCAATGTGCGCGCCGGATCGTCTGTCGCCACGGTAACCGCCTAGTCCGATTTGAGCGCGGTCGCGCGGACCCACCATTGCCGCCGCTCGCCTGCGATCGCCCGTTCGGCGCGCTGCGCCGATTCGTCATCCGCAAAGAGCCCGAAGCAGGTGGCGCCGCTGCCCGTCATGCGTGCGAGCAGACAGCCCGGCACGGCATCGAGCGCGGCGAGCGCGGATTCGATCGGCGGACAGCAGGCGATCGCCGCCTCGGTCAGATCGTTGCGGCAGACGCGCAGAAATTCGGCGAGCGCCCCGACATCGGCGAAGCGTTTTGGCAAAGCCGGAACCGCATCGCCGAACGCGCCCCGCCGCGCCGCAAACACATCGGCAGTCGGCAGTGGAACGGACGGGTGCACGAGGACGAGCGACGCCGCCGGCAAGGGCGGCAGCACATCGATCCGCTCGCCGATGCCGCGCACGCGCGAAGGCTGGCCGGCGAGACAGACCGGCACGTCGGCGCCCAGTGCAAGGCCCATGCCGGTCAGTAATGTCGGATCGACTTCGACCTTCCATAGTTGCTGCAGCGCCCGCAGCGCCGCTGCCGCGTCGGCCGAACCGCCGCCAATGCCGGCTGCAACCGGTAACTGCTTGTCGAGATGCATCGACGCCATGAGCGGCCTTGCACTGGTCGCGGCCAGCATCATCGCCGCGCGCATCACCAGATTGGCCCCGGCCGCGGGACAGTCGCGCGCGAACGGGCCGCCGATATCCAGCGCGGCGCCGGTCGACGGCGCAACGGCGATGCGGTCGCCCACCGCGGCAAAGGCGATGAGGCTGTCGATCTCGTGATAGCCGTCCGGCCGCCGGCCGAGCACATGCAGGCAGAGATTGATCTTGGCCGGCGCGGTTTCAACGATGGAGGCCATTGCCGACGCGCCTGTCGATGAAACGGTCGTCGTCGCGGTCACCCGCCGGACGAGCCGTCGGCCGAAGAATCCGTGACCAGCCCGCGCTTGAGCTTGCCCTCGATCGTCGCGACGAGGTCGGGAGTCGGCTCGAAGGACAAAGCGCGGCGCCACTGGAAGCGCGCTTCCGCCTTGCGGCCGACCTGCCAGTAGGCGTCGCCGAGATGATCGTTGATCGTCGGATCGGTCGGCGTCAGCTCGACCGCGCGCTCGAGTTGTTCGACGGCGTTCTCGTAATCGCCCAGCCGATAATAAACCCAGCCGAGGCTGTCGATGATGAACCCGTCATCGGGACGCAATTCGACCGCGCGGATGAGCATGTCGAGAGCTTCGTCGTAATTTTCGCCCTGCTCGATCCACGAATAGGCCAGATAGTTCATCACGAACGGCTGTTCCGGTTCGAGTTCGAGCGCTTTCAGGAAATCCGCCTCGGCAAGATCCCATTGCTTGGTGCGCTCGAGCGCAATCGCCCGGAAGTAGAAGAGCGGCCAGTCGGCTTCGGTCGGCGTTCCGAGACGGTCGACCGCGATATCGTAGATCGGGGCTGCGTCGGAGAAGCGCTCGCGACCGCGATAGATATTGCCGAGAAGCTGGGCGGCATCGAAGCGCTCCGGCCGTTCGTCGATCATCGCTTCGAGCAGAGCGATCGCCTCGTCGGTGCGATCGAGGTTGTCGAGGGTGCGCGCAATTTCGAGGCGCGCCTGCCAGCCGAATCCCGAGGATGGCGGAATTTCTTCATAAGCCTCGATCGCCGCTTCCTCGCGATCGTCGGCCGCCAGGGTGTCGGCGAGGAGAATATGCGCGATCGGGAAGTCAGGCCTGAGATAGACGGCCTTGCGCAACAAAACGAGCGAGGTATCGCGTGCCTGCTGACGCTGCAGCAGGAAAGCGACGTCGAAGAAGCTTTCGGCGATCCCGTCGGTCGCGCTGGCGATGACCGGATCGACCGCGGCACCTTCCTCGAGCGCGGCGTAAGCGGGCTCGAGCGGCAGATTGCTTCCGGTATTCGCGACGAAGGTGTCGTAGAGCGCCCGCGCGCCGTCGCCGTCGCCCTGACGCTGGCGGAAATTACCGACGACCTGCACTTCGCGCAGCGACAGAATATCGGCATCGGCAGCGAGCGCGTCGTAGATCTCCGCAGCCTTGTCGTTCTGTCCCACGACGTCGTACATCAATCCGAGATGCAGGCGGCGCAACGGTTCGGCACCTTCGAGCCCGCTGAGAAACCCGAGTTTCTCTTCGGCGGCCGCGATCCCTTCGACCTCGAGCGCGGCCCAGCCGCTGATCAGCGGCACCAGCACGCGGTTGACGCCATCGACCGGCAGATGGCTGACATACTCGGCGGTCGCCGCGAAATCGCCGCGATGCGCCGCTTCGGCGGCGAGCGTCAGCCAGGCATGCGGTGAGTTCGGATCGAGTTCGACCAGTTCCCGCGCGAGCGGCAATGCTTCGTCTATGCGGCCCTCGCTCACCAGCAGGAGATAGGTCTCGAGCAGCAGCGACGGATTGTCGGGATCCGCGGCCAGCGCGACCGAAAGGAAATCGGCGGCGGAGGAAAGGTCCTTGGTCCGCTCTGCGTGTCGCCCGGCCAGATATTGACCGAGCGGCGCCATGGAGATGACGGGTTCGAATTCGGCGCCATCGGTTGCTTCGGCCGTGGTCGGCCGCGGCGCGCAGGCGCCGGCAATGACGATCGCCGCGGCGGCGATCAGCATCCGGCCGCCGCGCGCATTCCAACGAGAGTTCAGATATTTCATGCCGGTTCCGGGGATACCTGTTCTGGGGCGGATGGGGCCGGTCGCGGCAGTGCCGCGGGCCGCTATCGTGGGTCGCAAGTCTAGCGGGGCGACCCGGCCGCCGCCACCGGCTCCGGGCCCCAGGCGCACGCGGCAAATCGGCCCGCCGCAAAAGCCACCCATTTCACATATTCGGGTAGTTGGGACCGCCGCCGCCTTCCGGCACCGTCCAGTTGATGTTCTGGAACGGGTCCTTGATGTCGCAGGTTTTACAGTGCACGCAGTTCTGCGCGTTGATCTGGAACCGTTTGGCGCCATCCGCCTCCACCACGATCTCGTACACGCCGGCCGGACAATAACGCTGCGCCGGCTCGGCATAGATCGGCAGGGTCTTCGCGATCGGAATCGACGCATCCCTGAGCTTCAGATGCACCGGCTGGTCTTCCTCGTGATTGGTGTTCGAGAGGAACACCGAGGAAAGCCGGTCGAACGTGATGATGCCGTCCGGCTTGGGATACTCGATCGGCGTGCATTCAGCGGCCGGCTTCAGCGTTTCATAATCGGCCTTGCGATGCTTCAGGGTCCAGGGTGCGAGAAAGCCGAGACCGATCGAGTTCAGCCACATCTCGGCGCCGCCATACATCGTGCCGAGATAGGTGCCCCAGCGCAGCGCCGGCTTCACGTTGCGCACCTTCTTGAGGTCGGTCCAGATCCAGGATTTGCGCACCGAATCGGGATAGTCGGCCAGCACATCGTGGCTTCGCTCTGCGCCGAGCGCGGCGAACGCCGATTCAGCCGCGAGCATGCCGCTCTTCATCGCGTTATGGCTGCCCTTGATGCGCGGGACATTGACGAACCCGGCGCTGCAGCCGATCAGCGCGCCGCCCGGGAAGACCAGTTTCGGGATCGACTGCAGCCCGCCCTCGTTGATCGCGCGCGATCCGTAGGCGATGCGCTTGCCGCCCTCGAAGAACGGCCGGATCATCGGATGCGTCTTGAAGCGCTGGAACTCCTCGAACGGCGCCAGATACGGGTTCTGGTAATTGAGATGCACCACGAATCCGACGGCGACCTGGTTGTTCTCAAGGTGATAGAGGAACGAACCGCCGCCGGTCTTGCCATCGAGCGGCCAGCCCTGGCTGTGCACGACGAGACCGGGTTTGTGCTTCGCCGGATCGATTTCCCAGAGTTCCTTGAGACCGATACCGAATTTCTGCGGATCGACGCCCGCGCGCAGCGCGAAACGCTCGAACAGCATCTTGGCCAGCGATCCGCGCACGCCCTCGGCGAACAAAGTGTACTTGGCGTGGAGCTCGATGCCCGGCGTGTAATTGTCTTTCTTCTCGCCGTTCTTGCCGATGCCCATGTCGCCGGTCGCGACGCCTTTGACCGAACCGTCCTCGTTGAACACGATTTCGGCGGCCGCGAACCCGGGATAGATCTCGACGCCGAGCGCTTCCGCCTGACCGGCAAGCCAGCGGCATAGATTGCCGAGGCTGACGATGTAGTTCCCGTGATTGTTCATCAGCGGCGGCATCAGGAATTCGGGAAAGCGGAAGCCGCCTTTCTCGGTGAGATAGAGGAAACGGTCTTCCGTCACCGGGGTGTTGAGCGGTGCGCCCTTCTCTTTCCAGTCCGGGATGAGCTCGTTGAGCGCCATCGGATCGACTACGGCACCGGAGAGAATATGAGCGCCGATCTCGGAGCCCTTTTCGAGCACGCAGACCGCGACCTCGCGCCCGGCCTCGGCCGCGAGCTGCTTCAGCCGGATCGCTGCGGCGAGGCCCGAGGGGCCGCCGCCGACGATCACGACATCGAATTCCATTGCCTCGCGTTCCAATGCCGTCTCCCTTCCTGTCGCGTCTGCCGGCCGTGCCGCCGACATCGCCCGCCCGCATCGCCCGTCCGCGCTTCCGGCGGATCGAGAGCGCCCGTTTAGCACAGCGCCTCCGGCGCGGATAAGTCCCGGCTGACGCTACGCCGGACCCGATGCTAGGCTTGTTCCATGCGCGACGGAGATTCGACGGCAGCGGTCCTCGCCGCCCTTGCCTGGCAGATCGAGGCCGGCGCGGACGAGGCGATCGACATCGTACCGGCGGATCGCTTCGCCGTGGCGGCAGAGGCCCCCGTGCCGGTCGGGCCGGTCGTCGCGACACCCAGCAATGGCGCAATCCCATCCCGCCCGCCCCGCGATGATACGGAGCGCGACGATGCACCGCCGCAGGCCGCCCGGCCGCGCCTCGCCGATGCCGGCCTGGTCCCGATGCGGACCGCGTCGCCGGCCCTCGCCGATTCGCCGGCCCACAGCCTCGCCCGCGCTGCACGGTCGCTCGACGAACTGCGCGAGGCGCTGATGGCGTTCGACGGTTGTCCCCTGAAGGACACCGCCACCAATCTGGTGTTTGCCGATGGCAACCCGGAAAGCCGGGTGATGATCGTCGGCGAGGCGCCGGGCGCCGACGAGGATCGTGCCGGCAAGCCGTTCGTCGGCGTCTCGGGCCAGCTCCTCGATCGCATGCTGGCGCAGATCGGCCTCGACCGGACCAGCGTCTACATTACCAACATCATCTTCTGGCGGCCGCCGGGGAACCGCCAGCCGACGACCGGCGAGGTGGCGGCGTGCCTCCCGTTCGTCGAACGGCATATCGAGCTCGCGAACCCCGACGTGCTGCTGCTGACCGGCGGCGCCTCGGCCAAGACGCTGCTTGCCCGCAACGAGGGGATCATGCGGCTGCGCGGTCGCTGGTTCCTCTATGAGAGCACCGGGATGAGCCGTCCGATTTCGGCCCTCCCGACCTTCCATCCGGCGTTCCTGCTGCGCCAGCCGGCCCAGAAAAGGGAGGCCTGGCGCGATCTTCTGGCCCTGAGCGAAAAGTTGGGCGAACTCGCCCGCCCCTAGCGCCGGACGGCCCCCCGTTTCCATATACCAAAGAGGCTCGAGGCCCGGCAGGCGCGGCGTTTCGGCCTTGAGCGAAATGTCGGGCGAGTTGGCGCACCCCTAGACCTAGGGGGTACCTTCTTTTTCTACACAATAACTGGTAAGCTGCCACAGCTTTACGGGTTGCGCAGCTGGCAGGGCTGAGGTACCTAACGAGCGATGATTCATGAAAGATTCTTGCGCGCCGGGCTGCCGCGCCGTTTCTGGCAGCTTCTAACCGGGGCCCTCCTCCTCTCCATCACTCTCGCCGCCGACCCGCTTCAGGCTCAGGACGTGCTCGTTCCCGCCTTACCGGAAACCGCGTCGCTGCCGACCGGAACAGAGGATTTCGTGCCGGAGGTTGCCACGCCGACGCCGCTCGAAGCCGTCGACGCCGCGCGCTACCGGCAGATCTTTGAACTTCAGGCGGCGGCGCAATGGCTCGAGGCCGACGCGGTCGTCGACCGGCTGACCGACCTGCGTCTGCTCGGCCATGTCCTGGCCGATCGCTATCTCAGCCCGACCTATCGAACTTCCTATCGCGAGCTGCGCGACTGGCTGATGCGCTATGGCGACCATCCCGATGCGCCGCGGCTTTACGATCTCGCCATAAAGCGGCTGCCCGCGGGCATCGATGCGCCGCCCCAGCCGACCGTTTCGACCTTCCGCGGCGGCACGCCCGACAACGGCGCGGGCGCCGACACCGGCGGCTGGACCGCCGGGCTCGAAGCCTGGCGCAACAACGATCCGGTCGCGTCCGCCACCTTGTTCGTGCAGGCAGCCGGCGAGGCAAAGGATATCTGGACGCGGTCTGCCGCGTCCTACTGGGCCGCCCGCAGCTATGTGCGCGCGCGCCAGCCCGAGGAAGTCAGCCGCTGGCTGCGCATCGCCGCCGAAGAGCCGCGCAGCTTCTATGGGCAGCTCGCCCGCCGCGCGCTCGGCCTCGACGCAAGTTTCGACTGGCGTCCGCTTTCACTGTCGCCGGAAGGCGCGCAGTCGCTCCTGAAATCGCGGATCGGCCAGCGCGCTCTCGCGCTGCTGCAGATCGGCCAGGAACGCCGCGCCGCGGCCGAATTCCACGTCCTGCGGCCGAAGGCGAGCCCGGTGCTGCTCGAGGCGATGCTGGCCGTGGCGCAGCGTTATGCGCTGCCGTCCTTCGTCATGACCGCCGGCAGCGTCGTCGAAGAAGTGACCGGCGGGCGCATCGACGAGGCGCTCTATCCGCTGCCGCAATGGGAGCCGCATGGCGGCTTCTCGATCGACCGCGCGCTGCTCTACTCGATTGCACGCCAGGAATCCGGTTTCAATCCGACCGCCCAGAATCCTTCCGGCGCGACCGGGCTGATGCAGATCATCCCGTCGACGGCCGATGCGGTCGCCAGGCAGCTCGGCATTCTCGCCCATGATCTGCGCGACCCGGTCATGAGCCTGACGCTCGGCCAGGAATATCTGCGCATGCTGCTGGCCGATGCGAATGTCGCGAACGATCTCTTCCTGATGACGATCGCGTACAATGCCGGTCCCGGCAATCTCGCGAAATGGCGCAAGCAGTTCGTCTATGACGACGATCCGCTGCTGTTCATCGAAAGCATCCCCTCGCGCGAGACGCGTTTGTTCGTCGAGCGGGTGATGGCCGGCCTGTGGATCTACCAGGCACGGCTCGGTCAGCCGGCTCTGTCGCTCGATGCCGTCGCATCCGGTGCCTGGCCGACTTATCAATCGCAGGACGCCGCCACGCTGGCCGCCTCCGATGCCACGAATTGACGAAACCCGCCCGTTTCATCCGGTCAATATTGCGGTCCTGACAGTCTCCGACACGCGGACCGAAGCCGACGACAAATCCGGCGCGACCCTGGCCGAGATGATCACGCGCGACGGGCACAAGGTCGCTGCCCGCGCGATCGTCCGCGACGACATCGGCGCGATCACCGCGCAGGTCGAAAAATGGATCGCCGACAAGACGATCGATGTCGTGATCTCGACCGGCGGCACCGGCATGACCGGCCGCGACGTGACGACCGAGGCCTTCGAAAGCCTCTATGAGAAAAAGATCGACGGGTTCGGCGAACTTTTCCGCTGGATCAGCTTCCAGAAGGTCGGCACCTCGACCATGCAGTCGCGCGCGACCGGCGGCGTGGTGCGCGGCACCTATCTCTTCGCGCTGCCCGGTTCGCCCGGCGCCTGCCGCGACGGCTGGGATGAAGTGCTGAAACACCAGCTCGATTACCGGCACAAACCGTGCAATCTGGTCGAGCTGATGCCGCGGCTGATGGAGAAATAGGAGCGCTTCAGCTCCGGCCCGCGACCCATCGGGCCAGCGTCTCGTAATCGATTGCACCGGTCACGGCGCCCGCCAGCTTCAATCCCAGAATCGCGCCGAACTTGAAGCCGTGTCCCGAGCAGGGGCTGATCGCAACCGCATTCTCGCCGATCCGTTCGGCGATGAACCGGTGATCCTCTGTCATCGTGTAGCAGCAGCTTCGGGTGCCGATCGTCGTGTAGCCGTCGAGATCGATGAGGCGACCGCGATAGCGTTCGCGGATGATCGCCGCTTCTTCCGGATCGACCGCGCGATCCATGTCGGGCTCGCCCGGCCGCCGGTACTCGCCCGATGCGATCTTGATCCGCGTGCGATCGGCCGAGGGGAACGCATAGATGTCGCCGGCACCGCCGAAATCGACGATCGCCGGGGCTTCGTTCCAGGCGGCGCGAAACTTCAGCGGCGCATCGAGATAGACCGCGACCTGCCGGTAGCTTCGGCTGCGCGCGGCAAGCTGTGGCACCAGCCGGCCGATCCACGGGCCGGCGGCAACGATGAGCGCATCGCCGCTGACCAATGTGCCATCGTCGAGACGGGCAGCACTGCTTCCGGGATCCAGCGCGATGACCGGCGTCTGGGCTCGCAGCCTGTCGCCAAGCTTCAAGGCGAGCGCGCGAACGATGCGCTCGGCAAACAGCACGCCACCTTGCTGCATGAAGACGCCGTAAGCGACGCCCGATGTATCGAGGAACGGCCAGCGCCGCGCGAGCCGCTTCGCCGTCAGCCGCTCGAAGCGGTAGCCGTCGCGTTCGATCTGCGGCATCGCCGCGTCGATCCAGTCGCCGCTGGCGCGCGACAGACCGAGGATTCCGGTTTCGCGATAGAGGCGCTCGCCGAGATCGCCCCACAATGTTTCGTAGGCGGCCATGGCCTCCGGCACCATCGCGCCATAGCCGGTCGGCTCGGGATAGAAGAGCCGCGTCATGCGGTGCTCGTCATACGAAGACCCGAGCGGGTTGGGGACGGTGTCCTGCTCCAGCACCACCGGCTGGTGGCCCGCGCGCACCAGCGCCCAGGCGGCGGACAGCCCGACAATGCCGCCGCCGACGATGACCACTTTCATGCCGCGCACCCGAACCCGATTCGCCGCCGGCCATCCTGCCGGGATCCGAGAGATTCCGCGACCGGCGGGCTTATGTTTCGCGGTCGTTCTTGAATTGTTCTCTCAGAGCGACTAGCTTTATGCCATGACCACAGGACCCGGACGACGATTGGCCGAGCCCCAGCGCGCGGCCCCGCTCAACCGACCCCGCAACGCGGCCCCCAAGCCGATCCGCGCGATGCCGGACGAGGCCGCTTTGCCGGCCAGCCCGATCAAGGGACGCGGCGCTGTTACCAACCGCCCGGGCCGCTACGAGCGCGGCGACCGGCCGCGCGAGGACGATGGCTGGAATATCGGCGCCGAGCTTTCCGAGGATCGGCCCGAGACGACCGTGACGCTCGATGCGACCCGCCGGATCATCGCGCGCAACGAATCGCCCGATATCGGCTTCGACCGCTCGATCAATCCCTATCGCGGCTGCGAGCATGGCTGCGTCTATTGCTTCGCGCGGCCGACCCATGCCTGGCTCGGTTTGTCGCCCGGTCTCGATTTCGAGACCAAATTGTTTGCGAAGCCCGCCGCCGCGGAACGGCTGCGCGAGGAACTCGCGTCCCCCCGCTACACGCCGGCCGTGATGGCGCTTGGCACCAACACCGATCCCTATCAGCCAATCGAACGAAAGCTCGGCATCACGCGCCAGATTCTCGAAGTGCTTGCCGAATGCCGCCATCCGGTGTCGATCGTCACCAAATCGGCGCTGGTGCTGCGCGATCTGGATATCCTCTCTGCGATGGCCAAAGACGGGCTGGCCAATGTCTCGCTTTCGGTGACGACGCTCGACCCGGCGCTCGCGCGCAAGATGGAACCGCGCGCGCCGGCCGCGTCGCGCCGGCTCGAGGCGATGCGGCAATTGTCCGAGGCCGGTATACCGACCGGCGTGATGGCGGCACCGATCATTCCGGCGATCAACGACATGGAGATCGAGCGGATTCTCGATGCCGCGGCCGCGGCCGGCGCGACCAGTGCTGGCTATGTGCTGCTGCGCTTGCCGCTCGAGATCAAGGATCTGTTCGACGAATGGCTCGCCGCCCACTACCCGCAGCGAGCGACCCGCGTGATGGCGCTGATCCGCGACACCCGCAACGGCCAGGCTTATGACAGCCGCTTCGGCGCGCGCATGAAGGGCGAAGGTCCCTATGCCGAGATGATCAAGCGCCGATTCGCGCTGGCCTGCCGGCGGCTCGACCTCAACCGGCGCCGCAGCGAGCTGCGCACCGACCTGTTCCGCCCGCCGGTTCTGCGGGCCAACCCGCAACTTTCCTTGTTCGCCGACAGCGCCTGAATCGCGTGCTAGCATCGGGGCATGCCTGGTCCTGCTCCGATGCCCTCAGGCGCGAACGCGCCCTTTCCGCCACGCGATGCCTAGTTATCGGCGCGAGCGCGCGCTCGGTGCGCCCGACGTCGTCGTCGCGGGGATCGACGAGGTCGGCCGCGGCCCGCTCGCGGGACCGGTCGTTGCTGCCGCCGTGATCGTCGACCCGCGCCGGTTGCCGCGCGGCCTCGCCAGCAAGATCGACGACTCGAAGCTGGTGCCGGCCGAGCGGCGCGAGGAAATCTATCTGGCATTGCAAGGGTGCATCGAATTCGGCATCGGCGAAGCGAGCGTCGCCGAGATCGATACGATCAATATTTTTCATGCGAGCCTGCTGGCGATGCAGCGCGCCTTCGCCGCCCTGCCGCGCGTACCGCATGTGGCGATCGTCGACGGCAATCGCGCGCCGGCGCTCGGCTGCACCGCCCATGCGATCGTCGGCGGCGATGCGATCTGCCTCTCGATCGCCGCCGCCTCGATCATCGCCAAGGTGACCCGGGACCGGATGATGCGCGAGCTCGACGGCCGCTATCCCGGCTATGGCTGGTCGCACAATGTCGGCTACGCCACGCCGGCGCATAAAGCCGCCCTACTACATCTTGGGGTTACGCCCCAACATCGGACCAGCTTTCGGGTCGTATCTGAGCTTCTTGTCGTAAGAGCCTGAATCCAGCCGATTTTTGTTGACCGTGAATCCACGCATGCGGATGCTGCCAGCCATGGGGGATTCCATGACCAAGCTGGCAACGCTGCCGCGCGACCGGATTCTGGTCGGCGACTGTATCGAACTCATGGGTAAATTGCCGGCGGGATCGGTCGATCTCGTGTTCGCCGATCCACCTTACAATCTGCAGCTCGGCGGCGAGTTGCTGCGGCCGAACAACAGCCGCGTCGACGGCGTCGATGCTGATTGGGACAAGATCGGCGATTTCGCGGATTACGACCGATTCACCCGCGCCTGGCTCGGTGCCGCGCGTCGTCTCCTCAAGGAAGACGGCACGCTCTGGGTCATCGGCAGCTATCACAATATCTATCGCGTCGGCGCGATCCTGCAGGATCTCGGCTTCTGGATGCTGAACGACATCGTCTGGAACAAGACCAATCCGATGCCGAATTTCCGCGGCCGGCGCTTCACCAACGCGCATGAGACGATGATCTGGTGCGCGAAGGACAAGGATGCGCGCTACCAGTTCAACTACGATGCCATGAAATCGCTCAATGACGGGCTGCAGATGCGCAGCGACTGGTCGCTGCCGATCTGCAACGGCAAGGAGCGGTTGAAGGGCGATGACGGGCACAAGCTGCATCCGACGCAGAAGCCGGAATCGCTGCTGCACCGGGTCATTCTCGCCTCGACCAAGCCGGGCGCCGTGGTGGTCGACCCCTTCTTCGGCACCGGCACGACCGGCGCCGTCGCGCGCCGCCTCGGCCGCCATTACATCGGCTTCGAGCGCGATCCGGATTATGCGAAGGCAGCCGAACGCCGGATCGCCGCGGTGACACCGCAGACCGATACGGCGATCGTCGACACGCCGTCGCGGCGCGAGGAAAAGCGCATTCCGTTCGGCTGGCTGGTCGAACGCGGCCTGGTCGAACCCGGCAGCACGCTGACCAGCCCGAACCGGCAATGGACCGCGCGGGTCCGCGCCGACGGCACGCTCGTCACCGCCGAGCATCGCGGCTCGATCCATCAGGTCGGCGCCGCCGTGCAGGGCGCGCCCGCCTGCAATGGCTGGCAATTCTGGTGCCGCGAAATCAACGGCGAGCTGGTGCCGATCGACCTCTTGCGTCAGCGGTTGCGTGCCGAGCTCAACTGATTTCCCGCAGGCGGCGCTCCGCCGCCCGTTCCGGCCGCACCTGATGGCCCATATGGGCCGCAACCCTTCGCATCAGCGTGGGCAAGGCATGCCGGCCGAGTTCGTCGGGGCGAACCCAGACGCCCGCGAGCTTTCTGCGCCCGATCTTTGTACGCAGCACACCGAGTTCGAGTTCGAAATGCGTGAACCCGTGGGAGACGATGCCGGCCACTTGTTGCCAGTCCGCCTTGAGTGGCGCCTCGGCAAGCGCCTCGTCGGTCGTCCAGGGCGCCTCGCGCCAGGGCGTCGAGGGAAACTCCATGAGGCCGCCGAGCAGTCCCGCTTCCGCCCGGCGCCGCAACAGGACGGCGCCGTCGGCCCGCTCGACCCAGAACACGACGCCCTGCCGCAGCGGCCGGGCCTTTCGCGGCACGCGTCTTGGATAGTCGGCCGCCTGCTTCTTGCCGCCGACCGCGCAGAACGGGATGACCGGGCAGATCGCGCAGTTCGGCCGCGACGGCACGCAGATGAGCGCGCCGAGATCCATCATTCCTTGCGCGAAATCGCCAGGCCGTTTGTCGGGCGTCAGCGTTGCGGCCAGCCGGCGCAGCTCGGGTTTCGCAGCCGGCAGCGGCGTCTCGAGCGCATATAGCCGCGCGACGACCCGCTCGACATTCCCGTCGACCACGGTCGCCGGGCGATCAAAGGCGATCGCCGCGATTGCGGCCGCAGTATAGAGGCCGATGCCCGGCAAAGCGCGCAGGCCCGCCTCGTCGTCGGGAAACCGGCCGCCATGTTCCTCGGTCACGACGCGCGCGCAGCGATGCAGGTTGCGCGCGCGGGCGTAATAGCCGAGCCCCTGCCATTCCTGCAGCACGTCGTCGAGCGAGGCCGCCGCCAGCCGGTCGATGCTCGGCCAGCGCTCGAGAAAGCGCAGGAAATACGGACCGACGGTCACGACCGTGGTCTGCTGCAGCATGATTTCGCTGAGCCAGACCCGGTAGGGATCGCTGCGCCGGCCCGGGGCTGCTCGCCAGGGCAGATGGCGCCGGTGCCGGTCGTACCAGCCGAGCAGCGCGCGCGCGAAGGTGTCGGGCGGGATGGGACGGCGAGCCATGGCGCCTTATAGAATGGCCGGGCAATGGCCAGCGAGTCGAACAGCGCGCGGGGGGATAGGTCGGGAAGAACGCAGGCGATCGGCGCCGTTCTGCCGAAAGTCGCCGGCGAAACGCTCGGCCGCCGCGGCTTTGCCGAAGGCGCGATCTTCGCGCAATGGCGCGATATCGTCGGCGCCGATATCGCCACCGACTGCCTGCCGGAAAAGCTCGCCTTCGTCGGCGGACGGCGCAGCGACGGCACGCTCCATATCCTGGCGGCGAGCGGCGCCGCGCTCGAACTGCAGCATCGCACCGAACAGATTCTGCAGCGGGTGAATTCCTATCTCGGCTATGGCGCGATCGCGCATGTCCGGATCCGCCAGGGCCGCCTGCCGGAGCGGCGGCCGAGCGCCGCGGCGCCCGAAACGAAAGATGCCGACGACGCGGCCGATCCGATGTTCGCCACCCCGGCGCTCGGCACGATTGCCGACCCAAAGCTCAAGGAGGCGCTGACCCGGTTCGGTCGCTCGGTCCGGCGCCATGAAAACGCCACCGGAACGTCGCGCCGCCGCCGCTGATTGCGACGCCTATTGCAGGGCCGCATGCGGCGGGCCCGGGGATTGCGCACCCTGCGGAATCCTGCCACATAGCCGACACCCTGGGATGGGGGCCCGAATCGGCTGGCGCAAGCGTTCCGACCGGCCGCGATCCGACGAGAGAGGAGATTTTTCGTGCGACGAATCAAGATCCTGGCGGGTCTGGCGGCCGCATCCATCCTGGTCCTGGGTATCGCAGCATGGCAGCTTCGCGGTCCCGCAAATGACGTCACAAACGACCCTGCAAACGACCGCGCGACCGCCGAGACGGCCGCGCCGGCGACTGAAGCCGCCGCACCTTCCGGCGACGAGGCAGCGCCGATCCTGCTTGCCGATGCCGGCGGCGAACCGATGGACCTCTATGAGGACGATCACGTGCTCGGCAATCCCGATGCGCCGATCACCATCATCGAGTTTGCGTCGCTGACCTGTCCGCATTGCGCCGCGTTCCACAACGACATCCTGCCGCAGATCAAAACCAACTATATCGACGAGGGTCTCGCGAAACTGGTCTATCGCAATTTCCCGCTCGACCAGTTGGCGCTGTACGCGGCGATGATGGTCGAATGCGCGCCGGCCGATAAATATTTCAACCTGCTCGGCGTGCTGTTCCGCACCCAGGAGCAATGGGGCACCTCGGCCGAACCGGTCCGGGCGCTGGAACAGATCGGTCGCACCGCCGGCCTGTCCGCAGACCAGATCACGGCCTGCACCAACGACGAGGCGGCAGTCCAACGGCTGTTGACGCGCGCGCAGGAAGGCCAGGACAAATACGAAGTTCAATCGACGCCGAGTTTCATCATCAACGGCCAGATCGTGAAGGGCTCGCTGCCCTACGAAGAGTTCGATGAGATCCTGCGCAACATGGTGCCGAAATCGTGATTCCTGCCGGCCCTTCGTCCTAGTCCCGCGGAGCGGCGCTTGGTGCATTTCAACAAACTTCGACTGACCGGGTTCAAGTCTTTCGTCGATCAGACGGAGCTGATGATCGAGCCCGGCATGACCGGAATCGTCGGGCCGAACGGTTGCGGCAAGTCGAATCTTGTCGAGGCGCTGCGCTGGGTGATGGGCGAGAATTCGCCCAAGCGGATGCGCGGCGGCGAGATGGAAGACGTGATCTTCTCCGGTAGCGCGAGCCGCCCGTCGCGATCGGTCGCCGAAGTCGCGGTCGGACTCGACAATAGCGGCCGCAGGGCGCCCTCGCAGTTCAACGAATCCGACGAGCTCGAAGTGAGCCGCCGCATCGAACGTGGCATGGGCTCGAACTACAGCGTCAACGGCCGCGACGTGCGTGCCCGCGACGTCCAGCTTCTCTTCGCCGATGCGGCGACCGGCGCACATTCGACCGCGCTTGTGAGCCAGGGCCGCGTCGGTGCGATCATCAATGCGAAGCCGACCGATCGGCGCGCTTTGCTCGAAGAAGCGGCCGGCATCACCGGGCTACATTCGCGCCGGCATGAGGCGGAACTGCGGCTGCGCGCGGCGGAAGCCAATCTCGCCCGGCTCGACGACGTCATCGTCACGCTCGAAAGCCAGTTGCAGGCGCTGAAGAAGCAGGCACGCCAGGCGAAGCGCTATCGCAACATCCAGGATCAGTTGCGTCGGGCCGAAGCCGTGCTGATGCATCTGCAATGGCAGGAAGCACGCACGCGCGAAGCCGATGCGCGGCAGGCGCTCGCCGCCGCCGAAGCGGCGGTCGGCGAAGCGGCCGGACATGCGGCGGCCGCCGGTACCGAAGAAGCCGATGCGAGCACCGCCTTGCCGGCGCTGCGCCATGACGAGGCCGTCGCCGCCGCGGAACTGCAGCGGATCAATGTCGCGCGCGCCGAACTCGATCGCGAGGAAGCGCGGGTCGCGGCCGCCCGGCAGGATGCCGGCAACCGGCTCGACGAGGTGTGCGCGGATATCGGGCGCGAGGAAGGCCGCTCGGCCGACGCGGCCGATGCCGAGCGCCGCCTGCAGGACGAGCAACAGACACTCGAGACCGAGGATTCCGGCGCCGAAACGGCCATCGCGGATGCGCTCGCGCGGGTCGCCGAGGCGGAGCAGACGGTCGGCAGCAGCGAACAATCGCTGGACGACGCAACGACCGCGTTGGCCGATGCCGAGGCGCGACAGAATGCGCTCGCGCGGCGCATCGAAGAACTCTCGACCCGCATCGATCGCCTCAAGACGCGGCGCAGCGAACTCGACGACGAGCGCACGCGGCTTGCTGCCGAAGACAGCGACCGCGACGCGCGCGAAGAAGCCGAACGCCAGGCCGGCGAAGCCGAAAACGCCCTGCAGGCGGCCCAGACGCGCGGCCGCGAGGCCGAATTTGCCCGCACCGCGGCGGCTCTCAAGGAGGCCGAAGCGCGCGAGGCAATGCAGAAGGCAGCCGAAGGTCATGGCCGCGCGCGCGCCGAAATCGACGCGATCACCGCGCTCATCGCCGAGGGCGAAAGCGATTTCTGGCCGCCGCTGATCGACTCGCTGACTGTCGAACCCGGGTTCGAGGTCGCACTTGGTGCGGCCCTGGGCGATGATCTCGCCGCCTCGATCGAGGCCGGTGCGAAGATCCAGTGGCAGCACATTTCCGATCTCTCGGCTCCGCCGCTGCTCCCGGTCGGCACCACCCCACTGTCGCGCCACGTGACGGGGTCGGAACGGCTGCAACGCCGCCTCGACCAGATCGGCGTCGTCGACAACGAGGCGACCTGCCGCGCGCTGCGCAATCTGTTGCAGCAGGGCCAGCGTCTGGTCACGCGCGACGGCGCGATGTGGCGCTGGGACGGCTATACGGTTTCCGCCGGCACCCCGACACCGGCCGCCAAGAGACTGCAGCAGCGCAACCGTCTGACCGAATTGCGCGGCCGGATCGAGCCGCTGGCAGCAGCCAAGTCCGAGACCGAACAGAATTTCGCCGAACTGCGTCGCATGCTGCTGGCCGCAGTCGCCGAGGACGATGCGGCCCGCCAGGCGGTACAGGCTGCCTATGAAACGCTCAACGGCGTGCGCGAAACATTGGCGCGGCTGCAGCAGGCAGCGGCGGCCGCGGCATCGCGCCGTGCCGCGCTCGACGAGGCGCTGACATCGGCCGCGCACGATATCGAGGAAAGCGAAACCGGGCTCGATGCGGCGCATGGCGAGCGCGCGTCGCTGCCCGATCTTTCCGGCGCCCGCACCCGGGTCGATACGCTGCGCAACGAGCTTGGCGAGCATCGTGTCGCGATGATCGCAGCCCAGAGTGCCGCAGCCCAGATCGAACGCGACACCGCGCTGCGCCATCAGCGGCTCGCGACCATCGCCGAAGAGCGGCTGTCCTGGGTCGAGCGCGCGGCTGCGGCGGTACAGCAGCTTGCGGCGCTCGGCAAACGCGGTGAATCGATCGAGGCCGAAATCACGCGGCTCGATGCGCGTCCCGCCGAGATCGCCGAAGAGCGCCATCGCCTGCTCGACCTGGCCGATGCGGCCGAAGCGAAGCGACGCGAGGCTGCCGACCGTCTTGCGGCCGGCGAGACGCGGCTCGCCGAAGCGGAAAAGGTGCTGAAGGCCGCCGAAGCGGCACACGGTGTCGCGCGCGAAAACCGCGTGCGCGCCGAGGCCGGCGTCGAACAGGCGGTGCAGGGGCTGGCGGTCGTTGCCGACCGCTCGCGCGAGAAGCTCGAATGTGCGCCCGAAGATGCGCTCGCGCTCGCCGAGCTCGATCCGGGCGAGGATCTGCCGGCGCGCGACGAGATCGAGACCCGCACCCAGCGGCTGATCCGCGAGCGGGAGAATATCGGGCCGGTCAATCTGCGCGCCGAGGCGGAAGCCGCTGAACTGGACCAGCAGATCATGGGCCTGCAATCCGAGCGCGGCGATCTGGTAACCGCGATCTCGCGGCTGCGCCAGGGCATCGCGAGCCTCAATCGCGAGGGGCGCGAACGGCTGCTGGCGGCCTTCGAGATCGTGAACAACCATTTCCGGACGTTGTTCACCCGGCTGTTCGGCGGCGGCGAGGCGTATCTCTCGCTGACCGAGGCCGACGATCCGCTCGAGGCCGGGCTCGAGATCATGGCGCGGCCGCCGGGCAAGCGGCTCCAGGTGATGTCGTTGCTGTCTGGCGGCGAGCAGGCGATGACGGCGCTTTCGCTGCTGTTTGCCGTCTTCCTGACCAATCCGGCGCCGATCTGCGTGCTGGACGAGGTGGACGCGCCGCTGGACGACGCCAACGTCGACCGGTTCTGCACCCTCGTCGAAGAGCTTGCCCACTCGACCTCGACCCGCTTCATGATCATCACCCATCACCGCATGACGATGGCCCGGATGGACCGGCTTTATGGGGTCACGATGTCCGAACGCGGGGTTTCGCAACTGGTCTCGGTCGACCTCGGCGAGGCCGAACGGCTGCGCGACGCGGGCTGAGCCGGCGGCGCGACATTTTGCCCTTATTTCAACCCGTTAACCCCCTTTTCGTCGGCTTGACAGGGTTTGGGCCCCTAACTAATGTGCGCCGCGCCTGCGCCGCTTTGTTGCGGCGCAACCGTTTTTGGCCAGGACGATGACCGGTGTTCGCGGCCCATCACCGCTCGACGATCTCAACCGGCGGCTCGCGGCAATCCGCGAACGCCGGCGCGGCGATGCGAGCGAGATGGAACCCGACGATACCGCGAAGGGTGCGATGGGATATGCGCTCCGGATCGGCGTCGAACTGGTGGCCGGGCTTGTCGTCGGGGGCGGCATGGGGTGGCTTCTGGATATGTGGCTGGGTACCGGCCCGTTCCTGCTGATCCTGTTCTTCTTCCTCGGCGCCGCGGCCGGCATGTTGAACGTGTGGCGGGCGACCAAGGCGATGAACCTGCCCGACGCATCCGGGGACTGAACCTCGGGGACTTTCGCAGGGAACTGACGGGCGCAGCAGGCCAGCGCGTTCGCAACGGTCGAGGATCAACCGGCTGGCCAGGACGGGAAGCCCAAGGTGGCGACAGAAGCGGATCACGGCGCCGGCGGCCATAGCCCCCTCGCACAGTTCGAAATCAAACGCCTCGTCGATATCAATGTCGGCGGCGTCGACGCCTCGATCACCAACTCCACCGTCTGGATGCTGATCGCGATCGCCGCGATCACGCTGTTCATGGTCATCGGCATGCGCCGCGGCGCGCTGGTACCGGGCCGCTGGCAGTCGATGGCGGAAATGTCCTACGAGTTCGTCGCCGGCATGCTGCGCGACAATGTGGGAGTCGGCGGTCGACGCTATTTCCCGTTCATCTTCACGCTCTTCATGTTCGTCCTGTTCTGCAATCTGCTCGGGATGATCCCGTACAGTTTCACGGTTACCAGCCACATCATCGTCACCTTCGCGCTTGCCGCGGTCGTGTTCATCGGTGTGACGATCATCGGCTTTGCGCGCAATGGCGCGCACTTCCTCAAGATCTTCGTGCCCTCGGGCGTACCGATCTTCCTGCTGCCGCTGCTGATCGTGATCGAACTGATCTCGTATCTGATCCGCCCGGTCAGCCTCTCGGTGCGACTGTTCGCGAACATGCTGGCCGGCCACACCATGCTGAAGGTTTTCGGCGGGTTCGTGGTGTCGCTCGGGCTCATCGGCGGCTGGGCGCCGCTCACCTTCGTCGTCGCCTTGACCGGCCTCGAGATTCTGATCGCCTTCCTCCAGGCTTATGTGTTTGCGGTGCTCACCTGCATTTATCTCAACGATGCAATCAACATGCATCATTGAGAAATCGATCCACAATCCAATCAACCTCAGGAAAAGGGAAACAGGACCATGGAAGCTGATGCAGCAAAGTTGATCGGTGCGGGCCTCGCAACGATCGCACTCGCCGGCGTCGGTGTCGGCATCGGTAACATCTTCGGCAATTTCGTCGCGGGCGCACTGCGCAATCCGGCGGCGGCACCGAAGGTATTCGGTAACGTGCTGCTGGGTTTTGCGCTGACGGAAGCGATCGCGCTGTTCGCGCTCGTCATCGCGATGCTGCTGCTGTTCGTGTTCTAAGGTCGGAACCGAAATCGTTTCCGAAGTCAGGGGGCCGACGCGTGGTCGTTAAAGTCACGACCCGCGCGGCCCGATAAGGAACCGGGGCCAGCATGCCGCAACTTGATTTCGCCGATTACCCGCCGCAGCTCATCTGGCTGGCGATCACGTTTGTCCTGCTCTATTTCCTGATGTCGCGTCTGGCTTTGCCGGGCGTGTCGCGGGTGCTGGAGCGGCGCCAGGTGAAGATTGCGACCGACCTCGAAGCGGCCGAAAAGCGTCGCGCCGAGGCCGAAGAGGCACTGGCAAATTACGAGAAGACGCTGGCCGGCGCCCGTTTCGAAGCGCAGGCCGCGATCAAGGCCGCGGGCGACGAGATGGCGAAGCAGCAGGCGCAGCGCGAAGCGGCGTTTGCCGCCGAAATCGGCAAGCGGACCCGCGAAGCCGAGGTGCAGATCGATGAAGCGAAACAGCGCGCGCTTACGGAAACAAGGAACGTGGCCGGCGAGATCGCGGGTTCGATCACCGCGAAGCTAGCACAGCTGACGCCGGGCGCCGACCAGATTGCGGCCGCGGTCGATGCCGCGCGCCGGGAGCGTACCTGAGATGGATCATCTTTTCTCCGCCCCGGAATTCTGGGTCGCCGTCGCGTTTGTCCTGTTCATCGTTCTGGCGGGGCGGCACATCTGGCGCTTCATCGCAAAGGCGCTCGATGCGCGGGCCGAGCGGATCCGCCGTGAGATCGAGGAAGCACAGCGGCTTCGTCAGGAAGCGGAAGCGTTGCTTGCCGAGTACCGCAAGAAGCAGAGCGAAGCGCAGCGCGAAGCCGAGGCAATCATCGCGCATGCCCGCGGCGAGGCGGAACGGCTGCGCCGGGAAGCCGAGGAATCGGTCCGCCAGACGCTGGAACGGCGCGAGCGCCAGGCGCTCGACAAGATTGCGCAGGCCGAAGCGCAGGCGGTCGCCGACGTGCGAAACGAGGCGGTCGACGTCGCGGTCGCCGCGGCACGCCGTCTGCTCGCCGGATCGATGGACGAGCAGCGCAGCCGCGCGATCACCGACAAGGCGATCGCCGAAGTCGAACGCGGCCTGCAATGACGCGCGACTGACATACGGTTCGGATTTCGCGGCGGCCTTCGGGCCGCCGTTTTCGTTTGTCGCGTGTCGGCGCCCGCCGCTTATCTTTTGCTGCCGGATTCCGCCGCGAGCGCAGCCAATTCTCCGCCTTCGAGCCGGTAATGCTCCCACTGATCGAGCGCATAGAGGCCGATCCGCTCGTAAAATTGCTTGGCCGGATTCCAGTTCAGCACATTGAGATCGACGCGCGGGCAGCCGCGCGAAGCCGCAATCGCCGCGACTTCCGCCATCAGACGGCGGCCGAGCCCGGTGCCGCGCGCCTCGTCGCGCACATAGAGCTCTTCGATGTGGATCCCCGCGCGGCCTTCCCAGGTCGAATAATTCGGACAGAAGAGCGTGAACCCGAGGGCGCGGCCATCGTTGCCTTCGGCGATCAGGATTTCGCAGGCGGGCTTTGTGCCGAACGCATCGCGCAGCAGATCCGCCTCGGTCAACAGCACCCGCTCCGGCGCCTCGCGTTCATAGACCGCAAGCTCGACCACCATGCGCTGGATTTCGGCCGCATCTGCCTTCACCGCGCGGCGGATCGCGGCGGTTTTCATCGTATCCGGCATCGGTTACTCCGCGGCTTCGCTGGCAGGCTGGGACGGCTTCCAGCGCAGGACAGGATGGCGCGCGGCGGCCGTTTCGTCGAGCCGCCGGCGCGGCGAAAACCGCGGCGCGTCGAGGAACCGCTGCTTGTCGCCTTCCTTCGCGGCCTGTGCCAGGGCCCCCATCGTTTCGATGAACCGGTCGAGCGAATCCTTGCTCTCGGTTTCGGTCGGTTCGATCAGCATCGCACCGTGCACGATCAGCGGGAAATACATCGTCATCGGGTGATAGCCCTCGTCGATCATCGCCTTCGCGAAATCGAGCGTGGTGATGCCGGTGCCCTTGAGGAACTCGTCGTCGAACAGCGCCTCGTGCATGCAGGTACCGGGAAAGGCCGGACTCATCTCGTCTTTGAGCGCGGCAAGAATATAGTTCGCATTCAGCACGGCATCGCCCGAAACCTGTGCTAGTCCGTCGCCGCCATGGCTCATCATGTAGGCGAGCGCGCGCACGAACATGCCCATCTGCCCGTGAAAGCCCTTGAGCCGCCCGAACGACTTGCCGTCGTAGGTCTGCTCGACCAGACGGAATCCTTCGGCGTCGTGCACCACGAACGGCAGCGGAACATAGGAAGCGAGCTTGTCGGAAAAGACGACCGGTCCCGCCCCCGGCCCACCGCCGCCATGCGGCGTCGAGAACGTCTTGTGCAGGTTGATGTGCATGCAGTCGATGCCGAGATCGCCCGGTCGGACGCGACCGACGATCGCGTTGAAGTTCGCCCCGTCGCAGTAGAAATAGGCACCAATCTTGTGCAGCGCATCGGCGATCTCGACGATGTCGCGCTCGAACAGGCCGCAGGTGTTCGGGTTGGTCAGCATGATCGCGGCAACGTCGGGCCCGAGCTTCTCGCGGAACGCCGCGAGATCGACCCGGCCGCCGGGATCGGCTGGAATCGGATCGACCGTGAAGCCGCATGCGACCGCTGTCGCCGGATTGGTGCCATGCGCCGATTCCGGCACCAGCACGCGGCGGCGCTGGTCGCCGCGATCGTCGAGCGCGGCACGGATCGCCATCATGCCGCAGAGCTCGCCATGTGCGCCCGCACCCGGCGAGAGCGCGATGGCCGGCATGCCGGTCAGCGTCTTCAGCCAGTGCGCGACCTGCTCCATCAGCTCAAGCGCACCCTGCACCGTGCGGATCGGCTGTAGCGGATGCAGGTCGGCTAGACCCGGCATGCGCACGGCGCGCTCGTTGAGCCGCGGATTGTGCTTCATCGTGCAGGAGCCGAGCGTGTAGAGGCCCATGTCGATCGCATAGTTCTTTTGGCTGAGCCTGGTGTAGTGCCGCACGATCTGCGGTTCCGAAAGGCCCGGCAGGCCGATCGGCCCCTTGCGATCGAGCCCGCCGAGGCGCGACTTCACCTCGGGCGGCGCCGGCAGGTCGACGCCGCAGCGGCCCGGCCGGTCCTGTTCGAACAGAAGCGGCTCTTCGAGCCGCCAACCCCGGTCGCCCGAAAACGTATCGGTAATCGGGTCGGGCTTCATCACAGGATCTCCCCGAGCGCGGTGGCGAAGGCATCCATTTCGGCCACCGTATTGGTTTCGGTCGCGGTCACGATCAGAAGATTCGCCAACGCCGGCTGGTCCGGCCAGAAGCGCGAGGCCGGAATGCCACCAAGAATATTGCGTTCGACCAGACGGTCGACGACGCCGGCGGCCGGCCGCGGCAGCCGAATCGTGAACTCGTTGAAGAAGGCCTCGTTGAGCACCGTGACACCCTTGATCGCGGCGAGGCGCTCGGCGAGCTGGACCGCCGCCGCATGGTTGAGCGCGGCGAGCCGGCGAAACCCTTCTTCGCCGAGCAAGGCGAGGTGGATCGTGAAGGCAAGCGCGCAGAGTCCCGAATTGGTGCAGATATTGCTGGTCGCTTTTTCGCGGCGGATATGCTGTTCGCGCGTCGCCAGCGTCAGCACCCAGCCGCGCCGTCCGTCGACGTCGAGCGTTTCGCCGACCAGACGGCCCGGCATCTGGCGCACATATTTCTCACGCGCGGCGAAGAGGCCGAGATAGGGTCCGCCGAAGCCGAGCGCATTGCCGATCGACTGGCCCTCGGCGACCACGATATCCGCGCCCATCGCACCGGGGGATTCGATCGCACCGAGCGAGACCGTTTCGCCGACCGCGACGATCAGCAGCGCACCCTTCTCGCGGCAGGCCGCGCTCAGTTTTCGCAGATCGCGCAGATGGCCGAAGAAACTCGGATTCTGGACGATGACGCAGGCCGTCTCGCCGTCGATGCGCGCGATCAGATCCTCGTCGCCCGCCGGATCGGGCGGCGCGAGATCGAGGCCAATTTCAAGGAAGCGCGCGTGCGTCGCCGTGATCTCGGCATAATGCGGATGCAATCCGCCGGAGACGACGGCCCGCGTGCGACGCGTGACACGGGTCGCCATCATCACCGCCTCGGCCGCCGAGGTCGCGCCGTCATACATCGAGGCGTTCGCGACATCCATGCCGGTGATAAGCGCAACCTGCGTCTGGAACTCGAACAGATATTGCAACGTGCCCTGGGTGACTTCGGGCTGATAGGGCGTGTAGGAGGTCAGGAACTCGCCGCGCTGGATCAGGTGATCGACGGCAGCCGGCACATGATGGCGATAGGCACCACCGCCGAGAAAGCAGGCCGCCTGCCCGGCATTGAGATTCTTTGCCGCCAACGCCGCGATCGCACGCTCGACTTCGAGTTCGCCCTGATGATCGGGCAGATCGACCGGCTTCGTAAGGCGCGCACGCTTCGGCACATCGCCATAGAGCGCCTCGATCGATGCGACGCCGATCTTCGCCAGCATGTCGCGGCGGTCGGCATCGGTCAGCGGCAGATAGCGCATCAGTGCAGCCCCTCGACGAATTTCTTGTACGAGCCTTCGTCCATCAGACCTTCGAGCTGCGAGGTGTCGGCGATGCGGATCTTCACGAACCATCCAGCACCGGTCGCATCGGCATTGACCGTACCCGGTTCGCCGACCAGTCCCTCATTGGCCCCGATGATCTCGCCGGTGACCGGCGCATAGACTTCGCTCGCCGCCTTGACCGATTCGACGACCGCCATGTCCTTGCCCTTCTCGACCTTGCGGCCGACGGCGGGCAGTTCGACAAAGACCACGTCGCCGAGTTGCTCCTGCGCATAGTCGGTGATGCCGACCGTGCCGACATCGCCGTCGACGCTGATCCACTCATGTTCGTCGGTGTACCAGACCTGGCTCATGGTTCGCTTCCTTCGTTCAATCGCGGTGATAGCGGGTTTGGACAAACGGCAGGGCGGCAACCGTTGCCGGTATCGCCTGGCCGCGAATATCGACGGCGAGCGCCGCACCGATCGTTGCAAGTGTGGCCGGCACATAACCCATCGCGACCGCCGCCTCGAGGCTCGGCCCGTAGCCGCCGCTGGTGACCTCGCCGACGGCCGTGCCGGACCCGTCGAGAATCGGGCTATGCGCGCGGGCCGGGCTTCGTCCCTGCGGCAGCAGGCCGACGCGCCGACGCTTCGGACCCTCCGCCAGTTCGGCAAGTATGCGTTTGGCGCCGGGGAAACCGCCTTCGACACGACGGCGTTTGCCGATCGCCCATTCGAGACCGGCTTCAACCGGCGTCGTCGTTTCGTCGATATCGTTGCCGTAGAGGCAGAGCCCGGCCTCGAGGCGCAGCGAATCGCGCGCACCGAGACCGATCGGCATCACTTCGGGTTCGTCGAGTAATCGCCGCGCAATCCGCTCGGCCTGATCGGCCGGAATCGACAGTTCGAACCCGTCCTCGCCGGTGTAGCCCGACCGAGTGACGAAGCAGTCGGCACCGAGCAGGGCGACCGGCCGCGCATCCATGAATCGCATCGCGGCCGTTTCCGGCGCATGGCGCGCGAGCACAGTCACGGCCTCGGGGCCCTGAAGCGCGAGCAGCGCCCGATCCTCGAGCATCGTCGCATGCACCGATTTCGGCAGATGCTTTTGCATATGCGCGAAATCTGCCTCCTTGCGCGAGGCGTTGACCACCATCAGGAAATGCTCGCCCGTGCGCGCGACCATCAGATCGTCGAGGATGCCGCCCAAATCGTCGGTGAAATAACCGTAGCGCTGCCGGCCCGGTTTGAGCCCGCGATAATCGGCCGGCACCAGCGCCTCGATGGCGGCGGCGGCCTCGTCGGGATCGGATGCCCGGATTTTCACCTGACCCATATGCGACACGTCGAACAGGCCCGCATGCGCGCGGGTGTGCCTATGTTCGGCGATGATTCCGGCGGGATATTGCACCGGCATGTCGTAGCCGGCGAACGGCACCATGCGGGCGCCGAGCGCGCGATGCAGCGCGTTAAGCGGGGTCGTCTTGAGCCGTGCCGAATCGCTCACCAGGTTCCTCCCACACGAGACAACGGGCTGCGACGGGACAAACCGTCCCGGGGCGCCCCCTCTGTCTCAGGAACCTGAGAGATTTCGTCGGATGCGTCGCATCCGAGTTACTCCTTCGGTGGGACGGGTTCGAGCCCATCCGCTTTCCAGAGTGTCGTAGCGGCTGCGGTCCTTTTTGCCTGAGAGTTTCCGGGGCGGTTGCTCCTTCGGCGCCGCATCGAAGCGATCTCTCCCGCAGCGGCACGGAGAGGATCGTCCTATCGCCGCACCGGGTCAAGGCCGATCGACCCCTGAACGGATCGGGTGGCAGGGCAACGCGACGTTGAAAAAGAGCGGGAACATCGTCGCGATCGCTGCTCCCGGCGGCGCCAACAGAATCGCGCAATGCGGGAGCGATGCGACGGGCGTCTAACGCTGCCGGTTGAACTCCATCTCCTGGGGCGTCAGCTCGATGCCGATATAGACGACATAGCTGTTGCCGAGTTCCTCACCCTGCAACGGAATGATCTGGCCGAGCTGATCGAGATAGCCCATTCGCGTGGTGTTGCCGTCGAACTCGATTTCGACGTCGAAGGTCTCGCGCGCGAGAATTTGTTCGCCACGCGCGATGGCGGCGAAATAATTGAACCGCGCCGTGCCCTCCGGGTTGGCGGGCCCGCGCGACACGATGAACGGCACATCGACCGTGATCGCGATCTCGCCCTCGCGATAGACGCAGCCCGAGCGCAGGTTCGAAAGCTGCGCTTCGAACTGCACATCGGTCACGTCGCGGCCGGCGCCAGCGAATCGGACGAGCCGCGACGCATCGGAAACGACCGACACCAGCGGACAGGGTAGCGGCGCATCGGAGGGTTCCTCGTCGTCGCTGCTGAGAATGGTGGTCTCGCAGGCGCCGAGCAGCAGCGCGAAACCGAGAGCCGGCCAAACGCGCCGGCGGCGTTGCTCAAAGCCCATTATGGGAACCATCGCAAAGCGGCTGTTTACGGGTACTCTTGCACCCGCAGAAATAGAGCGTATCGCTGGCGGCCGCCTCATAGGCGACGGGGGCGAGCCCCGTCCCCTTGTGCGAGCCATCGCAGAAAGGCTGCTTCCGGCTGAGCCCGCAGGCACACCAGAAATACTTCGCGCCGGCCTGAACATCGACCGCATAGGGCGCATTCTGCGCCGGAACTGGAACCACCATGTTCCCCTTTCCCCTTGCTCTCGGGCTGTATTACCTTGCCGGCGCGCCGTTGGCCGGCGCCGGCACTCTAGGAAACGCCCTGCCGGCGCACAAGGCCGGTCCTCGCCGCTGATGATGCACCCCCGGAATTCGGCAAACATGCCACGACCGCTCACCATCCTGCTTGCCGCACCACGCGGTTTTTGCGCCGGCGTCGATCGTGCCATCCAGATCGTGGAGCGGGCGATCGAGCAGCGCGGTGCGCCGGTCTATGTGCGCCACGAGATCGTGCACAACCGCACCGTGGTCGAATCGCTCGAAGCCAAGGGTGCCGTCTTCGTCGAGGAGCTCGATGACGTGCCGGACGGCGCCACGGTAGTCTTTTCAGCCCACGGCGTCCCCAAGGCAGTCCCGCAGGAGGCCGGCATGCGCGGGCTCGACTGGCTCGATGCGACCTGCCCCCTGGTCAGCAAGGTCCATCGCGAGGCCGAACGGCACCATCGCGCGGGGCAACATATTCTTCTCGTCGGCCATCGCGGCCATCCCGAAGTGATCGGCACGATGGGGCAGTTGCCCCCCGGCACGATCACATTGATCGAGACCATGGCGGATGCCGCGACCGTTGTGGTGCCCGATCCGGACAATCTCGCCTATGTGACGCAGACCACGCTGTCGGTCGACGATACCGCCGCCATCGTCGCTGCGCTGCAGCGCCGCTTTCCCGCGATCGAAGGGCCGAAGAAGGAAGACATCTGCTATGCGACAACCAACCGTCAGCAGGCCGTGAAAGCGATCGCGCCCGCGGCCGATCTCGTGCTGGTGCTGGGCGCGCCCAATTCCTCGAACTCGATGCGGCTGGTCGAGGTCGCCAAAGGCGCCGGCTGCGCCGATGCACGGCTGATCCGGCAGGCCACGGACATCGACTGGCGCTGGTTCGACAATGTCCGCGTTGTCGGCGTCACCGCCGGCGCATCGGCGCCAGAGCTGCTGGTCGAACAGGTGATCGAGGCCTGCCGAGCGCGCTTCGATGCGACGGTCGAGGAAGTCGCCGTCACCCGCGAAGACGTGCAGTTCAAACTGCCGCGCGCATTGAGCGCCTGACGCCATGGCGGTCTATACCGAAGTTCCCGACGAGGCCCTTGCCGATTTCGTGGCGCGCTACGATATCGGCAGCGTGGTTGCGTGCAAGGGGATCGCCGAGGGCGTCGAGAACAGCAATTACCTGCTGCGCACCGAAAGCGACAGCTACATCCTGACGCTCTATGAAAAACGCGTGCGCGAGGAGGATCTGCCGTTCTTCGTCGGCCTCATGGAACATCTCGCCGATCGCGGTATCGCCTGCCCGACACCGATTCACGATCGCGACGGCGCCACGCTGAACCGGCTCTGCGGCCGGCCCGCGGCAATCGTGAGTTTTCTCGAGGGAATGTGGCCGCGCCGGCCGACGCCGCGCCATTGCCAGCTTCTCGGCGAGGTGCTCGCACGCATGCATCTGGCCGGCGCCGATTATCCCATCCGCCGCCGCAACGATCTCTCGCATGAGGGCTGGGGCCGCCTGATCGACGCCTGCGGTACGCGCGCCGACGAGGTCATTCCGGGGCTCGCGGACGAACTTGCCGCCGCTTATCAGGGCATCGAGGCGCAATGGCCGAAGGCACTGCCGGAGGGCGTGATCCATGCCGATCTTTTTCCGGACAATGTATTCTTTTTGCGCGACCGGCTTTCCGGCGTGATCGATTTCTATTTCGCCTGCAACGATTTCTACGCCTATGACATTGCGATCTGCCTGAACGCCTGGTGCTTCGAACCCGACGGCAGTTTTAACGTGACCAAGGCGCGCGTGATGTTGGCCGCCTATCGCGCGGTGCGGCCGCTCTCGCCGGACGAGATCGACGCGTTGCCGCTGCTCGCGCGCGGCAGCGCGTTGCGTTTTCTGATGACGCGGCTCTATGACTGGCTGAACCATCCTCCCGGCGCCTTCGTCACGCCGAAGGATCCCAGGGAATATGTGCGCAAGCTGCGCTTCCATGCGGGCGTGCGCAGCGCCGCCGCCTACGGCATCGATTCGTGACCGATACAAACGTCGTCGAAATCTTTACCGACGGCGCCTGCCGCGGCAATCCGGGACCGGGCGGCTGGGCCGCGATCCTGCGCGCCGGCGACCATGAGAAAGAGCTCGCCGGCGCCGAAATTCTCACCACCAACAACCGCATGGAAATGACCGCCGCGATCATGGCGCTCGACGCGCTGAAGAAACCCTCGACGGTGCGGCTCTATACCGACAGCACCTATCTCAAGGACGGTATCACCAAGTGGATTGCCGGCTGGAAGCGCAAAGGCTGGAAGACGGCGGACCGCAAGCCGGTGAAAAACATCGATCTCTGGCAGCGGCTGGAAGTGGCAGTGGCACCGCACCGGATCGAATGGCACTGGGTGCGCGGCCATGACGGCCATGTCGAGAACGAGCGTGTCGATCTTCTGGCGCGCGCGGCGATCGAGGCGTTAAGCAATCCGGGTTGAGCCGAGATGGCGGCGAAGGAAGGCACAGATCGCCTCGAACTCCGCACCCGCCGAATCGCCCTGAAACCGCGCGCGCATGAAACTATGCACCATGCGCGACGCACAGCGATATTCGACGTCGTTGCCCGCCTCCGCGAGGCGGTCGGCATAGAGCTTGCCTTCGTCGCGCAAGGGATCGTGCTGCGCGGTATGCACCAAAGCCGGCGGCAGGTTCAAGAGATTCTTCGCCATCATCGGCATCGCATAGGCGGGCGGTGCCGCGCGATGGGTCCCGAGATAGGCATCGAGATAATGGATCATCCCGTCGCGGGTCAGCAGCGGCGCGCTCTCGTTTTCGCGATAGGACGGCAGGTCGATGTCGGTGCCGAGCACCGGGTAGATGAGCGCCTGCGCGACGATCGGCGGTCCGTGCCGGTCGCGTAGCGCCAACGCAACGGCCGCCGTCAGATTGCCGCCCGCACTGTCGCCGCCGACGGCGATGCGCGTGGGGTCGACACCGAAAGCCGTGGCGTGGCGCCCGAGATGCGACACGACCGCGTAGCAATCGTCGAAAGCGGCCGGATACGGATGCTCGGGTGCCAGGCGATAATCGACGCTGATGACTGTCGCACCCGTTTCGGCGGCGAAGCCCCAGGCGATCGTGTCGTTGGTGTCGAGATCGCCGAGGATCCAGCCGCCGCCATGGATATAGACGAAGCACGGTTCCCGCCCGTTCTCGTGCGGACGATAGATGCGAACCGGCACGCGATGACCGACATCGCCGATGGCGCGATTCTCGACGCTGATCTCGCGCGGACAGGGCCGATTGTTGGCGAGGCAGAACGCGCGCCACAACACGCGCTCTTCCTCGAGCGTCTGGTTCGCCGGCCATTCCGCCTCGAGGCGCAACAGCTCGGTCATGTCCGGGTGGATGTCGCGCCCCATGCCCTGCCTTCTGTTGCTACATCCGAAAATGAAAGCGGCGGGAACCGGGGGTTCCCGCCGCCAAATCCGGTCTTGTCGGATCGACTAGAGCGCCTTGAGGATGGATTCGGCGCTCGATACCTCAAAGGCGCCCGGCGCCTCGACGTTAAGCTTTTTCACGACCCCGTCCTCGACCACCATCGCATAGCGGTTGGCGCGCAAACCCATGCCGTAGCCGGTCGCGTCCATGGTGAGGCCGACCGCCTTCGAGAAATCGGCATTGCCGTCGGCCAGCATCATGACTTTCTCGCCGGCGCCGCGATCCTTGCCCCAGGCATCCATGACGAACGCGTCGTTGACCGAAAGACAGGCGATCGAATCGACGCCCTTCTTGCGGATATCCTCGGCATGCTTGATGAAGCCGGGCAGATGCTGCGCCGAACAGGTCGGCGTGAAGGCACCCGGCAGCGCGAACAGCACCACCTTCTTACCCTTGAACAGATCGTCGCTCGACATTGACTTGATCTCGCCGTCCTTCATCGTCTGAACGGTGACCGGCGGAATGCGGTCCCCAACCTTGATCGCCATGATTCGATTTCTCCCTCGTTTCTCAAACTTCCTTGATATCAGACTTCCGGACGGCTCGGAGCCCCGGCCCGACCACTAGATAGGCACCGGCAGGGTCGGAAACCAGCCCGTCAGGAGCCGCCCGCCGCCCGATCCAGCGCATCGAGAACCGCGCCGGCATCGAGCAGTTCCGGCAGTGCGATGCCCGCCGGCGCGCTTGGCCCATAGATGACATTGAACGGTATCCCGTAACGGCCGAACGACGCCAGATAATGCGCGATACCCTCATCGGGGCGGGTCCAGTCGGCCCGCATGGCGACCATTTCCGGGGCCGCCAGCCGGTCGGCGACCGGCGCGCGCTCGAGCACCAGCCGCTTGTTGACCGCACAGGTGATGCACCAGTCCGCGGTCACATCGACGAACACGGTCCTGCCCTCGCCCACCAGGCGGTCGATTTCCGCCGGCTCGAAGGGTTGCCATAAGGAATCGGCGGCAAGCTCGGTATCGCCGCCGGATGCAGCGCCGCCGCGCGACAAACCCGGCAGCAGCGCCGGCACCAGCGCGGCAACCAAGAGGAATATCGCGAGGAACGCGCTCGCCGGCCGCCATGAAGGCGCCAGGCGTAGCCGGAGCCAGAGCAGGACCAGCACGCCGAGCAGCAGGAGCCCGGCGATCAGCGCCGCCTCGATGCCGGCGGTGCCGGCGACAATGCGCAGCAGCCAGAAGGCGGTCGCGACTAGCGCGAGTGCGAGCACCCGCCGCAACGCGATCATCCAGCGACCCGGTCGCGGCAGCGCGGTCGCGAGCCGCGGCACGGCACTGACCAGCAGATAGGGCAGCGCAAGCCCGAGACCCAAGGCAGCGAAGATCGCCATGATCTCGCCGCTGCCACGCGCCAGCGCAAAGCCGACCGCGGTGCCGACAAACGGCGCCGAACAGGGCGTCGCGAGCAAGGTTGCGAGAATGCCGGTCCCAAAAGCGCCGGCCATACCCGGCCGTTCGCTGCCGGCAACGCGATTGCCGATCCAGGACGGCAGCGGCAGATCGAACCAACCGGCGAGATTGGCCGCGAACAGGGTCACGACCGCAGCCATCGCGATCAGGAAGAGCGGCTGCTGGAACTGGATGCCCCAGCCGATCGTGGCGCCGGCATTTTTGAACGCAATCAGCGCCCCGGCCAGCAGCAGGAACGAGACGACGATACCGGCGGCGGTCGCGAGGAAGGATTGCCGCACCGCGCGAGCCTCGCCGCCACCGTGACCGACGACCGACAAGAGCTTGAGCGACAGCACCGGCAGCACGCAGGGCATCAGATTGAGAATGAGGCCGCCCACGAGCGCGATCAGCAGCATCGCGGCCAACCCTGAACCTGCAGCGCCGCCATCGTCGACGGGCGCCGCAGCCACGCCCGGCTCGATCGCCACTTCGACGCCGCGCGTGCCGTCGACCAACGTCAGCATCAGCGGCAGCGTTTCGAGCGACGGCGCATCGGCGCCGAACGGCTCGGCCGCGATGCGCAACGTGACCGCGTGATTGTCGTCGGCGCGGGTCAGTATCGGTGCCGGAAAGCGCCAGTCATAGGTTCCCTCGACCAGCAGATCGGGCGCTACGAACGGCAATTCGGAGCGCGCCGTCACGATGATCGACGGTGCGGCGCCGCCTTCGACCGCCACCTGCTCGACCACGATGCCGTGCGCAGTGCCGGGAACCGGCACCTGCGACTGAAAGCGATCGATGAGCTGCGCCTCGGGCGCGGGCAACGCCTCGCCGGCCGGCAGATCGAGCGCGAGCACCGTTTCGAAAGGAATGCAGATCTCTTCGCAAAGCAGATAGCTGACGTCGGCGCGCAGCGCGAGCGGCTCGCCCGGTGTTGCCGGCGTCACCGCGACCGGCAGCAGCACCGCATCGCCATAACCGAACGTGTCGAGCCCGAACAAGGTGAAGCGGTGCGGCGCCGGCCAGGCGAGCGTCGCGGTCCCGAGATTCTGCGATCCTTCCCAGTCGACGGAAACCGGGTAGCCGGCATCGCCCGGCGAGCGCCAGTAGGTTTTCCAGCCCGGCTCGAGCCGGAACTCGATGCCGGCGGGAATCGATTCGAGGGTCCCGGTGGCATCGACGGCGGTCACCAGCCGCACGGCACCCTCGGGCGTCTCGAACCAGTCGGACGACGCCGCCCGCGCGCCATCGCCGCCGGCCAAGACCGCCAGCAGGGCCGCCAGAAGCAGTCCGGAAATGCCAAAAAATCTCATGGTTTCAATATACTGCCATTTCGCCCGGCACCATAGCCGCGGCACCGCCAACCTTCCGTCACATTCCCGTGCAGGATTTTGACATAGCCCGCTCCGGCTTGCCGGGTCGGCGGCGGCCACTTAGGTAGTCACTCATGAGCGATGCAACCATGAACGGGACGAATGACGGGCCCTATCTGACCGGGCAACTTCTGATCGCCATGCCCAACATGCGCGATCCGCGATTCGCCCGGTCGGTCATCTTTATGTGCGCGCATAACGAGGAAGGCGCGATGGGGCTGGTGGTCAACCGGCTGATCAGCAGCATCAGCCTGCCCGATCTGCTGACGCAGCTTGGTGTCGTGCAGTCGGTTCCCTACGATGCGATCCGGATTCATTTCGGCGGCCCGGTCGAAGCGGCGCGCGGCTTCGTGCTGCATTCGACCGATTATGCGGCCGGCGACACGCTGCGCGTCGCCGAGGATTTCGGCCTGACCGCAAGCCTCGACATCCTGCGCGCGATCGCCGTCGGCAGCGGACCGCGCCAGCGCATCCTCGCCCTCGGCTACGCGGGCTGGGGGCCCGGCCAGCTCGATACGGAAATCCAGGCCAATGGCTGGCTGTCGGCGCCGGCCGACGCAGGCCTGCTGTTCGACGATCATCTCGACGACAAATGGGAGCGCGCGATCCGCAAGATCGGCGTCGATTTCAGCCACCTCTCGACCGACGCGGGGCACGCGTAGCGCAAGCCGCGCAGAGATGCGCATCGCGCAGGCGCAATCACGTTGTCGGTGCACTCAGATCGTTGTCCACCAGACCGAACAGCAGATGATCCTGCCAGCGATCGTTGATGCGCAGATACTGCCGCGCCGCCCCTTCCTCGCGGAAGCCGACCTTCAGCAGCAATCGGCGGCTCGCCTCGTTCTCGCGCAGGCAGGCTGCCTCGATCCGGTGCAATCCGAGCTGATGAAACGCGTAAGGCAGCAGCGCGCGCAGCGCATCCGTCATGTACCCCTGCCGCGCATGGGCCTCGCCGATCCAGTAACCGAGCGAGGCGGTCTGCGCCACACCGCGACGCACGTGAGTCAGATTGACGCCGCCGAGCAGCGCATCGTCCGCGTTGCCGAAAATGAACAGCCCATAGCCCTCGTCATGCCGCCATTCGACCGCCATCGCATGCAGCCGCCGGCGGAACGCGGCACGGCCGGTGCTTTCGGCCGGCCAGCGAGGCTCCCAGGGCGTGAGAAATGTGCGGCTCGCCTCGCGCAGGCTCGACCAGGCCCGATAATCGCCGTGTCGCGGCGGCCGCAGATAAACGCGCGTGCCGTCGAGCTGCCAGGCGCGACGACGGCCGCGCCCCGGCAACATGAAACCCAGAACGGGCCTGCGCTTTAACGGCGGCATGACGGGGCGTCGGCCTCAGGCCAGCCGTGCCGTGATCGCATCGGCCGTCGGCACATTGCCGGACGGCCCGATCGACGTGACGGTGGGCGGGCTTGCGATCAGACGCTGCGCAATCCGCGCGACGGCATCGCGATCGACCGCGTCGATGCGGGCGAGCACTTCCGCGGTATCCATCGGCCGGCCATAGACGAAGAGCTGGCCGGAAAGCTGTTCCGCGCGGCTGCCGGTCGATTCGCGGCCCATCAGCAGATCGGCGCGAAGCTGCGCGCGGGCGCGCGCGATTTCGACATCGGTGACGCGCTCGGGCAGAAAACGCAGCTCGTCCGTCGCGATGGTCGCGACCTCGGCGACCTGCTCGGCGCTGGTGCCGGCATAGACGCCGAACAGCCCGCCATCGTGATAGGACGAGGCGAAACTATAGACGGAATAAGCGAGCCCGCGGATTTCGCGGATCTCTTGAAACAGGCGCGAGGACATGCCGCCGCCATAGAGCGACGAGAGCACGCTGAGCCCGTAATAATCCGGGTCGCGATAGCCGACGCCCTCGAAACCGAGCACGAGATGCACCTGTTCCAGTGGGCGCTCGATGCGGCGGTCACCGCCGCGATAGCGCCCCGGCATCGGCACCTCGCCATTGACCGCCTTTACCCCACCGAACAAGGCTTCGACGCGGCGCACGAAGTCCTCGTGATCGACCCGCCCGGCGGCCGCGACGATCATGCTTTTCGCGCCGTAATGCGCGCTCATGTAATCCGCGACCGTGTCGCGATCGAGCGCGCGGATCACGTCGCTGCGCCCGAGCACGGGCCAACCCAACGCCTGATCGGGATAGGCGGTCTCCTGGAAGTGATCGAACACGATATCGTCGGGCGTATCTTCCGCCTGACCGATTTCCTGCAGGATCACATGCCGCTCGCGTTCCAGCTCGGCCGCATCGAATTTGCTGTGCTGGAGAATGTCGGCAAGGATATCGAGCGCCAGCGGCAGATCGTCCGCCAGCATCTTCGCGTAATAGCAGGTGCGCTCGCGACCAGTATAAGCGTTCAGGTTGCCGCCGACCGATTCGATCTCGATCGCGATATCGATGGCGCTGCGCCGGTCGGTGCCCTTGAAGGCCATGTGTTCGAGTAGATGCGAGATGCCGTTGAGCTTTTCCGGTTCGTGGCGTGTGCCGACACCGACCCAGACGCCGACCGAGACGGTCTCGATTCCCGGCATGAAATCCGTCGCAACCGTGAGGCCGTTCGCAAGGCGCGTCACGCCGACATTCTCGACGCCTCTCATGCAGCCTCGCCGGCGCGGCGATGCGCGCGCACATGGGCCTCGACGGCAGCCAGATCGTTGGGAAGCACGGTCAAACGCTCCTCTCGTTGCAGAAGATCCGCGAGCCGATGCGGCAGCGCGGGTCGATGGCCGGTCGCGGCTTCAACCGCGTCGGGAAACTTGGCCGGATGCGCGGTCGCCAGCGCAATGACCGGTGCACCGCCTGGTGCTCGATGCGCACGAGCGGCGGCGATGCCGATCGCGCTATGCGGATCGACCGACATACCGCTTTCGCGATAGAGCCGCGCCATTTCCGCTTTGGTGCCCGCATCGTCGAGCCGGACCGCATCGAAGACCGCGCGCGCCTGCGCGAGCTGCGCCGGATCGACCGAGAACCGCCCTGTTTTGCGGAATTCCGCGATCAGACGCGCGACCCGCGCGCCGTCGCCATCGCACAGATCGTAGAGCAGGCGCTCGAAATTCGAGGACACCTGGATATCCATGCTCGGGCTCAAGGTGGGGACGACCGTCTCCGCTGCCATCGTCCCGCTCTCGAAAAATCGCGTGAGGATGTCGTTGCGGTTCGAGGCGACGATCAGGCGCCCGATCGGAAAGCCCATGCGCCTCGCCGCATAGCCGGCATAGACATTGCCGAAATTGCCTGTGGGCACCGCGAAATCGATCGGACCACCCTCGCGCGACAGCATAAGCGCGCCGCGGGCGTAATAGACGATCTGGGCCATGATCCGCGCCCAGTTGATCGAATTGACGGCCGACAAGGTCATTTCGGCGCGGAAGGCGCGATCGTTGAACATCGCCTTCACCAGATCCTGGCAATCGTCGAAGCTCCCTTCGATCGCGATATTGTGCACGTTCGACGACAGGACGGTTGTCATCTGCCGGCGCTGCACCTCGGACACGCGGTCTTTGGGATGCAGGATGAAGATGTCGATCGCCCCGCGGTCGCGGCAGGCCTCGATCGCGGCCGAGCCGGTATCGCCCGACGTCGCGCCGACGATCGTGATGCGTTTCTTCCGCTTCGCCAGCACATGATCGAACAGGCGGCCGACGAGTTGCAGTGCGACATCCTTGAAAGCGAGAGTCGGCCCGTGGAACAGCTCCATCACATGGAGACCGGGCTCAATCTCGCGCAACGGCGCGACATCGGGATCGTCGAAGACCGCATAGGCGACGCCGAGTATCTCGGCGAGATCGGCCGGCAGGATCGCGTCGCCGATGAACGGCTCGAACACGGCCTGGGCGAGCTCGGTATAAGAGAGCGCATGCAACCGGGCCTGGGCACCGCGATCGAAGACGGGCCAATGCTCGGGCAGATAGAGGCCGCCATCGCCGGCGAGCCCCGCCAGCAATACAGCCTCGAAATCGAGCGCATGGGCTTCGCCCCTGGTGCTCCGATAGCGCAAAAACCGCCTCCCATAAGGGTTCCCTGCGGCCAGAACCGGGCCCGGCCACAGGATGGCGGCTAACCTAGTCTGCGGGGTTTAGGGGGAGCAAGGCGGGCGGACGGCGGTCTCTGGCCGCTCGAATCCCGGCTCCGGGCGCTTATCTAAGCAGGAGCAAGGAGACGATTATGGACCTGACGTTCAAGGTGACCGGGCGCATCGCACGACCGGTGTCGGACGTTTACGAGGCGGTCGCCAACCCGACGATCCTGTCGCGCTATTTCACGACCGGCGGCGCCAAAGGACGGCTCGCGACCGGCGCCACGGTTTCCTGGGACTTTCACGATTTTCCCGGCGCCTTCCCGGTCGAGATCGTGACCGCAGAGAAAGATCGCCGGATCGTCCTGCGCTGGGCGGCGAACGATGGCGCACCGTCCGATGGCGGCGAGGCGACGGCCGCCGCCTCCGGTTACGACACCACGGTGACGATGGAATTCGAACCGCTTGAAGACGGTCGCACGGCGGTTTCGATTTCCGAAGAGGGCTGGCGCGAGACCCCATCGGGCCTCAAGGCGTCTTACGGCAATTGCCATGGCTGGACGCAGATGCTCTGCGCGCTCAAGGCCTATCTCGAATACGGCATCAATTTGCGCGACGGCATGTACAAGTAGCGGGGCGCGTCAGCGCGCGCGGGCGATCCCGTCGATCTCGATGCGGCAGCCGGAGAGAATGCGGCGCGCCTCGACGCAGGTGCGCGCCGGCACCTTGCCCGCGGGAAAATAGGTCGCATAGACCGCATCCATCGCATCGAACTCGTCGAGATTGGTCATGAAGATGCCGACCTTCACCAGATCGGCGTGAACGAGACCGAATTCGGCAAGAACACCGCCGAGCAGGTCCATCGCCACACGGGTTTCGATTTCAATACTGCCGAGCGCGACGGGCGCATCGCGCTTGTCGGCCGCGATCTGGCCCGAGACGAACACATACTCGCCGTCGCGTACGCCGTGCGTGAAACTGGGATAGGCGTTGCCGCCCGTTGCATTGCGATATTGCCGGCTCATGACCCCGCCCCCGTTTTCGTCCCGCCCGCCTTCGGTCCGGCCGCCTTTGTTCCACCCGGCTCGTTGCCCACAGTCTCTTCGCGCCGCCAGTGAAACACGAACCAGATGATCGCGAGCGCGCCGCCCAGCAGAAACCAGGTGATCGCGTATTGCAGATGGTCGTTGCGCAGTTCGAGCCGGGTCTGGCCGCCGATCGGGAAACCGCCCGGCACGTCCGAGGCCGTCGCCTCGAGGTAGAGCGGCGGGCCGCTTGGTGCGAGACCGGCCGCTTCGCGCATCGCCGGCAGCTCCATCCAGAACCATTCGCCGCCGCCCGACGCATTGCCGCCAGTCGGGTCGGCCGGCACATTGTCGGGCACCAGCCAGTTCTCTGTGCCGGGGCGACGCACCAGCGCCTCGATCGTCACCTTGCCTTCGACCTGGCCTTCGGCGCGGGTGGCAGGATCCTCGCGATCGTCGGGTATCCAGCCACGATTGACGAGCAGCTCTTCGCCGGTTTCGAGCACGAAAGGCGTCACGACCTGATATCCGACATTGCGGTTCATCGAGCGCGCCAGCAGAAGCATCTCGCGATCGTGCAGGTAACGACCGGTCAGTTCGGCGCGGCGGAACTCGAACGGCGCCGCATCGTCGATCGCCAGCAGCTCGGTGGCATCGAGCGCCTCGAGCGCCGGCCGGGCCTCGCGCTCGGCGATCATGTCCTGCTTGGTGCCGAGCCGATCGATCTGCCAGACGCCGAGACCGAACATGAGCGCAACGCCAAGCCCGGCAAAGAAGGTTGCCCAGAAGGTCGGACGGAAGCGGCGCGGTGTCGACGTCATCGGAACTCCGATCCGGCGCTGTCGTCGCGACGCGCCTCGCCCGATTTGTGCCGATACTGCAGCGCGATCAGGATGCCCTTGGCCGGGCGCAGCAGGAGCAGCGAGCCGCCGAGAATGACCGGCGGCCACAAAACCATATGCACCCAGTAGGGCGGTACAAACCAGGCTTCGACCATCAGCGCGAGCGCCGTTGCGAGCGCGCCGACGATGAAGATCACGAACACGGCCGGCCCATCGGCGCTGTCCGCCCAGGCAAGATCGAGCCCGCAGGCGGGGCAACGTTCCTGCAATTTCAGAAATCCTTTGTAGAGCGGCCCGCGGCCGCAGCGCGGGCAGCGACAGGCGAGCCCCGTGGCGATCGGCGATCGCGTCGCATGAAACGATGTCATCGCGCGCCGTTCCCGGCCGGCCGGAACGACACGGCCGCCGACAACGCCCTGGGGCTTTGCGGCGGCCGCTCGTTTTGACCCGGTGCCGACAAGGCTCTGGGGCTTTGCGGCGGCCGCTCGTTTTGACCCGGCGCCGACAAGGCTCTGGGGCTTTGCGGCGGCCGCTCGTTTTGACCCGGCGCCGACAACGCCCTCGGGCTTTGCGGCGGCCGCTCGTTTTGACCTGCTCTGTCCTGGCGCCGGATGCCGCCGGTCTTTAACCCGACCGCGGCAAACCCGTTGGCGCTTTGTTGCGCGGCCTCAGTGGCCGGCATAGGGGCCCCCGCCCGAACCCCAGATGTAAATGACGAAGAACAGGAACAGCCAGACCACGTCGACGAAATGCCAATACCAGGCCGCCGCCTCGAAGCCGAAATGATGCTCCGGCTTGAAGTGACCGGCCCAGGCGCGGAACCAGCAGACGATCAGGAAGATCGTACCGATGATGACATGCGCGCCGTGGAAGCCGGTCGCCATGTAGAAGGTCGACGAATAGATGCCGTCGCGGAACCCGAATGCCGCGTGGGAATATTCGTAAGCCTGCACGCCGGTAAAGGTGAGGCCGAGCAGGATCGTGAGACCCAGCCCCTGCAGCAGACCCTTGCGATCGCCTTCGCGCAACGCATGATGCGCCCAGGTGACCGTCACGCCCGAGGTCAGCAGGATCAGCGTGTTGAGCAGCGGCAACTGGAACGGATCGAAGGGCAGAACACCGGTCGGCGGCCAGACCCCGCCGACCTCTTCCATCGGCCAGATCGAGGCGTTGAAGAACGCCCAGAAGAAGGCCGAGAAAAACATCACCTCGGAGGCGATGAACAGCAGCATGCCGTAGCGCATGCCGATCTGCACGATCGCAGTGTGATGGCCCTCGAAGGTTGCTTCGCGCACGACGTCACGCCACCAGAAGAACATCGTAACCAGCACAATGGCGAGACCGATCGGCCAGACCCAGGCGACCACGTCATGCATGAACAGCACAAGCCCGACCGCCAGAACGCCGGCGCCGATCGCGCCCACGGCCGGCCACGGGCTGGGGTCGACCAGATGATAGGGATGCTTTGCATCAGCGGCGTGGGTGCTCATCGGTTCCTCATTCCCTCATGTTCGATCGCCGGTCCGGATCCCGTTTCCGGACCGAAACTCAGTTGACCTCGTCGGTGGCTGCGTCGGCCGTATTGGCCTCGGAAAGCTGCGCGTCATTGCTCTCCGGCTCGGCCGGAAAGAACGTATAGGAAAGCGTGATGGTGCGAAGCTGGTCGAAATCCGGATCGTCGAGAATCGCCGGATCGACATAGAACTGTACCGGCATATCGACCGTTTCACCGGGCGCCAGCGCCTGCTCGGTAAAGCAGAAGCATTCGACCTTGACGAAATACTGGCCGGCATCGAGCGGCGTGACGTTGAAGGTCGCGTTCCCGATGCTCGGCCGCGCCGTCAGATTATGCGCGCGATAGTAAGCAAGCACCGGTTCGCCGACGCGCACCGTCACCGCGCGCTCGACCGGCTGGAATTCCCAGCCGAGCTGCTGCATCGAATCGGCATTGAAGCGGATCGTCACCATTTCCTCGCCGACGGCGCCCGGCGCCGTTTCGGCGCGCTGGGTCGTGCCGTCGAAGCCGGTCACCTGGCAAAACAGGCGATAGAGCGGCACGGATGCAGCGGTGAGGCCGATCATGGCGACGAGCACGCCCGTCAGCCAGAAGGCCGTCCTGCCATTGCCCCGTTCCGCGGTCCGGTTCATTCGCCGCCCATCCTGACGATCGAGACCAAGTAGACGATCACCACGAACGCCAGCAGGGCTGCAGCCAGCGCAAGATTGCGCATGCGCAGCCGGCGCTTGCGTTCGGCAACATTGCCGCTTCGCGGCGCATTCATCAGGCCGCCGCGTCCCGCAGCAGCGCGATCAGACCCGGCGCGCGGTCGAGGCCGATCATTGCAAACAGCAGGAAGAGATACAGGATCGAGAATCCGAACATGCGGCGCGCGCTGCGTTCGCCCGCATCGAACCAGACCGCGACCGCGGCGGCGACGAACATGAGCCCGAGAACCAATGCCGCGACGCCATAGAGCGGCCCAGTCATGCCGAGATACCAGGGCGCGAACGCGATCGGCAGCAGCGCCACGGTATAGACCAGCATCTGCAATTTGGTCGCCCGCGCACCCGCGACCACCGGCAGCATCGGCACGCCGGCACGCGCATAATCGTTCGCGCGATAGAGGGCGAGCGCCCAGAAATGCGGCGGCGTCCACATGAAGATCAGCAGGAACAGCATGATCGGCTCGATGCCGAGCGAACCGGTCGCCGCAGCCCAGCCGATCATCGGCGGGAACGCACCCGCGGCGCCGCCGATCACGATATTCTGCGGCGTGCGGCGCTTGAGCCAGATCGTATAGACGAAGACATAGAACAGGGTTGCGGCAGCGAGCAGGCCGGCGGCCAGCCAGTTGATCGCGAGCCCCATCAGCGCGACGGCGAAGAGCGAGAGCACCACGCCGAAAGTAAGTGCCTCGGACGGCTCAACCCGGCCCGCCGGAATCGGTCGCGCGCAGGTGCGCGTCATCACGGCGTCGATGTCGCGGTCGTACCACATGTTGATTGCACCGGCCGCACCCGCCGCGACGGCGATGCAGAGGATCGCAACCGCGGCCAGAACCGGATGCATCGGCACGGGTGCCGCCACGATGCCGATCAGGCCGGTGAACACCACCAGCGACATGACCCGCGGCTTCAGAAGCTGGACGAAGTCGCCGACGCTCGCGCCCAGCGACATCGCATGGGGCGACATCGCGCCGGACGACAGCGTCTCGTTCCTCACCCCGGCCATCTGCAGCCCGTCAGCCATCGCGCCTTGTCTCTCCCCAAGGATATCCCAAGAGCGAACGGCGCCCGCCTGCAGCAAGCCGCGCCGTCGCCAGTCAAATTCACGCAGCCGCTATTTGACGCGCGGCAACTCGTCGAATGAATGGAACGGCGGCGGCGAACTGACCGTCCATTCCAGCGTCGTGGCACCCTCGCCCCACGGATTGGCGCCGACCCGCTTCCCGGCCACCAGCGTGTAGATCACGATCCCGATGAAGAACACCGTCGCCGCGAACGAGATGTAGGAACCGTAGGACGCGACATGGTTCCAGCCGCCGAACGCATCCGGATAATCGGAAATACGGCGCGGCATGCCGGCGAGACCGAGGAAATGCATCGGGAAGAACGTGATGTTCACGCCGATGAAGGTCAGCCAGAAATGCGTCTTGCCGGCCCATTCCGGATACTGGCGACCGCACATCTTGCCGAACCAGTAATAGAACCCGCCGAAGATCGAGAACACGGCACCGAGCGACAGCACATAATGGAAATGCGCGACCACGTAGTAGGTGTCGTGCAGCGCGATATCGATGCCCATGTTCGCCAGCACGACGCCGGTGACGCCGCCGACCGTGAACAGGAAGATGAAGCCGCAGGCCCACAGCATCGGCGTCGTAAAACGGATCGAACCGCCCCACATCGTCGCGATCCAGGAGAAGATCTTCACGCCGGTCGGCACCGCGATCACCATCGTCGCCGCGGTGAAATAGGCGCGGGTATCGACGTCCATGCCGACGGTGAACATATGGTGCGCCCACACGATGAAGCCGACGAAGCCGATCGCCACCATCGCGTAGGCCATGCCGAGATAGCCGAACACCGGCTTCTTCGAGAAAGTCGACACGATATGGCTGATCATGCCGAAGCCCGGAAGAATCAGGATGTACACTTCCGGGTGGCCGAAGAACCAGAACAGATGCTGGAACAGCACCGGATCGCCGCCGCCGGCCGGATCGAAGAAATGCGTGCCGAAATTGCGGTCGGTGAGCAGCATGGTGATCGCGCCGCCGAGCACCGGCAGCGAGAGCAGCAGCAGGAACGCTGTCACCAGCACCGACCAGACGAACAGCGGCATCTTGTGCAGCGTCATGCCCGGTGCGCGCATGTTGAAGATCGTCGTGATGAAGTTGATCGCACCGAGGATCGACGATGCGCCGGCCAGATGCAGCGCGAAGATCGCCATGTCGACCGAGGGCCCGGGATGACCAATCGAACTCGAGAGGGTCGGATAGATCGTCCAGCCGGTGCCGGCGCCTTCGCCGACGAAGGCCGAGCCGATCAGCAGCGCGAATGACGGGATCAGCAGCCAGAAGCTGATATTGTTCATGCGCGGGAAGGCCATGTCCGGCGCGCCAATCATCAGCGGCACGAACCAGTTGCCGAACCCGCCGATCATCGCCGGCATCACCAGGAAGAACACCATGATGAGGCCGTGCGCGGAGACAAACACGTTCCAGAGCTGGCCGTCGGGATCGCCGGCGGCGGTCAGCAGGTACTGGACTCCGGGATCCTGCAGCTCGAGGCGCATCAGCAGCGAGAAGAAACCGCCGATCAGGCCGGCCACGATCGCGAGCACAAGGTACATCGTGCCGATGTCCTTGTGGTTGGTGGAATAAAGGAAGCGCTTCCAACCCGTGGGATTGTGATGGCCGTGATCGTGCGCGTGGCTGGCGGATGGGTTGTTCATAATTGCGTGCCTCTCCCGATTCTCAGTTGCCCGCGCTTTCGAGCTGCGCCACGGCGGCAGCCGGCGCATTGACCCGGGCATATTCCTCCTGGGCCGTCGCGACCCATTCGGCGAACGCTTCCTTCGATACGACGTCGACGACGATCGGCATGTACGCGTGGCCGACGCCGCAGAGCTCGGAGCACTGGCCGTAATAGGTGCCCTCCTCGGTGACGCGGAACCAGCTTTCGTTCACATGACCGGGGATGCCGTCGAGCTTCACGTGGAAGGCAGGGATCGTCCAGGCGTGGATGACATCGCTGCCGGTCACGAGGATGCGGACGTTGGTATCGACCGGCACCACGACATGCACGTCGGTCGCGAGCAGCCGCTTCGAGGGATCGGTCAGCTCCGCTTCGGGAACCAGCAGCGCATCGAAGGTGAAGTTGCCGTAGTCGGGATACTCGTAGGACCAATACCATTGCCGGCCGATCGCCTTGATCGTCATCTCGGCTTCCTCGATGCGATCGGCGTAGTACATCAGCTTGAAGGACGGGATCGCGATCGCGACCAGGATCATCACCGGCACCACGGTCCAGAGCACTTCGACCAGCGTGTTGTGCGAGGTGCGCGAGGGGACCGGGTTCGCCTTCTCGTTGAAGCGGATGAAGCAATAGATCATCAGCCCGAGCACGAAGACCGAAATCGCCGCGATGATGACGAGCAGAACGTCATGGAAGTAGTGGGCCTGTTCACCGACCGGTGTGACCGCCGGCTGAAAATCCATCTGCCAGGGCAGTGGCTCGGCAGCCCCGGCCAGGCCGGCATAGCCGGTCGCGGCGGCGGCCACCGCCAGCGCCAGCGCCAGAAAGAGCTTTCGGCTCACACCCATCTCCATCGTTCCCGTTTCGATTCCGGCATGGATACCCGAAACGCCGCAGCTTTTCAGCGGGGGCCCCATCCGCGGCGGGACACTACACCCCGCGCCTTCTCGTCTCAAGCCTCGTACGCTGTCGGATCGCTCGCAGCGCGTTGATATGAAGCAGTTTTTTTCGATCACCATGCTGCCGACCCGGAAATTATGCGACGATCTGTCGCATAATTGCCAAGCATGTACGACGCATGGGATGGCGCCTGCCGGAAACGGCGCCTATATCGAAGCTCATCCACCGCCAGATCGAGGATAAACGACGATGTCCGCTCGCGCCGAAACCGACCGCCTGTTCTTCCAGCGTACCGGACTCGAGGAGAGCCGCGTCGAGCGGCTTGTCGAGGATGCGCTGGCCGGCGCCGACGATGGCGAGCTGTTTCTCGAATATCGCCAGAGCGAGGCGCTCGGCTTCGACGACGGACGCCTCAAGACCGCGAGCTTCGACACCGCGCAGGGCTTCGGCCTGCGCGCGATCTGCGGCGAGCGGGCCGGCTATGCACAGGCGAGCGAGCTCAGCGAGGCGGCACTTGGCCGGGCCGCGGATGCCGTGAAGGCTGTCACCCGCGGCTATAGCGGGAAGCTCGATGCAGCGCCGGCCGGCACCAACCGGCATCTCTATGCCGACGACAATCCGCTCGAGCAGATGGCATTTGCCGACAAGGTCGCCCTTCTGGCCGAGATCGACGCCTATGCGCGCGCCAGCGATCCGCGCGTTCGCCAGGTCAGCGCGTCGCTGCTCGGCAGCTGGCAGGCGGTGCAGATCCTGCGGGCCGACGGGCTGCGCGTCGCCGATATCCGGCCGCTGGTGCGCTTCAACATCTCGATCACCGCGGCCGATGGTAGCCGCATGGAAAGCGGCAGCCACGGCGTCGGCGGCCGCGAGCTCTATGCCGAGTTCGTCGGCGGCGGGCGCTGGCGCGCCGCGGTCGACGAGGCGGTGCGCCAGGCGCTGGTCAATCTCGATTCGGTGCCGGCGCCGGCCGGCGAGATGACGGTCGTGCTGGGGCCGGGCTGGCCGGGCGTGCTCTTGCACGAGGCGATCGGCCACGGGCTCGAGGGCGATTTCAATCGCAAGAAGACCTCGGCCTTCGCCGGACTGATGGGCGAACGGGTCGCCGCGAAGGGCGTCACCGTGGTCGATGACGGCACGATCGAACGCCGCCGCGGTTCGCTCACCATCGACGATGAGGGCACGCCGACGCAGTACACGACGCTGATTGAGGACGGGATTCTCGTCGGCTACATGCAGGACCGGCAGAACGCCCGGCTGATGGGTATGCGCGCGACCGGCAACGGCCGACGCGAATCCTATGCGTATATTCCGATGCCGCGCATGACCAACACCTACATGCTGGCCGGCGCCTATGACCCGCAGGAAATTCTCGCCTCGGTCGAAAAGGGAATCTACGCGGTCAATTTCGGCGGCGGTCAGGTCGACATCACCTCGGGCAAGTTCGTGTTCACCTGCACCGAGGCCTATCGCATCGAGAACGGCAAGACGACCGCGCCGATCAAAGGCGCGACATTGATCGGCAACGGCCCCGATGCGCTGACCCGCGTTGCGATGATCGGCAACGATCTCCAACTCGATACCGGCGTCGGCACCTGCGGCAAGCAGGGTCAGGGTGTGCCGGTCGGAGTCGGCCAGCCGACGATGCGGATCGACCGCCTGACGGTCGGCGGCACCGGCGGCTGAACCGGGGGCGCGCAGCGCACCGCTATCGTCCGGCAGTCGATATTCCCTGAACCGGCGTTTCCAAACGCCGCGACGGCGGCGGCGCGCAGATGCGTTGAGCGGGCGGCAGCGACCCGGCATGATCGGCTCCGGCCAGAACGGCCGAGAGGGAGCGATCATGGCACGCGATCCCCGCTACGACATTCTGTTCGAACCGGTGCGGATCGGCCCGGTCGTCTCGAAGAACCGCTTCTACCAGGTACCGCATTGCTCCGGCATGGGCGCGACCTGGCCGCAGACGCTGGCGGCGATGCGCGGCGTCAAGGCGGAAGGCGGCTGGGGCGTCGTCTGCACGGAATATTGTTCGATCCATCCCTCGTCCGACGATACGCCCTATCCGTTCTGCCGGCTCTGGGACGAGGACGATGTGCGCGACCAGGCGCTGATGACCGAGGCCGTGCACGCGCATGGCGCACTTGCCGGCGTCGAGCTGTGGCATGGCGGCTATCACGCGCTCAACCGCTTCAGCCGCGAGGGACATATCGGCCCGAGCGCGCGGCCGGTGCATGGCTACGATCCGGTGCAGGCGCGCGCGATGGATCGCAGCGACATCCGCAACCTGCGGCGCTGGCAATCCGACGCCGCAAAGCGCGCCGTGCGAGCGGGTTTCGATATCGTCTATGTCTATGCCGGACATACCTACATGCCGGCGCAGTTCCTCTCGCCGCGCTTCAACGATCGCAGCGACGAATATGGCGGCCCGATCGAAAACCGCGCGCGGCTGCTGCGCGAAATGATCGAGGATACGCGCGAGGCCGTCGGCCCGAATGTCGCGGTCGCGGTCAGGTTGATGGTCGACGAGTTCATCGGGCCCGAGGGCATCCTTGCCGAACGCGAAGGTAAAGAGGTTCTCGAGATGCTCGGCGAGCTGCCGGATCTCTGGGACGTGCAGCTCGGCGAATATCATGTCGATGCGCGCTCGTCGCGCTTCGTGAAGGAAGCGGCGCAGGAGCCGTATGTCGCCTTCGTCAAGCAATATACCAGCAAGCCGGTGGTCGGTGTCGGGCGCTTTACCTCGCCCGATACGATGGTCTCGCAGATCAAACGCGGCATCCTCGACATGATCGGCGCGGCGCGGCCGTCGATCGCCGATCCGTTTCTGCCGAGCAAGATCGAACAGGGCCGGATCGACGATATCCGCGAATGCATCGGCTGCAATATCTGCGTCGCGAGCAACGGCACCGGCACGCCGATCCGCTGCACGCAGAACCCAACCATGGGCGAGGAGTGGCGGCGCGGCTGGCATCCCGACCGGATCGCACCGAAGCATCGCGACGACACGGTGCTGATCGTCGGCGCCGGGCCGGCCGGGCTCGAGGCGGCGCGCGCACTCGGGGAACGCGGCTATCAGGTGCATCTCGCGGAAGCGAGCGGCGAGCTGGGCGGCCGCGTGCCGCGCGAGGCGACATTGCCGGGTCTGTCGGAATGGATCCGCGTGCGCGACTGGCGCCAGGGCCAGATCGCGCGCATGACCAATGTCGAAATCTATCGCGAGAGTGCGCTGACGGCAGATCAGGTATTGGAATTCGCCTTCCCGAACGTGGCGATCGCGACGGGCTCGTCGTGGCGGCGCGACGGCGTCGGCCGCACCCATCATCGCCCCCTACCGGGCGCCGATGGCGCGCGGGTCTATACGCCGGACGATCTCTTCGCCGGTAAACCGATCGAAGGTCCGGTGCTGCTGTTCGACGACGATCACTATTACATGGGCGGCGTCGTGGCCGAGGCGCTGCGCGCACGCGGCCTTGCGGTGACGCTGGTCACGACGGCCGGCAATGTCTCGGCCTGGACGACGGCAAGCCTCGAACAGTCCTACATCCAGGCGCAGCTCATCGAAAAAGGCATCGACATCGTCGTCAATCACAGCCTGAAGGCCATCGGCGTGGACGAAATGACCATCGCCTGCGCCTTCACCGGGCGCCAGCGAACATTGCCGGCACGCTCGGCGATGCTGGTGACGGGTCGGGTCGCGGTGGACGAGCTTTATCGGGCGCTGGCCGCCGATCCGGACCGGCGGGCGGCTGCCGGCATCGTCTCGCTAAGCCGCATCGGCGATTGCAACAGCCCGGGAACGATCGCCGCGGCCGTTCATGCCGGACATCGTTACGCGCGCGAGTTCGGCGAACCGCCGATCGACGAGCCAGGTTTCCGGCTCGAACATCTTCGCCACGAAGCGCGGCAGCAATTCAGATGATACGGTCGCGACAACGAGGCGGCAGATCCGGAACGACGCGATTCAGTCCCAGCGTTCGATCTTGATGCGCTGGCCGCCCTTCGGCCGCAGCGTCACCACCGAGAGGCTGACCAGAGGCGGGTTCTGGGCCGGGGCAAGCCGCACCCGCTGGGTCAGGCGAGAGAGAAACAACGGCGCCTCGATCAGCGCGAGCCGGCTGCCGATACAGGAGCGCGCGCCCGCGCTGAAGGCCAGATAGCTGCCGGGCTGGCGCTCCGTTCCCTCGAGAAACCGCTCCGGGCGGAACTTGCCCGCTTCGGGCCAGAAATCCGGGTGATGATGGATGCCGAGAATTGAGATACCCACACGGATGCCGGCCCGGATCGGCATATCTGCGATTTCGTCGTCCTGATCGGCGATGCGGATCAGCAGCGGCACCGCGGGACGCAGCCGCATCGATTCGTGGAACACGGCCGTGGTGTAGGGCAGCCGTTTCAGGTCGTCATAGCCCGGCGCTTCTCCGCCAAGGGCCAGCACCTCCTCGCGCATCTTCGCGAGCACAGCCGGATGTCGCGACATATGGCGCAGGGTCCAGCCCAGCGCGGTCGCGGTGGTTTCATGGCCGGTCAGCAGGAACGTGACAATCTCGTCGCGCAACTGTTTCTCGGTCATCTCCGGAAAATCCGGATCGTCGCGCGCTTCGATCAGCAGCGTAAGCAGATCGTCCGGCTTCACCTTCTCGGCACGCCGGATGGCAACGGCGCGCGCCGCCATCTTGTCTAGCTCACCGATGGCCGCACGAAAACGCTTCAGGACGTCATCGCCCATGGCCGCGCCGAAATGCAGGGCGCGCCCGCCATGCTCGAGCGCAACCTCGATCGCTTCGATATCGTGTCGCGTGACGAAATCGGCGGGCAGGGAAAACAAGGCGGTCGCGATGAACTCGATGGTCGCCGCGACCATGCCCGGCATCCCGTCGATGGGTTTGTCGCTGCCGATCGCCGGCATCCACCCGTCGATCACGCGATCGATCGCGGCAATCGCCTTCGGCGCCACCGTGCGGAAGCGCGAGGGAGCGAAGGCCGGCTGCATTCGCGCGCGCAAGGCGCGCCATTTATCGCCGTTGGCGGCCAGCAGGCTGTCGCCGACCAGTGGCGCGAAGGGCGCGAAATCCTTGCTGTAATTCGCCGTGTTGGTTTGCAGCACATGGCGCGCGGTATCGGGATGACCGATATGGATGAAGGCCGATCGCCCGGTCCTGACCCGCATGATCGGACGCATATGCGTCGCGAGCGCAGCCAGTTCGCGCGCCGGATTCTCGTGGAAGCGCGCGAGATCGAGGCTCACCCCCGCATCGGCGACGGGGCGCCGGGCGCTTCCCGGCCCTGCTGGTCGATGCGGCTGGCGGATGGGCGGTTTCATTCCGGCAATGGCTGAGACTTTGGACGCGACGAAGCAGACGCGCTCAGCGTAGCGGCCCGATGCCCGCTTGGCGACCGCACTCTTGTCAGCGGATCGCCTCCAGATGGAGGTGTGGCCCGCTTTCCGGACGCAGCGTCACCGCCGACGGGATCGGCTGCAGTACGGTGTCGGGCGCCTGAAACTTCAGTCGCCGCACGATCTGCAGGAGCCCGAGCGGCCCTTCGGTCAACGCAAAGCGGCTGCCGAGACAGGCGCGGGGACCGGATGCGAAAGGCATGTAACTCGGCGAATCGCGCAGCGCCGTATCGTCGCCGAGGAATCGCGCCGGCAGGAAGCGTTTCGGCTCCGGCCAGACTGCGGGATCGCGGTGATAGGCAAAGACCGGCAGCGCGAAGAAGCTGCCCGCCTTGAAGCGATGGCCGGCGACTTCGTAGGGTGCAAGCAGAATGCGCGGCAGAACCGGAATCGGCGGATGCAGCCGCATCGATTCGCGAAAGACCGCCGTTGCCAGCGGTGCCGCGGCCAGCGCCTCGCGTGCCGGCATCCCGGCATCGACACCCGCCGCCTCGCGCCGCAACGCGTCCTGTATGTCGGGATGCTGGCCGAGCAGGCGCAGCGCCCAGGCGAGTGCGACCGCGGTCGTCTCGTGCCCGACCAGGAGAAATGTCAGCAACTCGTCGCGCAACTGGCGCCTGGTCATTTCGTTGCAGGTCGGATCGTCATGCGCAGCCACGAGACGGGCAAGCACGTCGCCGTCGGCACCGCCATTGGCGTCGTTTCGGCTGCGCTGATACGTGAAAAGCCGCACCGCCACCTTGTCGAGGCGACGCATCGCCCCTTCGAAGGCGGGCTCGCGCGCGGCAAGTATTTTGTACATGTCACCGCCGCGCAGCCACGCGTGACGCGATGCTGCCAGCAACGCCGTGTTGATCGCATCGATATCGCCGTCGTCGAGCATTCGCCCGTCGGTCCCCGCCAGAACCCGCAGCAGCACGTCGAGCGTCGCGCGAACCAGGCCGCGCATGATATCGACCGGCTGCTGCCTCTCCGCGTCAGCAATCCAGCGATCGATCACGATGTCGAAGGAATCGACGATATCCGCACCCATATCGACCAGGCGCGGCGGCGCGAAGGCAGGCTGGATGCGTTCGCGCACCGCGCGCCAGGTCTGGCCGTGCGAGGTCAGGATGCCGTTGCCGATAATGAATCGGACCGAGCCGTAGCTCTTGGCGAGCCCGTCGCCATCGAGCCCGAGAAAGGCCCGGGCATCGGCCGGCCGAGTGAGAATGACGAAACGCTGGGTGCCGATCTCGGCGATCACCAGCCGTTCGGGCCGGCGTGCGAGGCGCGAGATGATCGGCAGCGGCGACGCAGCGAAACTGCCCGGATCGACCCGCAGCCGGATTCCAGCCTCCCGCCCGTCCTGTTCCGTGCCTTCAGCGCTCATTGTGCGCCAGTCTCCCTCGGGGGCGACCGCTCCGGCTCAATAAGCGAACTCGCGGAACACCGGATCGACGCTGCCATTCCATTCCGTTTCATAGCGCTGCAGCTTGATCCGCGCGGGCGGCTGGCCGCTATCGGCAATCGTATCGAGACTGCCCAGAAAATGCGTCTCGTCTTCGCCATGCTTGAGCATGGCACGCGCCTTCAGCCCTTGTCGCGCGATCGCCAGCACGTCCTTTGCCCATTCCGCGACCCGCCGGCCGCGGAACGTCGCCTGCAGCGCGTCGCGCGCCACGTCGGCACGAAGCTTTTCGCGCTCGTCCCCGTTCCAGTCCTTGCACAGCGCCCAGACGGCATCGAGCGAGGCCCCGTCATAGAGGAGCCCGGTCCAGAAGGCCGGCAGCGCACAAAGCCGATCCCAGGGACCGCCATCGGCGCCGCGCATTTCAAGAAAGCGCTTCAGCCGCACTTCGGGGAAAACCGTGGTCATGTGATCGGTCCAGTCGCCCATGTCCGGGATTTCACCCGGCAGCGCAGGCAGGCGACCCGCTATGAAATCGCGGAACGACTGGCCGCTCGCATCGACATATTTGCCGTCGCGATAGACGAAGTACATCGGCACATCGAGCACCCAGTCGACATAGCGCTCGAAACCCATTCCCTCTTCGAATACGAAGGGCAGCATGCCGCAGCGGTCGGGATCGGTATCGGTCCAGACATGGCCGCGATAACTCATGAACCCGGACGGCTTGCCCTCGACGAACGGCGAATCGGCAAACAAGGCGGTCGCGATCGGCTGCAGCGCGATGCCGACGCGGAACTTCTTCACCATATCGGCTTCGGAAGCGAAGTCGAGATTGACCTGCACCGTACAGGTGCGCGTCATCATGTCGAGCCCGAGTTTGCCCTTCGTCGGCATATAGGCGCCCATGATCTTGTAGCGGCCCTTCGGCATCCACGAAATATCCTCGCGGCGCCATTTCGGCTGAAAGCCCATGCCGAGCATGCCGATGCCAAGTTCGTCGCCGATGGATTTTACCTGCGCAAGATGGCTGCGCACTTCGGCGCAGGTTTCATGCAGCGTTTCGACCGGCGCGCCGGACAGTTCGAACTGTCCACCCGGTTCAAGCGAGATATTGCAGAGACCTGAGGTTAGCGCGATCGTATTCTCGCCTTCGCGAATCCGCTCCCAACCGAATTTCGCAGCAAGACCTTCGAGCAACGCACCGATACCGCTCGGCCCCTCGTAGGGAAGCGGGCGAAGATCGTCGAGACGGAAGCCGAATTTTTCATGTTCGGTTCCGATCCGCCAATCGGCCTTTGGCTTGGATCCCTGTTCGAGATACTCGACGAGCTGCCGCTTGGCAGTGATCTTGTCGCCGCGATCCTTCGGCGGTGCCGACATGCGTGCCCTTCCCCAGATCGGTCCGGTCTTACCCGCGCGCGGGAGGCCTGGTGGACCCGTCGCCCAGAACGGCCTGCCAGCAGGCAAGCGCGGCGAGCGCGGCGGTGTCGGCACGCAGGATGCGCGGCCCGAGACCAACGGGCGTAACAAACGGGAGCGCGCGCAGCGCGTCAAGCTCCTCGCGCGCATAGCCGCCTTCCGGCCCGATCATGACGGCCATCGGCGGCAGGCTGCGCGCGCGCCATTCGACAAGCGCATCGGCCAATGGCTGCGCATCGCCGGCTTCGGCGCAGAGAATGATCTGCCGCTGCGTCGGCCATGACGACAACAGTTTCTCCAGAGTGACCGGCTCGTCGACGATCGGCACGTCGAGCCGTTCGGTCTGCTCGGCCGCTTCGATCGCGTGCGCCCGCAGTCGCTGGAGATTGACCCGCGCCACGACGGTGCGGCGGGTCACGACGGGCCGCAGACGCGCGACACCCAGTTCGGTCGCCTTCTCCACCAGCCAGTCGATGCGCTGGCGCTTGAGCGGCGCGAAGGCCAGCCAGAGATCGGGCGTCGCCGTCTGCGCGCGCAACGATGTTTCGGCGATCAGCCGAGCCTCGCGGCGGTCCAGCCGATCGATGCGGGCCCGCCACTCGCCGTCGCGACCGTTGAAGAGACCGATCGCAGCACCGGGACCGAGCCGCAGCACGTTCTTCAGATAATGCGCGCGATCGGCATCGAGAGCGATTGCCATGCCATCGGCAAGCGCCGCCTCGACATAGAGTCGCGCAACGATTCCGGGTTCGCTCTCGTCCTGCCTCGCCATGAAATCCGATCCGGTTGTGAAGAAGGCTGCCGACCGGCAAGATCGGAAGCATGACGGAAATCCGGCGTGCAAGACAGGGCTTCACCGATATCGGTCGCGACGACTGGATCAACCGGCATCTGCCGCTCGCATGGCGACCCTTTGCGCGGCTCGCGCGGCTCGACCCGCCAAACGGCACCAGGCTTTTTCTGCTGCCCGGCTGGTGGTCGATTGCGCTCGCCGGCATTCCGGCGCCGTCGATCCGCCTGATGCTGCTGTTCGTGGTCGGAGCACTGGTGATGCGCGGCGCCGGTTGCACCTGGAACGACATCGTCGACCGCCGCATCGATGCGAAGGTCGAACGAACCGCCGTTCGTCCGCTACCGAGCGGCGCCGTTTCGCTAACCGGCGCGCTGGTCTTTCTCGCGCTGCAATTGCTGATCGGGTTCGCGATCCTGTTGAGCTTCGATCGGTTCACCATTTTGCTCGGCGCGATCTCGCTGCTGCCGATCGCGATCTATCCGTTCATGAAACGCATCACCTGGTGGCCGCAGGCGTTTCTCGGGCTCACCTTCAACTGGGGTGCGCTGCTGGGCTGGAGTGCCGCGATCGGCGGCGAGATCGCATGGCCGGCGGTGCTGCTTTATCTCGGCGGCATCGCCTGGACATTGTTCTACGATACGATCTATGCGCATCAGGACAAGGAAGACGATGCGCTGATCGGCGTGAAATCGACCGCGCTCAAATTCGGCGATGCGAGCAAGCGATGGCTTGTCTTCTTTGCCCTGATCGCACTTGCTTTATGGGCGCTCGCGCTTGCACTCGGCGCGATCGGCTGGGCCGGCTGGCTGCTGTTCCCCACAGTCGCGCTTCATATGGGCTGGCAGCTTACGCGATGGCGGATCGACGATCCGGCCGATTGTCTGTCGAAGTTCCGGTCCAACCGCGATCTCGGGCTCATCCTCTTTCTGGTGATCCTCGCCGGCCGGCTGAGTTCATGACCGGACCGGGTGCCGCCGCCCCCCATGGCGATTTCATCCGCCGCGAGACCGCGATCGCAGCGCCGCCGCTGGTACCGGAAATTTCCCTCCATCTCGCGACCGAGATCACGCCGATCTGGCATGCGAGCGAGGCGGCGCTCGAGCGTCAGGGGATCGATCCGCCTTACTGGGCCTTCGCCTGGCCGGGCGGACAGGCGCTCGCCCGCCATCTGCTCGACCATCCCGGTCTCGTCGCCGGCCGTCGGCTGCTCGATTTCGCCGCCGGCTCGGGCCTGGTGGCGATCGCCGCCGCCAAGGCCGGCGCGATCGCCGAGGCCAACGACATCGATCCCGTAGCGGCCGAGGCGATCGCGCTCAACGCCGCGCTCAACGGTGTGAATGTCGCGATCGCATCCGGCGATCTCACCGGCACAAAATGCCGCTGGGACGTCGTGCTGGCCGGCGACGTCTGTTACGAAAAGCCGATGGCCGAGCGGGTCTTTCCCTGGCTGGTCGCCTGTGCCGATGCGGGTGCGCTGGTCCTGATGGCCGATCCCGGCCGGGCCTATCTGCCCGCGCGCGGCCTCGAACGGATCGCCGTCTATGCCGTGCCGACCTCGCTCGAACTCGAGGATCGCACGCTGCGCGAGACGATTATCTGGCGTATCCTGCCGCCCGCAACGGAGATGACACATGGCGGATGAGAATGCGGTCGAGAATGTCGGACGGGTCGCCGCCTTATGGCGTTACCCCGTCCAGTCGCTGCGCGGCGAGCGGCTCGACGCACTCGAGATCGGTCCGAAGGGGCCGATCGGCGATCGCGGCTGGGGCATTTTCGATCCCGAAGCCGGTCACATCGCGATCTCGGCGCGCGGCAAAAAGAAATGGCGGCCGCTGATCACCTGGCAGGCGCGCTATGTGCGCGAACCCAAGCTCGACGCGCCGCTGCCGCCGGTCGAAATCGAGTTCGAGGACGGCACGCGCCTCATGAGCGACCGTGCCGACATCGATGCGAAACTCGCCGACCGGCTCGGCTGGCCGGGACAATTCGTTGAAGTGGCCAAGAGCGTGCCGGCCTATGCGCATGCGCATGTCCATGCGCTGACCAGTGCGACGCTGGAGACATTCGCAAAGCACTATCCGTCCGGCCGCTTCGAGCCGGAGCGATTCCGTCCCAATATGTTTATCGCAACCGAGGGGCGGTCAGGGTTTGTCGAATCGGGCTGGATCGGTTCGGCGCTGCAGGCCGGCCGCATCGGCCTCGGCATCGATGAACATTGCATCCGCTGCGTGATCACGACCTTGCCGCAGGGCGATCTGCCGCAGGATGCCGGCATCCTCGCGACCGTGACTGAAACCAACAAGCAGCATGCCGGCATTTATTGCAGCGTCCGGCAGGCCGGCACGTTGCGGCTCGGCGATCCGGTTCGGCTGACGCGCGCGGTGCCCGGCGTTCAGCGTTCAGCGTCTAACGATAGCGCAGCTTGAAGCCCAGCACGGTCGCATAGAGCAGCAGCGGGATGGTATTCGCGAGCGTGACGACCATCGAACGGATGGCGATACCGTAGATCAGCCAGAGCGCGATGCCGGCGACGGCCATCATCAGCATGACCAGCGAAAGATCGCTGGTCGAGCGCGTGCGCCAGACCTTGATGACCTGCGGCAAGCTCGAGAACGGCGTCAGAACGCCGGCGACGAGCCCGATCCCCTCGACCCACCAGACGCTCCACCAACCTGTATCGCCGCTCATCGTGGCTCCCGATCTTTCTGCCGCGCAGGCGAGCGTCCGACGGCCCCCCTTGCCCGTCACATATCGCGCGCATGGGTCACCGTTCGAGGATTTCGAGAAGCGGCCAGTCCGAGCGGATCGGATCGCTGCGCAGCAGGTCGGTACGGCGCGTGCGTTCGGCCGGATCGGCGATCGCCGCCAGAATGAAATCCGCGATCGCATCCCGACTCCCGCAGCGGCGATGCAGGGCCGCCAGCGCTTCGTTCTGGAAGGCGGCAGGATGCGGCCGACCTTCGGCTGCCATCGATGCGAGCCCCAGCGGCGCGCCGTCGATCCGCATGACGCCGTGCAGACTGACATAGGCGAGCGCGCTGTCGACACGGCGTCCGTCTTCGGTCTCGAGCCCGAGCCGGTTCAATCGCGCATAGACATAACTCTCGCCGACGATCTCCGTCGCATGCATGACGCAAAGCTGGGTTTCGTCGAGCCAGGTGATCGAAAGGCGCACGCGCATTCCGTTGCAGGGATGCAGATTGCCCGGGATCGAGCCGTAGCGCGTGACATGGGTCGCATAGCAGATGTCGTAATCGTCGAGCCAGACGCGGGTCACCGGAATCTCTGTCCCGGGCAAATGCGCGAACTTCCGCGCAAGCTGGGCTGGCGACTGGTTCGAGCCGATTGCCAGCACCGGCGTGCGGCCGGCGAGATCGGGCGCATCCGGCAGCGGTCGGGCGGCGCCGTTCCGGAACAGGAACGATCCATCCGGAATGTCGAAGGGATAGGACCGCGCCAGGGCCAGCCGCTCGGCCGGGCCGTCCGGAACCGCCCAGAGCGTCACGAAGCCTTGCCGGCGGCGGCAGCGGGCGGATCGCCGACAAGCCGTTCGATGCGCCAGCGGGTCAGCGCGTCGTCGACGCTCTGCCAGGCAAGCCGTCCCCAGGCGGCTTTGGCGTCGTCATGGCTGTCGAACGGGCCATGCCAGATCTCGTCGCCCTCGGCCGGCATCGAAAACCTCGTATCGGTGTAGCGAGCGCCAACCACCCAGTAACGGGCCGGCACTTCGGCTTCGCGCTCCTGCTCGATGCGATAGCGCGCATGGGCATTGTCGACCGTGGCCCAGGCAAGCTGCTGCCAGCGCGTCCGCGCCGATTCGCGATCGCAATAAGGACCAAAGCGCTCTTCCGCCTTGCCGCCGACGATGTCGGTGAAGCCGGTATCCGTATACTCGCCGCCGATGACCCAGTAGCGCGCCATGGTTCCGCCGCCGGTGTTTTGCGCCGCCGAAGGCGGCCTGTATAGTCTGCCGCATGGCCGACTCGCAAACTACCACCCCGCAGGATTTTCAGGCGATCTACGACCGTTTTCAGGCGTCGATCTCGCGATATGACTGCGGCAAATTCTGCTCGCCGCTGAATGGCGGCTCGCCGGTCTGCTGCTCGGTCGACCACGCGATCCCGGTGGTGCAGAAGTCGGAATGGAAGCTGCTGAAGGGCCGCACCGATCTGTGGCGTCCCTTCAAGGCCTTCGACAAGGCGTCGCAGGACATCGTCGACGATTTGTCCGACGACTGCGCGGCGATCCAGTGCAAGGGCGCGCGCTTCTGCGAGCGCGACAACCGGACCCTCGCCTGCCGCGCCTTCCCGTTTTTCCCCTATCTCGACCGCAACGACAAACTGGTCGGGATTTCCTATTACTGGGATTTCGAGGACCGCTGCTGGGTGCTCTCCAATCTGCAGATCGTCGAGCGAGACTTCGTGCGCGAATTCATCGCGGCGTACGAGTATCTGTTCGAGAAGGATCCCGACGAGTATCAGGCCTACCGCGAACAGTCGCAGGCGATGCGCCGCGTCTTTTCACGCTGGAAGCGTCCGATTCCGATCGTCGCCCGCGAAGGCGGTTATCTGAAAGAACTGCCTAAAGGGCGCGGACTGGTACCCGCCAAGGTCGAGGACTTCACCAAACACGGGCCGTACAAATCGGCCAAGGCCTTCGCGCGGGAAGTGCGCGCGCTCGGCGGCGTCGTCCCCTATGGCTGGGACAACGCAGCCGCTCTCCTGAAATAGCGCTTTTGGTGCGTACCGCTCGCGGCCGTCGCCACGATCGCGGCGCTGCGCGGTCAGCCCGTCAGGAGACCGTCTCGTAAACGGCGGGATGGATCCGCAGGCCCGGCACCGTCGGCGGACCGAGCTGGGCGATCATCTGCTCGACCGCATTGTGATATTCCTGCTCGCTCTTCCACTCGGCGACGTTGACGAGCGCAAAGGACGAGCCGGCTTCGGTCGCGCGGTGCAGCTTGCTCGAGACATAGCCGGGCTGCTTCATCAGAAAATTATTGTATCGCCGCCATACCTCGATGGTTTGGTCGATACGGTCCTGTGAGACCTCAAGGGCGCTGATCGTGACGATGGCCATGGCGAACCTACTCCCGAATTGAAGCCTGCGGGCCCTTTTCTGACCCCTTTGCCGGCTTATTGTCAAACCCGGCCGATGGTTTCAGCAGACGACCGGCGGCATCGGATCAGCCCAGATGGCGTCGGGCGAGTTCGTACCATTCGCGTTGGGCATCGCGATACGGCCGCCCTGCGCGATCGAGCGACCGGACGATGTCCTGATAGACCGGCCGCGCATCGGCGGCGCGGCCGAGCCGGTCGAGCAGCATCGCCATCCTGCATTTCGCCTCGGCACCCGGAAAGTAGCTTGTCAGCGCGAGATACTCGTCGAGCGCTTCCCGATCGCGCCCGGCGCCTTCGAGAGACCGGGCATAGAGCAGATGGGCACTGGCCGACCGGTAGTCGGGGTTGGCGGCGCGCAGCCGATCGAGCGTGGCCAGTGCCTTGGAATACTGCCGCCCCTCGAAGCGGGCCGCAGCCAGCCCCTGCAACAAGATCGGATCGTCGCGATGCGGACCGATCAGCGCTCCCTCGTAGAGCATAATCGCCTGGCCGTGTTCGCCGCGGCTCAGATACTCCTCGGCCAGCGCTCGCCGATTGTCGATCGTATCTGCCGTCTCGAACCGGTCCGTCAAGGTCCGGAGATCGCGGTCGGGATCGATGGCCTTGACCAGCGACGCCTGCGCATGACGCGCGGTGCGGCTCTGCGCCATATCCGGCAGAATTGCGACGATGAAATACACGATGCAGCCCAGCATCGGGGCAACAATGATAATGAAGATCCAGTAATGAGGCCGGCCGCTGCGCACCGCATGCACGGCACACGCGATCTGCAACAGGACAACGGAAACAAGGACGATCGGCATGACGGCGACTCCGGCACATACAGTGTCGTGTGACAGGGCAGAATGTCATGGCTGGGCGAGCCGTGCACCGGCGACCAAACTCCGGGTCGATCAAAATTTCGTTTTCGAAGGCCCGAAAACGGAGCCGCCCGGCCGTGAAACCCGTCCCATCTGGCCATAGCCGCCATGCGAACTGCCCGCTAGGTTAGGCACCATGCCCTATCGCTCCCTCCGCGATTTCATCGCCCGGCTCGAACGCGAGAAGCGCCTGGTGCGCGTCTCGCATCCGGTCTCGCCCATCCTCGAGATGACCGAGATCCAGACCCGGCTGCTCGCCGAGGGCGGGCCCGCGGTGCTGCTCGAGAACGTGATCCGGCCCGACGGCACACGCTATGCGATGCCAGTGCTGGTCAATCTGTTCGGCACTGTCGAGCGGGTCGCCTGGGGGATGGAGCGCGAACCGAAGGATTTGCGCGCACTCGGCGAGACGCTCGCCTTCCTCAAGCAGCCCGAACCGCCGGGCGGCTGGCGCGAGGCGCTCGAGCTGTTGCCGATGCTCAAGACCGCGATGACGATGAAGCCGAAGACGGTTTCATCGGCACCCTGCCAGGAGATCGTGCTGACCGGCGCGCATATCGATCTCGCACAACTGCCGATCCAGACCTGCTGGCCGGGCGAACCCGCACCGCTGATCACCTGGCCGCTGGTCGTGACGCAGGGGCCCGATCCCGCCGGCAACAAGGCGGATGCCTTCAATCTCGGCATCTATCGCATGCAGGTTCTCGGCCGCGATCGCACGCTGATGCGCTGGCTCAAGCATCGCGGCGGCGCGCAGCATCATGCGCGCTGGAAGGATGCGAAGCCCCAGCCGCTGCCGGCGGCCGTCGTGATCGGTGCCGATCCGGGCACGATCCTCGCCGCGGTGACGCCGGTGCCGGATACGATGTCGGAATATCAGTTCGCGGGTCTGCTGCGCGGCGCCAAGGTCGAGCTCGTCGACTGCAAGACGGTACCGCTGAAGGTGCCCGCCGAAGCCGAGATCGTGATCGAGGGCCATGTCGCGCTCGACGAGTATGGCGACGAAGGGCCTTATGGCGACCATACCGGCTTCTACAACGCGGTCGAAAAATTCCCGGTCTTCACCGTGAGCGCAATCACGATGCGGCGCGACCCGATCTATCTCTCGACCTTCACCGGCCGGCCGCCCGACGAACCCTCGATCCTCGGCGAAGCGCTCAACGAGCTCTTCGTCCCGCTGCTACAGCAGCAGTTTCCCGAGATCGTCGATTTCTGGCTGCCGCCGGAAGGATGCTCCTACCGTGTCGCCGTGGTTTCGATGAAGAAGGCCTATGCCGGCCACGCCAGGCGCGTGATGATGGGCGTGTGGTCGTTCCTGCGGCAGTTCATGTACACCAAGTTTGTCATCGTCGTGGATCACGACATCGACGTGCGCGACTGGAAGGACGTGATCTGGGCGATCTCGACCAACATGGACCCGGTGCGCGACACGCTGCTCGTCGAGAACACGCCGATCGACTATCTCGATTTCGCGAGCCCGGAGTCGGGCCTCGGCGGCAAGATGGGCCTCGATGCGACGACCAAGATCGCGCCCGAAACGCATCGCGACTGGGGTCGCAAGATTCGCATGGACGCGGCCGTGGTCGAAAAGATCGACCGGATCTGGCGCGATCTCGGCATTCCGGGCAGCGGCCGGAAAATCTGGAAATGAGCGACGCAGCCTTCACGATCCGCAAGGCGCGCCTGTCTGAGGCGGATGCGCTCTCCGAGCTTGCCGTGCGCTCGAAGGCGCATTGGGGCTACGACGCAGCCTTCATCGCGCGCTGCCGCGAGGCGTTGCGCGTCGATCCCGCCAATATGCGGCACTTTCCCTATTACGTCGCCGAGCGCGACGGAACATTGCTCGCTTTCTATGGCTTCGAACCGGAAGAAGACCAGATCGGGCTCGCCTTCTTTTTCGTGGCGCCCGAGGCGATCGGATCGGGGCTCGGCCGCGCGCTGCTCGAACATGCGAAAGAGATTGCGCGCGCGGAAGGCTATGACGAGCTGATCGCCATATCCGATCCGAACGCCGCTGCCTTCTACGAGAAGATGGGCGGAAGGCCGGCCGGCGCGACGTCGTCCGAAGTCGATCCGGCACGCCCCTTGCCGGTCCTGCGGTTCCCGCTTGTCTGAGCCCACGCAACAGGTTCCTGCCGACGCACAGAAAAGGCCGGTGCCGGTCCGCGTGCTGCGGATCGGTCTCTTCGTCATGCTCGGTTTCTCCGCCCTGCTGCTGCTCGATGTCCTGCTGCTGATAATTTTCTTCCGCAGCCCGCCCGAAGACATGGCGCATAGCAGCGGGTCGAACGCGATCTGGGCCGAGCAGGAATGGGTTGGCAACCAGCAGGACGGCGCGGCATACGACCTGTTCGCGGCGACGCTCGAGCATAACGCAATCAGCGACGTGTTCTTTCATGTCGGTCCGCTGGCTGCCGACGGCACGATCGATCCGGCCGTCTATGGCAATGCGGAAGTTCTGCTCACGGAACTCGAGCAACGGCTGCCGGCGCTGCGCGCGCAGGCCTGGATCGGCGGCCGCGAGAAAAGCGGCGGCGGATCGATCGATCTCGCCGACCAGATGGTACGATCGCGGATCGCTGGGACCGCGGCGACACTGCTCGCACTCGGGTTCGACGGCATTCACTACAACATCGCCCCGATCGAAAGCGGCAATCGGCGTCTGCTGGCGCTGCTCGATCTGACGCGACCGCTGGTCGATGCGGTGGGCGGCACCTTGTCGGTTGCGGCCGAGATCATCGAACCGCTGCCGGGTACGCGCCGCCCGATCGGACGGTTTTTTCCCGATGCCGTGCTGTGGTCGAGCGATTATTACGCGGCGATCGCCGAGCGCGTCGATCAGGTGGCGGTACGCATGTACGACACCGGGATTCCGTTCTCCTGGGGGTATGGTGCGATCGTCGGATGGCTGACGCCGCGCGTCTGGAATGCCATGGCCGAAGGCCAGGCCGACCTGCTGATCGGTGTAGCGACCCATCGGGACGAGGGCGGCGGGTTCGGCGCCGATGCCGAATCGCTCGAATCGGCGCTCACCGGCATCGCCTATGCGATCCCCCGCGGCGGCGACGCTCCGCCGCAACTGGGTTTGGCGATCTATACATACGGCACCACGGACGACGCGGATTGGGCGGCATGGCGTCGCTACTGGCTGGGGTCGCCCGATCCCGGCGGGTGAGGTCTTGCCTTCGCGGCGCCGGCCTGCCACCTAATCGCCAATCGAGATTTAACGATCTGCAGCGGAGCTTCTTCCATGGCGGCGCGCCGGACCAAAGAAAAAACAGGCAGGAAGACAAACGCAGCGCGCAAGGCGAAGAAGCCATCCGCGGCGAAATCGCCCGGCAAGTCCTCCACGCGCAAAGCAGCGGGCAGGAAGTCCGGCGCGGCAGCGCGCAGCGCGACGAAGAACAAGGCCAGGCGGGCTGTAAAGAAGAAATCGCCGGCGAAGAAGGCCGCGCAGAAAAAAACGCAGAAAAAAACGCAGAAAAAAACCACAGCGAAAAGAACGCCAGCCAAGAAATCCGCTGCGGCCAAATCATCCGCGACGAAGGCCCCCGCAAGGAAACCGACCACACGGAAACCGGCCGCAAGGAAGTCGCCGGCAAAGAAGACGATCGCGCGGAAGATGGTCGCGCCGACACGCAGCCCCGCTATGCGTCCAGCGCCACGACGGCCCGCCGCAAAGCGCCTCGCGACGGCCGCTCGCGCCGGTCGTGCGCGGATCGCAACGGCAAAACAGCGCGACGTTCGCAAGGTCGGCAGCCGGCCGGTTGCAAAGGCCAAGCCCGTCGGGCCCGCCCGCAACGGTCGCCATGCCGAGCCCAATGCGGCGTTGCTCGATCCGCTGGACGATCTGATCGGCCGCGCTTTGCGGGCCGGCGCCGATGCCGCCGACGCGGTCACGATCGAAAGCGTGTCGCTTTCGCAGGCGGTGCGGCTTGGCGAACCCGAGACGCTGGAGCGTTCCGAATCGCGCGATCTCGGCCTTCGGGTTCTGATCGGGCGGCGGCAGGCGATCGTCTCGTCGGCCGATTTCAAACCCGACATGCTGGACGAGCTGGTCGAACGAGCGATCGCGATGGCCCGCGCCGTGCCGGACGACAAATATTGCGGCCTTGCCGATCCCGACCAGATCACAGTGCGGATTCCGGATCTCGACCGGTTCGATCCGACAGAGCCGCATCCCGACGCGCTGCTCGAACGTGCCCACGAATGTGAGGATGCCGCGCGATCGGTCAAGGGCATCACCAATTCGAACGGCGCCGACGCATCCTGGGGTCGAGGCCATGTGGCGCTGGTGGCGTCGAACGGCTTCGCCGGCAGTTTTTCGAGTTCGCATCATTCGATTTCGGTGAGTGTCGTTGCGGGTAGCGGCACCGCCATGGAACGCGATCACGATATGAGCGTCGCGCTGTTTGCCCGTGAACTGGAGGATCCCGAGACGGTGGGAAAACGCGCGGCCGAACGCACGCTGCGCCGCCTCAACCCGCGCAAGCTTGCGTCCAGCTCGATGCCGGTGGTGTTCGATCCGCGCGTCGCGAACGGGCTCGTGGCGCATGTCGCAGGGGCGGCGAACGGCAGTGCGATCGCGCGCGGCACGAGCTATCTCAAGGATTCGATGGGCAGTCGGATTCTGCCCAAGGGACTGTCGGTGATCGACGAGCCCGACCGCATACGCGGCCTGAATTCGATGCCGTTCGACGGCGAAGGAATCGCAACCCGGCGCCTCGCGATCGTCGAGGACGGCACGCTGGCGAGTTGGGTGCTCGATCTCGCGACCGCGCGCCAGCTCGGGCTCGAAACGACCGGCCATGGGCGACGCGGCACCTCGAGCCCTCCCTCGCCCGGCACATCCAATCTTTATCTCGCCGGCGGCAGCGGCAGCGTCGACGATCTCATCCGCGATATCGAACGCGGGCTTTTCGTGAGCGACCTGATGGGTTTTGGCGTCAACATGGTGACCGGCGACTATAGCCGCGGTGCCGCGGGCTTCCTGATCGAGGAGGGAAAGATCACTCATCCGGTGAGCGAAGTGACGATCGCCGGCAATCTGAAAGAGATGCTGGCAACGATGCGCGCGGCCGGCGATCTCGTGTTCCGCTATGGCACCAATGCGCCGACCATCCGCATCGAACGCATGATGATCGGCGGCAACTAGGGGCCCTGCACCACCAGCCGCAGCGATCGTGCCGTCATCGCGATCTCGACCGGCAGCGCGCCGATGATGTCGCCATCCGCCTGCAGGGGCTCGCCGCCCACGCCTTCGATGCGCACGCGCTGTGCGGCCCGGATCGCGAAACCGGGCATCCGCGGCAGCAGCTCGATGCCCAGCGCCATCGCATAGATCACCGCCCAGAACCGGCCGCCATGTTCGAAGCAGCAGACATGGAGTTTGGCCTCGTCGAGCCGCGCATCCGGCGCGAGGATGAAACTGCCGCCGTAAAGCCGGCCGCGTGACACCACGACCGAGGCGACGAAATGCGGGTCGCCGTCGATCGCGACCCGATAGGTGCCGAAGGGAAAGCGGCCGAGTTGGCGCAGCATTTCGAAGACATAGGCGATCTTGCCCACGCGTCGTTTGAACGCGACGTTAATCCCGGCCACGACATGCGCGTCGAATCCGGCGCCCGCCATCAGCAGGAAATGCCGGCCGTTGGCCTGCGCAAGCGGCACGGTCATCGTATGGCCGGCGGCGGCGATCGCAGCCTGGGCTTCCGGATCGCGCGGCAATCCAATCTCGCGCGCCAGCACATTGGCGGTGCCGAGCGGCAATATGGCGAGCGCCGGCATCTTCTCCGCAGCGCAGGTGGCAAGACCATGCGCCGCATCGGCGATCGTGCCGTCGCCGCCGGCGATAATCAGCGTGTCGGTTTGACCCGCGCGTGCGATCGCGGCCGCCAGCAACGCCGCATCGCCATGCGCCGTCGTGCGATGCAGTGCGACGCGACAACCGAGGCGCCGCAGCGTACGGATTGCCGCGGCGAGACGCCGCCGCCGCCGCCGCGATCCCGCAACCGGATTGAAGACGATCGCGATGCGCACCGGCGCGGCCGCGCGCAATGCGACGTCGTCCTGTAACGAACCTGTCATGCGGCTGTAATGGTCCAGACTTTCATTGTTCACGTTCGCTGTCGTTGCGTTGCAGTTTAGTTAATTTTTCGACCGATGTCAGTCTCTTGCGTTGTTTTCTTTGGACAGTGCGGCATCGCATTCGTAGAGTTCGTTGAGATGCGGGCAGAACAGCCACGAACGAATTGCCGGATGCGATGAATACGCTTGTCGCCCCGCTTCGCTACCGCACCATCTTCATCTCCGATATCCATCTCGGCACGCGCGGCTGCAAGGCCGAGTTTCTGCTCGATTTCCTGCGCACGACCGAGTCCGATTACCTCTACCTGGTCGGCGATATCATCGATTGCTGGCGGTTGCGACGCGCCTGGTTCTGGCGCCAGAGTCACAATGACGTGGTGCAGAAGCTGCTGCGCAAGGCGCGCAAGGGCACAAAGGTCATCTATGTGCCCGGCAATCACGATGAAGCGCTGCGCGATTATGTCGATCTGCAATTCGGCGGCGTGCTCGTCTTGTCGGAAGCGATTCACGAGATGGCCGACGGCAAACGCTTTCTGGTGATCCATGGCGACCAGTTCGACGGCATCGTCCGCTACGCCAAGTGGCTCGCCTTCCTCGGCGACCGTGCCTACAACCTGATGCTTGCCGCCAATCACTGGTTCAACCATGCGCGCCAGCGACTCGGTTACGGTTACTGGTCGCTCTCGGCCTATCTGAAACAGCGGGTCAAGGACGCGGTCCGCTACATCGACGATTATGAAACCGCGGTCGCCGACGAAGCGCGCCGCCGCGGCGTCGACGGCGTGATCTGCGGCCACATTCACAAGGCCGAGATGCGGCGCATCGACAACATTCTCTATTGCAACGATGGCGACTGGGTCGAGAGCTGCACGGCGCTGGTCGAGCATTTTGACGGCAGGCTCGAAATCATCGACTGGACCCGGGTCCGTCAGGTTTCGATGCTCGAGCTGGCCTGACGCATGCGGATCGCTGTCGCGACCGATGCCTGGTTCCCGCAAGTGAACGGCGTCGTGCGCACGATGAGCCGGGTGATCGCCGAGCTCACCGCGCTCGGCCACAAGATCGAGGTTTTCGGTCCGGATCGGTTTCTGACGACCGCCTGCCCGACCTATCCGGAAATCCGCCTGGCGATCGCACCGGGCCGGCGGCTTGGCGAATTGCTCGAACGGTTCCGCCCGCAGGCAATCCATGTATCGACCGAGGGCCCGATCGGCATAGCGGCGCGGCACTACGCGGTGACGCTGCGCCGGCCCTTTACCACCGCCTATCACACGCGCTTTCCCGAATATGTGCGGGCCCGTACGCCGATCCCGCTCGACTGGTCCTATCGCTGGCTGCGGCATTTTCACGGCGCGGGCGCCGGCATCATGGTCGCGACCGATACGATCCGGCGCGATCTAGAAGAACGCGGCTTCGGCAACATCCGGCCCTGGTCGCGCGGCGTCGACACCGATCTGTTCCGGCCGCGCGACAAATCGTTCCTCGATCTGCCGCGACCGATCCATCTCTATGTCGGGCGCGTCGCGGTCGAAAAGAATATTGAGGCATTTCTCGCGCTCGACCTGCCCGGATCGAAACTCGTGGTGGGCGACGGACCCCTGCTGCCCGAGTTGCGGCGACGCTTTCCTTCCGTGCATTTCGCCGGCGGGCGCCACAACGAGGATCTCGCGCGGCACTATGCGGCAGCCGATCTGTTCGTATTCCCGAGCCGCACCGACACGTTCGGTCTCGTGATGCTGGAGGCGCTGGCCTCGGGCCTGCCGGTCGCGGCCTATCCGGTGCCGGGTCCGCTCGACGTGATCGCGGGCACCGGCGTCGGCGTGCTCGACGAGGATCTGGCGAAGGCCGCCCGCACGGCACTCGCCCTATCGCCGGCGCGCTGTCGCGAATTCGCGCTCGGCTTTTCCTGGCGCCGCACCGCGGAGCAGTTTCTGGGATATCTGGCGCCGTTCGCGTGACGGCCGCGGTTATGGCGTGGCCGCCATATCCGGCATCGGCGGTACCAGCAATTGTGGATCGATCCGCGCCTCATAGAGATTCATCCGCCAGTCGAGATGCGGACCGGTGGCGCGCCCGGTCGCCCCGACCGTCCCGACGATATCGCCTTGTTCGATGCGCTGGCCCACGGCAACGCCGACGCTCGCCATATGCATCAGCGTCGAGGAAAGACCGTGCCCGTGATCGATGACGACGGTGCCCCCGGTGAAATAGAGATCGGGCTCGGCAAGGCGTACGATGCCGCCGGCCGGTGCTGCGACCGGCGTTCCCGTCGGCGCCGCCATGTCGACCCCGAAATGCGGCTGGCGCGGTTCGCCGTTGAGAATGCGCTGGCTGCCATAAACGCCGCTGATCGGGCCGATGACCGGCCAGACGAAGCCGCCGAGGAAATCGGTCGCCGGCGTATCGTGTGCCCAGGCGGCAAGAATGATCTCGCGCTCGGCCGCGATGCGCGCCTGCAGCGCCTCGTCGGGTGTCACCATCTGGTCGGGCAGCCCGTCGATATGCTGGATGTCGTATTCGCGCTGCGCGATCGCTAGCTCGCGGCGTTCGAGGACGCCATCCGGCAAGGTTACCTCGACTAACATCTGCGGCGGCGCCTCGCGACCAAAGCCGAGCAGGAACAGGCCGTCGTCGCCGACGCGCAAAATTCGGCCGTCGAACTGCACCGTACTGCCGGGCGGCACATGACCGACGATCAGCCCGCCCTGGGTGAGAGTGCCGTCGAGCGAAACCGGATCGGCCAGCGCGCAACCGGGCGAGAGCAGCAGCGCGAGCGCAAGCAGAAACCGCCTCACAGCAGCGATCCCTGCGAGCCGTCGCCGCCGCTGCGCTTGGCCGGTTTGGGTTCCGGTCTGGAAGTGGGCTTCGCGTCGGCACCATCCTCGGCGATGCGGTCTTCGGCGCGCGCACGCACCCGCCCGTCGCGAAACTGCAAGGTCAGCACCATGCCGGGATCGACGTTCGCCGCCATCGTCACCGGCCTGCCGTCCTCGCCCATCGCGAGCACGAAGCCGCGCTGCAGGACATTCTCATAGGAAAGCGAATTCAGCAGGCCCGCCGCCGTCGCGAGCGCATCGCGGCCGCGCGCGAGGCGGTCATGCACGAGGCCGGGCCGCAATCCGGTCGCGGTCCGGTCGAAGCGATGCCGCCGCGCCGTGAGATCGCGTTCGAGCGCAGTCTGCAGGCGCTCCTGCGCATGGCCCAGCGCCTGGCCCTTCAGGGCGATGAGCTGATCGGGCGTGCGCAGGCCGCCGGCCAAGGTCGCGAGCCGCTCGCGCCGCCGCGCGACGAGATCGGTCCGTGTCGCCGCGAGCCGCTCCATCCAGTCGTCGAGCCGCTGCGTCAGTTCCTGCAGCAAGCGGCGCGGATCGGGCAGGCCACGCGCGAGCCCCTGCAATTGATCGCGCCGCCAGGTCAGCCATCGCGTCATCGCGCCCATCAGCCGGTGGCCGCATTCGGCCGCATTGGCCATCAGCTCGGCGCGCACTGGTACCGCCATTTCGGCAGCCGCACTCGGCGTTGGCGCGCGACGGTCGGAAGCATGATCGATCAGGGTCCAGTCGGTCTCGTGTCCGACCGCCGAGATCAATGGAATGGCCGAGGCGGCCGCGGCCCGCACCACGATCTCTTCGTTGAAGGCCATCAGGTCTTCGAGACTGCCGCCGCCGCGCGCGACGATCAGCAGGTCGGGCCGCGGCACGGCGCCGTCGGCCGTCAACCGATTGAAACCGGCGATGGCGGCGGCGATCTGTGCTGCCGCACCCTCGCCCTGCACCATCACCGGCCAGATCAGGATCTGGCGCGGAAACCGATCGGCGAGCCGATGGCGGATATCGCGGATCACGGCACCGGTCAGCGAGGTCACGACTCCGATCACCTCGGGCAGCATCGGCAGCGCCTTCTTGCGATCCTCGTCGAACAGCCCCTCGGCGGCGAGCTTGCGCCGGCGCTCCTCGATCAGCTTGAGAAGCGCGCCCTCGCCGGCGATCTCCAGCGATTCGATGATGAGCTGGTAGGAGGACTTCCCGGCATAAGTGGTGATCCGCCCGGTCGCAATCACCTCCATGCCCTCTTCCGGCACCATGGCGAGCCGCGGCACGGTCGAGCGCCAGATCACGGCATCGAGCACGAGGCCGGTATCGTCGGCATCCTTCAGCGTCGCGTAGACATGGCCCGATTGCGGCTTGCTGAGCCGGCCGATCTCGCCGCGCACGCGAATCCGGCCGAATTGTTCCTCGAGCGTGCCTTTCACGGCCCGGCTGATCTCGCCGACCGAGTATTCGGGAACGTTGGAGATGGGCCGGTCGATCATGGCGCTCATTCTATGCTAAGAGGCGGGCCGGATTCACGCCGCGCGAACGCCCCTGCGAGACCGAGAAGGAGCCCGGACATGCGCATTCTCGTCGTCGGCAGCGGCGGGCGCGAGCATGCGCTGTGCTGGAAGCTCGCAGCCTCGCCCCTCTGCGACAAAATCTGGTGCGCACCGGGCAATGCCGGCATCGCGGCCGAGGCGGAATGCGTGCCGATCGGCATCGAGGATCTCGATGCGCTAGTTACCTTCGCCTGCGAAAACCGCGTCGATTTCGTCGTGGTCGGGCCCGAGGCACCTTTGGTCGCCGGCTTGGTCGACCGGCTGGCTGAGGCCGGGATCCCCGCTTTCGGGCCGAACGCGGCCGCGGCCCAGCTCGAGGGCTCCAAAGCCTTCATGAAAGATGTCGCCGATGCGGCCGGCGTGCCGACCGCGCGATGGCGGCGCTTCGCCGAACCCGCCGCCGCGAAAGCTTTCGCCCGGCAACTCGGCGCGCCGCTGGTCGTGAAGGCGGACGGGCTCGCCGCCGGCAAGGGCGTCATCATCGCGGAGAACCTCGACGAAGCCGATCAGGCGATCGACACGATGCTGGTCGACGGCGCGTTTGGCGCTGCCGGCGCCGAGATCGTGATCGAGGAGTTTCTCCAGGGCGAGGAAGCGAGTTTCTTCGCGCTGGCCGATGGCACGCATATCCTGCCGCTTGCGGCCGCGCAGGATCACAAGCGCGTCGGCGACGGCGATACCGGGCCGAACACCGGCGGCATGGGCGCCTATTCGCCGACACCGATCGTCGACGCCGCGTTGCAGGCACGCATCATGGCCGAGATCATCGAACCGACGGTCAAGGCGATGGCCGCGCGCGGCACGCCGTTCAGAGGCGTGCTGTTCGCCGGGGTGATGATCGATGCGGCCGGACCGACGCTGCTCGAGTTCAACGTGCGTTTCGGCGATCCGGAGTGCCAGGCGCTGATGGCGCGGCTCAAATCCGATCTGCTGCCGGCTTTGATCGCCTGCGCCGAAGGCGGGCTCGGCCATTTCGACCTGCGCTGGCATGACGAGACCGCTTTGGTCGTTGTCATGGCGGCGCATGGCTATCCAGGTAATTACGAGAAGGGTTCGGAGATTCGCGGGCTCGACCGCGCCGCGGCACTCGACGACGTGCTGGTCTTCCATGCCGGCACGAAACGCGATGGCGATCGCATCGTCGCTAATGGCGGTCGCGTGCTCGGCATCGTCGGGCGCGGCGGGGGTGCGGCCACGGCCCGCGCGCGCGCCTATGCGGGGGTCGAGGCGATCGACTGGCCGAAAGGCTTCTGCCGCCGCGATATCGGCTGGCGCGCGATCGCCGAGAAGGCGCGATGAGCGCGCGGCCAGATGCGATCGTCGTCGGGGCCGGCCATAACGGGCTGGTGGCCGCGTTCTATCTGGCGCGCGCCGGCCTCAAGCCGCTGGTGATCGAGCGGCGCGACATCATCGGCGGTGCCGCCGTCACCGAGGAATTCCATCCCGGCTTCCGCAACTCGTCGGCCTCGTATGTCGTCAGCCTGCTGCGCGAGGAAATAATCGCCGACATGGATCTCAAGCGGCATGGCTATGAGACGATTTCGCTCAAGGGGTCGTTCGCGCCGCTGCTTGACGGCCGCTCGATCCTGATGACCGGCGACCTCGACCATGACCGCGCGCAGGTCGGTCAGGTGTCGAACCGCGACTATGACGCGATGCAGCGCTTCGATGCGATCATGGGGCGGCTCTCGGATTTCCTGCGCGACCAGATGCTGCGCGAGCCGCCGGCGCTCGGTGGCGGCGGTATCTCCGGCCTGCTCTCGTTGCTGCATGCCGGGAACAAGATCCGCCAGCTTTCGCCCGAAGACCGGCATCATCTGATCCAGCTCTTCACCACACCGGCTGCCGACATTCTCGATCGCTGGTTCGATGCCGACGACGTGAAATCGATGTATGCGTCCTCGATCACCGCGGGCAATGCGGTCAGCCTGCGCGCGGCCGGCTCGGCCATCAACATGCTGCATCTCGCGGTCGGTGCGATCGACGGGGTGCGCCGGAAATGGGCCTATGCGCGCGGCGGCATGGGCGCCATCACGCAGGCGATGGCGAAGGCGCTCGCCGAAAAAGGCGGCACGATCCGGACGAGCGCGCCGGTCAAACGCATCCTCGTCGAAAACCAGCGCGCGATCGGCGTCGAACTCGAGAACGGCGAACGGATCGAGGCAAAGCTGGTGCTGGCCAACACCGATCCCAACCGGACCTTCCTGAAACTCGTCGGACGCGAGCATCTCGACCCCGCCTTCGCGCACGACATCGAGCATTTCCGGCAATGGTCCGGTTCCTGCCGGTTCAATTTCGCGCTCGACGGCGTGCCCGAGTTCGCCTGCCGACCGGGGCGCGATATCGGCATCCAGCATCAATGCTTCATCCGGATGGAAAGCAGCTATCGCGATTTCGAGGAAAGTTTCCAGGCGGCGTCGCAAGGGCGGCTGCCGGCCAATCCGATCGTCGATGCGATGATCCCGACCTCGCTCGACGACAGTCTCGCACCGCCGGGTTGTCACATCATGGGCGTGCTGGCGCAGCAATATCCGAAGGAGCTCGCCGACGGGCGTTCCTGGGACGATGCGCGCGACGAGGCGACCGAGGGCGTGATCCGCGTCGTCGAACGCTATGTGCCGAATTTCCGCCGCCAAATCGTCGGAATCATGGCGCTGACGCCGGCCGATCTCGAAGCGCGCTTCGGTCTGACCGGCGGCGATGTCTATCACGGGCGGCTCGATCCCGATCAGCTCTTCTCGATGCGGCCGCATCCGAAGGCCGCGCAGTACCGCACGCCGATCCGCGGGCTCTATCTCTGCGGTGCCGGCGCGCATCCGGGCGGCGGCGTTTCCGGCGCGCCCGGCCATAACGCGGCAAAGCGTGTGCTGAAGGATCTGCGGGCGCGGCGGGCGTAGCGACGCATGTTCTTAGAGAACCCTCATGGTGAGCTTGTCGAACCATGAGGATCGGGACGATCACGCCGCCTCATCCTTCGACAGGCTCAGGATGAGGACTGCTTTCTTACAGATCCAACACAACCGTGATCCCTGTAATGGTGGTCGAGCCACGCGTCGGCCTCATGTCAGAGCTTTTTCTCCAGCACCAGCTCGTAGGACCCAAAGCCCGCCTTCGCATAGAGCGCGAGCGCCGGCGCGTTGCCGGGCGAAACGACGATCTGGAGCCAGTCCAGTCCACGCGATGCGACATGGCTTTCGAGGCCGGCGAGCAACGCAAGCCCGATGCCGCGGCGCCGGCCTTCCGGCGCGACATAGAGATCGGTCACCATGCCGCGCCGCATCCACTCGTCCCTGAGTTCGTATTCGTCGGACGCGGTCTGGCAGACCACGGCGCCGTAGCCGACCGGACGTCCATTGAGCTCGGCGATCAGGACCGCGCCGTCCTCTTCGGCGATTTCGCGCAGCGAGCGATCGACCTCGTTTATGGTGATCTCGGAACCGGGCCGCATCGCCCAATGCACCGCCGCCTCGTCGTCCGCCAGATGCCGCATGAAATTTAGCATCAGGTCGCGATCGCCCGGGCGCAGCGGCCGCAACACAAGCCCGGCCGGCGCCGCAGCCGGCGTCGGTGTCGCGGCGATATGCTTGTCGAGCCAATATTCGTACGGCTCGTAACCCGCCTTCCGGTAGGCGGTCATCGCGACAGCGTTGGCCGCGAGCACACCCATCGCGATCCGCGACAGACCGAGATTTCGGCACCATCGCTCGGCCGCCGCGAGCAGCGATCCCGCGATGCCGCGGCCGCGCATTGTCGTCGCGATCGCAAGGTCCGAGACGTAGAGGAACCGGTGTGCGCTCGCCCGCAATTCCACGCTGTCATCGACATCTGCATAAAATGCGATGTACCCCGCCACAATGCCGTCGAGTTCGGCGACGAGGATCGCACCGTCATCGCCGTCGGTGCGCCGTTCGAGTTCCTCATAGGCGCGCGGATCGAGCGCGGGGCCCGGCCGGCGCGAGGGATGCATTTCATGCTCGGCCGCCTGCAGCACGATCCCGAGCTCGATAACCGTGCTGCGATCGCCGCGGGTTACCCGCCGGATCGTGATTGCGGACATCCGGTTTCGTTCCTTCCAGTCCCGATGGGCGGCATTGGACTTAACCGGGGGGCTTGCGGCAAGATCGCCGCGCCAAAAAACATTGGAAATCTGCCCGGGGCCCGTCGATGACCGCATCGCTCTACACCAACGACTTCAAGGAAACACCCTATTGGTGGGACCAGGCCCCGCGCCCGACTTTGCCGGATACCGTCCTGCCCGAGCGGATCGACGTCCTGATCGTCGGCTCCGGCTATACGGGGCTGTCCGCCGGGCTGGAAACCGCCCGGGGCGGGCGCTCGACGCTGATCGTCGATGCCGAGGAGGCCGGCTGGGGTTGTTCCAGCCGCAATGGCGGCCAGGTCTCGACCTCGATCAAGCCGGGCCTCGCCAAGCTGACCGGAAAATACGGCGCGAGCCTCGCCTTCGAGATGCGGCGCGAGGGGCACCGGGCACTCGATTACATGGAGGATTTCATCCGGCGCGAGGGCCTCAAGGTCAACTGGGAGCGGGTCGGCCGCTTTCACGCCGCGCATAATCCGCGCCGCTACGAAATCGAAGCGCAGGCGCTCAAATCGATCCCGAAGGAACTCAAGACCGACGCATACGCGGTGCCGCGTTCGGAGCAGCATTCGGAAATCGGCAGCGATGCCTATTACGGCGGCATCGTGATGCCGCATCACGCGGCGTTGCATCCGGCGAAATACGAGAACGCCCTCGTCTCGCTGGCCCGCCAGGCCGGCGTCATGATTGTTACGAACTGCCGCGTGACCGGCATCGTACGCGAGAGCGGCGGCGGCTTCAGCGTCACGACCGCGAGGGGCACGGTCAAGGCACGCGAGGTGATCGTCGCGACCAACGGCTATACGGGCGAAATCACGCCCTGGCAGCGGCGGCGCATCATCCCGATCGGCAGCTACATCATCGCGACCGACGATCTTACGCCCGAGCTGGCGAAGGAACTCGTTCCGAACGCGCGGACACTGTCGGACACACGGCGGCTGATCTTCTATTACCGGCTGTCGCACGACCGGAAGAAGATTCTGTTCGGCGGTCGCGTCGCCTATATGGAGACCGACCCGAAAGTTTCGGCACCGCGATTGCACGACCACATGACGCGCATCTTCCCGCAGCTCAAGGCGACTAGGGTTTCGCATAGCTGGGTCGGATTCGTCGCCTACACCTTCGATACCCTGCCGCATATCGGCCAGCATGACGGGCTCTATTACGCGATGGGCTATTGCGGCTCGGGCGTATCGCTCGCCAGCTATTTCGGCATGCGGCTCGGGCAGAAACTGCTCGGCAAGCCGGAAGGCAAGACGCCGTTCGACAATTGCACGTTCGAGACGCGGCCGCTTTATACCGGCTTCCCCTGGTTCCTCGCGCCGTCGATCATGTGGTACCGAATCCTGGACCGCCTGCCGATCTGAGGTTGAATATGGGCTCTCAGCCGACTCTCACCGACGACCCCGCGCGCCAGGCATCCGACCTCGACCGATTCGGATTCTGCATGGCGGCCAACGCTCTCGACGCCGACCAACTGGCAACCGTGCGCCAGCGGATCGAGGAGCAGGCCATCGCTGAAAAGAAACTCGGATTGCACAAACCCGGCACGGACGAAGAGCCGGGCGAGATGGTCAATCAGTGGGTCCACATGCTCATCAACAAGGGCCGTGTGTTCCATGAGATGGCGCTCAGCCCGACGGCGATGCGGATTGCGGGCCATGTCCTCGGCGAGCAATTCCTGCTGTCGGATATCGCCGCTCACATCACCTGGCCCGATAACGGCCTGATGGGGCTTCATATCGATCAGTGGTGGTTGCCACAGCCGCGGATGCCCGGTGAGACGTATCAGCGCACGGGTACGATCAACCGCACCAATGTTCCGATGGGCGATCCGGTGCCGGCGACGGGGCCAATCTCGCCCCCAGCCGTCGTGAATATTTTCTGGGCAATCACCGATTTCACGATCGAGAACGGGGCAACGCGACTGGTACCGGGCAGCCATCTGTCAGGGCGGAATCCCGATCCGGCGCGCGAAGACTACAAGACCGTGCAGGCTGTCGTACCGGCCGGGTCGGTGGTCGCATGGGAGGGTCGTACCTGGCATGCGGCCGGCTTCAACCGCTCGAACGGGCCGCGGATCGGTATCACCACCTATTTCTGCGGACCGCAGTTCCGGCAGATGGCGAACCTGACGCATGGTGCCAAACGCGAAGCGATCGGCGACGCGCCGGATGAATTGAAGGCGCTGATGGGGTTCAAATCCTGGAGCGGCTACGGGCGCACCAGCGACGCGTATAACGATCTCGTCGAACCGGCGGAAAACCTGATCGGCGAGCTCAAGCCGTAGCGGACAACGGCGCGCTCGCGCCGTGCATTTATGACCCGGGTTCGGATGTGATAAACGGCGCGACCGCCTTCGCCGCATCCTGCCCACTCACGACGGCCACGATTTCGAACTCGGCGAGATCGCGCCAGTTTAACAGCCAGGATTGCAGCAGACCGATATCGTCGCATTCCATGAGCTGGAAGCAGCGCTGAAACCCGGCCTCGACCCAGCTTCCGACATAACCGAGACCTTCGGGCATCATGCGGCCCTTGTCGCGGAAGCGCCGATAGACCGGCACCGGATCGGCGTCGCGGAAATGTTCGATCACCATGAAGAGCATGACCGCGTGACCTCCCGAAATGGGGCGACCCGTCGATGCGGGCGCTATGCCCGTCGCAACGTCACTTCGCCGGCGGCGCCGCGGTCTCGTGCTGCGCCTTGCCCTGATAATAGGTCGCTGTGCGGCCCGGCTGCACGGCGATCCCGTCCTTGCCGTAATAACGGCGCAGATTCCGATGGATCGGCCGCGGCGGAATGGCCTGCAGCCACAGCCGCAGCAGCAGACGCTTCTTCGCCGGGTCGGTCTCGTCCTCATAGGCCGTGCGCGCGTGCAGCGTCGTGTAGTTGTTGAACAGCACCAGTTCGCCCGGCTCGTAGCGGAACAGCAACCGGATATCGGGGTCGTCGCAGAGCGACTGGAAGAGATCGAGCGCGGGCTCGTCGTTGCCTTCATAGGCGTAGCGCGGATCCTTTGCCGCCCAGTCCATGAATTCGCGCAGATAGCAGACCGAAAGCTTGCTTTGTTCCCAGCCGAACACCGGCACGCGATAGGAGGTGATCTCGGGTTCGCCCGGCGGCTCCTCGCCGAACCAGTGATAGTGAAAGCCGCGCTCGAGCGCGGGCAGGAAATCGGGCCGGCGCGCGAGAATTTCGTTCCACAAGGTCATCGCCGACACGAGCAGGCTGAAGCCGCCCGATTTCGCCTGGCGGATGCAGAGCAGGCCGACGATGTCGTCGGAATCGGTATGGGGCGAGAGTTCCTTTCGGCTCTTGTAGCCGCGCTCCTCGATATCGGGCCGCGAGACATCTTCGACGCGCCCGAGCCGGTCGCCGAGCGGGCTCTGCGACACCGCATGGCCGAGGTGAAGCCCGAGGGCCCAATAGGCCGCCTCGGTTTCGCTGACCGACCAGCGCTCGACCGGCAGCCCGCGCAGCAGCAGCAGGCCGCGCCCGTCCGCAACCTCGTGGCGCCATCGCGCGACATCGTCGGCGATGCCCGCCAGCGGCAGATCGGCACGGGTCAGGTTCTTCCAGCCGCCGCGTTTGTAGGCGAGCGAGATGGCGTCATCGAGCGCGACGATGTGGCGGCGTTCGAGGTCGACCGAGAAATCGTCCTTCGAGGAAAAGTCGGTGCCCTTCCAGGCGCCCGGATGGTCGATCGGCTGATGGGTCATGGGCCCGATGCTAGCATCGGTCGAACGCCCGATGCGAGACCGGGAAGCTCCTACCGGGCCGCGTCCATCGCCGCCTTCCCGCGCCAGATGCGGGGTCCGCGATCCGGTCAGGCGATCTCGCCGAGGAATGCGTCGGCGACGGCAAGGTATTCGTCGACATCGGCCGGCTCATGCGCGAACGAGATGGCGGGACCGGCGCTCGCGATCGCATCCCAGATCCCGCGATTAGCCATGAAAATGCGGCGCACGTCGATCAGGTCATAGTCGATCGACCGGCCCGCCTCGATGGCATCGCGTGGCAGCATTGGTTCGAGGCACCAACCGCTGCGGCCGCCAAGCTGCGGCGCCCGCCAGGACAGCCGATGACGCGCGAACAGTTCGTTCAATCCCCCGGCCAGTTGCCGGCCGAGCATCTCGACCCGCGCATAACCCTCGACGGTCAGCACCTGCTCGAGCGCCGCGCGCGAGGCGGCCATCGCGAGGGCGTTTCCGAACACCGTGCCGCCGGTCGGCAGGACCGCACCGCCGCGATGGCGGTCCAGATTCTTCTCCATGACGGCGGCGAGTTTCGGATTCATTCCATAGGCGCCCATCGGCAGGCCGCCGCCGATGCACTTGCCGAGCGTCACCATGTCGGGGCGAAGGTTCCAGGCGCGCACCATCCCGCCCCACGCGAAGGTCTGCGTATGGGTCTCGTCGATCACCAGCAATGTGCCGGTCTCGTCGCAGGCCTCGCGCACCGCCGGCCAGAACCCGTCATCCGGCAGAACGAGGCCGCAATTGGTGAGAGCCGGTTCGGCGACCAGGCAGGCATAGTTCCGGGTCTGCAACGACGCGCGCAGCGCATCGATATCGTTGAACGGCACGGTATCGGCGCGCCGCCCGGCATCGGCCGGCAGTCCGACATAACCGGCGCTCGAATATCCGCCGCCGGCCGCCAGCATCTCGTCGCCATGGCCGTGATAGTGGCCATTGAACATCAGCGAACGCTCGCGGCCGGTTGCCACGCGCGCGAGACGGATCGCTTCGGCGTTGGCGCCGGTCGCCGACAAGGTGAACTGCCAGTGCGAGAGGCCAAAGCGTTCGCCGAGCAGTTCCGCGACACGGATCGCGTCTTCGCCCGGCAGCAGGAAGGATGGGCCGTTCTGGATCTGCCGCGCGACCGCGTCGACCACGGGCTCCGGCGTGAAGCCGCAGCTCATCGAAAGATCGGCCTGGTTCATGTCGAGATAGACATTGCCGTCGGCGTCCCAGAACCGCGCGCCCTCGCCATGCGTGACGAAGACCGGCGGACTTTCATACAGCCCGGCCATCCAGCCCATCGGAACGCCCGCGGGCATCACGTCGCGAGCCTCCTTCAGCAGCCGCTGCGATTCGCGCGTCCGATTGTCGCGTGCGGCAATTTCGCGCCGTCCGAGGTCGGACAATTTGTCGTGATCGATCGTGTGATTTTTTGCATCGTCCATAGTGCGGGAGTGTAGCTCGATCGCATCGTACCGACAATTGCCGCATTGTCCGGAAGTTCGCACGGAATCGCGTTAATGGGATTGCGCGGCATCAATAGAGCGATGATGTGAAATGAAAAATCGGGCTTTCGAGGGGAACGGTTTCCGGCGCCACGAGTTAGGACGGTACACACACGCGGGTCGTGTGCCGTCACCGAACGACGGGAAATCACACGGCGCCGCATTCGGAACATGACAGCGATGTCGAACAAGGAGATGAGCATGAACAAGATGTATGGAATTCCGCTGTTCGCACTGGCCCTCGGCGCCATGGTGACAGGCGCAAGCATTGCCCAGGCCGAGGGTGAGCTCGAGACGCAGACCGAGAGCGATCTCAACACCGACATGAACAGCAACACCGATATCAACGACACGACCGACATGAACAACACGGTCGACACCGATACCGGCATCGATATCGATGCGGCGGCCGAGGCCCAGCTTCTGGACAGCGCCGTGCTGATCGAGATCGAGGACGAGACGGTCACGCATGAAGGCCTGACCGTGTCCGAAATCGAGGGCATGGATGTCTACACGGTTGGCGACGAGAACATCGGCGAAGTCGAGGAAGTGCTCGGCGACGATACCGGTCAGGTTCAGGCCTTCGTGATCGGAATCTCGGACGGCGTGTTCGATCTTGATGCACGCAAGGTCGTGGTGCCGGCCGATCGCCTGACGCTCGACACCACCAACGACCGTTTTCAGACCCAACTGACCCAGGCCGACATCGAAGGCTTCGATCAGTGGAGTCAGTAGTGATCGTCCAGTCGTGATCGGGTCGGCCTAACGGCCGAAGCGATCGCACGGTGCGGCAGCGGAAACCCTCGCGGGCGCCCGCTGCCGTATTCGTTTCCGCTTTCCGATCTCTCGTCGATGGCGGCTGTCAGATGCCGCGCAACCGCTTCTCCCGAAAGAATGTGCGCAACAGATCGGCCGAGCGTTCGGCCTGATCGTCGCGACCGCGCCGGATTTCCGGCAAATGGAAGCAGCTGGTCTGGTCGAAGATGCGCGCGCCGTTGATGACGCCGCCGCCCTTGATATCCTCGGCCGCAAACGTAAGCCGGCGGACGCGCGCGAAGCTCGCCGCCTGCGCGCACATCGGGCAGGGCTCCAGGGTCACATACAGATCGAATTCTGGAAGGCGCTTCGCGGCGACGATGCGCGATGCTTCGCGCAAGGCGAGCAGTTCGGCATGCGCCGTCGGATCCTTCAATTCCTCGACCCGGTTGCCCGCATGGGCGACGATACGGCCAGTCGTCGCCTCGACCACGACGGCGCCGATCGGCACCTCGTCGCGCGCGGCCGCAGCGGCCGCTTCGGCGAGCGCCAATTCCATCGGGTCCTGACCGTCCGTCGCGATTGCCATGGGCCTGATGTGCCGCTGGGTAGGGGTGCGGTCAAGCCTTGCCCTCCCGATGACCCAATCACTCGTGTAGAATGCGGGCCATGACCGAAACTTCCCACCTCATTCCCGCCATCCCCCTGCCCGACCGGCCAATCCTGCTCGACGGCGGCATGGGCCGCGAGCTGCGCCGCCGGGGCGTGCCGATCCTCGAGACGATCTGGTCGGCCAATGCGCTGCTGGTCGCACCCGACGCGGTGCGCGAGGTGCATCGCGACTATATCGACGCCGGCGCCGAGGTGATCACGATCAACACCTATGGCGTGATCCGCGGCGAACTCGCCAAGGAAGGGATCGAGGACCGGTTCCGCGCCTTGAATGTGCAGGCGGCCGAACTGGCACGCCAGGCCCGGGAGGAATCCGGCAAGCCGGTCCTGATCGCCGGCTCCCTGCCGCCGCTGCGCGGCAGCTATCGCCCCGACCTGGTGGGCAGGTTCGACGAGATCGAACCGCTCTATCGCGAGCAGGCGGAATGCCTCGCGCCCTATGTCGACCTGTTCATCTGCGAAACCATGTCGTCGGCGCGCGAGGCGCTTGCCGCGGCGACAGCCGCCTGTTCGACCGGTCGGCCGGTCTGGGTTTCCTGGACATTGCACGAAGACAACTCCGGCCGCCTGCGCAGCGAGGAAGGCATCGACGAAGCCGCCGCCGCGATCGCCAGCCTGCCGGTGCAGGCGCATCTCGCGAATTGCTGCTCGCCCGAAAGCATTGAAGTCGCGATGCCGGCGCTGACCAAACTCGGCAAGCCGGCCGGCGCCTATGCGAACGCGTTCCGCCCCGTCCCGCCGAGCTGGAAACTCGACGGCAACACGGACGGCGACGGGCTGCTGCCGCTGCGCGACGACCTCGATCCCGATCACTATGCCGGCCACGCGGCACAATGGCTCGATTCCGGCGCGCGCCTGATCGGCGGTTGCTGCGGTACCGGACCGGAGCATATCGCGCGCCTCGCAGGTCTGATTCAGGAACGCAAGGGAACGCGCAAGGGAACGCAATGACCCGACCGCTGATCGGCATCACCCTCGATTCGGAGGAGCCCGGCGGCTATTCCAGGCTGCCCTGGTATGCACTCCGGCAGAATTATGCCGCCTCGGTCGAGCGCGGTGGCGGCCTGCCCCTGATGCTGCCGCACGAACCCGATCGCGCCGGCGATTATCTCGACCTGATCGCCGGTCTGGTGGTGACGGGCGGTGCATTCGACATCGATCCTGCGATGTTCGGCGCCAGCGAGCGTCATGCGACGGTCAAGCTCAAGGGCAAACGCACCGAGTTCGAAGCGGCCATCGTCAAAGGCGCGCTCGAGCGCGACATGCCGATACTCGGCATCTGCGGCGGGCAGCAGCTTCTGAACGTGATTCTCGGCGGCACCCTCTATCAGCATATTCCCGACGACGTGCCGGACGCGCTGGCCCATGAGCAGCCGAATCCGCGCACCGAGCCGGGCCACGATGTGACGGTCAAGGCAGGCACACTGCTCGCCCGCATCTGCGAGTGCTCGACCCTTGCGGTCAACAGCGCGCATCATCAGGCGGTCAAGGATGTCGGGCCGGGCGTGGTGGTCAATGCGACCGCCAAAGACGGGATCATCGAGGGCATCGAGGATCCGCGCTATCGCTTCTGCCTCGGCGTGCAGTGGCATCCGGAATACAGCATCAGCAAGGGCGACGATCGCATCTTCGACGCCTTCGTCGCCGCCTGCGCCTGACGCGGGATGGTTCAGCCCAAAAGCGGGTCCAAGGCCGAAACGCCCGCCGGCGAGCGCATCGCGAAGGTGATCGCGCGGGCCGGTATCTGTTCGAGGCGCGATGCGGAAAAGATGATCGAGGCCGGCCGCGTTGTGCTCGACGGTAAGACGCTGACCAGCCCCGCGATCAACGTGACGCCGGGCCAGCGCATTACCGTCGACGGAAAGCTGCTCCCGAAGGCGATGCGCACGCGGGCCTTTCGTTATCACAAGCCGCGCGGCCTGGTAACGACCGCGCGCGATCCCCAGGGTCGGCCGACCGTATTCGATGCGCTGCCGAAGGAACTGCCGCGCGTCATCTCGATCGGGCGGCTCGATATCAATTCCGAAGGTCTGCTGCTTCTGACCAATGACGGCGATCTCGCGCGCCGGCTCGAACTGCCGTCGACCGGCTGGACGCGGCGCTATCGCGTGCGCCTCAACGGCACGGTCACGGACGCGGCGCTCGCCCAGCTCGGCAAGGGCATGACAGTCGATGACATACGCTACGACAAGGTGAAGGCGACGCTCGATCGCAAGCAGGGCGACAATGCCTGGCTCACCATGGCGCTCAAGGAAGGCAAGAACCGCGAGATCCGGAAACTCTGCGAGCATTTCGGCTGGCGCGTGAACCGCCTGATCCGCGTCGCCTACGGGCCGTTTCAGCTCGGCGAACTGCCGCCGGGCGCCGTCGACGAGATTCCGGCCAAGGTGATCGCGGATCAGCTCGGCGCGGTGTAGACGGGAGCAGGCTCATGCGCATCGTTGCCGGCCGGCATAAGGGACGGCGCATTGCCGCACCGGAAGGGCAGGATGTGCGACCGACCTCAGATCGCGCGCGCGAATCGCTGTTCAACATTCTCGCGCATAATCCGCGGCTCGGTGCCGGCGAGGACGGTGCGCCGATCCGCGATGCCATCGTACTCGATGGTTTTGCCGGCTCCGGCGCGCTCGGCCTCGAGGCGCTCTCGCGCGGCGCGGCGCACGCGATTTTTCTCGACAGCGATTTCCAGGCGCTGCGCTCGATCAAGGCGAATGCAGAAACGCTCGGCGAAATGGCGAACGCGACGATCCTCAAGGCCGATGCGACCAAGCCGCCGCCAGCGATCCGGGCGGCAAGCCTGGTCTTTCTCGATCCGCCTTACGGCAAAGGTCTCGCCGCACCGGCGCTCGCAGCGCTCGCGGCCGCCGGCTGGATTGCGCCCGGCGCCATCGTGTCGGTCGAGACCGGGCCAGGCGAGAATTTCGTCGCACCGGAGGGGTTCGAGATGATCGACGAACGCCGCTATGGCAAGGCGACGATCACGCTGCTGCGGTACGGCGGCAATTCCTAAGCACCCGGCAATACCGAAGTCGAGCGATCACCGCAGCATATAGAGGCGGTTCAGTTTCACCTCGCGCGCCGGCTCGCTCGTGGCGAGCGCGCCGTCGACGAACACATCGAAAGTCTGGCTGTCGACGCGGATATCGGGCAACGCGTCGTTCCGGCGCATGTCGCGCTTCGAGAGCTTTCGCGTGCCCGACAGCGGCAAAAGCGGCTTTGCGATGTCGAAGCGGCCGGCGATATCGTCGTCGATCGCGGAAGGGTGAACGAAGGCGGCCGACAGCATATTCGGCGCGGTGCCGACCGCGCCCCAGTTCTCGCGCAGCAGCACCGGCTCCAGCCCGCCGAGTGCCGCCGCCGCATCGCCATAGGCACCCCATACCAGCATGCCCGCCTTTACGACCAGCGAGGGCTTGATGCCGAAGAAGGCCGGCTGCCACATCACGAAATCCGCCATCTTGCCGGGTTCGAGGCTTCCGACATGGCCGGATATCCCGAACGCGATCGCCGGATTGATCGTGATCTTCGCGAGATAGCGCAGGATGCGGGCATTGTCCGCGTTGCCGAACGGTTCCCCGGCGAGCGGGCCGCGCTCATCGCGCATCTTCGAGGCCAGTTTCCAGCAGGATGCGACGACCTCCATCGTGCGCCCCATGCCTTCGGCGTCGGAGCCGAACATGCTGATGGCACCGAGATCGTGCAGCACGTCTTCCGCTGCCATGGTCTGCGGCCTAAGCCGGCTGCCGGCGAAGGCGACATCCTCCGGCACCTCCGGCGACAGACTGTGGCACAGCATCATCATGTCGACATGTTCGTCGAAGGCGTTGAGCGTGTACGGATTGGTGGGCGTGGTCGAGGATGGCAGGCAATTCGCTTCGCCGTTGCAGCGGATGATGTCGGGCGCATGGCCGCCGCCCGCACCTTCGGTGTGATACATGTGGATCGTGCGCCCGGCGATCGCCTCCATCGTGCGTTCGTAGAAACCCGCCTCGTTCATCGTGTCGGTATGGAGCTGCACCTGGAAATCCATGTCGTCGGCGACGCTGAGGCAGCAATCGATGGTCGCCGGCATGGCGCCGATATCCTCGTGAATCTTGACGCCGATCACGCCGGAGCGGATCTGTTCGGCAATAGCGGCGGGCTTGTGCGAACTGCCGCGGCTGAAGAGGCCGAAATTCATCGGGTAACGCTCGGTCGCCTTCAGCATCCGACTGTTGGCCCAGAGCCCGCCGGAATCGACCGACCAGCAGCCGGGAAATCCGCCGCCGATCATCGTCGTCATGCCGACGGAGAGCGCGTGCCAGACTTCCGCCGGCTGAATGAAATGCGCATGCACGTCGATTGCGCCGGGAGTCACGATCATACCTTCGCCCATGAAATGCTTGGTCGAGGGGCCAACAACGAGCTTCGGGTCGACACCCGCCATGACGGCCGGGTTGCCGGCCTTGCCGATGCCGACGATGCGCCCGTCGATGATGCCGATATCGCCCTTCACGATGCCGAGCACCGGGTCGATGACGAGAGCGTTCTGCACCACGACGTCGAGCGCGCCATCGGCGGTCGTCGCACGCGCATCGACGCCGAGCCCGTCGCGCAGAGTCTTGCCGAGTCCCGTCAGCAGTTCCTCGCCATAGACCGTGTGATCCTTTTCGACACGGGCAAGCAGGCTGGTGTCGCCGAGACGGACCCGGTCGCCGGTGGTCGGACCGAATGCCGCCGCATAGGCGCTGCGCGAAATCGTCGCCATCACATTGCTCCCAGATAGCCGCGGGCCTTCGCGTTGGCGAGCGCCGCCTGCCGGATCGCGGGATCGTGGATCGAGCCCTCGGTCAGATTGTTGAGCCCGGTGATATCGCCGCTGCCGCCGATCGCGACCAATGCCACCTCTTTCGATTCGCCCGGCTCGAAGCGCGCGACCGCGCCCGCCATCACATCGAGGCGCATCCCGAACGACGCCGCGCGATCGAACCGCAATTCCCTGTTGGCCTCGAAGAAGTGGAAGTGACTCGCGACCTGGATCGGGCGGTCGCCGGTGTTGAGCACGAGGATCGTCGCGCGCGCACGGCCCGCGTTGATCTCGATATCGCCGTCCGCCGTCAGCACTTCGCCGGGCCGCGGTCCTGCCGCCACGGCCTGCTTGCCGGGACGAATCGGCTCATGCACCGCGATCATTTTCGGCCCGTCGAGAAACTGTCCCTCGACCGTCAGCAACGGTATGAGCGTGGCAACACCCGGCAGCACATCGTCAGTTGTCAGCAATGTCGCGCCGAGCGACATGACCGCGGCCAGCGTCTGCCCGTCGCGCGCCGCTTCGAGCAACTCGTCGGCGATGAACGCGATCGCTTCGGGGTGATTGAGCTTCTGACCGCGCCCGCGGCGGCGGCGCGCCAGTTCGGCTGCGGTGAAGATGGTGAGGCGTTCCATTTCGGTCGGCGTCAGCAGCATGATCGTTCTCCCTCTCAGGCGTCAGCCGAGCCTATCACGCCGCGTTCCACAGGGGGCACGCGGGCGGGCGCAACGGGGAAACGATGGGAGATGACGCCTAGCGCCGGCCGAACAGCTTCTCGATGTCGGTAAGCTTGAGTTCGACATAGGTCGGGCGGCCGTGATTGCACTGGCCGGAATGCGGCGTCGCCTCCATCTGGCGCAGCAGCGCGTTCATCTCTTCGACCGTGAGCCGGCGGCCGGCGCGCACGCTGCCATGGCAGGCCATGGTGCCGCAGACATCGCCGAGCCGTTCCTTGAGGCTGGCGGCATCGCCAAGCTCGGCCAGTTCGTCGGCGAGATCCTGGATCAGCCCTTTGGCGTCGACCTGGCCGAGCAGCGCCGGCACCTCGCGCACCACGACGGCGCCGGTGCCGAACGCTTCCAGCACGAGACCGAGTTCCGCGAGTTCGCCGGCGCGCCCCGCCAACCGCTCGGCCGCCGCCTCGTCGAGCTCGACGACTTCCGGGATCAGCAGCGCCTGCCGCGCCACACCCTTGGCCGCGAGCGCCTCCTTCATGCGTTCATAGACCAGCCGCTCATGCGCCGCATGCTGGTCGACGATGATGATTCCATCGGCGGTCTGCGCCACCACATAGGTCTCGTGCAGTTGCGCGCGGGCAGCACCCAGCGGATGCGCCTGCATTGCGGTCTCGGCCGGTCCGGAATCCATGCCGCGTGCCGAAGGCTGGTCGAACCCGTAGAACGCCGAACGCCCGTCGCCGGTCAGCGGTGCCCAGGCCGCCGCGTTGCGCTCGGCGAGCCGCGGCGAGATCCGCCCACCCTGCGGCTGATGCTGCCAGGGCAATCCGCCTCCCTGGCCGCCCGCCTGGCCCTCCACGCGGGCGCGGCCGAGCGCCATCTCTGCAACCGTGGTCGCGGCACGATGGCCGGCACCGGCGAGCGCGTGTTTCAATGCCCCGACAATGAGCCCGCGGACCAGACCCGGATCGCGGAACCGCACTTCGGTCTTGGCCGGATGCACGTTCATGTCGACCTGCTCGGCCGGCATGTCGAGAAACAGCGCCAGCATGGGATGGCGATCACCGGCCAGGAAATCGCTATAGGCGCCGCGCACGGCTCCAAACAGCAGGCGATCGCGCACGGGCCGTCCATTGACGAAGAGGAATTGCTGCGCGCTGTTGGCGCGGTTGAGCGTCGGCAGCCCGGCATAACCGGTGAGACGCAGTTCTTCCCGCTCGGCCATGACCGGCACGGCATTGTCGGCAAACTCGCGGCCCATGATATCGCCGAGCCGCTTCAACTGTGCCGCCGCCGGATCGCCGAGCAGATCTTCGTCCGCCGCCTCGAGGCGCAACAATGTGCGCGCCTCGTCCTCGAGGCTGAAGGCGATGCCGGGATGCGCCATCGCGAGCCGCTCGATCGCTTCTTCGGCATGCCCGAGTTCGGTGCGCGGCGCCTTGAGGAATTTAAGTCGGGCCGGCGTCGCAAAGAAAAGATCGCGCACCTCGATCCGCGTGCCGTCGCCCAGGGCCGCGGGCACCACCGGATTGCGCGTGCCGCCTTCGACCGCGACCGTCCAGGCTTCCTTGCTGCCGCGCTTGCGGCTGGTGATCGAAAGCCGGCTGACCGCACCGATCGAGGGCAGCGCTTCGCCGCGGAAACCGAGCGTCCGGATATGAACCAGATCGTCGTCGGGCAATTTCGAGGTCGCGTGCCGTTCGATCGCCAGCGCGAGCTCGTCCGAGGTCATGCCCTCGCCGTCGTCCCGGACCACGATCAGGCTGCGCCCGCCTTCGCGCAGCACAATCTCGATGCGACGCGCATCGGCGTCGATCGCATTCTCGACCAGTTCCTTGACGGCGGAGGCCGGGCGTTCGACCACCTCGCCCGCGGCGATGCGGTTGACCAGGGCCGGCGGCAACAGGCGAATCGGCATGGCGGCAGAATAGCAGAGGGTGGCGAGCGAAACGATGCAGCACCAAAAGGCGCGGATCCCGGCTCTTTCGGATGGTCCGCGGGAAGCGGCGATCCGCGCCGCCGGCGCCTAGTTCGCCTGGATCTCGCCTTCGACGCCGACCGGCGTTCCGACCACGACATAGAGCATGTTGGCCGGATCGAGCAGCCGCGCTGCCACGCGCTTGATGTCCTCGGCCGTGACCGCACCGAATAATTCGGCACGGCGTTCGATATAGTCGATCGGCAGCCCGGCGAGCTGGATCGAAATCAGCGCACCGGCGGTCGACATGCTCGAGGTCATGCGCAGCGGGTACGAGCCCACGATATAGCTGCGCGCATCGGCAATCTCGTCGTCCGTCAGACCGTTCGCCGCCACATCGGCGAAAGCCTCGTTGATCAGCGCGATCATTTCGGCGACCCGCTCGTTGCGGGTACCAGCCTGGCCGAGCACCAGGCCGACATGCTCGTAGGTCGACAGACTGGCGCCCACCGAATAAGCGAGACCGCGCTCTTCACGCACCGATTCGGTAAGCCTCGAGCCAAACCCGCCGCCGACCGCTTCCAGCAGAATCGCCGCGGTGTAAAAATCCGGATCGTCGCGCTTGATCGCGGGCCCGCCATAGATCACCACGCTCTGCGGAATCGGCCGTTCGACGACGAGCACGCGTCCTGCCCCAGCCGGCGCAGTTTCGGGAATCGCCGGCAGATCGGCCGTCGCCGGCAGATCGCCGAACAGCCGATCGAGAATGGGGCCGAGCGTAGCCGCATCGATGTCGCCGACGACGCCGACCACGAGGTTGTCGCGCGCGAAATGCCGGCTGACGAAACCGCGGAAATCGTCGGCGCCGAGCTGTGCGATGGTTTGCGGCGTGCCTTCCGGTGGCCGCCCATAGGGGTGATCCGGAAAGGCGGTTTCGCGCCAGGTCCGCGAGGCGATTTCGCCAGGGTCCGTCGCATTGGTCGCCAGCACCGTCAGAAGCTGGCCGCGAATCCGTTCGACCGCGTCTTCGTCGAATCGCGGCTCGGTGAGCGCGAGATGCAACAGGTCGATTGCCTCGTCGGCGTTCTCGGTCAGCATGCGGATCGAACCGCGGAACTCGTCGCGGCCGGCGCTGAATTCGAGATCGATCGAGAGATCAGCAATGCGATTCTGGAATTCCTGGGAATCGAGCTCGCCGGCCCCTTCGTTCAGTAGCCCCCCAACGAACTCGGCCAGCCCCTCCTGCCCTTCGGGGTCGGTGGCACTCCCGCCACGGAATGCGAAGGAAATCGAGGTCAGCGGCACCGAGGGATCTTCGACCAGCCAGGCCTCGATCCCACCGGGGCTGACGACCGGCTCGATCTCGAAGGCGGATGCCGAAAATCCGGTGCCGACGGCAAGCGCGGCGGCGAGGCAGAGGCTGCGAAGATGTATGCGGTTCATTCCGGTTCCGATCAGCTTGCCGGTTTTGTCAGAAGCAGGCCGGTGACGGAACGGTCGAGCATCAGAACCTCGCGCGCGGCCGACAGCACCGCCTCGGCGGTCACGGCCCCGATGCGTTCGGGCCAATCTTCGACGTCCTCGATCGCCTGGCCGGCGGTCAGCGCGCGGCCGAACAATTGCGCCGGGCCGGAGAGACTGTCGCGCGCCTTGATGGCGGATGCCTGCAAACGATGGATCGCCTGCGCGACTTCGGCATCGGTCACGCCGTTCTGCAGCAGATCGGCGATACTGACATCGATCGCCGCTTCGATGGTCGCCATGTCCGCATCGGGCATCGGCACGACATAGAACGAGAAATAGCCGAGATCGTAGGTCGAGGGCGAATAGCCGGCCCCCGCGAAGGCGGCGATCTTCCGGTCGATGACCAGGTCGCGATAAAGCCGGCTCGTGCTGTCTTCGCCGACGATTTCGGCCAGCACCTGCAGCGCATAAGCATGCTCGGATGCGCCGGCGTGATAACTGGGCGCCAGATAGAGGCGACTCCAGGAAGGCTGCTCGACATCGGCGCTCGCCAGAACGACGCGGCGCGGCGCGGTCTGATTCGGTTCCTCGAGGCGAACCCGCTCCGGTACGTCGCCCGCGGGAATCGGCCCGTAATGCTTTTCCGCCATCGCGCGAATCTGATCGGGCGTCACATCGCCCGATACGACGAGGATCGCGTTGTTCGGCGCGTACCAGCGATCGTAGAAGGTCCGCGCATCGTCGGGCGTCAGCGCCGACATTTCATGTTCCCAGCCGATGATCGGCGTGCCGTAGGGATGATGCAGATAGAGCGAGGCACGCATCATTTCACTGAGCCGCGAGCCGGGATCGTTATCGACCCGCTGATGGCGTTCTTCGATGATGACGTCGCGTTCGGCCAGCACGATCGGATCGCTGAGATGAAGGTTGACCATGCGGTCGGCTTCGAGCGCCATCACCGTATCGAGATGCTCGACCGCGACCGATTGGAAATAGGCGGTCGCGTCCTGCATCGTGAAGGCGTTTTCCTCGCCGCCGAGCCGCGACACGATCTGCGAGAACTCGCCCGGCGCATGGGCATCCGTGCCGCGGAACATGAGATGCTCAAGGAAATGCGCGATACCGGATTTGCCCGGTAATTCGTCGGCGGCGCCGACACGATACCAGACCATGTGCGTCACGACCGGCGCGCGGTGATTCTCGACGACGACAACCTGAAGTCCGTTGTCGAGCGTGAAGACCGTCGGTTCGAAGACAGCCGCGCGGGCCCCCGTCGCCAGCATCGGCGCGGCCAGCATCGGCGCGGCAACGGCAAGGGCGGCCGTCAGAAGGGCGGGCAGAACGCGGCGCATGGAACCTCCGGCAGCAGACCACCAGGACAAAGCGGGGACCATATGGGGGTGCGCGCCGCAGATGCAATGCGGCACGGCGCCGTCATGGCACCGTCACGCGGAACGGGCGCGATACCCGGTATTTACGAGAGACCCGAACCGCAAGAACGATCAGAACACGTCCTCGAGAATGCCCTTCTCCTTGCGCTCGATGATCGGCGTTTCGCCGGTACTCATCGGCACGCCGAGGGCAGCGTTCTCCTGGATGCGCTGCTGTTCCGCGGCCGGATCGACGACCGTGCCGTACGGCTGCGGATCGCGCCAGAAGACCAGCGTATCGGTGAAGGTCGTGCTCTGTTCGGCCAGCGTCGCGTTCTCGGTATCGACCAGCGAGCGGATCGTCGGGTCGATGCCGTCCGCGCCGGCGCTCTGCAGGAAGGCCTGCTCGCCGACCGACTGCGGATTGACTTCGGTTGATCCGCCGACGAGTTCACCGCCGGTCGTGAAAGTGCCGGAATTCGAATAGAGCGCGGTTTCGGCCTGCTGGCGCGGTGTCGCCTCCTGCGGTCGCGGCGCGCCCGGCTCGGGCGGCAGCAAGGCGAAATCGGGCGGTACGCTCAGCGGCGCGCGCGCATAGACCACGAATTCGTCGGGCGGTGTCTTGGTCAGCCCGAACTGTTCGGTCACACCCTGACAACCGGCGAGCCCGCTACCCAGACCGATGAGAAGAACGGCGGCAAGTGCCTGACGTCCCAGCATCTCAACCTCCCTGCAAGGCGCCCAGTTTACCCGGCGCGGGACGGTCGGAACAAGCCGTCTGCCAGGACGGCGACTACCCCCAGGGTGATCGCGCTATCCGCCAGGTTGAAGGCCGGCCAATGCCAGCCAGCGATATGGAAATCCAGAAAGTCCACAACGGCACCGTGAATGACGCGGTCGAACGCGTTGCCGAGCGCGCCGCCCACGATGGCGCCGAATCCGCCGGCCAGCAGTTTCCGGTCGCTCCGGCCCATCCAGATCAGAATAACCACGGAAACCACCACGGCGATGCCGCAGAGCAGCCAGCGCCCGAGATCGCCCGACCCGCTGAACAGGCTAAACGAGACGCCAGTATTCCAGGCCAGAACCAGATTGAAGAACCCGGTCACCTCGATGATGCGCGGCGGGCTCATGACATCGAGCATCAGAAACTTGCTCGCCTGATCGGCGGCGAATACGAGGATGGCGACCGGCAGACCGATGCGATATCCGATGCGGCGGGGCGTCGTCATGCGCGGCGCGGTCGCGATGTCATCGTCAGGCGGTCTCCAGCGCGGCGACCGCCTCGATGCAGCGTTCGCATAGCTCGGGATTCGCGGGCACGGTGCCGACCTCGGGCAAGACGCGCCAGCAGCGACCGCATTTCTCGCCCTCGGCCGTGCCGATCACGACGCCGACACCCGCCACGTCCGGCAAGGTGAATGCGCCGTCAGGCACCGGCTCTGCCTTGAGCGTGATCGAGGATGTGATGCCGAGCTCCGCGAGGTCGATATCCTCGACCGCGGCGAATTCCTCGGCCGGCGCGTAGAGCACCGGATGGGCTTGCAGCGACGAGCCAATCCGCTTCGCCGCGCGTTCCAGTTCGATCGCGCCGGTGACGACGCGGCGCAGGCGTCGAAGCCGCTCCCATTTCGCCGCCAGCGCGTCGTCGCGCCAGGCGGCCGGAATCTCGGGGAAGAGGCGCAGATGCACGCTTTCGGATTCGGCACTCATGCCCGGTCGTGCAAGCCATGCCTCTTCCGCGGTAAAGCAGAGGATGGGGGCGAGCCAGGCGGTCAGGCAGCGGAACAGATGATCGAGTACGGTGCGGGCCGCACGCCGGCGCAGGCTCGAGGGATGATCGCAATAGAGCGCATCCTTGCGCACGTCGAAATAGAAAGCCGAGAGATCGACGGCACAGAACTGATGCAGTGCCGTGTAGAGATGGTGAAAATCATATTCGCCCGTCGTCCGGCGGAGCTGGTCGTCGATTTCGGCCAAACGATGCAGTACCCAGCGCTCGAGCTCGGGCATCTCCGCTTCGGCCACGCGCTCCTTCTCGGAAAACCCGTCGAGCGCGCCGAGCAGATAGCGGAACGTGTTGCGGAAGCGCCGATAGGCATCGGCGTGATGCTTGAGGATTTCGCCGCCGATGCGCAGGTCTTCCGAATAATCGGAGGCGACGACCCAGAGCCGGAGGATGTCGGCGCCGTGCGTCTTCATCACTTCCTGGGGCGAGATGACGTTGCCGAGCGACTTCGACATCTTGCGGCCCTGCTCGTCGAGCACGAAACCGTGCGTCAGCACCGCTTCGTAGGGCGCGCGACCCCGCGTGCCGCAGGATTCCAGCAGCGAGGAATGGAACCAGCCGCGATGCTGGTCCGA
>JBBDMS010000025.1:25160-28374 GCA_040878185.1 Dongiaceae bacterium | reverse complement strand
GTCACCATGAAGATGATGAGCAGCACCAGCATGACGTCGACCATCGGCGTCACGTTGATGTCGCTCATGGGGCGATAGCTGGTGCGGCGGTGTCGCCCGCGCACGCCGCCGCCGCTGCTGAGTGTCAGGGCCATGTCAGCGCTTCTCCTCAAGCTGGCGCGACAGGATCGCGCCGAATTCGCCGGCGAACGCCTCGAGGCGCTGCGCGTAGCGTCCCGTGTCGCCGGATAGCTTGTTGTAAGCCAGCACCGCCGGTATGGCGGCAACAAGGCCGAGGGCGGTCGCAAACAAGGCTTCGGCGATACCCGGCGCCACGACGGCGAGCGTCGTGCTCTTGGCCGCCGCGATCGAGGCAAAGCTGTTCATGATGCCCCAGACCGTGCCGAACAGCCCGACAAAGGGCGCCGCCGATCCGACCGAGGCGAGGTAGATCAGATGCCGTTCGAGCTGCTCCATTTCGCGGCCGAGCGTGATATCCATCACCCGCTCGACGCGCGCCTGGAGACCGGCCCGCAACATCTGGTCGGTCGCCAGCAGACCGCGCGCGGCGGCCCGACGCCATTCGCGCATGGCCGCAACGAAGATCGCGGACATCGGATCGGGCGGACGGTTCGAGATCCGGTCGAACAGCTCTTCGAGCGAGCCGCCGGACCAGAATGCCTCCTCGAACTGACGCGCCTGCGCCTGAACGCGGCGCAAACGGATCGCCTTGTCGAAGATGATCGCCCAGGTCCAGATCGAGGCGACGACCAGCAGCAGAATGACCAGCTTGACGATCAGGTCGGCCTGCAGGAAAAGGCCCCAGACCGACATATCTAGCGGCGCGATGGTTCCCGCCAGTTCGGCGGCGTCGATTTCGGTCTCCATGAGTGGGTACTTGCTCCCCGGATTAACGGTTTCGGTTGAGTGCTTCTCGCACAGTGGCAGGGATTCGGGTGGCGCGGCCGTCCGCATTCATGCAGGCGAGCCGTATCTGGATTCGGACCAGTTCCTCGCCGCCGCGCAGAATGCGTTGCCGCGCATCGAGCGTGGCCGCTCCTATGTCGGTAATGGCCGTTTCGATTTCCAGCAGGTCGTCGAGCCGCGCCGGCTTCAGATAATCCACGGCACAGCGGCGGACCGCGAAGGTCGCACCGGTGACATCGATCATCGCCGAGTGTGTTGCGCCGAAATCGCGCATCATTTCGGTCCGCGCCCGCTCGGCGAACTTGAGATAGTTGGCATAGTAGACAATCCCGCCCGCGTCGGTGTCCTCGAAATAGACCCGCAGCGTGTGATGATGAATCGCAAGCGGCTCCGTGGCCGGCACAGGCGATCGGGCCATGGCTTCAACCATCGACTTCCTCCGGCCCGTCGCGCATCAGCTCGAGTTGGGCCGTATTGCGCGGCACGGCAAGGCCGAGATGGCGAAACCCGATGGCCGTCAGCATCCGGCCCCGCGGCGTTCGCTGGAGCAGCCCCTGCTGCAGCAGAAACGGTTCGATCACTTCCTCGATCGCATCGCGCTGTTCGGAGAGCGCAGCCGCCAGCGTTTCGACACCGACCGGCCCGCCGCCGTAATTCTCGGCGATGCAGGTGAGATAGCGCCGGTCCATCATGTCGAGACCGGTCTTGTCGACATCGAGTTGGGTGAGCGCGCGATCGGCGATTCCGGCATCGACCTCCTTTGCACCGTCGACCGAGGCGAAATCGCGCACCCGGCGCAGCAGCCGACCGGCAACGCGCGGCGTACCGCGGGCCCGGCTTGCAATCTCGCGCGCGCCATCGTCGTTCAGCGTCAGATTCAGCAGCCGCGCGCCGCGGCGCACGATCTTTTCCAATTCGGGCACGCTGTAAAAGTCGAGACGCAGCGGAATGCCGAAGCGCTCGCGCAGCGGCGTCGTGATGAGGCCCGAGCGCGTCGTCGCCCCGACCAGCGTGAAGGGCTGCAGATCGATCCGCACCGAACGCGCGGCCGGTCCCTCGCCGATCATCAGATCGAGCTGGCGATCTTCCATCGCCGGATAGAGAATTTCCTCGACCGCCGGATTGAGCCGGTGAATCTCGTCGATGAACAGCACGTCGCGTGCCTGGAGATTGGTCAGGATCGCGGCGAGATCGCCCGCCCGCGCGATGACCGGGCCCGAGGTAGCGCGAAACCCGACGCCCAGTTCGCGCGCGACGATCTGCGCCAATGTCGTCTTGCCGAGACCCGGCGGTCCATAAAAAAGCACATGATCGAGCGGCTCGCCGCGGCCGCGCGCCGCCTCGATGAACACCGCGAGATTGCGTCGAAGCTGTTCCTGCCCGACGAACTCGGTCAGCGTCGCCGGGCGGAGGGCGGTATCGAGACCGTCCTCCTCGCGATGCTGGCGCGTGACCATGCGTTCGTCGTTCATGCCGCGCTCAGTTCCTTGAGGCCGGCGCGGATCAGCACATCGGCCTTGGCATCGGTGCCGAGCGAACCGGCGACGCGGGCGATCGCGGTGTAGGCTTCGCTGCGGCGATAGCCGAGATTGACGAGGGCGGAGACCGCATCGGCAAAGGCGGCGTTACCGGCGATGTTCTCGCCGCCCGCATCTTTCAGCGCCGCCGGGCCGAGCGCGATACCGCCGGCCTTGTCCTTGAGTTCGGCCGTAATGCGGCCCGCGAGTTTCGGCCCGACGCCGTTGGCCCGCCCGATCGCCGCGCGATCCTGCGCCGCGATCGCGGTTGCGACTTCCGAGGGCGACAGCACGCCGAGAATGGCAAGCGACACGCGCGCGCCAACGCCCTGAACCGTCATCAGCAGGCGGAACCAGTCGCGCTCGGCGGCATCGAGAAAACCATAGAGATGTATATGGTCTTCGCGCACATGGGTGTCGATGTACAGCGTCACCGGTGCGTTCGCCTGTGCGAGGCGTGCGAGCGTCCGCGCGGAGGCAAAGATGTTGTAACCGACACCGCCGACATCGACGATCGCCGCATCGCCGGTGATATCGTCGATCCGGCCGGTAAGCTTCCCGATCATGCGCGCACCGTCACGCTCGGTGCGCGGTCCTGCCAGAGCGCTGCCGTTGCCGCGTGATGGGCGTGGCAGATCGCAACCGCGAGCGCATCGGCCGCGTCGGTCGTATCGGCAAGACAGCCCGGCAGCAGGACGCGTACCATCATTTCGACCTGCTGCTTGCCGGCATGACCGGCACCGACCACCGATTTCTTCACCAAGTTGGTCGAATATTCCGCGACCGGAATG
>JBBDMS010000025.1:0-25150 GCA_040878185.1 Dongiaceae bacterium | reverse complement strand
GCGCGGGCACCAGAAGCGCGATCCCCCGCGCCTGTCCGAGCTTCAAAGTGGACGATGCGTTCTTGTTGACGAACGTTTCCTCGACCGCGGCCGCGTCGGGTCGATAGCGCGCGACAATCGTCTCGATGCCGTCATGCAACGCGACGAGCCGATCCGCCATCGCCAACGCGACGGGTATGTCGATGCAGCCATCCGCAACATGGGTCAGCCGGTTGCCCGTCACGTCGATCACACCCCAGCCGGTGTGTCGCAATCCCGGATCGAGCCCCAAGAGCCGCATGGCTGTTTCTGTCCGTCTGCACGCCGACCGGTTACGCGGTCAGGCGGGTCATGAGATCGTCGGCGATCTCGAAATTGGCGGAAACATTCTGGACGTCGTCATTGTCCTCGAGCGCATCGAGCAGTTTGAGCAGACTTTCGGCCGATCCCTCGTCGACGCTGATCGAATTCAGCGGTCGCCAGGCGAGCCGGGCCTCTTTCGGCGGGCCGAACCGTCCCTCGAGCGCATCGCGCACCTGCGCAAAATCTTCCGGCGCGGTGACGATCTCATGGCCGTTACTGTCGCTCGCGACATCGTCGGCGCCCGCTTCGAGCGCCGCCTCGAACGTCGCCTCGGCACTCGCGGCCTCGCGCGGATAGCGGATCGCGCCCTTACGCTCGAACATGAACGCGACGCTGTTGGTCTCGCCGAGATTGCCGCCCCATTTCGAGAACGCCATGCGGATCTCGGAGGCGGTGCGATTGCGGTTGTCGGTCAGCGCCTCGACGATGATCGCGACGCCGCCCGGGCCGTATCCCTCGTAGCGCACCTCTTCGTAGTTGGCGTCGTCCTCGCCGCCGGCACCGCGGCGGATCGCACGCTCCATCGTGTCCTTCGACATGTTCGCCACGCGCGCCGCGACGATCGCGGCCTTGAGCCGCGGATTATTCTCCGGCAGCGCACTCGCCCGTGCCGCGACCGTGAGTTCCCGGATGAGTTTCGTGAACACCTTGGCGCGCTTCGCATCCTGCGCGCCCTTCCGGTACATGATGTTCTTGAATTGAGAGTGGCCCGCCATTCGTTCCTTCCACCCCTAGATAATGAGGGCGTTTTCCAGTAATATACCAAATCTGGTGGGTTCAGAAGGCGCCATTGCGGACTGGTAATCCGTTTTTATGGCGATAATGCGGCGCCTTCTAGCAGGAAACGCCTGTCGCCCCAAGGGGATGTGGCATTCGGGGCCAGGCTGAAACCCTGTGATCGCTTCGAGGGGGAATGTCCATGCGCAAAGCGAAACCACGACGCAGCAGCCAGGCCGCGAACGCGGCACCGCCCGCCGAAGCCGATTGTCTCGATGCGATCGCCCGCGAGGTCGATGCGCTGGCGACAGAGTCGGCGATGCGCGCCCTCGATGCGGCCGCAAGGCTGGCGGCGGCGGACGATCCGGGCGCGGGTCCACGCGTGGCCGAGGTCGCGGCCGATGTCAGCGCCCATACGCGCCGGCTCGAAGCGGAAATCGGCAAGGTTCTGCTCGCGCGCCGTCCGCTCTAACTTATCGCGTCACTGGCGTTAACCTATCGCGTCACTGGCGTTAACCTATCGCGTCACTGGCGTTCCAGGCCGTCGCGCGCCGGCATCACGGGCGCCAACCGACCCGCGACGCGGATCGGTTCGACGCGCAGCGCCAACCCCGTCTTGTCGTCGGTTTCGAGAAAAACACCGCAGAGTGTCGCGGGCCCGTTCGCCGGCGACAGCCGGTCGGTCGGCAGCTTGCGCACGAACCGTGCAATCGGCACCGCTTTCTCCATGCCGATGACGGAATCATAGTCGCCGCACATGCCGGCATCCGACATATAGGCCGTGCCGCCGGGCAGGATCTGCTGATCGGCCGTCGGCACATGGGTATGCGTGCCGACCACCATCGAAACGCGCCCGTCGACCATATGTGCGAACGCCATCTTCTCGCTGGTCGCCTCGGCGTGGAAATCGATGAAGATCGCATCGACCGATCCGGCAAGACGGTGGCTCGCGAGAACCTTTTCGCCGACCGCGAACGGATCGTCGAGCGGATCCATGAACAGCCGGCCCATCAGATTGACGACCAGAATTTTCTTGTTGGCCTTGGTTGTGAAGACGCCGCTGCCCTGGCCCGGTGTGCCGGCGGGAAAATTCTGCGGCCGCAGCAGACGCGGATCCTGCCCGATGGCGCCGACCGTCTCGCGCTGATCCCAGACATGGTTGCCGGTCGTCACGACATCGGCCCCGACGTCATAAAGCTCGCGGCAGATCTTGTCGGTGATGCCGAAGCCGCCGGCTGCGTTCTCGCCGTTGACGATGACGAAATCGGTGGCCAACGTCTCGCGCAAACGCGGCAGATGTTCGAGCACAACCTCGCGGCCCGAGCGCCCGACCAGATCGCCGAGGAAAAGGATGCGCATGACAGGGCTCGCCTTGCCGCCGGCTCAGCGCGCGATCCGAAGCGCGTCGCGCTCGGTCACGATCCAATCGAGCTGCGCGTCGGTGTCGTCATGCGGCACCGCGTCGATCTCCTGGCCGGCATAGGCATAGCCGACCGCGAGCGTCGGGCCGTTCGCGCCCCCGGCCGCGCGCAATCCGGCGATCGTGCGGTCGTAAAATCCGCCGCCATAGCCGAGCCGATAACCCTTTCGGTCGAAGGCCAGAAGCGGCACGACCAGAATCTCGGGCACGCATTCGGGCGCATCTTTGCCCGGCGTTTCGACATTGAAATTGCCGCGCACCAGCGGCACATCCGGCGCCCAGACACGGAATCGCAGCGGCAGGCCGCGCTTCTCGACGACGGGCAGGCCGATCGGATGGCCGCGTTCATGAAGCGCGTACATCAAGGGTCGCGTATCGAACTCGTCGGGCAACGGCCAGAAGGCGGACACGGTCGCGCCGTCATGCAGCGGGATCGATGCAAGAAAGTGATTCTTCGCGATCTCGGCTGCGCTCGGTGCCGCACGAGCGGCGGCATCGCGCCGGCGCTCGGTCATCTCGTGGCGCATCGCGGCTTTGATCGCGGGCAGATCGGACAGGCTGGCGGTATCGGGCATGACCATCGTTCGTGGGAAATCCTGCTTCGCGCCGGATGTCGCCGGTCGCGACATGCGCCGGATCGATCGCGTCGTCAGGCGCAGATGCGGGCGGGCACTACGAAGCGAGCGAGCGGACGGCGCCGCCGTGACCGATAACCCATGTATCCTCTGTGGCCTGCTTATGCAGGTGGGCGCCATGTACCGAAACCAAGGCTCCGGCAGAGACAGCTCCCTAGAGGTCGATATTGGCCCCAGGGATAGTGGGGGTCTGTCGCGTCGGGCAGCAACCGTCCTTGAGGGAAGTTAGGCGGCCTCAAGCTTCCCGGCAATGGCCTCGACCCGTGACGCAAGGTCGCCGATGGCGACCGCGATGGTGTCGAGTTCGGCGACGGCGCGCGCCGGATCGTCCGGACCGCCGCTGCGTTGCCCTTCGAGTTCGTCGGCGACCAGCAGCCCTGCCATCAGCATGAGCTGCGCATCGCCGATCTGACCGACCTGACCGATCAGCCGATCGACGCGCGCGGCGAGTTCGCCGCCGAGCCGGCGCAACTGCTCTTCCTGACCGGGATCGCAGGCGATCTCATAGGTGCGTCCGTTGACGGTGAGCGGCACCAGCGGCATCGGGTCAGGCCTCCACCACGCTGCGCAGGCGCCCGATGACCGCATCGATGCGCGAGGTGACCGTGCGCGCCTCGGCCTGCAACGCGGCGTGCGACGTCCGCAGTTCGCGCAGTTCGCCCTGCATGGCGGTCTGGTCCGCGCCAATGCGTCGCCCATGCGCGTCCATCGCCGCCTCGAGGCGGGCGACCGCCGCGGTCAAACGATCAAGTTCGACGCTGATCCGATCTGTCACCGACAAGGCCCCATCCTCACATGCCGGTTGAAGCAACGCTCGCAATTGTCGGCAGGATAGGTGCGGCCCGGAAACCCGTCAATTGCCGCACTTCCACTGACCGAGGCGGGGAATCCCGGTTGACGCTCGGGAGGCCGGGCGGCATGGTGCGCCGCGTCCGCTGCCGGCGCCACGATTCCGGCGCGACTCCCGGGACTTCGACTGGAAATCGGCCCACCGATGGACGCTGCCCGCACTGCCCCGCTTCACGGAACCGAGGCGCCGGTGACGCACCGCGACATGGCGAATGCGCTGCGCGCACTCGCGATGGACGCGGTCGAACAGGCGAAATCGGGTCATCCCGGCATGCCGATGGGCATGGCGGATGTCGCCACGGTTTTATGGACCCGCTTCCTGAAATTCGATCCGGCAGCACCCGATTGGCCCGATCGCGACCGTTTCGTGCTGTCGGCCGGACACGGTTCGATGCTGCTCTACGGATTGCTGCATCTTGCCGGCTACGCGGACATGACGATCGACGAGATCAGAAATTTTCGTCAGCTCGGCTCTCGCACCGCCGGCCATCCCGAGTTCGGTCACGCGACCGGCATCGAAACCACGACCGGCCCGCTCGGTCAGGGTCTCGGTAACGCCGTCGGCATGGCGCTCGCCGAGCGTATGCTCGCGGCCGAGTTCGGCAAGGATCTGGTCGATCACTACACCTATGTGATTGCCGGCGACGGCTGCCTGATGGAAGGGATCAGTCACGAAGCGATTTCGCTTGCCGGTCATCTGCGCCTGGGGCGGCTGATCGCTCTGTTCGACGACAACCGGATTTCGATCGACGGCCCGACCTCGCTCTCGGTCTCCGACGACCAGCTTGCGCGCTTTGCCGCCTGCGGCTGGGACGTGGCAAGCGTCGACGGCCACGATCCCGATGCGATCGCGGCTGCGATCGGGGACGCTCGCAAGAGCGACCGCCCCTCGCTGCTCGCCTGCCGTACCGTCATCGGCTACGGCGCGCCGACCAAGGCCGGAACCGCGGCGACCCACGGCTCGCCGCTCGGCGCCGACGAAATCAAAGGCGCCCGCGAACAGCTCGGCTGGACGCCAGCGCCGTTCGAAATCCCGGCGCCGATCCGCGATGCCTGGCGTGAAGCCGGCGCCCGCAATCGGGCGCAGCGCGAGACATGGCAGGCGCATCGCGCGGCCCATCAATCGCGCAGCGAGTTCGATCGGCGCATCGCGGGCGCGGTCCCGGACGCGTTGTCCAAGGCGGTCATCGAAGCGAAGCGAAGGGCGAGCGCCGAGGCGCCAAAGATCGCGACGCGTCAATCCTCGCAGAATGTTCTCGAAGCGATCGTGCCGGTCATGCCGGAACTGGTCGGCGGTTCGGCCGATCTGACCGGCTCGAACAACACCAAGACCAAACCGATGAAGCCGGTGACGGCGGACGATTATGCCGGCCGCTATATCTATTACGGTGTGCGCGAGCATGGCATGGCGGCGGCGATGAACGGCATCGCGCTGCATCGCGGCTTCGTGCCTTATGGCGGCACATTCCTCGTCTTCACCGATTATTGCAGGCCCTCGCTGCGGCTTTCCGCGCTGATGGGGCTGCGCGTCGTCTATGTGATGACGCATGATTCGATCGGTCTCGGCGAAGACGGTCCGACGCACCAGCCGGTCGAACATCTGGCGGCACTGCGCGCGATTCCTAACCTGCATGTGTTCCGCCCGGCCGATACCATCGAAACCGCCGAATGCTGGCAGCTCGCTTTGGAGAGCACCGGCGCGCCGTCGGTCATCGCGCTCAGCCGCCAGGCGGTGCCGACTTTGCGAACGACGCATAGCGACGATAATCTTTCGGCGCGCGGCGGTTATGTGCTGCTCGACGCCTCGACCGCCCGGCGCGCGACGATCATAGCCACGGGTACGGAAGTCGAAATCGCGGTCGCGGCGCGCACCAAGCTCGAAGCCGATGGCATTGGAACCGCCGTCGTCTCGATGCCCTGCTGGTCGCTGTTCGATGCGCAGCCCGAGGCTTATCGCGATTCCGTGCTGGGCGGACCGGTGCGCGTCTCGATCGAAGCCGCCGGCACGTTCGGCTGGGAACGCTATGTCGGACCCAAAGGCGGCTCGGTCGGCATGACCGGGTTCGGCGCATCGGCACCCGCGCCCGATCTTTACCGCCATTTCGGCATCACCGCCGACGCGGTCGTGGAAAATATCAGGAAGCGGCTTTGAGCAGCGCAGGCACCCCGGCCACGATGCGATGAGCCTGTAACGGACAGAGTCGAAAGACGGAGGCAGTGATGGCGGTTCGCGTGGCGATCAACGGGTTCGGCCGCATCGGGCGGCTGGTGTTGCGGGCGATTCATGAAAGCGGCCGCAAGGACATCCAGGTGATCGCGATCAACGATCTCGGTCCGGTCGAGACCAATGCGCATCTGCTGCGCCATGATTCGGTGCATGGTCACTTCGCCGGCAAGGTGAAGACGAAGAAGGACGCGATCGACGCCGGCAGCGGCTGGATGACGGTCACCGCCGAACGCGATCCTGCCAACCTTCCGTGGAAGAAACTCGGCGTCGATATCGCGCTCGAATGCACCGGCATCTTCACCAGCCGCGAAGGCGCGGCGAAGCATCTCGCGGCCGGCGCGAAGCGCGTGCTGATCTCGGCCCCCGCAACCGGCGCCGATCTCACGGTCGTTTATGGCGTCAACCATAAGAGCCTGAAGAAGAGCAACACGGTCGTCTCGAACGCATCCTGCACGACGAACTGCCTGGCGCCCGTCGCCTTTGTGCTCGATCAGGCGATCGGCATCGAACATGGCTTCATGACGACGATCCACAGCTACACCGGCGATCAGCCGGTGCTCGACACGCTGCACAAGGATCTCCATCGCGCACGTGCCGCGGCGCTTTCGATGATCCCGACTTCGACCGGGGCCGCCAAGGCCGTCGGTCTCGTGCTGCCGCAGCTTGCCGGCAAGCTCGACGGCACGTCGATCCGCGTACCGACGCCGAATGTCTCAGTGGTCGACTTCAAGTTCCGGTCGAAGAAAGCCACCACGATCGAGGCAGTGAACGAAGCGATAAAGAAGGCCGCCGCCGGCCCGTTGAAGGGCATCCTCGCCGTCAACGACGAACCGCTGGTCTCCACCGACTTCAATCACAACCCGGCGAGCTCGATCTTCGATCTGGGACAAACGCAAGTGATCGAAGGCCGTTTCGTGCGTGTGCTCTCCTGGTACGACAATGAATGGGGCTTCTCGAACCGCATGGCCGATACGGCTGTCGCGCTCGGCAAGCTCTAGGCGGAGGCCGGCGCACAACACCGCGATCCGGAGCTAGAATGGCCGGCATGGACCGGCCCGTCATTCTCATGCGCGACCGGCGCGAGGCCGAGATCGGGCTCTGCGCCGCGGCCGCGACCGGACGACCGGTGGCGCTGCTCAGCGTGCCCGATGCGGCCCTCAATGCGGGGATCGGCTGGTTCGATGCGGTCCTGCGCTATGCCCGTGCCGCAGCACCGGGCGCCGATGCGATCGGTCTCATCGATTGCGCGGACCGGCCCGATCTGGTCCAGGCTGCCTTCCATCAGGGGATCGAGGGCGCAGTCTTTCACGGCCCCAAGGCCGCCTTCGACAAGCTCGCCGACATCGCCGCGCGTTCGGGGCGGCTGCTGCTGCGCCGCCGCCCGCCCGCATTGGCCCTTCCGGAGCGGTTCCCCGGAAGCCCCGCGGGGGCAAAGCCGTGTGCGGAGAGCGGTGACGCAGCGGATCTCGCCTGGCTTCGGGGTCAGTTGAAATGACTCCGACCCTCCGCTATTCACCCCGCATCGGCCGCGTCGCCGGCCTATCCTTCGCCCATCGACCTGTCAGGGGATCGTGATGAAGACCACGCCGCGCGTCCGCAAAATTCTGTCCCATTACGAAAGCGATTGTCCGGGCACCAAGGCGAACCTCGCCCGCATCCTGATGCAGGGCAGGCTGGGCGGATCCGGACGGCTGGTGATCCTGCCGGTCGACCAGGGCTTCGAACATGGACCCGCGCGCAGCTTCGCACCCAATCCGGCGGCCTACGATCCGCATTACCATTGTCAGCTCGCGATCGATGCCGGGCTTTCGGCCTTCGCAGCACCGCTCGGCATGATCGAAGCCGGCGCCGATACGTTCGCCGGACAGATCCCGACCATTCTCAAGGTCAACAGCGCCAACAGCCTCGCGCAGGAAAAGAATCAGGGCATCACCGGTTCGGTCGGCGATGCGTTGCGGCTCGGTTGCGCCGCGATCGGCTTCACCATCTATCCCGCCTCGGAATTCGCCTTCGAGATGATGGAAGAAATCCGCGAGCTGGCCGAGGAGGCGAAGTCGGTCGGGCTCGCCGTCGTCATCTGGTCCTATCCGCGCGGCGGCACGCTCTCGAAGGACGGCGAAACCGCGGTGGATGTCTGCGCCTATGCGGCGCATATGGCGGCGCTGCTCGGCGCGCATATCATCAAGGTCAAGCCGCCGACCGCGCATCTCGAGCAGGACGAGGCGAAGAAGGTTTACGAAAAGCAGAAGATCGATATTTCGTCGCTGGCGAAGCGCATCGAGCATGTCGTGCAGGCCTGCTTCAATGGCCGGCGCATCGTCGTCTTCTCCGGCGGTGCCGCAAAGGATCTCAACGGCATTCTCGACGAGGTGCGCGGCATTCGCGATGGCGGCGGCACCGGTTCGATCATCGGCCGCAACACGTTCCAGCGGCCACGCGACGAAGCGCTCGCGATGCTTTCGCAGATTGTCGACATCTATCGCGGCAAGGAATAGACCCGGCGTTCGTTCCAACCGGGCTTCGGGGGAGGCGACGTTGGATCTCGAGGAAGCGCGGAGCTTTATCGAAAAGAACGGCATTACGACCGTGATCGGCGGCGGGCCCGACCAGGTCGGCACGCTGCGCGGCAAGCGTTACACGGCCGATTACTTCCTGGCGACCGCCGCCAAGGGCTTCCGCATGCCCTGGACCATTCTCAATACCGGCCCGATGGACGAATCCGCGCCCGGCCAGTTCGAAGGCGGCCTGCCCGACGTGAAAGGTCGCCCCGATCTCTCGACCCTGCGTCTCGCACCCTGGGAACCCGACACCGCGATGGTGTTGTTCGACTGGGTGTGGCCCGACGACAGTCTTTGCCCGTTCTGCCCGCGCTCGGAGTTGAAGCGTCAGCTCGCACAACTTAATGGGCTCGGGTACGACGCGCGGTTCGCACTCGAACTCGAATTCCACATTCTGCCGACCCCGATCGAGAAGATTCGCCTCGGCCACTGGTCGACGGTCGAGACCGTGTCGAAGGATGTTCACTGTTATTCGGTCTATGAGGGTCATTTCTACGAACCGCTCTATCGTCAGATCCGGCAATGGTTCGCCGATGCCGTCGAAGGCGGCGGTTCGGAATGGGGCCAGGGCCAGTTCGAGATCACCCTCAAGGCGAGCGATCCGCTTGCGATGGCCGATCGCGTCATCGCCTTCAAGACCGCAGTCAAACAGGCTGCGGCGGGCCTCGGCATGTCGGCGACCTTCATGGCGAAGATCCACGAGAACATGTCCGGCTGCTCCGGCCATATCCATCAGAGCCTGGTCGAGCGCGGCACCGGCAAGCCGGTCTTTCACGATCCGAAGCAGCCGCACAACATGGCGCCGGTGATGCAGCATTATGTCGCCGGGCTGCTCGATGCGCTGATCCCGAGTACCTTGCTGTTCGCGCCCTATGCGAATTCATACAAGCGCATGAAGGCGGAGACGCTCGCCGGCACGACGGCGTCGTGGGGCATCGACAATCGAACGGTGGGTCTGCGCGTCATCAACACCGATCCCGGCGCGTGTCGTGTCGAACATCGCATCGGCGGTGCCGATCTCAATCCCTATGTCGCCTTCTCGGCCTGCCTCGGCGCCGGCATGCGCGGCATCGCGAAGAAGCTGACTTTGCCGCCGCCGTCGACCGGCAACGCCTATCGCGCCGATGTCGAGACGGTGCCGGGCAATCTCTGGACCGCACTCGCCTTGTGCGATGGCAGCCCGATCACCCGCGAAATCCTGTCGCCGCAATTCGTCGACAATCTGATGGTGGTCGAGCGGCTCGAGATCGCGGCGCTGGAATCCTTCGTCACCGACATCGACCGGCGGCGCAATTTCGAAATGGCCTGAGCCGGCCGGGACGGCGCCCGAGCGGGCCGCCACCGGGGTCGCCCGCTCCCGTTTACTCCCTCGGGTCGGAATGATAGGTTCCGCCGCCTTTCGGCGCGCCCACCAACCCATCCAGCAACACCCCATCCAGACGGACTTTTCGACCCATGAAGATCAACGGCAATGCCATTCGTCCCGGCAATATCATCGAGCATGAAGGCCGCCTCTGGCGTGCGGTCAGGATCCAGCATACCCAGCCGGGCAAGGGCGGCGCCTATCTCCAGGTCGAACTCAAGGAAGTGCGCGACGGCACCAAGCTGAACGAACGCTTCCGTTCGAGCGAAACCGTCGAGCGCGTTAGGCTGGATTCGAAGGAGTATCAGTATCTGTTCAAGGACGGCGACCAGTACACCTTCATGGACAACCAGAATTTCGAACAGATCACGCTGCCCGAGGACATGATCGGCGAGCCCGCCGCGTTCCTTCAGGACGGCATGATGGTGACGATCGAGAGCTACGAAGACAGCCCGATCAGCGTCTCGCTGCCCGACAGCGTGATCATGCAGATCGTCGAGGCGGATGCGGTCGTGAAGGGTCAGACGGCATCGTCGTCGTACAAGCCCGCGATCCTCGAGAACGGCGTGCGCGTTCTGGTGCCGCCGCATATCGAAAGCGGCACGCGGATCGTCGTGAACACGGCCGACGCCAGTTACGTCGAACGGGCCAAGGACTGAATTCAGGCGCCGCCCGCTCGTCGGGATGGCCCTGAACTGAACCGATGGCCATCCGCTCGCCCCTCATCAATGTCATGACCCGCGCCGCCGACAAGGCATCGCGCGGTCTCAAGCGCGATTTCGGCGAAGTCGAGCAGCTTCAGGTCTCCGTTAAAGGTCCGGCCGACTACGTCTCGCAGGCCGATCTGCGCGCCGAACGCACCCTGCGCGACGAACTGATGCATGCCCGCCCACGCTTCGGCCTGCTGATGGAAGAGAGCGGCGAGATCAAGGGCGACGATACCGAACATCGCTGGATCGTCGATCCGCTCGACGGCACCACCAATTTCCTGCACGGGATTCCGCATTTCGCGATTTCGATCGGGCTCGAACGCGCCGGCGAAATCATCGCGGGTGTCATTCTCGATCCGATCAAGGACGAGATGTTCTGGGCCGAAAAGGGTCAGGGCGCCTGGCAGAACGATCGGCGGATGCGGGTTTCAGGCCGCAAGCGGATCGACCAGGCGCTGGTCGCAACCGGCATTCCGTTTGCCGAATACGGCGATCATCCGAAGTTTCTGGGCGAGCTCGGCCGCGTCATGCCGGCCGTATCGGGCGTGCGCCGCCTGGGTGCCGCAGCGCTCGACCTCGCTTATGTCGCCGCCGGGCGCTACGACGGGTTCTGGGAGCGCGATTTGAGCCCCTGGGACATCGCGGCCGGGGTCATTCTGGTCCGCGAAGCGGGCGGCTTCGTTTCCGAGATCGAGGGCGGCGCCTTGCGCGTGGATAGCCCGAGTATCCTTGCGACCAATCCTGCGCTGGCGGCGCCGATCCGCGATCTTCTCACACGGGCGTGACAAAGGCTGGGGCGTGACAAAGGCCGGGCGCGGTTGTTCGGCCCTTGCCCCTCCGATATAGTACGTTGGAATCAAGGGTTTCTGGCGGGACGGTGCGATGCAAGCGACGGTCATGAAGCGGCGTGCATGCAGCCGTGACAAGCGAGCGGCCGAACGGGGCAATACCCCGGGTCGGGCCTTGGCACTGGCGGTCTTCAGCGCGACCTTGGGGTTGGCGCTGCCGGCTGCCGCGCAGGAGGTCTATATCGACCAGTCGGTGCTCGACAGTCTCGGGCCCGCTGTGCCGGGCACAATGCCGGCCGGCAACTATCCGACCATCACGATGTACGGTTACCCTTATCAGCCGAACGGCGCCGGCACCGCCGGCGCCACCTATGGCAGCGTCTACAATCCCCATGGCAACCAGCCGGCACGGTTGCTGCGCTATCCCCCGGAATCCTATCCGCAATCGACGCTGCTGATCCGCGTCACCAACGGCGTGACCCAGGCGACGGCCTATACCGCGCCCGCACTGCCGGCGGCGGCAACGGCACCCGCCGCCGTATCGGCACCGATCGTCCCGGCCGCCACCGCCCCCACACCCAGCACGACCACAGCGAGCAGTGCGGCCGTTGCCGATCTGAACCTGCCCGAAATTCCGCCGCCGGCACCCACGACGAGCAGCACGTCGACGATGACGGCGACGACGACCACGACGGCGCCGAGCCTGCCGGAGATTCCGCCCGCCGCCCCCGTCGTACCCGAAGCGCCGGCCGCGCTGAGCACCGAAGAGATGGCAACCGACGAAGCCGTCGCCGAAGCGGAAGCCGAAATCGCCGAGGCCGAAGCCGAACAGGCCGCCGCCACAGCCGCCGCCGAGGCTGAAGTCGAAGCGGTTGCCGCCGGCGCAACCGCCGCCGAGGAAGCAGCGGCGGCGGAAGCAGCCGCCGCGTCAACCGCGAAAGCCGCGGAAGCAGAAGCCGAAGCGGAACAGGCCGAAGCGGAAGCGGCCGCACTGGCGAGCGCCAGCGCCGCTGAAGCCGCCGAACAAGCGACCGAAGCCGAAGCACAGGCCGAAGCGGACGCGGCCGCGATCGCCGCCGTCGAGGCCGAAGAGGAATTGGCCGCCCAGGCGGCTGCGGCCGAAGCGGAACTCGCGGCCGAGGAAGACGTCGCCGCCGAGGAAGACGTCGCCGCCGAGGAAGAGATCGACGCCGACGAAGAGGCCGGAACGCAGGAAGCGTCCCTGCCGCCGATCACGATGCCGGACGGCCAGGTAAGCGTTGTGTTCGCCAGCGAATCAGCCGATCTGCCGCCGGAAGCCGAAGGCGCGCTGCGCGAGCTCGCGGTCCGCATGGCGGACGACGAAATGTTGCGGCTCGAACTGCTGGCCTACGCGGCCGGCGACGAGGATTCCGCGAGCCGGGCGCGCCGCATGTCGCTCTCCCGCGCGCTCGCCGTGCGCGCCTTTCTGATCAACGAAGGCGTCCGCAGCACACGCATGGATGTTCGAGCCCTCGGCAACAATATCGAGGGCGAGCCCGCCGATCGCGTCGACATTCTGCCAAAGACGCAATGACGCGGTCTGCCGCGTGGAAGTGCCGATGAAATCTTTGTCCTGCCGCCGGCCCCCGCGATGACGCGTCCCGGTCGCTATCTCGCCTGGATGAGCGCCGGCATTCTGGCCGTCCTGGTGCTCGCGGCCGTTCTCCACGACCGCATCGTCCAGGCGTTCTCGTACAATCCGGGGCTCAATGGCGGCATCTTCGTTGTACTGCTGATCGGTATCTGCTTCACCTTCTGGCAGGTAATCCGCCTCTATCGCGAGATCGACTGGATCGAGAGGTTTCGCAGCGGAGCGCCCGACATTGCCGCACACGGTCCCCGATTGCTGGCACCGATGGCGGCGATGATCGGCGAGCGCCGCGGCCGCTTCAGCCTGTCGGCTTTGTCGCTGCGCTCGCTGCTGGACGGGCTGCAGGCGCGCCTGATGGAATCGCACGAGCTGTCCCGCTATTTCATCGGCCTGCTGGTGTTCCTCGGCTTGCTCGGCACGTTCTGGGGTCTGCTCGGCACGATCAACGGCGTCACCAACGCGATCACGAACATGGCGGTCGGCGGCGGCGATGTCAGCATCATGTTCGATCAGCTCAAGACCAGTTTGCAGCAGCCGCTGACGGGCATGGGCACGGCCTTCAGCTCGTCGCTGTTCGGCCTCGCCGGTTCGCTGGTCGTGGGATTCCTCGAACTGCAGGCGGGCCAGGCGCAGAATCGTTTCTACAACGAGGTCGAAGACTGGCTCTCGGGCCAGACGCGGCTCAGCGCCGGCGGCCCGGTAACCGACGGCGAGCAGTCGGTGCCGGTCTACATCCAGGCGCTGCTCGAACAGACCGCCGAAAGCCTCGACAACCTGCAGCGCACGATGTCGCATGCCGAGGAAGGCCGCGTGCAGGCGAACCAGCGCACGCACACCATGGTCGAACGTCTCACGCTCCTCACCGATCAGATGCGCGCCGAACAGCAGCTGCTGGTCAAGGTCGCCGAAAGCCAGAACGCGCTACAGGCGATCCTGCAACGGATGAACGAATCGATGGGCGCCGGCACGCAGGGTATCGACGAAGCGAGCCGCCAGCATCTGCGCAATCTCGATATTCAGATGAACCGGCTGGTCGACGAAACCGTCACCGGCCGCCAGTACATGGTTCATGAGCTCCGCAGCGAGATCAAACTGCTGACCCGGACCATCGCGGCCATCGCCGAGGGCGAAACGCCGCAGGTGCGCTAGCGCCATGGCGATGGCGAACCGCCGCTTCCAGCGCGGGTTCGATGCCTGGCCGGGCTATGTCGACGTGCTCAGCACGTTGCTCATGGTCATCATCTTCATCCTGATGCTGTTCGTCATCGCCCAGTTCTTCCTGACCGATGCGCTCTCCGGCCGCGACCGCGCGTTGAACCGGCTCAATCAGCAGATCGCCGAACTGACCGATCTTCTCGCGCTCGAACAATCCGCGAGCGACGAGCTGCGCGTCAATCTCGCGGAGCTGTCGGCCGAGCTGCAGGCCTCGATCGGCCAGCGCGATACGCTCGCCGCCCAGATTGCCGAACTGGATGACGCGCATCGCGAAGAAATGAGCAAGCTGCTGGCCGACATCGCGGCGCTCGAGAGCCTGCGCGACGAGCTGGCCGATAAGCTTCTGACGACCGAGACCGACAGCGAGCGCCAATTGTCGGCGCAGGAGCAATTGACCGAGGAAGCGCAGCGCCAGGTCGAACTGCTGAACCGGCAGTTGCTGGCACTGCGCCAGCAGCTCGCGCGGCTCGCGGTCTCGCTCGAAGCGGCGGAAGCCGAGGCGGTCGAGAAGGACGTCCAGATCGTGGATCTCGGCCGACGGCTGAACATCGCGCTTGCCGGCAAGGTCGAGGAGCTGGCGCGCTATCGATCCGAGTTCTTCGGCCGCCTGCGCGAGATCCTCGGCGAGCGCGAGGACATCGCGATCGTCGGCGACCGGTTCGTTTTCAAATCGGATGTGCTGTTCGAATCCGCCTCCGCCGAGCTCGGGTTCGAAGGCCAAAGGCAGATCGCCGGCATCGCCGACGCGCTCTTGCAGATATCGGCCGAAATACCGCCGGAGATCGATTGGGTGCTGCGGGTCGACGGTCATACCGACCGGCGGCCGATCCGCTCGACGATCTACGATTCCAACTGGGAACTGTCGACGGCGCGCGCGATTTCGGTGGTCGAATATCTGATCGCGCGCGGCCTGCCGCCCGAGCGGCTCGCCGCCGGCGGCTTTGGCGAATTCCAGCCGCTCGATACCGGCGACAGCGAAGAGGCTCTCCAGCGCAACCGCCGGATCGAGCTCCGGCTCGACCAACGCTGAGCGCGACGATGGCGGCCGATGCGCGCAAAAGCGCGCTGCTCAACATCGACATGGATCTGCTGCGAACCTTCGTGACGGTCGCGGAGCTGAACGGCGTGACGCGGGCCGCCGACCGGCTCGGCCGATCGCAGCCGGCGATCAGCCTGCAATTGCAGCGGCTCGAAAGCCTGGTCGGAACCGCGCTGTTTCACCGCAACCGGCAGGGTCTGCTGCTGACCGAAACCGGGCAGTTGCTGCGCGGATATGCCGAGCGCATTCTCGGCCTCAACGATGAGGCGGTGGCGCAGATCGTCGCGCACAAGACGGACGGCACGATCCGCGTCGGTCTGCCCAACGATTACGCCGTGTCGTTGCTGCCCGAAAGTCTCGGGCGCTTCTCCGATGCGCATCTCGATTCGGCGCTGACGGTGAGTTGCGCCTTGTCGACCGAACTGCTCGCCGGCCTCGACACCGGCGCATTCGATCTCGTGGTCGCAATGACCGGCGAACTGCCGAACCGGCCCTCGGTCCAGATCTGGCAGGAAGAACTCGCCTGGGTCGGACCGGCGGACCTCGCCAGGGACAGCGAAAAACCGGTGCCGCTGATCGTCTATCCCGAGGGCTGCATCTATCGCGAACGGATGATCCGCGCGCTCAACGGCGCAGCGCGGCCCTGGCGCATGGTGTTCGCGAGCCCCAGTTTGTCGAGCCTGATTGCGGCGGCGAAATCGGGTCTCGGCTTGACCGTGCTGTCGCGCCGCACCGTGCCGGCGGGGCTCGCCGCCTTGCCGGCCAATGCCGGTCTTCCCGCGCTCGATCCGGTGTGGGTCGGTCTTTATCGCAGCAGCAATCTGCCGCCGCCGGCACAGCGTCTGGTCGATTTTCTCAAGGCCAGTTTCGAGCCCGTCGTCGCTCCCGCATCGCCGCGAACGACGAAGCCGGTGCGCCGCCGCCGCGCCTGATCGCGCCGGTAGAATATGGGTGTTCGCCGCAGGTCGACGGAGCGCGCGATATCCCATATAGAGTTTCCGATCGGGGGCGGGCTCGCCACTCGCACATCGCGTCGACGTCGGCTCGCGCAAATACCGACCGCTCGACCTCCGCAACGCCGTGGAATTCTGTCGGCAAGCGCCGGGCAGCAAACCACATCAGCCAGCGCTGGGTTCGTTATGCCGCTGTCCAAACCGACCGATACCGATAGGGCTTTCATGCGGCGTGCGGCTCGAAGAGGCGCAGGAATCGTTCGATGCCGGCGGCCTGGCCGTCGGCGCCGTGCTGGTGGCAAATGGCGCGGTGGTCGCCGCCGGCCATAATCGCTCGATGCAGACCAACGACCCCACCAGCCATGCCGAAATCGATTGCCTGCGCCATGGCGGGTTGCGGGCCGGCGGCTATGCCGGCACTTGCCTCTATACAACCCTCAGCCCCTGCCCGAGTGCAGCGGCGCGGTCCTTTTTTTCGGCGTGCCGCGCGTGGTCGTCGCCGATCGCGAAACCTATTCCGGAGACATCGGCTTCCTTGCCGATCGGGGCGTCGATGTGGTTGTGCTCGACGATCCGGCCTGCCGGGCGCTGCTGCGACGGTTCATCGAGGAACGCCCTGCGCTCTGGAACGACGTCGTCGCAGGCGACCGCGGTCGCTGACCGGCCGCCGCGCCTGAGATCAGGCCGGCAGGATATACGCGGTCGCGGTGTCCCAGCCGATCGCGAGCGGCCGGCCGGGTTCGAGTTCGAGCGCGGCCACGTCGCGCTGCGGCTTCTGCACCCGGAACTCGACGCCCGACGGACCCTCGATGAACAAGGTCACCACCGAGCCGATGAACTGCTCGCTGACCAGATTGCCGGTGACTTCATTGGCGGCACCCGCCGGGCCGATCGCGATGCTGTCCGCGCTCACCACATAATCGACCTGGTCGCCGACCGAAGGCGCATGTTCCTTCGGCAGCGGGGCCATGAAACGCCCGGCCGGCGTTGCCACCGTGACGCGCCCGTCGGAAAGCGATTCGACCCGGCCGCTCATGATGTTGTTGGTGCCGACGAAGCCCGCTACGAACCGGTTGACCGGGTTGCGATACACATCTTTTGCCGGTCCCGCCTGCTCGATCCGCCCGCCATTCATGATGACGACACGGCTCGCCATGGCGAAGGCCTCGGACTGACTGTGCGTCACATAGAAGAACGTGATGCCCAGTTCGCGATGCAGACGGATCAGCTCGGCCTGCATCCGCACCACGAGATGCGCATCGAGCGCGCTCATCGGTTCGTCCAGCAGCAGGATTTCCGGCTCGGTCACCAGCGCCCGCGCGAGCGCGACACGCTGGCGCTGTCCGCCCGACAGCGTCGCGACATCGCGGCCCGCGAACTCGGAAATGCCGAGCTGCTCGAGCCAGTGCAACGCGCGCTGCCGGCGGTCGGCGGGCGACATGCCGCGCATCTTGAGGCCGAACTCGACATTCTTCTGCACGCTGAGAAACGGAAACAGCGCGAGGCTCTGCCAGACCAGCGGCGTATCGCGCTCCCACGGCCGGACATCGTTCATCAGCCGGCCGCGCAATCTGATTTCACCCGAGGTCGGCTTTTCGAGACCGGCGATCATGCGCAGCGTCGTCGTCTTGCCGCAGCCGCTCGGCCCCATGATGGCAATGAACTCGCCCTTCTCGATCGTGAGATCGATGCTGCGGACCGCCTGCGCGGGTCCATAGCTCTTGGAGAGTCGCTGGAGGGTGAGGAGCGTTTCAGCCATGGTCGGTACTTTCGCCGGCCGCCGCCTTGGCGACCGCCAGGCGGGTACGGGCCGGATTGCGTGCGAGAAGTGCCACCTGCGCCAGAATGACCAGCGCCATGGTGACGGTGAAGACGATGCTGCCGATCGCATTGATCCGCGGACTGACCTGACCCTGGAACATTGCGAGGATCCGCACCGGCAGCGTTTCGGCAAAACCCGACACGAAGAACGCGATGGCGAACTCGTCGAACGAGACGGCCATCGTGATGAACAGCGCCGACAGGATCGCCGGCAGCGTGAAGGGAAGGATGATCTCGACCATCGTGCGCCATTCGCTGGCGCCGAGATTCCAGGCCGCCGCCTCCATGCTCGGGTCCATCTGCGACAGGCGCAGCCGTACCAGCGCCATCGCGAACGGCATGCACAGCACGACGTGACTGAGGATCACCGAATGGAGCTGGCCGAACAGCCCGATCTGCGAGAGGAAGACCAGCATCGCGAGACCGAGGATGACCACTGGAATGGTCGGCGGCAGCAGGGCAAGTGCCAGATAGAAATTCTTCCCGAAGAATCGGAACCGGTAATCGGTATAGGCCGCCCCGAACCCGAGCAATGTCGCAATCACCGCGACCACGGCACCGACGATGATGGTGCGCCGCAGCGCCGGCCACAAAGTCGGATCGTCGGCGATTGCCTCGTACCATTGCGTCGAGAACTCGCCGAGCGGCAGGGTCGGAAATCGATCCGAGTTGAACGACACGATGAAGCTGACGACGATTGGCGCAAAGATGAACGCGAACACGGCGCCCGCGTAGCACCATAGCAGCAGCGTAAAGAGCCGGCGCCCGCTCATGCCCGCCGCCCGCCTCGCCCGTAGGCGAAGATGAGGGCGGCAAAGCACACCGCCAGCAATGTGACCGACATCATCACCGCGATGACCGACGCTTCGGGCCAGTTGGCACCCGACTTGACCACGTCGACAATCAGAATGCTGAGCGTCGGCGGCCGGCTGCCGCCGAGCAAGGTCGGGCTCACATAATCGCCGAAGGAAAGAATGAACGCGAAGGTCGCCGCGAGCACGAGGCCGATCTTGGCCGAGGGAATGATCACCTGGAAGACGGTCCGCAGGGCGCCACAGCGCAGATTATGCGCGGCCTCGATCAGGTTCCGGTCGACATAGGCGAGACTGAAAAGCTGCAGCAGGATCACCAGCGGCAGCACCAGCGTCAGATATCCGACCAGCGTGCCGAACAGATTATTGACCATCGCGAACGGGCCGAGCCCGAGATAGCCGAATGCCGCGTTCACCATGCCGTTGCCGGTCAGGATCACTTTCCAGGTATAGGTGCGCACCAGATAACTGGTGAAGAACGGCGTGATCAGCAGAAACACGGCAAGCCAGCGGATGTTCGCGCTGGCGCGGAAGGCCAGGAGGTATGAGAGGGGAAACGCCATCAGGCTCGCGACCGCCGCCGCCAGCAGACCGTAGAGGAACGTGCGGAAATAAATGTCCCAGAAATAACCGGCCGAAAGCAGCTTCACCCAGTTGTCGTCGACGAATGCCGGCGTCGGGCGGAAGTTCACCACCTGCCAGAACGTCATCACCACGAGGAAGACCAGCGGCGTTGCGAACAGGGCGAGCTGCCAGACGAACGCCGGCAGGCCGAAGGTCAGACCGAACCAGTTCGGCCGCGCCGCTTCTGGCGGCACGGATCCCTGATCCGGTTTATGTCGGTCGACGGTCGCAGTCGACACGGCCCTCACTCCCTCGGCATGTGGCAGCATCCGACGCAGCACGGCGCCGGCACTGCCGATCGTCATCCCGCCCGAACGGAAGGATGCCGGCGGCCCCGCTCCCGCCGCAGCGGAAACGGGGCCGTCGATCCTGTCTCAGGCAGATCGGCGCAGGTTAGAGATTCTTGAACTCCGTGAAGGCATCGTTCCATTCCGCGAGCGACTGCTGCTTCGGCAGATCGCGGATGAAGATTTTGCCTTCGGCGTACTCGTCCATGACGTTGCGCTGGTCGAGCTGGTGCAACAGCAGGGCCGCCCAGTCCGGATGCTGTTCGTTGAGCAGCGTCCAGCCCGCCTTGTTCGGGATCGAACCCGAATAAGCCGGCTTGATCGCGATGCGCATCTGACCTTCGGGCGATGCCATGTACTGCAGGAAGAGCTTGGCCAGATCTTTCTTTTCGCTGGCCGACGCGATGCCCATGCACTCGCTCCACTGCAGCCCGCCTTCGTCCGGCACGATGTCGTCGACCGGCACCCCGTCCTTTTTGAGGAGCAGCGTCAGCCACGCACCCGTGCCCGGCATGATCCAGGCTTCACTCTGCGAAAGCATGGAGAAGGACTGTGCGAACGCGCCGATGCCGACAACCTGCGGCTTGAGGCTGTTCAACGTTCCCTTCAGCTTCTCGAAGGCCGCCGCATCGATATCGTAGGGCGGGCGGTTGCCATCGTAGAGGCTGAGGCAGAGCATCGGCGGCAGATACCAGTCATACATGCCGACGCGACCGGTCACCTTCGGATCCCACATGATCTTGTAGGAGTTCATTTCCTCGCGCGACATATGCTCGGTGTTGTAGGTCATGCCGAGATAACCGAAGCTCGTCATCACGGCGTACATATTGTCGCCGCCCCAAAGGCCGGGGAAATTCTGGAACTCCGGCCAGAAATCGCTGATCGAATAATCGGCCGGATCGAGCGGATCGAGATGGCCCGCCTCGTGCACCATATGCACATACTCGGCATCGCTCAGCACGAGATCGAATGTGCCCGGGGGCGATGAATTCAGCAGCGCCAGCATCTGGTCGCCGCCGGTATATTCCTTGCCGACAACCTTGACGCCGTGCGCTTCCTCGAAAGGACCGACGACTTCCGGATCGGTGTAGCCGGGCCAACTCAGAACCGAAAGCACGTCTTCGGCGCGACCCGATTTTGGCATGGCCGAGGCTGCCACAATGCCCGCCGTCGCTGCGGCGCTACCTTTGAGCAGACCGCGGCGCGAGATGGCCGCAGCGAGATGTCCTGGTGATCTTCCACGCAACATGTTTCGTATCCTCCCGTGTATTCCGCCTGATATCGCCCGGGGTATTCCCCCTCGAACGCTCCGACCCATGTGGAGAAGCGGTGGCAGACTAACCGTCCAGTTAACACACCACCAATTATTAGCGGTAATGGCCGGATTTGAATAGCCAATCGCGGGCGCCTGAGCGGCCGTGCAGCCGGCCCCGCCGGCAGCGGTTCGACATGCCCGCGTCGCCCCGCTTCGCGCCAGTTTCCGCCCGGTCATTTCCGGATGATGTTCTTTTCCGGCCCGAACGGGAAACCGGTGATGTTCTCCGCACCGTCCTTCTTGATGACCAGGATATCGTGTTCGCGATAGCCGCCGGCGCCCGGCTGGCCCTCGGGCAGCATGATCATCGGTTCCATCGAAACCACCATGTTGGGCTGGAGAACGGTTTCGATATCCTCACGCAGTTCGAGGCCCGCCTCGCGGCCATAGTAATGGCACAGCACGCCGAAACTGTGGCCGTAGCCGAAGGTGCGGTTCTGCAATTGGCCCGCTTCCTTGTAGATCTCGTTCAGTTCGTTCGCGATATCGCAGCAGCGCGCGCCCGGCCGGATCAGCTCGAGGCCGCGGCGATGCACCTTCACGTTGATCTCCCAGAGCTTGCGATGCGCATCGCTGCAATGATCGAAGAACAGCGTGCGTTCGAGCGCGGTGTAATAGCCGGCGATCATCGGAAAGCAGTTGAGACTCAGGATGTCGCCCTTCTCGATGCGCCGCGCGGTCACCGGATTATGGGCGCCGTCGGTGTTGATGCCCGACTGGAACCAGGTCCAGGTGTCCATCAGTTCGCCATGCGGGAAGGTCCTGCCGATTTCGCGCACCATCGCCTGGGTCGCGTGCAGCGCCACCTCATATTCCGGCACGCCCTCGCCGATCGCCTCGACGCAGGCCGCACCCCCGATATCGGCGATCCGCGCGCCGTGCCGGATGATTACGATTTCCTCGTCGGATTTCACCATGCGCAGCCCCATGGTGCCGCGGCTGATGTCGACCAGCTCGACCAAAGGCAGCGCCGCTTCGACCTTGCGCCGCGTGTCGAGATTCATGTGGTCGAACTCGATGCCGAGCCGACCCTTGTTCGGAATCAGCTCCTGCAGGGCGCGAATGTAATTGTCGCGCTGCCAGTCGGTGTAGACGAGATTGTCGTCGCCGGCAGTGCGCCGCCAGGGCTGGCCGGCATCGATATTGGCGCTGACCGTCGTCACCTTGTCCGGCGTCACAACGCAGCCGAAGGACCGGCCGAACGAGCAGTACAGGAAGTCAGTGAAGTAATTGATGTTGTGATAGGAGGTGAACAAGGCGGTGTCGATCGCCCGATCGGCCATCAGCGTGCGCAGCCGTGTATGGCGCGATTTGTATTCCGCATCTGAGAATGTGCGCTTGACCGGCTGGCCGTTGCGGATGCGTTTCAGCGATTCGAGCATGTCGTTCTCTCCGTTTCCCGGGACCGCCGGGCATGGCTTGCCGCGGGGATCGTCCGCGCGAGAGTCGGGCTTTCGCCCGCCAACGGCAAATGAATTGCGCTTATACGGCGATAGCGCCGGGTTATTGCGGAAACCGCGGCAAACGCCTGGTGAAAATCAGGCGGGAACCGCCTCAAAAGGCCGGTCGAATTGCAGCTCGGCAAGCCGCCGGTAGAGCCCCTGCTCGTGCATCAGCGCCTCATGCGTGCCGGTCGCGACGATGCGGCCGTGATCCAGCACGGCGATGCGGTCGGCCTTGAGCACGGTCGCAAGGCGGTGGGCAATCACCAGCGTCGTCCGACCCTGCATCAGTTCGTCGAGTGCCTGCTGTACCGCCCGCTCACTTTCGGCATCGAGCGCGCTGGTCGCCTCGTCGAGCAGCAGCACGGCCGGATTGCGCAGGATCGCGCGCGCGATCGCGATGCGCTGGCGCTGCCCGCCGGAGAGCCGCACGCCACGTTCGCCAAGCTCGGTCGCAAACCCCTGCGGCAGCCGTTCGATGAACTCCATCGCATGCGCCGCGCCGGCAGCCGCCGCGATCTCGACGTCGCTCGCATCGGGCCGCCCGTAGCGGATATTTTCCGCGACATTCGCAGCGAAGATGGCCGGCTCCTGCGCAACAAATCCAATCCGCGCGCGCAGCGCCGCCGGATCGGTCTCCCCGATGTCGACGCCGTCGAGCCGGATGTGTCCGGAATCGGGATCATAGAAACGCAGCAGCAACTGGAAGATTGTCGTCTTGCCGGCGCCGGAGGGCCCGACCAGCGCGACCCGTTCGCCCGGCGCAACCGCAAGGTCGATCGCATCGAGCGCGGCGCGGTCCGGCCGCGTCGGATAACGGAAGGTGACCGTCTCGAACCGGATCTCGCCGCGCGCCGGCACCGGCAATGCAACCGGCCGCGCCGGCGCCTGGATCTGCGGCTCGGTCTTGAGCAGCTCCATCAGCCGTTCCATCGCGCCCGCCGCGCGCTGCAGGTCGCTATAGACCTCGCTGATCGCACCGACCGAACCGGCGACGACGATGGCGTAGAAGACGAAGGCCGAGAGATCGCCCGGGCTGATCCGCCCCGCGAGCACGTCATGGCCGCCGATCCAGAGCACGGCGGAGATCGAGCCGAACACCAGGAGGATCACGATCGCGGTCAGCATGGCGCGTGCGCGTGTGCGCTCGATCGCGGCCGCCAGCGCCGCCTCGAGCCGGCCGGCAAAGCGCCGCCGGTCCTCGCCTTCGTGGTTGAAGGCCTGCACGGTGCGGATCTCGCGCAGCACCTCTTCCGCCTCGACGCTGACATCGGCGACCCGGTCCTGCGATTCGCGTGAAAGCCGCCGCACCCGCCGTCCGTAGGTCAGGATCGGCAACAGCACCAGCGGCACCACGAGAAAGACGAGCACGGTCAGCTTCCAGCTCGTCACCAGCAGCATGATCGTGCCGCCGATCAGCAGCAGCGCGTTGCGCAGCGCGACTGACACCGACGAGCCGACGACGAGCTGCAGCAGGGTCGTGTCGGTCGTGAGCCGCGAGAGCACCTCGCCGGTGCGGGTCAGCTCGAAGAATGCCGGCGACAGACGGATCACCCGATCGAACACCGCGCGACGCAGATCGTTGACCACGCGCTCGCCGACCCAGGTCACGAGGTAGTAACGCGCGAAGGTCGAGACCGCGAGCAGGACCGTGACGCCGAACAGCACGATGACGGCACGGTCGAGTTCGCGCGGGTTCCCGGCGGCGAAGCCGTGATCGACCAGATCGCGCAGGCCCTGCCCGAGCGCCAGCACCGTGACCGCGGCAACGGTCAGCGCAAGCAGCGCACCGGCAAGCTGGCGGCGATAGGGTTTGAGAAAATGCAGCAGCAGACGGAGCTGACCGAGATCGCGGGTGGCGGCGCGGTCGGGCGCGAGCACGGCAAGGGGCTGTCTCATGCGCGCGCGGTCCGGGAAGGTCTCTGGGACACGATCAATCGAGCGCGAGCGCGATGCCGAACTCGGAAGCGAGCACCTGATCGAGCCGCTCGCTGCCGCGGGTCGAAACCCAGGCCCCACCTTTGGCATCGTCCTTGCGCTCGAAATGCCAGGCACCGGATTTGGGCGAGGACAGCCAGATCTGCCGGTTCGGTCCGTGCCGGTTGATCACATACCGGCTCCCGTCTGCCGTCTCGATCGTCAGGATGCCGCCCTCGATGTCGATTTCGGCGCTGTCGCCGATCGCCGCGTCGAGTGCCTCGAACAGACGGTCGATCGTGCGGCCGGCCAGTTTTTCGAAACTGCTGTCGTCCATTGCCCTGTCCGCGGATCGTCGGGAAGCCTCGTGCCGCATGGCCGCCGCACGCGAATTGCGCCCCGGCTGGCTTCGGCTTGCTTGGGACCGGCTATCCGTAACGTCCGGGGCGCCGCGAAGCAAGGCGCACGGCCGAAAACCGCCACCCCGCCCCCGTAGGCCGCGGC